>NZ_AP013043.1:0-723998 GCF_016592615.1 Isorropodon fossajaponicum endosymbiont JTNG4
TACTTTAGTATATCATTACTTAATTTTAATTTAGCTTTTATGTCGCAAACTTGGTCACAATGTTTAAACACGCTTAGAGACAACATTCCCCTTTCTCAATATAGTGTATGGATACAACCCTTAAAAGCACTTGAAAATAACAATACCTTGTCTTTATTAGCACCCAATTCACAAGTGCTTAACTACATTAATAAACACCTTAAAGCGCAAATCAAAAATGCGGTTGCACAACACAACAAAAATCTAAAAATTTTTATCAGTATTGCATCCAATCAAAATTCACAAAATACCCAACAGCACACCACCCCTTTATTTGAAGACTATACATTTGATAATTTAGTACTGGGCAATGCCAACCAAATGGCCTATGGCGCAACTAAGCAAATTGCTGAAAATATAAAAACCTCGCCCTATAATCCTTTTATTATTTACGGCAGCTCTGGGCTTGGAAAAACACACTTGATGCAGGCGGCTGGACACTTAGCAAAAGAAAAAAATCCAAATATTAAAATAATCTATGTGCCTTTGATGGACTTTGTTAGGAATATTACTTCTAGCCTGAGGCACAACACCATTGAAAATATTAAAACTTTTTACCAGTCTGCTGATTTATTATTAGTCGATGATATCCATTTAATTGCAGGCAAAGAAAAATCTCAAGAAGAATTTTTTCATATTTTCAATTTTTTGTTTAGTGGCAAAAAACAAATTATCTTCACCTGTGACCAGCCACCTAAAAACATTAAATCATTAGAAGACCGCCTAAAAACCCGATTTTCCCAAGGCTTAAACCTGCATTTAACCCCGCCAGAACTAGAAATGCGCGCTGCTATTTTGCTTAAAAAATCACAAAATGAAAGAATTAACATCAACTTAACAGAGGACACCGCTTTGTTTATTGCTGGTCATATTGCTTCTAATGTTAGAGACCTTGAGGGAGCACTTCTTAAGCTCAAAGCTTTTGTTGATTTTTCAAAAATAAATCATGATTTTATTTCTAAAGAAATTGTTGAAGCAGCCTTAGGTGATTTAATTAAACCTCAAATTAAAAATATCGATATTAACGATATACAAAAAGAAGTGGCTAAACATTACGCTTTAACCATCTCTGATTTAAGCTCAAAATCCCGTAAACAACATATGGTACTTGCCAGGCAAATGGCAATATTCATTTGCCATGAACTTAGCTCTCTTTCACTAAGTAAAATTGGAAAACATTTTGGAAATCGAGATCATTCCACGGTTTTACATGCAATTAAAAAAATCAAAGAAAAACACCTAGAAAGCATTGAAATAAAGAATGATTACGAATTAATAAAATTAAAATTAGCCAATTTATAAACATATATACAGCCAACTTATCCAATCAACTGTGAACAACACCAACAACCTAAACACTTTACAAAATTTATGCACATATCCACATTTTTTTACATAAAATACTTAAATGTTATCAACAGACTAAAACTTTATTTTTTAAAGAAAAATAACCATTATTAACATAAAATAACCATACTAATATTAATAATAACTTTTTAATAAAAGGATTTTTTGAATGAACACACAACTCAGCGTTAAAGAACTACTTGAACCCTTGCAAACAGTTATTAGTGTGGTTGAGAAAAAACAAACATTACCTATTCTTTCTCACGTCCTTATCCAACTTAAAGATAATTTACTAACTTTAGCCACAACAGATATGGAAATTGAGATAAGAGTTTCTCAAGTTATAAAAACCCAAGAAGAAGTTTCTTTTACAATTTATGCAAAAGATTTAATTGATATTATCAAAAAATTATCAGAAGATACAATCATCGAATTTATCATTGAAAGTTCTAAAATTTATATCAAAGCTAATAAAAATTCATTTGAACTTAACACCTTTAATCATCAAGATTTCCCATCATTACCAAAAATAGAAAATAGTGATATCATTAAAATTAAACGACACGTTTTAAAAGATTTAATTGAAAATACTAGTTTTTCAATGGGTAACCAAGACATTAGAGCTTACTTAAATGGTTTATATCTTGAAGTTGATAAAAATAGTATCATTGTTGTTGCAACTGATGGGCATCGACTTTCTATTGGCGAAGTAAAACAAATCAATAACTTGCCCAATAAAAAAACAGTTATTTTGCCAAGAAAAGCAGTGCTTGAATTAACCAAGCTACTTAACAAAAATAGACATGAAGATATTAACATTCATTTATCAGATAATTATTTTTATCTTATTAGCGATAACACAACCATTATTAGTCGATTAATTGATGGTAATTTTCCTAATTATTTACAAGTATTACCTACAGATTTTAACAATACTATTATTATTGACCGCCTAGCTTTTTTAAATTCACTACAACAAGCTTCAATTTTTGTTGAAGAACGAACTAAAGGGGTTAAATTAGTATTTAAAAACTCACAACTACATATTTTTTCACATTCTGAAAGAGGACAAGCTAAGACACAAATCAACACCAAAAATTTTGATAAAGAAATTGAAATTGCATTTAATATCCATTACTTAATTTCAATTTTAGAAAAATTACACACCAATGAGATTAATATGGTGATACCTGGTGGAGAAAATCAATCTTGTTTATTAAGTAGTATGAATGATGACATTTATCAATATATTGTTATGCCTATGCGCATTTAGTATTATTGATTTTTATAACTATTATTAATAAACTGCTTATTAATCAGTTTCGCAATCTCAATAATCAATTCATCAACCCTGGTAAAAATATTAATTTATTTATTGCTGATAATGCACAAAGTAAAACTAATTTAATTGAAGCTATTTATTATTTGGGCCATAATCGATCCTTTAAAACCAAAGTTATTAAAGAGTTAATCAATGTAGATCATGATAATTTTCAGCTCAATACCATTACCGACACACATAGAATTAAATTAGAAAAATACAGAAAAAAATCATCGTTAACATCAATCAACAACGATTGAAAAACACCAGTGAATTAGCACAAATACTACCCATGCAAATTATGACACCTGACAAAGGGCTTTATTGTTAATGGCACACCAAAAACAAAAGATCCTATCTTGATTGTGGATGTTTTACGTGAAACTAACTGTTTCAAGTTATTTTAAAAATATTAATTTATTACTTTTAAGTAACAAAGTACAAGAGCTTGACTTTTAGTTTTTAGAAATTGCAAAAAAATCCACTCAAATGAAATATTACCCTTATGGTCCGAATTGTTTAACTCAGTTAAGACTTTTGACTATCAATTTAAATCAGGCTAACCCAAGTATTAACATTGGTTAAATCAGGTACTAATCCAATTGTGCTTATTGATGACATGTCATCTGAATTAAATAAGGAAAAAATTAAAATAATATTACATTATTTAAATACCTTAAATGTGCAAACTTTTGTGACTAATATCCATCATAATTTACCTTTGATTAAGGATGATAGGACAAATATTTTTCATATTAACAAAGGCGTAATCACACCCTCATAATCTGATAATAATTCTTGCTATATCCCTTTAAACATAACAGTATAAACCACAATCAAAACCATAAATAAATAGGATTTATCTGTTTGCATGGTATAATCATTTTATTTATTTCCAGTGCTTATGTCTGAAAAACAACCACAAGAATATCAAGCCTCTAGTATTAAAGTTTTAAAAGGGTTAGATGCGGTTCGAAAGCGTCCTGGTATGTACATTGGTGATACCGATGATGGTACTGGATTACATCACATGGTATTTGAAGTTGTTGATAATGCCATTGACGAAGCTTTAGCTGGACATTGTTCAAAAATTAACATTACTATTCATGAAGATCAATCAATTTCTGTCAGTGATAATGGTCGTGGTATTCCTGTTGATATTCATCCTGAAGAGGGAATATCTGCAGCAGAAGTGATTATGACCGTGCTTCATGCAGGGGGTAAATTTGATGATAATTCTTATAAAGTATCAGGTGGATTGCATGGTGTGGGCGTCTCTGTTGTTAATGCACTGAGTGAATGGGTTGAATTAACTGTGTATCGTAGTGGTGAAATTCATTTTCAGCATTATGATATTGGTGTGCCCAACGAACCCATAAAAGTAATTGGAAAATCAGACAAAACAGGCACAACCATTCATTTCAAACCTAGTGTTGATGTTTTTGCAATAACTGAGTTTAAGTATGATATTTTGGCAAATCGTGTCCGTGAGTTATCGTTCTTGAACTCAGGTGTTCATATTGAAATTGAAGAGTTATCAACCGGTAAGAAAGATCTTTTTAAATATGGAGGTGGTATTAAAGCATTTGTAGAGCATCTTAATAAAGCAAAAAATCCAATTCATAATAATATTATTGCAATCAATGCTCAGCGTGATGGCATTGAAATTGATGTGGCATTGCAATGGTCCGATGCTTATCAGGAAAGTATTTATTGTTTCACCAACAACATTCCACAAAGAGATGGTGGTGCTCACTTAGCTGGTTTTAGAGGCGCATTAACCAGAACACTTAATAATTATATCGATAATTCTGGTATTGCTAAAAAGGAAAAAGCTTCAATTACGGGTGAGGATACTCGTGAAGGTCTAACAGCCATTGTGAGTATTAAAGTACCTGATCCAAAATTTTCATCACAAACTAAAGATAAATTAGTATCAAGTGAAGTGAGAGCACCTGTTGAATCGGCACTGAATGAAAAACTAGGTGATTATTTATTAGAAAACCCAACAGAAGCAAAAATTATTATTGGGAAAATTTTAGATGCTTCACGTGCACGTAATGCAGCCCGAAAAGCAAGAGAAATGACCCGTCGTAAAGGTGTGCTTGATATTGCTGGTTTACCAGGAAAATTAAGCGATTGTCAAACAAAAGATCCTGCTGAAAGTGAAATTTTTCTAGTTGAGGGTGATTCTGCGGGTGGCTCTGCCAAGCAAGGTCGTGATCGTCGTACGCAGGCTATTTTACCTCTTAAGGGAAAAATATTAAATGTTGAGAAAGCGCGCTTTGAAAAAATGTTGTCCTCAGTAGAAGTAGGCACTTTAATTACCGCACTGGGTTGTGGTATTGGTAAAGAAGAGTACGATATTACGAAGTTGCGTTATCATAAAATTGTGATTATGACCGATGCAGATGTAGATGGTGCACACATTCGTACTCTATTATTAACTTTTTTCTATCGTTATTTGCCAGAGTTAATTGAAAATGGATATTTGTATATTGCACAACCACCTTTATACAAAATCAAAAAAGGCAAGCAAGAACGCTATTTAAAAGATGATCAAGAATTAAACGATTATCTATTACAAGAAGCGGTTAATGATGCGTATTTGTTTATTTCAAAAGAAACGCCAGCTATCTCAGGCGTGGCATTAGAATCTTTGGTGAAAGAATATTTTAAAATAAATACTATTATTGATAAATTATCTAAACGCTATAATTTAACTTTACTCAAAGCAATTGCAAGTTCAACACCTGTTGATGATTTAACCAACAAAAAAAATATGAGCACTTGGTGTGTAAATTTGACTGAAAAATTAAATCAGGCTGTAACACCAGCACAAAAACATACGGTTACTTTTAACGCTAATTCTAATGAAGTTGAATATACATTATGCTTATATGGGGTTGATACTGACCATATCATACTAAATTCAGCATTCTTTAATTCTCTTGATTATAAAGCTATTAAAGATTTTTCTCAGAAAATTGAAAGTTTAATTACTCAAAAATCTTATGTTGAAAAGAAAGCCAAACAAGTTAAAGTTTATTGCTTTAGTCATGTGGTTGATTTTTTAATTGAAGATGCTAAAAAAGGTCAAAGTTTCCAAAGATACAAGGGTTTGGGTGAAATGAACCCTGAACAACTTTGGGAAACTACCATGGATCCTGAACAAAGAACCATACTTAAAGTTAAGATTGAAGATGCCATTGTTGCTGATGAAGTTTTCTCCACCCTAATGGGTGATGAGGTCGAGCCTAGAAGAAACTTTATTGAGGACAATGCTCTGTCAGTTAATAACTTAGATTTTTAATAAAAATAAGGAGACAAGTATGTCAAATAAACATCCAGTTATTGTAGTGACAGGCTCATCTGGCGCTGGAACAACCTTTGTTAAACGTGCTTTTGAGCATATTTTTAGAAAAGAAAGTATTAATCCTTTGATTGTTGAAGGGGATAGTTTTCACAAATATGATCGTACCTCAATGAAAGAAAATGTTAAAAAACAAGAGGATTTAGGCAACAATTTCTTTTCTCATTTTGGCCCTGACGCTAATTTATTTGACAAAATCGAACAAACTTTCAAAGATTATGGCGAAACTGGCAAATGTAGTCGTCGTTATTATTTGCACTCTGAGGAAGAGGCTACTAAACACAGCCAATGTCTAAATACCGATTTAAACTCAGGCGAGTTTACCCCTTGGGAAAAAGTAGGTAGTGGTACAGATTTATTATTTTATGAAGGTTTGCATGGCACAGTAGTTACAGACGATGTAGACATGGCACAATATGGTGACTTAAAAATTGGCGTTGTGCCCAGTGTTAATCTTGAATGGATTCAAAAAATTCATCGTGATAATGCAGAAAGAGGTTATTCAGCAGAAGAAACAGTCGATACTATTTTGCGTAGAATGCCAGACTATATTAACTATATTACACCACAATTCTCACAAACAGATATTAATTTTCAACGCGTAGCAACGGTAGATACTTCCAACCCTTTTATTGCCCGAGATATTCCAACACCGGATGAAAGTTTTGTAGTGATTCGCTTTAATAATTTAGACAAAACACCCGTTGATTTTATGTACTTATGTAGTATAATTAACGGTTCGTTTATGTCTAGGCGTAATACAATCGTTGTTCCAGGTGGAAAAATGAGCTTAGCAATGGAAATTATTCTTTATCCAATTATTAAAAAAATGATTGAAAATAAGTAAGTTTTTCTTTTTAAGTAGATGCAAACAACAAGCATCCCTTTAAAGCCCAGTTTTAACCAGTAAATAAAAAACTGGTAAAAACTGGGGTATCATTAGTATTGCTGGCCCTACTACTGGCGGCACAAAAAATAAGCCTGTGAGTATGGTTTGTTTCGGTTTTTGTTTTCATAAAAAATGCACAACCACCACACAATACTTTGATGGTAATAGGCATGAGGTGGTTAAGCAGAGTGTTGCGTTTGTAGTTAGTGCTTTAGAAAAAACAACTGTCAAACAATAAATTATAATATTGTTTTTAAATAAACAACAGGACAACCAAAATGCACGCAATATCAGATCTAAAAAAACAACAAGTTGGATTTAGAATGCCTACTTATTTATTGAATGAGGTTGATGAGGTTGTTAGTAAATATGAAATTAACCGTTCTGAGTTTCTAAACGAAGCCGCCAAAGACTACCTACAAGCAATTAAAAAACAAGAGGTTTATAGCCGTCTTGGCGAGGCATCTGTAATACCCCAAAAAACCACCATTCTAAAGTAGAAAATTCTATAATAAAAAATAAGGAGTTTTCACATGAAAAAATCAAGATATACAGAGTTATAAATAGTCAACATACTCAAACAAAACCAATCAGGCATATCTGTGGCTGATCTATGCCGTGAATACGCAATGTCTCAAGCCACATTTTACAAATGGAGATCTAAATACGGTGATACAGATTTTGTCTCTATGGTTAAACGCTTAAAAGAGCTAGAATCAGAAAATGCTCAATTCAAGCGTATGTATGCTGAGAGTGAGTTGAAACTGCAAATTACAAAGGATGCCTTAGCAAAAAAGTTCTAAAGCCATCCCAGTGGCGTGAGGATGGCTTTAAACATCAATGAACAAAATAAGAACACAAGTATCAAACTTATTTACGAAGTTTGTAGCATTAGTAAAAGCACTTATTATTATCAACCAAAACTCAGTGATGACAATGCTTTAATTGCCGATTGTCTACTGCGCTTAACCGCAACGCACAAGCGTTGGGGTTTTAAACTGTGCTATTTATATCTACGTAATGTTAAAGACTACAAATTTAACCATAAACGAGTGTATCGCATTTACCAAGAACTGGAGCTCAATCTAAGAATCAAGCCAAGAAGAAGAATCAAAAGAGATAAACCCGAAGCACTGAGTGTGCCAACAACTATTAACCAAACTTGGTCAATGGATTTTATGTCAGACTCACTCACTGATGGCAGGCACATTAGAACTTTTAATGTTGTCGATGATTACAATCGGGAAGGCTTGAATATTGATGTGGACTTGTCCATGCCAGCAAGACGAGTTATTCAATCATTAGAACGTTTGATTCAGTGGCGTGGCAAGCCCAAGGCTATCAGATGTGATAATGGTCCTGAATACATTAGCCAAGCATTAAGAGACTGGGTACAAGCCTTAGGTATTGAGTTAATGTACATCCAACCAGGTAAGCCAACTCAAAATGCCTACATTGAGAGATTTAACCGTACAGTAAGACAAGAGTGTTTAGATCTGCATTTGTTTGATTCTGTTGAGCAAGCACAAGATGCAACCACACAGTGGTTATGGGTTTATAATAACGAACGACCGCACTTTGCCCTAGGTGGCGTGATAAGATGACTAGCCTCTACTTTAGAGTTGTATGGAAAATTGGGGTATTACACTCCAAGTTACATAGTGCTGCTCAATCCTTACATGCAAATAATGTTCAGCAGATGATGGAATACAAAGAAGTTACATAGTGCTGCTCAATCCTTACATGCAAATAATGTTCAGCAGATGATGGAATACAAAGAACTGCATATGGACCATTCATCGCGGAACCATTGTAAACTTAGAATTTGTTAGCAAAATATCCAAAAACAAACAGGATAAATTGATG
Organism: Isorropodon fossajaponicum endosymbiont JTNG4; assembly: GCF_016592615.1. Lineage (NCBI taxonomy): Bacteria > Pseudomonadati > Pseudomonadota > Gammaproteobacteria > Isorropodon fossajaponicum symbiont. Next base: position 8,836 of record NZ_AP013043.1, read on the forward strand.
GTTCATCTAGATAATGACACTACATTATCAGTAAGTCGTAACCATATTAACTTATTTAAAAAAAATGTAGCCTTGTATTGCTCAAGGGCTTTTTCTTGCTAAATTTAGCTGCTATATTATTTTATGCCTACCATTTATCAAACAAGTCACACAAAAATATTTGTGTACTGTTGTTTTTCAGACAATAAAACCACCCAAAGGGTGGTTTTATTTAACCTTGCTGCTAGATTAATCTAGCAGTCAATTAGGTGTCTTACTTAGCAATCACTTGATCACGACTGTCAGCAGTTGCGTTAGCTTTAGCATAAGCATAACCTTTAGCATAAGCATCAGCTTGTGCTTTAGCGAATGCATCAGCTTGACCTTTGGCATAAGCGTCAGCAACACCTTTAGCGCTAGCATCAGCAGTACCTGCATATTTGCCATCGGCAGTTGCGCTAGAAACGTTCTTAGTCGTGTTCTTATTATTATAATGGAAACCCCAATCAGAATCGTTGTTCATATCGTTGTTGTTTGAAAAAGGACCCCAGTTGTTAGCGCCGTTGAAAGGACCCATGTTAGAACCACCATTCATTGGACCCCAGTTGTTACCACCTGAAAAAGGACCCCAGTTAGAACCACCATTCATTGGACCAAAGTTAGAACCACTATCAAATGGACCCCAGTTAGAAAGACCATTGCCAGTACCCCAGCCGTTGTTATTATTGCCATAACCGTTGTTGTTATTCCAAAATGCTGATGCAGATGTAGCAGCTACTAAAGTAGCAATTGCAATTATTTTTTTCATATTAATCTCCAAATTAAAAAGTATTAACGCTCTTATTGTTAAGCGGGTTTTTAAGTAATCAGACTTTGTGGTCTTGATGGGGGTATTATATGGTAAATATATTATAAGTCAATGGTATTCTAATATATATTTTAGAAAGTGTCTAGCAAAGCTGATTCAACATAGGATTATCAGAATAATTTAGCATTACTATATTAAAGAATCACGCTGCTTTTAGCAAAGCATACGCTAAACACAGAGCCTTTGCCAAGTTCACTTTTTATATCTAATACACTACCGTGCCTTTGGGCGATGTGTTGAACAATTGCTAATCCAAAGACCAGTTCCACCTTTTTTTGACCTCTAGATCTGCCCTTATCAATACGATAAAAACGTTCAGTTAGTCGTGTTAAGTGCCTTGCAGGAATGCCAGAACCGTAATCTTGAACCTCAAAACACGCCCCGCCTTCTAGCCCTTGACGCCAGCTAATATAATTTTAGTGCCATCTGGTGTGTGTCGTTTTGCATTAAATATCAAATTAGAACAAGGACTAATAATTTCAGTTTCAATGCCAAATACTTGGCGCCTTTGATGATATTTTGGTAATCATTAAACCATCTTCACTGTTACAAATATGATTAATGACCTTTTCCATGTTAATCCCTACACTTGCTTCACGAGTTAACCTGGTGCTTTCCAAGCGTAAAAGCGTTAAAAGATCTTCAATGATATTGCCCATTCTTTCTGATTGCTCATAAGATGACTGCACAGCTTTAAATAGTGACTCTGGCAAAAGATGGCTGTCTTGCATCATCTCCAAGTAGCCTGAAATAACTGTTAGTGGCATGCGTAATTCATGTGATGCATTAGAAATAAAGCTTTTACGCATATCTAAAATTTGAGCTCTCTCGCTAATATCTCGTGCAATTAATAATTTTAAATCAGCATTAATGACAATAACTCTTAACGATAGTTTAATGGCTGAATTTTTTGGTGATTCAATTTCAACCTCATGATTACTTTGTGTTGTAAGTAGTTTATGCAGCTCAGAAGAGCGAATTAAATCATCAATACACTGTCCGCGATCAACTTTCATGCTAATGCCTAATAATTGACCAGATAACTTGTTAGTCCAATCAATTTCATTGTTGCCATTGAGCACAACAGTGGCATATGGTAGTCCTTTTACGATGCTTTGGGAGCGTTTTAGCAGGGCATTCATGCGCCTTTTTCGCTCATTACTTTTGTTCTTGGTTTGCTGTACTTGGGCGTTAATTTTCTCCCAAACTCCGTTGCTGTCTGGTACCTTAGCTTGCTCTGTGCCGTTAGCCATCCGCCAATAAAACTGTTGAAGTTTAAAATGAATCCAAATCACGTAGCCTGCTAAACTCACTGCCAGGCTTACCACTCACCCATGCATTAGTCAATAAACCGCCCAGCACTGCTATGAATAATACAAGTGCAGTACGCCATTTTTCTGCATGTCTTATAAAAGGCTTCATAGCATTATCTCTAGTTGAAACGACAGCCTATGCTTCTTACGGTTTGAACACACGATTCTAGCTGGTAACGCTTTAAAATTTTTCTCAATCTCAAAATATGAACATCAATTGTTCTTTCATCAATCACTGTTAATTTACCCCAAACCTCATCAAGTAACTGCGATCTACTAAAAACTCTGCCTTTATTTTTCATTAAAAAATAAAGCAGGCGGAATTCTGTCGCACCAATTTCTACTGTGTCGCCCCTAATTTATAACAAATGCTGGGTGAGGTTGATCGAAATTTCCTGAATGGTTAATTGCCCATCATTATCCAGCCCTTGAAAACGACGTAATAAAGAGTGAATGCGTGCATTTAGCTCTTTTAACAAAACCAGCTTGGTCATATAATCATCAGCGCCCACATTAAGTCCTTTAACTTTGTCAGACTCTTGTGCTTTAGCAGTTAGCATGATGATAGGTATAAAGTCCAACCTGAATAACCAACAATCTATTGATACAACAATACAAAACACCATTTTTCATTGGCAAAAATTGCAACTTTTTGGTAAAATAGACCCCAATTCCTTGCAAATATTTTGTCAAAAATGAAGCCTAAAAATACCCTCATACCTCAAGATGATTTGTTTAAAAATCGACTTGAAAATATGATTGATACTAAACACAAATTAGTTGCTCTATCAAAGCTAATTGATTGACAAAGCTTTGACAAAGCTTTGATCAAGACTGGGGCAGTTGTTTCTCTCAGACCAAGGTGCGCCAGCCATACCAACAAGAATGATTGCAGGGTTGCATTACCTTAAGCACCTTTATGATTTATCTGATGAACAAGTTGTTGAACGTTGGGTTGAGAATCCGTACTGGCAGTACTTTACTGGTGAACATTTCTTCTTACACATTCTGCCCATCCATCCAACGTCAATGACCAAATAGCGTAATCTCCTTGGCAAAGACGGTGTTGAAAAGCTATTAGTGGAAACCATCAATACTGGACTTAAAAGCAAAACCATCAAACCAAGCAGTTTGACAAAAGTAACGGTTGATAGTACTGTACAAGAGAAGAATATCACCTTCCCAACCGACTCAAAGTTGTTTAACAAAGCTAGAATAAATTTAGTCAAAGTCGCCAAAGCACACAACATCAATCTCAGACAAAATTATAATCGAAAATGCAAAACCTATGCCTTAATGGCAGGACGCTATGCGCACGCTAAGCAATTCAAAAGAATGCGGGCAATGAATAAGAAATTAAAGAGCAGACTGGGTAGAATTGTTCGAGACATTGAACGCCAATTACCAGTAGACAATCCATTGCTTTTATACATGCCCACTCTAAGAACCCAACCAAGAATCCAGTCGCAAACACCTCAGGCATTACAACAAATTCTTCTGACTCTGGGTAGAGGGCTGGAACTGTCTTTGAGTTTGGCACAACAAACTTGTGCTCGTATATTCCAATTGGCTCTTACATCGCCATATTCCAACGCTTTTTTATACCAGTATATTGCTTTTTGTTTATTTTGATCAAGATCAGTTTTGTCTCTAACAGAACAATGATCTACAGAAATACCATAATCATACATTCTCGCTAATTTAACTGTTGCCAACAGATCTTTTTGGTTTATTGAATGCCATTCATATAAATTTCTAGCCTGTTTCGCATGACAACTACGCATTGCCGCATCTCCTGGAGTTTGGCTGATACACGATGATAGTGCTGTTGTAAAAAATAATAAACTTATTATTTTGTACATTATGAACTCCTAACTATTATTATAAGAACATATTTCCTTATATTGCGATCAAAATAAAGCTATGTAAAAAATGATGTTTCCAGCCGTTATAAAAAATAAAAGGTCGAGATAACTTTTTACTTAATATGTGACATTAAGAATATAAAACATATTTGTACAACTCAATTTAGACTTCACGTATTAGTAACAGATGAATCTTGTTATTTGGTGAGTGCATGATTTAAGAGATTGAGTGGTTATTTTTCAATACGACAAAGCAAATCAAACTCACAATAGTCACAGGCATTTTTGTTGGGTAAGACAGTGGCGATGCCATGTTGAAAATCAAGACTAGCGGTATTTAAGGTTTGCTGCCAGATTTTAAGCTGCTCGTCCCAATCTTGGCATTTGCCTTTGTATTTGGATTGTTTGGGTAGAGAGTCTGGGTCTTTTGAGAGTCCTTTGAAGTTGATTTTGTTTGAGGCCAGTTCAATAAAAGCAGCGCCTTGAACGTTGTTGGTGAGAGCATAAATAGGGAGTTGTGGATCACTGATGGCGCTGCCACACCAGCTGGCGATTGAGGTGGTGCCTGTTTTGTAATCAAAGATTATTTTGTCGCCATTATTCATTTGGTCGAGTCTATCTAATCGGGTTTCAAATTCTAAATTGGCAATATTGGCAGTGATGTTTTGTTCGGTTGCTAGTATGCAAAAATCTTCTCTTTGTTTGTCGGTTTCAATAAAAGTGTGAATAAGGCGAGAGAGCCTGAGTTTTTCTATTTTTTTAAAACCAGAGTTTGGATGGCGTTTGAGAGCGACGTTTATTTTATTAAGAATAAGGCTGTCAAGTTCTTTGGTGCTAAGGGCTAGGAGTTGTTCTTTTGAGGTAATTTCTTGATAAATATATTGCAAGGCGTTGTGGATAATACTGCCTTGTTCTAATCGGTTGATGCCAATATGTGGCGCATCGAAACTTGGGGTATTGAGTCGATGTGCAAAGCCTTTAAAAGCGCAAGCCATTTGGTCTTTTAAAATGCGAACACCTGATTTGATTTGGGGTTTTTCTAAATGAGTTGTGCGGGTATCAATAATAGACTCTAGCGCAATGGGGGATATTTTTTGAATATGGCTTGTGTTTATGGCTGGGTTAAATTCTATCAGTGGTGAGGGTAATTGCTCATTTTCAAGGTGTGTTAGTGCATAGGAAAAAACGACTTTGTCGGCAAGTGAGCTTAAACTTTTCAGTGTGTTTTTAGCGTCAGTTGCAATCAGTTCGTAATCTGTGTGTGGGATTTGGTGTGTTACGCTGATATCATGTGCAATAAAACGAGTTGAGTTGAGTCGCGCGGGTAGGAATTGGTTGGTCATACCTAGTACCCAAGCCTCGTAAAAATATAAGCCTTGTGCCTCTAAAGCACCTAGAATTTGGATATTAGTTTTACTTGCTTGCGCTTGGAAAATAACTTGCGTGGTTAGATTGTTTAATTGAGCGATGGCAGATTGGGTACTAACTTTAGCGTGATAAAGTGAAAGCCGATTAAGCCCTAAACTGGTTTTTAAGTATTTTTTAAATAGTTGATATTCGGTACTGCTTAGGTTTCTATCAGTAGCAAACCCCCAAGTTTCAAGTGTGCTATTAAAGCTTAAAAGATGGGATTCAAGTGTGTTATTGCTTGGTTTTTTACGCTTAATATTGTTGATAATAGCCTCTAATATTGGGCATTTTGACAAAGCCTTGTCAATTTTATCCAAACTAAATTCATCAACAGATAAGGACAGAACTTGGTTCATTAATAGGCTTCTGGCTGATCTTTCTTGCTGGTAGCCAGAAACATAAACGCAAGTGGCAATTTGGTTGAATAATGCGCTTTGGATTTTGTTGTATTGTAATTGGGTGGATAGTGTCAAAATTGATAATAAATCTTGAATCAGCGGGTATTGATTTAAGCGCAGCCCTAAGGATATGTTGTAAGATTTTTGCCCAATTTCAGTGAGTAAGTTGTCAAACACTTGATCAAAAATAGAACTTAACTGATGTTGTATATCATTAAGTTGTGGGCTAACGATGACGACTGATTTATCAGGATTGGTATCAAAATGTGCTTTTGCCCATTTAGCAGCTTTGAGGATTTCGCTTGTGGTGGTATCAAAAGTGAGGGCTGATATATGGTGAGTGTTGTTAGCGTTAATTTGTTGATATCCGATTGTATCAAACAAAAGTTGTTGTTGAGGTGTTAGGGTTTTAAAGCCGTATATATAAGGCTTGGTGATTGATACATTGGCTTTAATAATTAAACTTGGCAGGTCATGTAAATCAATCAAACTTAGGGCTGATTTGGTGTTTTTATAGGCATTAACCCAAGTGCTAAACAATTCAGATGAGCGTATTTTTGAGCAAGTTAACTCGGATAAATCAATTAAATGATTGGCACAATAATCATTATTTTTAACCACTTCATCCAATAGGCGTTGGTCTGTGCTTTGCCCCAGTTTTTGCATGGATTGTTTGATAAGGTGTCTTGATTCAATCTGGTCAATAAAGCGTAAGTTTGAATTAGGGTTAATTTGGCGCCAAGTGTGGTATAAATATTGCCCCCAAGATAAGGCTTTTGGCAGTTGGGTATTGCCATGTTGAATGGCAAAAGTTTTTTTAAAAGCTAGTACTTGTCGATTATTGGCTAAAACAACGGTGTCTTGAGTGTTAAGTTTGGTTAACTCGGCATTAATCAACATAGCCAAAAAAGGTGTCTAATCGAGTCCATAATGTTTCTAAGCCCTGTTTTTTTAGGCTAGAGAATAATTGCACATCAACATAAGGATACTTTTTAATTTGATTACGGACTTTAAGGTAGGTGTTGCTGGCGGCGCCTTTTTTGAGTTTGTCGGATTTGGTGAGTATGATTTGTGCGGGTAAATTAATACTATGACACCAGTCAAGCATCATTTGGTCAAAAGGCTTGAGTGGATGGCGAACATCCATAACCAGCACGGCACCGCGAAGGCAGTCGCGCTTGTTAAAGTATTCATTCATATCTTCGTGCCATTTGGCTTTGACACGTTCTGGCACTTTGGCGTAGCCATAGCCAGGCAAATCAACCAGACGACGGTCTTTGTCAAGCTCAAAGAAAACCAAATGTTGAGTCCTACCAGGCGTGCGCGATACTTTGGCAAGTTTGTTTTGTAGCGTGAGTGTATTAATGGCACTTGACTTGCCTGCATTTGACCGACCAGCAAAAATAACCTCATAGCCTTCGTCTGGCGGACAGCCTTTTAAAGAGGGGCAAGAGAGCATGAATTTAGTTTGGTGGTAGTGTTTGCGCATTGTTAAAACGGTGTATAATCGAAAATTCGTGATCATTTATTGATCATTAATTTTAATGATAAAGAGAGAGAGTAATGAAGAGAATTTTATTAGTAGCAACTGTCGCTACATTTACAATGGGTTTTGCTCAAGCAAATGGCGCATCAGATTATGCTAGCGGTGGCTGTGCTAGTTGTCATGGCGCCACAGGTGTATCAGTCTTTCCAACTTATCCTAACCTTGCTGGACAAAATGCGGCTTATACCGTTAAGCAACTAAAAGATTTTCAATCAGGCGTACGTCAAGACCCAACTATGAATGCAATAGCACCAATAGTTGCTGGCCATGAGCAGGCAATTGCTGATTATTTATCCCAGCAATAAAAAAACCACCCTTCATTTCACTATTTTAGTAGACCAAGGTTAATGTATGATGTTGACTTTTTTTTTCAAAAAACGCATATATTATGAATAAATTAGCCTCAATTTTTATTATTGCAATCGCTTTTACTTCAATCAATATTTTTGCATCTGGCGATGTTGCCAAAGGCAAGGTTACTGCAACAACTTGTGTTGCTTGTCATGGTGTTCAGGGTAATTCAGTGGTGGCTACATTTCCTAAATTAGCCGGGCAGGGCAAAGGTTATTTACTAAAACAGTTACAAGATTTTAAATCAAATACTCGTCAAGATGCGATTATGAAAGGCATTGTTGCACCATTAACCAAGGACGATATGGCGAATTTAGCCGCTTATTTTTCTAAGCAGCCTACCACCCAAGGTGTTGCAAGTAAAAGTGCCAATATTGCTTTGGGTGAGCACCTTTATAGAGGTGGCAATAAGGACAAAGGCGTAACGGCTTGTATTGCTTGTCATGGTCCTACAGGAGCTGGCATTCCTTCTGCTAAGTTTCCAGCTCTAGCTTCTCAGCACGCGACTTATATAACCAAACAACTCATCGCTTTCCGCCAAGATGCGCATAATGTACAAATGGGTGTCAATGCGCCTGAACGTAATAATGATTATGAAGGCATGATGAGAAACATCACTAAACATTTAAGCAATAAAGAGATTGAAGCGGTTTCTCAATATATTGCTGGACTGCATTAAATTAAAAGATGAGTCAAGGCTGAACAGCCTTAATTAATACAAAAGGCGGTTATACTGCCTTTTTTATTTACCTGTGTTTTAGGTATAATTGGCTCTTTTTTCAAGTATAAAAACGGATTTGAACGCAATGAAAACTTCACTAGAAACATTAAAAGGCCTGGCTAGATCATTAAAAGTAGACCTGCCTATTGATACTTTTAACCAAAAAACGGATAAAATTTTACAAAAAATGGCATCGCAAGTGAATATTGACGGCTTTAGAAAGGGCAAAGTTCCTGTTTCTGTTGTGCGTAAACGCTTTGGTGGCAATGCCAAGTCAGATGCCATTAATGAGATTGTGAGCGAAACCTTGACTGATGCATTAGCACAAGTCAAAGTAACGCCTGTTGCGCAGCCAGTTATCAGCAAAGTTGACTCAGAAGATGAGAAGAATTTTTCTTATACAGTAACGTTTGAAGTGTTTCCTGAGATTAAAGTGGCTGATTTTTCAAAGCTTACTATTGGGCAAACCAAGGTAGAGATTACTAAAGCTGATGAGCAAAAAACACTGAATGGATTAAAAGAACAATTGACCGAATATAAAGCTGTTAAACGCAAATCTGAAACAGGCGATAGATTGTCGATTGATTTTAAAGGTTCGACTGATGGAGAAACCTTTGATGGCGGTGAAGCTAAAGACTTCAAAATAGTACTTGGTAAAGGCTCAATGATTAAAGGTTTTGAAGAAGGTTTAATGGGCGCAACTGCTAACAGTGCGCTGGCATTGGACTTGGTATTCCCTAAAGATTATCATATGGATAAATTATCAGGCAAAGCCGTTACTTTTGAGATTAATATTAATGAAGTGGCCTCACCCAAAGAGCCAAAGTTAGATGAAGCATTTGCTAAGAAGTTTGGCGAAAAAAACATGGACGCTTTAAAAGTGAGTATGAAGGTACAAATGAAGGTTGAAATTGATGGCCGTACTAGCCATTTAAATAAAAATGCTATTTTTGATGCACTTTCTGAAGCCAATCAATTTGACGTGCCACAGTCTAGCATCGACAATGAAGCACAAAACTTACTCAAAGAGATGAAAGAGCGTATGCAACAGCAAGGTTTGCCAGCACAAGGCGAAATTCCTGCTTCTACCTTTAATGATGAAGCGCAGCGTCGTGTTAAATTAGGCTTGTTGGTTAATCAAATCTCTAGTGAGAACAAATTAAGTGTCAACATGAAACAAATTGATGCAAAGCTACAAGAAATGTCTCAGGCGTATGGTGAAGATGCTCAGAAAATGATTGATTTTTACAACCAAGACCCAACAAGAAAATCAAGTATTGAGTTGTTAGTGGTCGAAAAAATGGTTCAAGACTTAATCTTGGATAAAGCCAAAGTGACTTTCAAGCAGAAAAAATTTCAAGAAATTACACAGTAGCTAAATGGACATTGAAAATTTAAATCAAATCCCGATGGTGGTGGAGCAATCTGCCCGAGGTGAAAGAGCTTATGATATTTATTCGCGTCTTTTAAAAGAGCGTATTATTTTTTTAGTGGGTCCCGTTGAAGACTACATGGCAAATGTAGTCGTGGCGCAATTACTTTTTTTAGAATCTGAAAATCCTAATAAAGACATTCATTTATATATTAACTCTCCTGGTGGGTCGGTTTCTGCTGGTTTGGCGATTTATGATACCATGCAATTTATCAAGCCTGATGTGTCTACCTTGTGTATTGGTCAAGCGGCAAGTATGGGCGCTTTATTATTAACAGCAGGGGCTAAAGGCAAACGCTTTGCACTGCCTAATGTTCGGTGTATGATTCACCAGCCTTTGGGTGGGTTTTCTGGTCAGGCGAGTGATATTGATATCCATGCACAAGAAATTTTAAAAGTGAGAGAAAAGATCAATCAAATTTTAAAACTGCATACGGGTCAAACAATTAAAGCCATCCAAAAAGACACTGATAGAGATAATTTTATGTCAGCAAATGAAGCTGCCAAATACGGCTTAATTGACAAAGTATTGACAAAACGTTAAATTTATGAAAGACGATATTCAAGAATTGGTTTGTTCATTTTGTGGCAAGGGTAAATCTGAGGTTGAGCGTTTAATTAAAGGTCCTGGTGTTTATATTTGCAATGAATGTATTGAATCGTGCCATGATTTAATTGAAGAGCAGGCATCACAAGAAGAGGCTAATGAGTTTGAGGATTGGAATTACACACCCAAACAATTAAACAACTTTTTAAACGATTATGTGATTGGTCAAGACCATGCCAAGAAAGTGCTATCTGTTGCAGTTTACAATCATTACAAACGCCTTCAAAGTGACTATGTATCTAATAAAGTAGAACTAGATAAGTCTAATATTTTAATGATTGGTCCTACAGGCTCAGGCAAAACATTACTAGCACAAACATTAGCACGCATCTTAGATGTTCCTTTCACAGTGGCTGATGCAACGACATTAACTGAGGCAGGTTATGTGGGTGATGACGTTGAAAATGTGATTAAAAATTTATTATCAAAATGTGATTTTGATCCAAAACGTGCTCAACGCGGTATTATTTTTATTGATGAAATTGATAAAATTTCTCGTCGTTCTGACTCGCCTTCTATTACTCGTGACGTCTCAGGCGAGGGTGTACAGCAAGCCATGCTTAAACTGATTGAAGGCACTGTGGCAAGTGTACCACCTCAAGGTGGGCGTAAGCATCCTAATCAAGAAACCATTGATGTGGACACTTCAAAGATTTTATTTATTTGTGGTGGTGCTTTTGATGGTTTGGATAAAATTATTAACAGACGTGTTGAAAAAGTGACAGGCATTGGTTTTGCTGCGAATGTAAAAGACCAAAAAGAAGAAAAAACACTGAGCGATTTATTTGCACTAATTCAACCAGAAGATTTAATTAAATTTGGCTTAATTCCAGAGCTTGTTGGTCGTTTGCCAGTACAAACAGCACTAGGTGAATTAGACGAAACTGCCTTGGTGCAAATTTTAACACAGCCTAAAAATTCAGTTATTAAACAGTTTCAAGAAATATTTTCTATGGAAGATGTTAAGCTTATTTTTAGAAAGCCATCCTTGCTGGCAATTGCAAAATTGGCCATTAAACGCAAAACAGGCGCTAGGGGCTTGCGTTCTATTTTAGAAGATTTGTTATTAGATACGATGTTTGAATTGCCATCACTTTCTGATGTGACCGAGGTGGTTATTGACAAAGCAGTGGTAGAAAAGAAAAAAGCACCACTGATTGCCTATCAATCCCAAAAACGTCCCAACAAGCCTAAAAGAGTTGGCTAACATGAAGGCATTATTTGAACAACAAAAAGACGCCGTTGGCAAAGGCGAAAGAACGCTTTTGGTGTATGTTGAGTTGCCAAGTAATAGACAATCGCACAATGCCCAAGCTGAATTTAAAGAACTGGCTGGGTCATCAGGTCTGGATATCGTTAAAACCATTAAAGTGAATCGTAATTCAGCCTTAGCTCGGTTTTTTATTGGCACAGGCAAGGTTGAAGAAATTGCAATAATGGTAGAGGATTTAGCATTGGACTTGGTGATTTTTTCTCCTGAATTGTCACCCTCGCAAGAACGTAATTTAGAAAAATCTCTAAAGTGCCAAGTGATGGATAGAACGGGATTAATCTTAGATATCTTTGCTTTGCGTGCTAGTTCTTTTGAAGGTAAGTTGCAAGTAGAGCTGGCGCAACTTAGGCACTTATCAACACGCTTAGTTCGTGGCTGGACGCATCTTGAGCGCCAAAAAGGCGGCATTGGGCTACGTGGTCCTGGTGAGACTCAGTTAGAAACCGATAAGCGACTGATTGCTGTGCGCATTAAAAATATTACCAAGCGATTGGACAAAGTACACAAACAGCGTGATTTGGGCAGAAAATCACGCACTAAAAATGAATTGCCTATGATTGCTTTAGCAGGTTATACCAATGCAGGCAAATCAACTTTGTTTAATACCTTAACCAATGCACAAGTGTTTGCCAATGATCAACTTTTTGCAACCCTTGATTTAACCATTAGACGCGTGATACTGCCTGCGTCTGGAGAAGCAGTGATTGCTGATACCGTGGGTTTTATTCAAGACTTACCTCATGACCTTGTTGATGCGTTTAAATCCACATTAGAGGAAACTAAGCGTGCTAATGTTTTATTACATATTGTTGATGCAGCTGATGAGTACAATATTGAGAAAATTGCTCAAGTTGAAGATATTATTTTTGAGATTGGTGCAAGCACCATCCCAAGTATATTAGTGATGAATAAAATTGATTGTTTGGATAATTTTGCACCACGCATGGATCATGATGAACATGGGCATATTTATCGAGTTTGGCTTTCAGCACAAACAGGAAAAGGCGTTGATTTTCTTCATCAAGCCCTAGCCGAACGGCTTAGTGGTATGATGACTCGTGCAAAGATTCACTTGGATGTTAATAGTGCTTATATTCGTAGTAATATTCATGATATTGGACATATCCATCATGAAAAAGTGGATGATTTTGGGGCTTGGGTACTTGAAATATTTGTTACTAAGCACTATCTATCTAGATTACTAAACTTCAAAGGCGTTACATTGCTATGGGAACAGAGCTCACCAACGAACAAATTGATTTAAGCAAAGGTAATATTCCACTATTGCCCTTAAGAGATGTGGTGGTTTTCCCCCATACCGTTATGCCATTATTTGTTGGCAGAAAAACCTCTGTTAATGCAATTACTCAAGCAATGGGTACCAATAAATACATTTTTTTAGTGACTCAAAAAGATGATAAAGTAGAAGAACCTTTGAATGATGATTTGTATCAAGTGGGCACGTTAGCGACTATTCTACAAATGTTAAAATTACCCGATGGCACCATCAAGGTTTTGGTTGAAGGAGTCAGACGTGCTAAGATTGAACAAATTGTACAAGTTGATGGTTTTTCTGAGGTGAGTTTAAGTGAATTTAGCTTAAAGTCAAATGATGATACTGAAATAAAAGCAATGATGCGCTTGGCGTTAGGTGGTTTCGAGAATTATATTAAGTTAAATAAAAGAGTGCCAGAAGAGGTACTCAAAGTGTTACAAGAAGTGAGCGATGTTGAGCGTTTTAGTGATGTTATTATTGCCAATCTAAACCTTAAGGTGTCTGAGAAACAAGCCTTGTTAGGTGATGATAATGCCCAAGATAGGCTTAATAAAATCTTATCGGTCATTCAAGGCGAGATTGATGTATTAGGCACTGAGAAGAAAATTCAATCACGCGTTCGTAAGCAAATGGAATCCAATCAACGTGATTATTATTTGAATGAACAAATGAAGTCCATTCAAAAAGAGTTGGGTCAGGCTGAAGATGAAAATGAAATTGAGGAGTTGCAAGCCAGTATCAACAAGGCTAAGATGTCAAAAGAGGCTAAGAAAAAAGCACAAAGCGAGTTAAAAAAACTTTCTCGCATGTCATCACACTCATCTGATGCCTCTATTATTCGCACTTATATTGAAAACTTGTGCGATACGCCATGGAAAAAGAAAACCGTTATTAACAAGGATCTTAATAAGGCGCAAAAAATTCTTGATGATGATCACTATGGCTTGGATAAAGTTAAAGAGCGTATCTTGGAGCATTTAGCAGTGCAAACACGTGTGACTCATAACAGGGCTAATATTTTGTGCTTGGTGGGCCCTCCGGGTGTGGGTAAAACCTCTTTAGGCGAATCCATTGCTAAAGCAGTTAATCGTAAATACGTTCGCATGGCACTTGGTGGTGTTCGAGATGAGGCAGAAATTCGTGGCCATAGGCGTACTTATATTGGCGCTATGCCAGGCTCAATCATACAAAAAATGCAAAAAGCAAAGGTTAAAAACCCACTTTTTTTGTTAGATGAGATTGAAAAAATGGCAAGTGATTATCGTGGCGATCCTTCTTCGGCGATGTTAGAGGTATTAGACCCAGAACAAAACCACACTTTTAATGATCATTATTTAGAGGTCGACTATGACTTATCACAAGTCATGTTTGTAGCAACTGCTAACTCACTTGATTTGCCACAGCCACTTTTAGACAGAATGGAAATTATTGAATTGGCTGGCTATACCGAAGATGAAAAAGTTGAAATTGCCAAGCGTCATTTAATTAAAAAAGCAATGAATGGCAATGGCATTAAGGACAGTGAAATTAAGTTTCAAGATGGCGCTATTTTAGACATGATTCGCTATTACACACGTGAAGCGGGTGTGCGTGGTTTGAGTAGGACGATTAGCACCATTTGTCGAAAGGTTGTTAAAGAAGTGGTTTTAAAAAAACGTAAAACTAAAGCCAATATTGACGTTACAAGTTTGGAAAAATATTTAGGTGTGAGGAAGTTTCGTTTTGGACTGGCTGAACAAAATAATCAAGTGGGCGAAGTAACAGGGCTTGCTTGGACTTCGGTGGGAGGGGATTTATTAACCATTGAGGCGACAGCTTATAAAGGCAAAGGCAAACTCAACTATACAGGCCAATTAGGCGATGTTATGCAAGAATCAATCCAAGCAGCAAAATCTGTAGTTAGAAGTAGAGCCAAGAAATTTGGCATTGATGAGAATTTTGATGAAAAACTAGATATTCACATTCACGTACCTGATGGCGCAACGCCAAAAGATGGGCCTAGTGCAGGTGCAGCGATGACAACAGCATTGGTATCAGTACTCACAGGTAGAAAGGTCAAAGCCGATGTTGCTATGACAGGGGAGATCACACTTCGAGGTGAAGTCACCCCAATTGGGGGACTAAAGGAGAAAATGTTAGCCGCATTGCGTGGTGGTATTAAAACAGTGATTATCCCTGATGATAACGAGCGTGAATTGTCTGAAGTGCCTGAGAAAATCAAAGGCAAGCTTAAGATTATTCAAGTGAAGTGGATTGATGAAGTGTTGGATATTGCTTTGGAAAAATAATAGTTAATCTATAAAAAAGCACTCATTGAGTGCTTTTTAAAAACTTAAGGGCGAATGTAGGAATAGCCTTGTTGTTGCAATTTCCCAATGCGAACCACACCAGAAGGCACGATGTTAACCCCATCTGTTAGGGTTGGAAATTTGCCTTTTTTGCGCTTAACGGCTTTCATTGTATTGTGACAAGCGCTAAAAATAATGTTATTCATTGCCATAGATTCAACACGATCAGTATTTTTATTGCTTTGGGTTAATAGACTTAACCCAGGACCGTAAGCCACAATTTCAACATCAACATTGTCAATACCGTAGTGTTTTTGTAAATTAGCGGCGTTATTTAAAACAATTTTTTGTGTTCTAGCATTATCTATGCTAATGTGAATCACGTATTTCTGATTTGCCGCTTGGGCGTTTAGCGTTAATAGCATAAGTGTTACAATGCTGAGTAATATTTCTTTCCTCACTATGGTTAAAAAATATCTTTTGATAAAAAGTAAGTATTATTTTACTTGAATTTATATTATAAGCAAAATACAGCTTTAGCTGTCAGCTAAGGATACCCTATTTTTACTAAGGATACTCCTGACTAAACCCAACACAAATCAGTACAATCTACCACTAGTTTTAAAAATACTGCTATATAAGTAATAATTGAATTATACAATCCTAGGCCGTCTTTACAAATATTAGATTAAGTGGTATATTCATTGGCATATATTTGAATATATACTAGTATCTCTGTAAAAATATATACCACTTAACTAATTTAACGAGAACTATCAATGCTTACAGACCCTAAAACCGTCAAAGGCAATCATGGTGAAGTTGAACTTGCTATCCCAAGAGACCGCAGAGGTAGCTTTGAACCTTTAATTATTGAAAAAGGTCAAACGCCGATTGGGTGCTTTTGATAGTCAGATATTAAGCCTATATGCCAAAGGCATAGGTACCCGTGATTGCAATAGTCTAATTTTATTGGACACAAAGATAGCCTTATAATACAAACCATAAGGAGGTCAGTAATGACACAATATAAATCAAGAAAACAACGAGTGACTTTTACCGTTGAACATTCTGTTCAATACCCCCTTGAGGGGGGAACACTAGATTATGCCAAACTCATGGTGCATGAGAATTACACCAATAAAAAAAATCATGATAATATCAGGAGCTTGCTCCTCAGCAGTTAGCAGATGGAGAAAACAATACCTAGCAGAGCTTGGTGGACAAACACCAGAGTCAGGCAAAGCGCTGACTTCTGAACAACAAACAATACAACTGCTTGAGAAACAACTTTGGCGCGCACAAAGGGACAATGAAATCTTAAAAAAGGCAACAGCCTTGTTCGCTGTGGACAATCACCAAGTGATATGATTATCAAGATAAACAAGGCTTGCCAACAATACAATACTAAAGAATTATGAGCATTACTCAAACTTCCTCGCAGTAGTTATTACTATCAAGTCAAAGATAAGCGAGTAAACAACAACACCAACGCTATGATTAAATTAATCAAACAAACTGCTATTGAAGTTGGATACACCTATGGCAAACGCAGAATGCGAGTAGTTTTGAATAACCAAGGTTATAACATTGGTATTTACCAAACTGCAACGCTAATGAAAAAAGCCAATGTAGTTGCCATACGCCCAAGAAAGCGTCATTATTACCCTAATACTAGATTGATGTTTAAAAAGGCAAAAAACCTATTAAATCGTGTGTTTGAGCAGCAATCAATTAATACGCATTGGGTTGGTGATATTACCTATATCAAAACCTATCAAGGTGGGAGTTATTTAGCCAGTGTGTTGGATTTAGGCTCAAGACAAGTTGTTGGTTGGGCATTGTCAAAACAGCCTAATGCTCAGTTGGCAAAGGATGCGCTTAGTAATGCTGTGTCTAGACACCAGCCCAATACAAATAAACACATGTTCCACTCTGATCAAGGGACTCAATACTCTTCTAAAGTTTTTATTGATTATTGCAACAAGAACAACATTACTCAAAGCATGAGCAGGCGAGGTAATTGTTGGGATAATGCGGTCATGGAGCGTTTCTTTAGAAGTCTGAAGACTGAGAGATTAAATTATCAAAGTTTTGCAAATCATAGTGAAGTCGTGCAAAATGTAGAGGGTTATATCTACTTGTATAATTACAAAAGGATTCATTCAGCGATTGGGTATTTAACACCTGCTCAAAAGATGGCTGAATTGAAAAAAGCGGCTTGAAATGTGTCCAAGTAGGTTAGAGCATTGCATCGAAAAAACTGGTCAACTGCCTGATAAAAATCTACTTTTTGCGATTTTGACACTGTTGACCTTTGGCTGGATATTGTCTTTTTCTGCCTCGCTTGGACATTTAAGCATTGTTTATATTATATTGATGAATCATCGCAAACTAATATGAAAAGAAAAAAAATATTTTAGCCATATCCAAGAGAATATTAATGACCCACATTATTTTGAAATTTATAAAAAAGTCAGAACAGGGAAGCAGGCTAGTCTTAATCATAATAAAAGGTGTGTAAAGAAAATAATCAAACAAGAAAAGTCTGCCCATTTTCCTAGTTGCGTTATTAATTTCAAGGAGAAAGTAGACCTTTATAGTTCAGAACATAGTGATACGACAATTAAATATGCCAATAAAATTTCTGATGCAAAAACTAAAAGAGTTTTCTTAAATTTTAAAAAAATAGATTTTATGTCGGCTGCTGGCTGCGACTGCCGTACTACTCTTTGCAATATATCGAACAAAATCAGCAAATAAGCATATTACTTGCAACTATCCCACAAGCCCTAAAACTTGCGCCATTATGAAGCAAGTCGGAATTTTTGATGCGATAGGTAGAATGCCACCAAAAAACTGCAATATAGATGACTTTCCAGATGTTAAACATTGGTATAAATTTGTGGGTGATGCATTGATTGACCCACAAGAAATTTCTCAAGAAGCGCACAATATAATTGATTTTTGTTGTAATAAAGAAGTGAAAAACATAGATGATTATAGGGATAATTTAGAGTTGAATATTGGGGAAACTATATTAAACATTTTTGATCATGCATATGAAAAAAGCATAGGAAAACATTGGGTTTTATTTGCACAGTATACTGTTGATAAAAAATCATTGTGTCTTATTGTGAGCGACCATGGTATCGGTATTCCAAAAACGTTTTAAAATTATCATGAGCAAGACAGTAAGTGGGATATATTTTGGAATAATCTTACGCCATCACGCCGTGCTAATGGCTATATAAAAGAATCAATTGAAAGTCTTTTTAAGGTTGACAAAAGGTCAAAGTTATAAAGGTAATTTAACACAAAATAGAGCAGGAAGAGGGACAGGGTTGAAGAAAATAAAAGATGAAATAGATAAATATAATTCAGGCTTTTTAAATGTTTATAGCCATGATGGTTTTTATAGTAGTGTAGGTAATAAATCAACGTTTAAAACCAAGATTTTTGGCACTATAATTGAAATTGTCATTCCTATCAAGGCATTCGAATAATGTACAATATGTTTTACTTATGCTCCATGTGAATAATAGCAAGCGATAAAACACACACAATTGTAATTGCTGAAGACTTTAGCAAATATACTGGTTATCGTTATAAAAGTCAAAGTGCAGGCTCGTCAGGCGAAGAATTTAGAGAGGAATTTCTCTTGCCTAGTATCAAAGAGTATACATTTATAAAAGTTGACCTTAATGGTGTTAAGAATAGAATTTTACCCTCGTTTCTTGAAGAGGCATTTGCAGGACTTGCTCGAAGTAAAAAATGGGATTTAGAAACATTCAAAAAACACATTGAGATTATTTCAGATCGAACCGACTACATTGAAGATATATATATTTATATAAAAAATACACAAAAATAATGCCTTGGTTTTTGGAAAATATTCTTATTCCAATAGTTATATCGCTAGTATTTATGTGGAGTAGTGAAGATATATGAATCAGGTAAATCGTTGCAATAGTTTTCAAAAATATATTAAAAAAATTAAAAATTTATTAATATTAACCAACCACTCCGGGTAATTTTAATGAAGATAAAGAGGCTGAAATTGCACTAGCTATAGATAATTTATTATCCAATTTGAGTTTAAAAAATAAAAAACAGAATAATGAGGTAAAAGAAAAACTTAGTGGCATTAGGAGGAACTTGTCCACTTTAAGCAAAAACATAAAAGAGCAATTATATCAAGAGACATCCGCATTAATGATTGAAAATTTAGGCAGTCTTCTTAAAGAAGTAAAGCGCAAACATTTCTAGTTTATTTATTGAATTTTTGACAAACAGAACTACCTCTACTTATTATCTTTGCTAGCTTTTGTCAGCTTGATGACTTTTCTCTAAACTATTTTCTCTCCGATTTTCCATCTCCAGCATATGTTGGCTTTGTTTAAAACTCCTAACCTGTTTTTGATTAATAACCCCATTGTTAAGAGCTTGTTTCAATTCATTATCATGAATTGACTGATGCGCCTGTTTAAGGCTATTTCTGCTAATGGCATATGCTTTTTTTGCTTGGCTTCTTTACGTTCACCTAGAAAATCGGTATTTTTGTTAAGATTTTCTCTATCTTGCACATAACAACTGTTTACATACTTAAAAGAAGTAAATTTTTCTTTTGTAGTATTATCTTTTGGATTAAAAACAGTCTCTGTAGCCATGCCGATATTATAATATACCCAATCAATTTAACTTACTATTTTAATGTCCCATAAAAAATTTGACGATGATTTTATCAATATTGCCAATAATATGGGTGTTCCTTTGTACGGCAGATTTGACACCAAAGGAGCTGGTTTGTTTTTACGCACCAGTGAAAAAGAGCTAGAAAGTTTAATTACCAGCAATCAAATCAATTACATCAAATCCAAAAATTATGGGTTTTTGGCTATCAGTTGGTAGAGTATTTACTCAGTCAAACAACACAAAATAACATCACACCTAACACCAATGATAAAGTGGACAGAATTATCAGAATACAAGAGTTGCAAGAAATGATAGGATTATCACGCACTACCATTTGGAGAATGGAGGGCTACGGCTCTTTTCAAAAAGAGTAAGCCTTTGGTAAAAATAGCATAGGTTGGAAACTCAGCGAAATCAATCAGTGGCTAAAAAATAAATAAACTCACTACAAAAAATAACTGGTATACAAAGTGGTATATTTTTTGAAAACTGGAAATAAAAAACCCTCTTAAATACTTGATTTAAAAGGGTTTTATTATAAAAAATATGGTGGTTATAGGTGGACTTGAACCACCGACCCCAGCATTATGAATGCTGTGCTCTAACCAGCTGAGCTACATAACCATAAGAAGGGGGTATTATCGAAAGATTTAACGTAAATGTCAATAGATAAAGCGTAATATTGATAAAATCAATTTACTATGTCAATCATTAAAATAGCACTAACGGGTGGCATTGCTTGTGGCAAATCAAAGACAAGTCAAATCTTAAGCGGTTTGGGCGTGGATGTTATCAGTCTTGACAAACTTGCACGTCAAGTTGTCAAACCTGACATGCCTGGACTTAAAGAGTTAGTAAAACACTTTGGTAATGACATTTTTAATACTAATAAAAGCCTTAATCGTGGCGTTTTGCGTCAGCTTTTATTAGAAAGTAAATCTAATCAACAATTAATTGAAACGGTATTGCATCCAGAAATACTAATGCGCATGCAAACTGAAATTGAGAAATTAGAAAGCAAACTAGTGGTGGTTGAAATACCATTATTAGCTGAAAAAAACCTTACTCATTTGTTTGATAGGGCAATTATTGTTGAGTGCAATAAAGAGCAACAACTAAAAAGGCTAATTATTCGCGACAATATTAATCTAAAAGAAGCAAAAAACATGGTTTCTGTACAAATTAGTCATTTACTGCGCTTAGAATTGTGTGACAAATTGCCTGTTGATATTATTGAAAATAACCTAGGTATCGCTGACTTAACTCAGAAAATTAATCAATTGTATAAAAAATTAATCAATTTGTAGTCTTTTAACAACATTACCATTAATTAGATGTTTGGTGATAATATCATTAATATCCTCTTCATCAATATACTGATACCAAACATTATCAGGATAAACAACTACCACAGGTCCATATTCACAGCTCCCAAACAGCGCGACTCACTGACCCCAATTTTACCCTCGCCCATAAATACCCTCTTGGCGACATTTATCTTTAGCGTAACGATACATCACTTTAGCATTAAGTTGTGCGCAACACGCCTTGCCGTTTTTACGCATGTTGTTACAAAAGAAAATATGCCGTGTATAAAAGCTCATCAAAAAAATCCTTATAAACCAATAGCGCGCTGATAGCAGTATTTTTTATCAATACCAGTTATTTTGGCTGCAAGCTTAGCGGCTTTTGCTGCACCCATCTCAGCGAGTAAAATGGGTAATATTTTATCCAACACCTCCTCTCCTGATATTTTATTATCTTTATCTACCGCAGAAATAAGAATCACAAACTCACCTTTTTGGTGTGCGTCATCTGTTTGTAAATAATCAATCAAATTTGACAAAGTGTCTGTTTTAATCGTCTCAAACGACTTAGTCAACTCTTTGGCAAAACAAACAATGCGCTCATTACCTAGTACCGTTTGTAAATCTTGCGCACAGGAAAGAATGCGTTTAGGCGATTCATAAAAAATAACCACTTCATTGATGTGAGCAATTGAACGAATTGCTTTCAGACGTGCTGATTGCTTACTGGGTAAAAAACCAAAAAAACTGAATTTATCGCTAGCAATCCCTGATGCACTAATTGCGCTAATCATGGCGTTAGAGCCAGGAATGGGTGACACACTAATACCTGCTTTTTTTGCCTCGCTCACTAATACATAGCCTGGGTCGCTAATAAGTGGTGTGCCTGCATCGCTAATCAACGCAATATGCTTGCCTGCTAATAATTCACTGATTACATCGGGCGTTTTATGCCTTTCATTATGTTCATGAAAGGCATACATGGGTGTTGTAATGTCATAATGATTAAGCAAGTGTTTGGAATGGCGTGTGTCCTCTGCTAGAATAATATCAACTATTTTTAGCATTTCAATCGCCCTAAAAGTGATATCATCTAGGTTTCCAATTGGTGTGGCAACAATATAAAGCGTTCCGTTCATGTTTAGTTTTAAAAGAAAAATTGGCAATCAGGCAGAAGACATTGCATTGGCATATTTGTCCAAACAGCGTCTTAAACTCATTGAAAAAAATTATTTAACCCTATTGGGTGAAATAGATATTATTATGCTTGATAAAATTAGCCAAACATTAGTTTTTATTGAAGTTCGCTATCGTGCTAATATTCGTTTTGGCACTGCGATAGAAACGGTTACTCACAAAAAGCAAGCAAATATAATTCGCACTGCTGAATTATATTTACAAAGACATCAAAAATATCAAGATTATCTGTGCAGGTTTGATGTTATCGGGCTTGAATCTGATTTAAAATATCCTAAAATCAATTAGATAAAAGACGCTTTCGAAAACTAAACATCATGAAAAAAATCACTCTATCAATACTTCTAATAGCAATCTCTTTATTTCTAACAAGTTGTGCACCAACCATTCAAGGCGCCTCAACCGTTAGTTCGGTCATTTCAATAAGTAATGACAGACGTAGTATTGGAGAAATACTAGATGATAAAACTATTGCTTTAAGGCTATTAACCTGGTCTGGCGAAGATTCAACACTAAGTGATGCGCATCTTAATTTCATGGTTTATAACAAAACAGTACTCATTACTGGAGAAGTATCAACACCCGAAATGCGCATTTATGCTAGCAAGCAAGCACAACTTCAAGTGCCAAAAATTTCACAAATATTTAATGAAATCAAACTTGGGTCTTCAAGCGGGCTGCTCAGCCGAGCCAAAGATTCAACCATCACCATACAAGTCGAGTTCTTATTTCAAAACCAGGAAGTGTTTCATCCAACCCATGTTCGAGTAATGACTGAAGACCAAGTGATTTATTTAATGGGTGCTTTAACTAAACGCGAAGCAGATATGGCCGCCAAAACTGCTGCTAAAGCCAAAGGCACTTACAAGGTTGTAAAGTTATTTGATTATCTAAAAACTCGTCCCAAAGCTGAAATAGAACGTGATAGGCTTAAAGCACTTGAGGATAAGCGTAGAATTGAACTTGAAAAACAACAAGCCGAGCTTGAGGCAAAGAAAGCCGACCTACAGCGTCAAATTAGGGCGCTAGGTAGCAATACTACAGGGACAAATTTTTCACCGGAGTAAATGAATATCGGTGCTCATTAATGGTGCCAAACTTTGTCATCGTACTTGCCTCGCCCACTGCCCACTGGCATTGATGAGTAATCAGTGTATATAAAATCTCACGCTTTTTCTCACTAAGCTTTTTTGAATCAGTCAATTCAGACAAACCAAAATCATTTGGTAAAATAACAACCTCTGCCAACTTCATCCACACCCGCAATAATCATTAACACTCTCTTCAATCTAACTCAAATGGTTCAAAGGGTGACTTCCACACTTAAAGAAAATTTCAAAAAAAATAACGTCATGCTTAATAACATTTATTTTTCTACTAGCTATACAATAGCTTTAAAGCCGATATCATCCCGATAATAAGCACCCTCCCAATTGATTTTTTTCACCAATTGGTAGGCTTTAGTTTGAGCATCTAAGATACCTTCACCCAAAGCAGTTGCACATAAAACGCGCCCACCACTGGAGAGAACCTTGCCATTTTCTAGTTTTGTTCCTGCGTGGAAAACTTTAGCGTCTTGGCTATTTTTTGGCAGTGTAATTAATTCGTTGGTTTTGTAAGCATTTGGATAGCCTTGTGCAGCTAAAACCACACCAAGGCAAGTGC
The DNA here is from genome assembly GCF_016592615.1 of Isorropodon fossajaponicum endosymbiont JTNG4. Lineage (NCBI taxonomy): Bacteria > Pseudomonadati > Pseudomonadota > Gammaproteobacteria > Isorropodon fossajaponicum symbiont. The sequence goes on from NZ_AP013043.1 coordinate 33,027, forward strand.
GCTCATCCCACTCAATACTTGCTTGGTCTAGTTTTTGTTGCGTTGCCAATAGGCATAAGTCTGCTAGATTAGACTTAAGACGCATCATAATTGGCTGGGTTTCAGGGTCGCCAAAACGACAGTTATATTCCAATACTTTAAAATTACTATCTTGGTCAATCATCAATCCTGCGTATAAAAGCCCTGTGTAGGTATTTCCTTCTGCTGCCATTGCATTAACAGTTGGGTAAATAACTTTATCCATCACTGCCTGAAAAATCTCATCAGTAACAATAGGTGCTGGAGAATAAGCGCCCATACCACCAGTGTTTGGACCTTTATCATTATTATCACGGGCTTTATGGTCTTGTGAGGTTGCCATTGGTAAAACATTTTTACCATCACACATCACAATAAAACTTGCTTCTTCGCCACTCAAAAACTCTTCAATCACCACACGTGAGCCTGCTTTGCCAAAACGATTGTCTTGCAACATATCAATAATTGTACCTTCGGCTTCAGCTTGCGTATGAGCAATAATCACGCCCTTGCCTGCAGCCAAGCCATCAGCCTTAATGACGATGGGTGTGCCTTTATTTTTAACATATTGAGTAGCAGAGTCTACGTCAGTAAATACACCATAATACGCTGTGGGAATATTATTACGCTTTAAAAAATCCTTGCAAAATGCCTTAGAGCCCTCAAGTTGTGAAGCGGCTTGAGTGGGTCCAAAAATTGCCAAACCCTCGGCTTGAAAATTATCAACCACGCCTATTACCAGTGGCGCTTCAGGACCAACAATGGTTAAATCAATTTGATTGGCTTTTACAAAAGTAATTAAACTTGCTACATCCTCTACAGCAATATCAACATTAGCCAACTTATTTTCTAACTGTGTGCCAGCATTGCCAGGGGCAACAAACACTTGACTGACTGCATCAAATTTGGCACACTGCCAAGCTAAAGCGTGTTCACGACCACCGCCACCAATAACTAAAACTTTCATAAGTACTCCGTAATAAATTCTTTAAATTTTTTATGTGACATAATTTGCGTACCATCGCAATTAAACAACATTGATACGGTTGAATTAAACAAATTAATGGTAATTGAGCGTAAATAATAGCCCTCAAGATGGCGTAATTTTGGAATGTTTTGTAAGATAAAATGCAAATCATCCTCATGGGTTAACTGCTGCATTTTTTGATTTCTATCTAATAAAGACTGTTGCCAATCTTTTGAAAGAAGGGCAAAGGTCTTGTCTTTTTCAAGCATTAGGTAGATGCGTTTAATAAGTTTGTCCTTTTCATCAAGGCTAATTTTATTAAAATGAAAATAAACATAGTCAGGCTTTAGCAAATCATCTGCCAAATGCACCTCGGTATTAAACGGATCAAATACTGAGGCAACACGCACTTCTGCATTATTAAGCCCAATCACCAAACGATATGCGCCCGTTTTAAGCAACAAAAATAGCCAAACATCGACCAACTCGTCTAAGTGGTCATCGACAATATTAAAAGCTCGCTCACGGTTATAAACACTTTCTCGCAGGCTTTTATCACCCTTGATAGAGTGCATTAGATTGTTATTAAAATAATAGCCGACTAGTGCCTCTTTTTTGTTCATACAAATAACCTTTTTGGTGCAATTATCCCATTTTCTTGACGCTGTCCAATGCCCAAAAATTGTTTTTTCTCATCAAATAATTTTACTTTGAGCAATCCTTGCTTATCTGTTTGAACTTCTCTACCAAACTTGATATCCACACTTTGAGTCTCACTCAGATGAACACCCTCAAGATTTGGTAGCATGGTCTCACTAGCAAGAATTTTCTCATCTAGCGCTTGATAATCATCCGATGCCAACGCCTCAAGATCAGAAAATTTAAAGGTTTGGCTGACATCAATATGTGCAAAGCCTGTGCGCCTGAGCTCAACAACATGTGCACCACAACCTAGTTTTTTGCCAATATCTTCTATTAAAGTGCGAATATAAGTACCTGTAGAACACGTTACTTCAAGCGAAAGTATGCCATTTTCATAACCAAGATAAGTCATTTTATAAATGGTAACTGGGCGCGCTTCTCTTTTTACCTCTATGCCTTGTCTGGCAAGTTTATACAATGGTTGTCCATCTCTTTTGAGCGCTGAATACATAGGCGGAATCTGCAAAATATCACCTTTAAAACTTGTGGCTGCGCTAATAATTTCGCTTTCATTTAGATGTTCAAAAGGTTGAACTTTGATAATACTGCCTTCGCAATCACCTGTATCGCTCATTTGCCCCAATTTAGCGCGCACAAAATAACGCTTATCATCCTCTAGTAAAAATTGTGCAACTTTAGTTGCTTGGCCTAAAAAAATTGGCAAAATGCCACTTGCCAAAGGGTCTAGCGCGCCTGCATGTCCCGCCTTTTTAGCAAAAAAAAGTCGTTTTACTTTTTGTAAGGCAGCATTAGAACTTAAGCCAACATCTTTATCTAATAAAACAATACCATTAATGTCCCTACCTTTTGGATTGCGTCTTGACATGGGGTGAGTTGATGCAACAGTCTGTTAAAGTTTAGACAGTAGTTGTTCAATTCTTGCGCCCGTGTTAGGCGCAGGATCAAAGATAAATCTAAGTGCAGGTGTATGGCGAAGCTCTAGCGTTTTTGACAAACGCGAACGAAAAAAACCACTGGCTTTACCAAGTAACGGCTCAACCACTGCCCTGTCTTCTTTAGTGACTGTATAAAAAACCTTGGCACTGCTTAAGTCACGACTTGCCAATACATCAGTAATCACCACGCCACTTAATCTTGGGTCTTTAGTAGCAGTTCTTAATAATAACGTCAACTCACGACGAATAAGTTCGTTAATTCTTTCAACTCTATAAGAGGCTTGTTCTAACACTTGTATCAAAAACTCAATTAAAGTGTACGTGCCCTTTCAACACGTTCAAAAACTTCTATTTGATCGCCCGGCTGAACATCTGTGTAATTAAGGACGCCAATACCACATTCAGTACCTGATTTCACTTCATTAACATCGTCTTTAAAGCGTCTTAGTGATTCTAGCTCACCCTCAAAAATAACCACGCTATCGCGCAATACTCGGATTGGGCTGTCACGCCTGACCACACCTTCCTCAACCATACACCCTGCAATATCACCCATTTTTTGAGATCTAAATACATCCTTAACAAAGGCAATACCAATAATATTTTCACTCAATTCAGGGCTGAGTAAACCGCTCATAATCGCCTTAACATCATCAATTAAATTATAAATAATTGAATAATACTCAACACGAACACCTTCATTGTCAGCCGTCTTACGTGCAACGGCATCAGCACGCACATTAAAGCCAAGCACCAAAGCGTTAGAAGTTGCCGCTAGTGTAATATCAGTATTGTTGATACCACCAACACCACTTGACACTACTTTTACTCTAACTTCATCCGTTGATAATTCTTCCAAGGTTTCAATCAATGCTTGCGCCGAACCTCTAACATCCGCTTTAAGCAATATATTAACGGTTGAAACATCGCCTTCTTCCATTTTCATTAGGAAGTTTTCCATCTTCGATGCTTGTTGTTTTTGCAATTGTGCTTCACGATCTTTGGCTTTTCTAAAATCAGCCACTTCACGAGCTTTACGCTCACTATCCACCACCAACACTTCATCACCAGAGTTAGGGACACCAGACAAGCCTAGCACCTCTACAGGCATTGACGGTGTGGCTGATTTAAGTACTTTGCCTTTATCATCCACAATTTGCTTCACTTTGCCATATTCAAATCCAGCAATCATGATATCGCCTTTGTTCAACGTGCCCGATTGCACCAAAATAGTGGTGACTTTGCCACGGCCTTTTTCAAGGCGTGCTTCTAGTACAGTACCATGTGCTGGCGCTTTAATCACAGCTGAAAATTCTAAAACCTCAGCAGTTAGTGAAATTGCGTCTAATAAAGCATCCACACCTTCGCCAGTATGCGCTGATACGGGTATCATCATCACATCGCCACCCCAGTCTTCAGAGATAACATTATGCGTTGAAAGAGCTTGCTTAATTTTGTCAATATCCATTCCTTCCTTGTCTATCTTATTAATGGCAACAATTATTGGCACGCCTGCGGTTTGTGCGTGTTTGATAGACTCAATCGTTTGTGGCATCACGCCATCATCGGCAGCTACCACCAAAATAACAATATCAGTTGCATTAGCGCCACGAGAGCGCATTTTCGAAAACGCTGCATGCCCTGGTGTGTCAATAAAAGTAATGGTATTACCATTGGATTGAACTTGGTAAGCACCAATGTGTTGCGTAATACCACCAGCTTCATCGTGCGCTACTTTGGTTTGACGAATGTAATCAAGCAATGAGGTTTTGCCATGGTCAACATGACCCATAATGGTTACAATAGGTGGTCTAGCACTTTCATTACCACTAGATTTTGATTGCTCAATTAATACATCTTCAATAGTTTCTTCAACACTGGCAATACCTTTATGCCCCATTTCTTCTACAACTAACATGGCGGTATCTTGGTCAATCACATCATTTAGTGTTACCATAACACCCATGCCCATCAACACTTTAAGCACTTCTCCAGCTTTGGTAGCCATCTTTTGTGCAAGTTCGGTTACTTTAATATTCTTAGCAATAGCGATTTCATGAATCACTTTTTCAACAGGCTTTTGAAAAGCATGTTGCGCCTGCTCTTCTTGTACTTTTTGTGACAAGCGTGTTCTGTCTTTTTTCTTCAGCTTTCGATTTGGATTATGTCTAACAACGTGAAGTTGCCTGCGAGTATTATTACCACTAGGTGCATTACGCAAGCGTTTAGGTTTTTTATCTTCTTTAGACTTATCCGACGTTTTGGGTTTTTCAACTTTTTTTGCAGTTTCTTGCACTGACGCTTGTTTGACCGTTTCTTTCTGGGCTTTTAGTGCCTCTACTTGGGTTTTTTGCAAACGCATCATCTCCAAACGCTTGGCATCTTGGACTAATAATTTTTCATCTGCATCACGACCAGCATCCAAGGCGGCTTGAGCAGCTTGAGCAGCTTTATTAACAGCGATTTCAGGCTGTTTATCAGTCGTTGTGGCTGACTTTGTAAGGCGTTTTTTCTTAACTTGCACCTTAATACCACTTGCTGAACCGGTACTAGACTTAGTACCTACCTTACGAGAGACAGACATACTAGATTTACTACTTGAGCGTTTTGAAAGACTGCTCATCAAAAATTTTCTTTCTTCTGCTGAAATGACAGAGTCTAAATTTTTACCATAAACGCCAGCATTATCCAGAATTGTGATTACCTCATCAGGCGTCTTTTTCAATAATTTAGAGAGTGTTTGAACTGTGTGTGCCATATGCTTGCCTATATTTTTTTTATAATTATTAACTTAAATAAATTCTAACGCTAAATTAATCAAACCATCCTTCATTTTCTCTTGCGGTCATGATAATACTCGATGCTATCCCGGTATCCATATCTTGAATATCGAGCAATTCATCGATAGATAACTCCGCTAAGTCATCAACAGTGACAATGTCTGCTTCAATTAATGCACTCGTCAAGCCTTCACTAACGCCTTCAACACTCATTAATACCTCAGAAGCCTCAGCATCTCCCAAAGCCTGTACTAATTGTGCATCTGATGCGCGCTCTTGAAGTTCTTCAACCATTGATGTGTCAAACTCTTCTATACTTTCTAAAACTTGTGCATCTGCATCAACCAACTCATCCACACTGCCAAATCCTTCTTCAATCAATACGCCTGCCACTTCAGAATCAACGCCTAATTGATCAGCAAGTTTGTCGCTAATTTTTAGCGTTTCCTGCGCTTGTTTTTCATCAGCTTGGGTTGTTGACATTACATTTAATTTCCAACCAGTCAAACGAGAAGCAAGCTTAATGTTTTGACCACCACGACCAATGGCTAATGCTAACTGGTCATTCTCAACTGCGATGTCCATTGAGTGTTTGTCTTCATCAACAATAATTGAACTCACCTGCGCAGGTGCCATTGCATTAATCACAAATTGTGCATGATCTTCATCCCAAAGAATGATATCAACACGCTCAGCATTCAGCTCATTTGATACCGCCTGAACACGCGCACCACGCATGCCAATGCAAGAACCAATGGGGTCTATGCGCTTGTCTTTGGCTCTGACTGCTAGTTTCGAGCGCAAACCTGGGTCTCTACTGCCGCCCATAATCTCAATCACGCCTTCAGAAATTTCAGGCACTTCCATTTTAAACAGTTCAATCATCATTTCAGGCACACTGCGCGATAGGAAAATTTGCGCACCACGAACAGAGGATTTCACCTCTTTAATATAGGCCCTTAAACGGTCATTTTTACGCACTGATTCATTAGGAATAAGGTCAAATTTAGGAATCATGCCATCAACACCGCCCATATCCACATAAACATTGCCTCTATCAACCCGCCTAACCGTAACCATAATCACCTCGCCAATACGAGAAGAATAATCATTAACAATCACCTCTCTTTCTGCCTCACGAACCTTTTGGATAATCACTTGCTTAACAATTTGTGCTGCAATACGACCAAACTCTTGCGTTTCAATCGGCTTACGCACATAATCATCAACTGCTACACTGTTCGCCTCTTTTGCATAAATGTGCAATTCTGAATCAAACTCAGTGCCATCATCATCAACAAACGACTCGCCGTCTGCTATAACCATCCACTGCCTAAAGGTTAAAAATTCGCCCGTTTGTCTGTCAATTTCAACATGTGCATCAATATTATTGTGTTTTTTTGTCGCAATAGCTAATGCCTCTTCTAACGACTCAAGCACCTCTTCTTTAGAAATGTTTTTCTCGTTTGAAATTGCCTCAACCATTAAAAATAATTCTTTGCCGTCCATGTCTTTATTCTCCTAAATTACCCAACTGGGCTTAAAAATCAACCACTAAATTTACTTTTTCAATCAGGTCAATATCCAAAATAACTGGACCTAATTCACCGACCAGCTCAATTGTATTATCAACCTCACTAATACGACCAATCGAGCCAAAAAAATTACGTTGCCCATCAATCGGCCTAACCATACGCAACTTAACATCAGCACCTAAAAAACGCTGATAATGCCCCTTATGGAACAATGGGCGTTCAATACCAGGCGATGAAACCTCCAAGGCATATTGGCCACTAATCGGCTCTTCGACATCAAAAATACTACTCAATTGACGAGAGACTTTTTCACAATCATTAACACCAACGCCTTTATCTGTATCAATAAAAACCCTCAAGATACTATGTTTACCGCTAGCAACATATTCAATGCCCACCAACTCGTAGCCCATGTCCTTAATAACAGGCTCAATTAAATGGGTAATTTTGTCAGTCACCCTTGCCATATTTTTCTACTCATTCGCCTTTCTGTGCATAACAAAAACCCCCTAGAAAGGGGGTCTTAATCAACTCTTTTATTAACAATAATAATAAAAAAGCGCTTAACTGGTAGCGGGGACAGGATTTGAACCTATGACCTTCGGGTTATGAGCCCGACGAGCTACCGAACTGCTCCACCCCGCACTAAAGGGTGCAAATTATACACTATAATATTTCAATATGAAAAAAATAAAAATTGCCGTATTAATGGATGATATCAGCACTATTAATCCAAAAAAAGACTCCTCCTTAGCCATGATGTTAGAAGCATCAAAACGAGGCTGGGAGATTTACACCTTTGATACTGCTGATTTGTTCGCTCAAGATGGTTCAGTATTTGCCGATTGTGCAAAAACCACAGTTAGAGATAATCTTGATCATTGGTTTGAAAAAGAAACCAATGTAGTCATGGTGCTTGATGAATTTGACGTTATTTTAATGCGCAAGGACCCGCCCTTTGATATGACCTATATTTACAGCACTTATTTATTGGAGCAAGCTGAAAATAAAGGCGTATTAGTCGTTAATAAGCCCCAATCCTTGCGCGATGCCAATGAGAAATTATTTGCCCTTAATTTCCCACATTGTATGCCCAAAACACTAGTCAGTGCTAACCAAAGCAAGATTAAAGCTTTTATCAAAACGCAAAATACTGCTGTCATTAAACCGCTTGATGGCATGGGTGGGCGTGATATTTTCAAATTTGAAACGCATGATACAACCATAGATGCCGTATTAAAACGCCTAACAAACAACGGCAAGTGCCCAATCATGGCTCAAGCGTTTTTGCCCGATATTGACAAGGGTGACAAACGTATTTTGTTGATTAATGGCAAACCAGTCGATTATGCACTTGCTCGCATTCCTGCTAAGGGTAGTTTTAAAGGCAATCTTGCTGCTGGTGCTAAAGGTGTGGGACAGCCATTAAGTGATAGAGACAGATATCTATGCGAACAAATCACGCCCACACTTAAAGCCAAAGGCTTAATATTTGTTGGGCTAGACGTTATTGGTGATTACATTACTGAAATTAACGTTACTAGTCCGACTTGTATTCGCGAGCTAGATGCGCAATTTAACCTTAATATCGTAGGTGAATTGTTTGACGTTATTGAACAAAAAATTAGCGCTAATCGCTACTAAGGAATCAACAAATATCGAGTCAATACCACACCCATACCAGCAGCAGATAGAGATAGAGCAACGTTAAGCAGGATATTAAGCCCCGCTTGTCTATAATGCCCAAGACTAACCATTTCAATAGATTCCCAAGATAGGGTTGACATGGTTGTTAGCGATCCAGTTAAGCCAATCAACAACATCAACCGATATGCTTCATGTAAAGTAGCTTTTTCAAGCACAATCACCACCAACATGCCTGCCAAAAACGAGCCCAAGACATTCACGCCTAAAGTACCATAAGGGAAACCTAAACCAAATGTGGCGTTCATTAACTGAGTTAAGTAATAACGCATACTAGCACCAATAGTTGCACCGATACCAATTGCTAGAACTGTGGGAAAAACACTCATTACAAACCTCTTAGTTGTTTCAATTTTTCACCAATTTTAATCTCTAAACCTCGATTGCTAGGCTGATAATAAGTTTGTTCGCCCAATTCACTGGGAAAATAGGTCTGCCCACGTGCAAATGCATCAGGCTCATCATGTGCATAGCGATACTTTTTTCCATAGCCCAATTCATCCATCAACTGAGTCGGTGCATTGCACAAATGTTTTGGTACAGATAAATCTGGTGTTTCTTTGGCCTCAGCCATCGCTTGGTTAAATGCTTTATACACGGCATTAGATTTGGGCGCAACTGCACAATACACCACAGCTTGAGCAATAGCTCGATTGCCTTCTTTAGCGCCCACACGTGCAAATATACCCCAAGCATTTAGCGTAATTTCTAGCGCACGTGGATCAGCATTGCCAATGTCTTCTGAGGCAATTGCCAACAAGCGTCTGGCAATCGTTTTTGCATCGCACCCAGCAACCAACATTCTTGCCATCCAATACAAAGCCCCATCAGGAGACGAGCCACGTACTGATTTATGAAAAGCAGATAATTGTTGATAAAAAATATCACCACCTTTATCAAAGATACTGATCTTATCTTGTAATAATTGATTGAGCGATTCAGCATTCAATGGGGTTAATCCCGACAAAGAAATTTGCTCTACAATATTAATCAACCGCCGTGCATCACCATTACTTGCACTAATAATTTGCATTCTAAGTGCCTCATCTGGTGGAGTTAATAACTCATGCTTGAACGCTCTTTGTAATATTTGATCAAGCTCCTGTGCGTTCAACACACTTAGTGTATAAACACTTAAACGTGAAAGTAACGCTTTATTAATTTCAAAAGAAGGATTTTCAGTCGTTGTCCCAATCAGCACCAATAAACCTGATTCAATATGTGGTAAAAATCCATCTTGCTGGGCTTTATTAAAGCGATGAATCTCATCCACAAATAGTAGTGTTTGTTTGCCGATTTGCTGGAATTTTTTAGCATTTTCAACCACTGCTCGTAATTCTTTCACGCCATCTAATACGGCACTTAATTGCTCAAAATGTCCTTTAACTTGACTGGCAATAATCCTTGCTAAAGTGGTTTTGCCTGTACCTGATGGCCCCCATAAAATCATTGAGTGCAATCGTTGGCTATCAATCGCTTGGCGAAATGGATGTTGGGTATTGAGTAAATGTGATTGGCCAAAAAAATCATCTAAGCTTTTTGGTCTTAACGTTTCAGCAAGTGGTCTATGGTTAGGCATGTTTTTATTTTAATCAATTAGAAAATAAACACTGGCAATTTTCAGTGTAAATACTCAAGCATTGTTTCAATGAATTTTCAGCACTTTGAAATCATGCTGTTGGCTCAAAATAAGCACCACTGACAAATTAAGTTGTTGTGCTAATATTTTAGCCTTTTGACTGCCCATTGCCATCATTGCAGTTGCATAAGCATCTGCCATCATAGTACTGTTGTGAATCACACTAACAGAACTTAGGTCGGTATTAGCGGGCAGACCTGTGTGGGGGTTTAGAATGTGTTGATATTTTTTGCCCTGCCATTTGAGATAATTGCGATAATCTCCTGAGGTGGCAATAGCTTGATTTTTCAATTCAATGGCAATCGGTATGCTATGATTTGGCTTTTCAATGCCAATTGTCCACTGGCTTTGAGCCATCACCTCGCCACCAATTTCCACCATAAAATTTTTAAGCCCTTGCTTGATTAACATATTTGCCACTATATCCACACCATAGCCCTTAACAATGGCAGATAAATTAATATGCATATCTTTAAGTTTTTTAACCCGTGAATTACTCAAGCGTAAATACTCAATAGATGACATTGCCAACGCTTGAGTTATCTTCTCTCGACTGGGTTTCTCCTGTACTTTGATTGCACCAAAACCCCAAACATTAATTAAACGACCCATGCCAGAATCAAAAAAACCTTGCGTTTGCTTGTGTATTTTTTTTGCCTGACTTAAAACAAAAAACAACTCATCTGATACCTTTATCCATTGATTAATCGGTGCTTTGTTCAATTGTGAAAGCTCAGAGGCTTCATTCCAAGTGGAAAATACTTGTTCAATCTCACTAAGACGTTTATCAATGATTGACTTTAAAACATGATGATTGTTGATTTTGATACTATAACTAGTACCCATTGTAGTGCCAGTGATGGTTTGTGTTGTGTCATCAACACTGCAAGCACTTAAAAACAAAAAGATAAAAATTATCAACAATTTAGGCATTATAATTTTGGCGTGTTAAGATTTATTTTTTATTTGCTATTGACATCCTTTGTATATGCAGATGATACCCAAGGCTCATCCAACACGCATAGTTTTGTACAATTCTTAAGCGATATTCGCTCGCAAGCCACACTTAATGATGCTTTTAATGATTTAACGCCAAATCCAAAAGTATTAGAATATGACCGTAATCAAGCAGAATTTAATCTTAATTTTTGGCGTTACCTAAACTCAAGAGTGAGTCAAAATAGGCTTGATAAAGGTGTGATAAAACTCCAACAACACCAACAATTCCTACAAGAAAACTATAAAAAATACGGCATGCCATCGCAAATTATTGTGGCTTTTTGGGGTTTGGAAACCAATTATGGTAAAAATGTTGGCAAAATGCATCTAATCCGCTCACTTGCCACACTAAGTTTTGACAAGCGCCGACGTGAGTTTTTTACCCATGAATTATTAACTTTACTCAAATTAATTGACGAAGGAAAACTACCTTTAAATGCCCAGGGCTCTTGGGCAGGCGCAATGGGCAATATGCAATTTATACCCACCAATGTTGCCGCTTATGTCATAGATGCTAACACTGACGGAAAGATTGATTTGTGGCACACACAAGCGGATATTTTTGCCAGTGCGGCACATTTTCTAAAAAAAATTGGTTGGCACCAAGGAGAACGCTGGGGTCGTGAAGTTAACATTCCTAAAACTTTTAATTATCATCTGGCGAATTTAAGCACTAAAAAGACAGTCAATGAATGGCAAACATTAGGTGTGCGTACAATTGATGACACCAATCTACCCAATTCAAACATGCAAGCTTCACTCATATTGCCTATGGGTTATAACGGCCCAGCGTTTTTGGTTTATCAAAATTTTCACGCCATTCTTAGGTGGAATCGCTCAATTTTGTATGCACTATCTGTGGGACATTTGTCTGATCGTTTAATCGGGGCAAGCCAATTATTTGCAAAATCTATTACCGAGCCTTCACTGAGTCGAGATGATATTAAACAAATTCAAACCACACTCAACCAACTTGGCTTTGATACAGGCGAACCTGATGGCATACCAGGGCCAAAAACTCGCCATGCAACGCGAGCCTACCAAAAAGCAAACAACTTACCAATTGATGGCTACGTTGGCTATCAATTATTACAACAACTGCAGTGAGTATTAGCACTTACTTGGGATTTGATGTTGGCACTAAGCGCACTGGCGTTGCAATCGCCAATAGTTTAACCATGCAAGCAACGGGCATTAAGGTGATTAAACACCATAAAAATGGCTCAACCAATTGGGTAGCGTTTGATGAAGTTATTAGTGCTCATAGTATTAACAAGTTCGTTGTTGGTTTGCCATTTGACCAGCAAGGCAAAGAACAAACCATGACTTTTATTGCCAAATCATTTGGCAATAAGTTAAAAAATCGCTACCAAATTGAAGTCGATTTTATCGATGAATATTTATCCTCAAATGAAGCCAAAAAACTTTTAAAATACAATCATCATCATCACAATGCACAACGTGGCGATGTCGACAAACAATCATCACAGTTAATATTACAAACATGGCTCAATGAAAAAAGATTTGATTAGTAACCACATCCAACTAGATGACTCCGGTAAATTAATTCATCTACTAGGTCTCGAAGGTCTTTCTAAACAACACTTAACTCACATTCTTGATACGGCTGATAGTCTGATTGACGTCTCTGGCAATTTAAAGAAATCCAAAGCACTAGATGATATGTCCATTGCTAATTTATTTTTTGAGCCATCAACACGTACGCGTAACACATTCGAGATTGCCGCAATGCGCAGTAGTGCCAATGTCATTAACGTTGACCTTGCCAACTCAGCGCTCAAAAAAAATGAAGATTTGCTTGACACCATGCGCACACTTAAAGCCATGCAAATTGATATGTTTGTGATTCGCCACAAACAAAATGGCCTGCCACACCACGTGGCACAATATTTAAAAGATGTCTCTATTCTAAACGCAGGTGATGGCATTAATGCCCACCCAACCCAAGCACTGCTTGATATGCTCAGCATTCGCCAATACAAAAAAACATTTGAGGATTTATCAGTCGTTATTGTGGGTGATATCACTCATTCACGGGTTGCTCACTCTGATATTCAAGCGCTTAAAACACTAGGCACGACTGATATCCGCCTCATTGCCCCAAAAGTCTTACAATATGATTTGGCACCTTGTTCAGCAGTTAAACATTTTGATGATATTGAGCTGGGACTTAAAGATTGCGATGTGGTAATCGTATTAAGATTACAAAAAGAGCGCATGATTGAAGCCGACATCCCCAACGAGCAAGAGTATTTTGACAATTTTGGACTCACACCAAAACGCCTAGCGTTGGCAAAACCAGATGCCATTGTGATGCATCCAGGCCCAATTAATCGTGGTGTTGAGATTGACTCAAACGTGGCTGATGGTAATCAATCAATTATCTTACAACAAGTTACTAATGGCATTGCAGTACGTATGGCAGTCATGCAAATTCTTGCTAACAAACCATGAGTAATAAACTTAACTTTGATCAATTAAAAACCACGTTGTATCATCTAAATACAGATGATACCATCTCTAGCGCGCATGGTATTTTATGTGGCCTTGCTTGCGTCAAGCTTGACCTTAGTCTTGACCTTAGTCTTGATGATTGGCTTAATGAAGTGCTGGTGAGTATTGATTTAAATAATCTTAATGAAAAATCTGCTCATGAAGCATCGGCACAAATTTTTAATAAAACCTTGTCACAACTGAGTGATGAAACCCTAGATTTTCAATTACTCATTGCTGATGACGAGGAAAAATTAGGCGCACAAGCCAGCACGCTAATACAGTGGTGTCAGGGTTATTTATCAGGCTTAGGCTTGCAAAAAGTCTCAACCACAGATGAAGATGCCTTAGAAATGATTAAGGATTTGTACGAAATATCAAGACTTGATACTAACTTACTTGACAATGAGAGAAATGCCCAAGATCTGAATGAAATTATTGAATTTGTGCGCATGGGGTACATTGCTGATTCAAGAAACTCTCTAGCCTTTCAAACAAGACTACACTAGTCGAGAAACACAAAGAAGTCTTAGGGGTGTTTAATACCCCAATTTTCCATACAACTCTAAAGTAGAGGCTTGACTTGTTTACAGTCATCTTATCACGCCACCTTTGCCCTAGGTGGTATGCCACCTAGGGCAAAGTGCGGTCGTTCGTTATTATAAACCCATAACCACTGTGTGGTTGCATCTTGTGCTTGCTCAACAGAATCAAACAAATGCAGATCTAAACACTCTTGTCTTACTGTACGGTTAAATCTCTCAATGTAGGCATTTTGAGTTGGTGCAATAGTCTAATTTTATTGGACACAAAGATAGCCTTATAATACAAACCATAAGGAGGTCAGTAATGACACAATATAAATCAAGAAAACAACGAGTGACTTTTACCGTTGAACATTCTGTTCAATACCCCCTTGAGGGGGGAACACTAGATTATGCCAAACTCATGGTGCATGAGAATTACACCAATAAAAAAAATCATGATAATATCAGGAGCTTGCTCCTCAGCAGTTAGCAGATGGAGAAAACAATACCTAGCAGAGCTTGGTGGACAAACACCAGAGTCAGGCAAAGCGCTGACTTCTGAACAACAAACAATACAACTGCTTGAGAAACAACTTTGGCGCGCACAAAGGGACAATGAAATCTTAAAAAAGGCAACAGCCTTGTTCGCTGTGGACAATCACCAAGTGATATGATTATCAAGATAAACAAGGCTTGCCAACAATACAATACTAAAGAATTATGAGCATTACTCAAACTTCCTCACAGTAGTTATTACTATCAAGTCAAAGATAAGCGAGTAAACAACAACACCAACGCTATGATTAAATTAATCAAACAAACTGCTATTGAAGTTGGATACACCTATGGCAAACGCAGAATGCGAGTAGTTTTGAATAACCAAGGTTATAACATTGGTATTTACCAAACTGCAACGCTAATGAAAAAAGCCAATGTAGTTGCCATACGCCCAAGAAAGCGTCATTATTACCCTAATACTAGATTGATGTTTAAAAAGGCAAAAAACCTATTAAATCGTGTGTTTGAGCAGCAATCAATTAATACGCATTGGGTTGGTGATATTACCTATATCAAAACCTATCAAGGTGGGAGTTATTTAGCCAGTGTGTTGGATTTAGGCTCAAGACAAGTTGTTGGTTGGGCATTGTCAAAACAGCCTAATGCTCAGTTGGCAAAGGATGCGCTTAGTAATGCTGTGTCTAGACACCAGCCCAATACAAATAAACACATGTTCCACTCTGATCAAGGGACTCAATACTCTTCTAAAGTTTTTATTGATTATTGCAACAAGAACAACATTACTCAAAGCATGAGCAGGCGAGGTAATTGTTGGGATAATGCGGTCATGGAGCGTTTCTTTAGAAGTCTGAAGACTGAGAGATTAAATTATCAAAGTTTTGCAAATCATAGTGAAGTCGTGCAAAATGTAGAGGGTTATATCTACTTGTATAATTACAAAAGGATTCATTCAGCGATTGGGTATTTAACACCTGCTCAAAAGATGGCTGAATTGAAAAAAGCGGCTTGAAATGTGTCCAAGTAGGTTAGAGCATTGCAACCAGATGAAGAGCCGCATATTGTCTTTACAGGAAAAAGCACGCTTAATAATATCAACTTTCTTGATAATCAGAACAAGAAAAACATACTCAGTTGGAAAAATATAACAGGCAGTGGTATATATTTTTCATCTGTCGATAGAGTATTGCGTATATCAAAAGTCGATATTGATGAGTTAAATAGTCAGATTGTTTTTGATCAAAAATCTCAACTTAATTTGCAAACTGTGTTGATACAGGGTGTTGATCAAGCAAATGAACAACAAAATGGCAAGCCGTTGTCTATTCATATTGATGCGATTGCGTTGAGTGATAATCAAGTGCAATTCTCAGATTTATCCTTAATAGAGCCTTTTTATTCTTCCATTGATCATGTAAATGGTCAAATTATAAATTACTCAACAGAGCCAAATACCGTATTAAAGGTGGAGGTTGAAAGCAATGTCAACAAGAGTGGTTATTTTAAGATTTCGGGTCAGTTAAATCCTACAAAGCCGACATTAAGCACTGATATTCATGCAACTTTTCGCGATATCTCTACAGCCAATATAACCCCTTATACGATTAAATTTATTGGTCAAAAGATAAAATCTGGGAAGTTGAATGTGACATTTGATTATAAACTCAGAGACAACCTGATTGAAGGTAGCAATGGTATTCGCTTTGATAGAGTTAGCCTTGTGGAACCGATTGAAAGCCCAGAGGCAGTACAATTGCCTTTGTCCTTGGCTTTGGCATTGTTGGAGGACAATCAAGGTCAAACGTTGATTGATTTACCAGTACGTGGAGATATTAATAATCTAGATTTTAGCTACGCACATTTAGTTTGGAAGGCGTTTGGCGGTGTTATTGCGGGTATTATTACTGCATCATTTAATTTTCTAGGTAAGTTGCTTGGCGCAGATGATGCGCAATTAGAGTTTATTGGCTTTGCTTTAGCAGACTCAAGACTTTTACAACAAGAACAAGAAAAATTACTCATCATAGCCAAGGCATTAAAAAAACGACCGTCATTATCTTTAGGTATCTACCCTGTTTATAATACTGTGTGTGATACACACGCATTACGTGAGAAAGAATTGGCCACATTGTTAGCTGGTAACAAACAAAAAATTATTAAAAAAAGCCGTGGAACAAGCCGCCAATTGCTTATAAAGTATTGAGATATACACATGAAAAACGTTTTGGCATTGAAGGCTCTCAGGAGCGCATAGCAGTCATTAATCGTACTCAGAGCACAAACAAAACACGCACTCAGCAGATAAAGCACCTACAACTTGGTGATGAGCTGTGCCATAATATTATAATTGACCATATAAAGTTTTCAACACTTGCATCACAAAAGAGCACAATCTATTTATCAGTTTTTATTAGGTCAAGATCTTAGTCCTAAACGCTTGGAACTACTTAAATTAAAAGAAGTAGAGGCGCAAGAAAATAATTGGATAGAAAGTAAATTATCTTTAGATGCTTTGCGGTAACAGTCTAAAATTATTGCAAAATGACATCAGGCTCTATGTTGCAATAATTCAGACAAGTTTTTACATGCAAAGAGAAATGGATATAAAATTTCTCTCAAGTTATTTTGCTTGTTACTATTAAAAGGCACTAACGCCCGCAATTCCTTGAGCGCCAAGTTGTCGGGTTTTTTCTAGGTCTTTAAGCGCCATCCCGCCTAAAAAGTACACAGAAATATTGAGCTTATCCACAACTTTTTTGGCGCTATTCCAGCCTAATGGCAAAGTGTTAGGATGGGTTTTGGTGGCTTGTACGGGGGAGATAACAACAAAGTCAGCACCCATTTCTTGGGCTTTTAGTGCTTCGACTAGATTGTGTGTGGATACGCCCAATAGTTTATTATCAGCGCAAGGTCTTTTGCTCAATTTAAGCATTTCAGCGGTGGTGATATGCCAGCCATCGCAATAGTTCTCATCAAAGGTTTTATTAACGGTATTAAGCAGTAGTTTGATGTTATTTTGCTTGCATTTGTTGTGAAGTTCGGCAATAAAGGAATGATCTAATTCTATTTTGCTTCTTAATTGAAGCAGTGTTGTGTCTTGTGTGAGTTTTTGATTAAATTTTGCCATCCATTCATCACTTTGGTGATTGCTTGATGGGGTAATCCAATATTTATTAGGTAGGGTGATAGAGCTAATAAAGGCTTTCATGGTGGGTAATAGTTTGTAGTTATTTAACTCATTAACATCAACCCAAGATATGGCTTGACCTTCAATACCCAAAGGTGTGTTTTGGTACTCGTTGATGTTATAAATACTTAGTTGGACGGTTCTATCTTCATACTTATGCATCATGGTTTGATGAAGGGTCAATTGATTAACCTGTATGTCTAATTCTTCTTTTAGTTCTCTTATGATAGCCTGTTCTTTTGATTCGCCAGCCTCAATTTTTCCACCAGGAAGTTCCCAGAAGCCGCCCATAAATTGTTCTTTTTTGCGTCTTGCAATGAGTATTTCTTGGTTTTTGTTGCGTAAAACACCCACAACTGCCTTGATTGTTTTCATCAGCTACCCTAATGTAAAATAATGCTATTTTAGCATCTGGACTTGTTTTGCAGTTACAGGAAAAAATTCAACAACTAAAGCCGTATAGTGGGCTATTGAAGGGCAATTTAATGGGCCTAGAAAAAGAAGGGTTGCGTGTGTCAAGAAAAGGTGGTATTTCTCAAGCGCCACACCCTCAAACCTTTGGTTGTGCGTTGACACACCCTAATATCACTACGGACTTTTCTGAGTCATTAATAGAATTGGTAACGCCACCACTTGGTAATGCGGTAGAAATGCTGTCTTTTTTAGAAGACACACAGCATTATTTGTATTATCATTTGCCCAAGGATCAAAACTTTTGGTCGACAAGTATGCCTTGTGTTATTCGTGGTGAAACCACCATTCCCATTGCTCAATATGGTACTTCTAACCAAGGCATGATGAAAACAATTTATCGTCAAGGGCTGGCAAATCGTTACGGCAGTGTGATGCAGACCATTGCAGGCATCCATTTTAATTATTCGTTTTCCCATGAGTTCTGGCGGCAATATCAAACATTGCTTGCTCCTACAGAGGTATTAAGGTCATTTATTGATAATGGCTATATGGGCTTAACCCGTAATATAGTGCGTTATGGCTGGATAATTCCTTATTTATTCGGCGCATCGCCTGCTGTGTGTAAGTCGTTTTTGAAAGGCTACCATGCACATTCGTTGGTTGAGTTTAATGAGTCAACTTTGTATGAACCTTATGCCACCTCTTTACGTATGGGGGATATTGGCTATCAGAATTTGGCTGAGGATGAGGCAGGCGTGAAGGCCAATTACAATAGTTTGAGCCATTATATAAATAGCCTTAAAGCAGGCATGCAAACGGCTTGTTCTGAGTATGAAATGATTGGCTTAAAGCGCCACGGGAAATATCAGCAACTTAATACCAATATTTTGCAGATTGAAAATGAATATTATGCTTCTGTACGTCCAAAACCACTGGTTGAACCAGATAAAAAACCCTTAGATACACTAAGTAGTAGTGGTATTGGCTATGTTGAGCTAAGATCAATAGATATCAATCCACTCTTGCCATTAGGTATCGACAAGGCACAAATTTATTTCTTAGAAGTTTTTATGTTGTTTTGTTTGCTTGAACCATCCTGCGCTATTTCTACCTCAGAACAGTTTGAGATTGATACTAATGATCAACTAGTTGCTCATGAGGGTCGCAAACCCAAATTAATGCTAACGCATAGAGGCAAGCAGACTTCACTTCAAAAGTGGGGGGGTGATATTATGGCTAAGATTGAACAATGTGCAGCCTTACTAAGTGAAAGTCACCAAGGGTCTGTTCGGGATATGGCACGTCGTATTAATAATCCAAATTTAACGCCTTCTGCGATAACACTTAGTCAGATGAAAGAGCACAATCAGGGATTTTTTGATTATACTAATTCGTTGTCTAAACAATATAGAAACGGTTTTTTATCTAGTACAATCAATCAAAAACACTTTGATTATTTGGATCAACAGGCAAAGATTTCATGTAAAAAACAGCAACAGATTGAAGCCTCTGATTTAGTGGATTTTGATACATTTTTAGCTGAGTATTTTAAAAATATCTAAAAAATTAATGAACAGTAATGAAACAACAATTTGTGCATTGGCCAGTAGCGTTGGTAAAGGTGGTATTGGTGTGGTGCGTGTATCAGGGTCGTTATGTAAAGTGATTGCAAAAAAAATGCTTGGGCTTGTTCCCAAACCGCGTTATGCGCATTATGGTTTATTTTTTGACCAAGAAAATGATGAAATAGACAAAGGTATTGCTCTTTTTTTCCCTAAGCCGCACTCATTTACAGGTGAAGATGTATTGGAATTTCAAGGGCATGGCGGTATGAGTGTGATGCGTTGTTTATTAGAATCCGCCATATCGATGGGTGCTAAACCGGCCGAGCCAGGTGAATTTTCAAAACGTGCTTTTTTAAACGGAAAAATGGACTTGGTGCAAGCAGAAGCGGTGGCAGATATGATTGATGCTAACTCAAAACGTGCTTCCAAGTCAGCATTTAGGTCTTTGTCAGGCGAGTTTTCCAATCAAGTGAATGCACTTACCAAGTCTATTATTGAGCTTCGAGTTTTTGTTGAAGCGACTATTGATTTTTCAGATGAGGAGGTTGATTTTTTACAATCTGAGCAAGTTAAACTTAAAACAAAAGGCATAAAACAAGCGGTTGAAACCATTTTAAAATCTGCCACACAAGGTGTGATTTTACGAGAAGGTTTGAATGTTGCTATTGCTGGCAAGCCCAATGCTGGCAAGTCTTCATTACTAAATGCACTGACACAAGAATCCAGCGCTATTGTGACTGATATTGCAGGCACAACACGTGACGTGTTAAAAGAAACCATTCATGTAAATGGCATGCCACTTAATATTATTGATACAGCAGGTTTGCATGATAGTGACGACAAGATAGAAAAAGAAGGCATCAAAAGAGCGCATTTGGAGATTGAGCGTGCTGATGTGGTATTAATGGTGTTTGATGCGCAAGAAGACAAGCCAGATTTTTCCATATTGCCTAAAAATATGGATGATCGTTCTTTATTACTCATCAAAAATAAAGTGGATTTAACAAGTGGCGCTGTTAAAAGAGAAATGATTAACGATATTGTTCAATTGTCAGTGTCAGCTAAGCACTCAAAAGGTATGGGGCTGTTACGAAAAGAGCTGTCTGATATTGCAGGATTAGAAGATTTTTCAGAAGGGGTTGTGTTTGCCAGAAAACGTCATATTATTGCCCTAGAAGTATCATTAGCGTCTATTGAAAATGCCATTATGCAATTAGAAAATGGTGCAGTAGAGCTAATGGCTGAAGATTTACGCTTTGCTGGTCAGTCTATGGGTAGTATTACTGGTGAGTTTTCATCGGATGATTTACTAGGTGAAATATTTTCTTCTTTTTGTATTGGAAAATAAGAAAACTTGCTTTCTGGTTTGAAACTAAACATATGAGTATTAGAATAAAATTCTACATTTACTTTTTGGTCACGATTTTGTTCTCGCCATTGCTAATGTATGAAGTGGTACTCGCTTATACAATGACTAATATCGTGGATGTGTTGCTGGTTGTCTTAATTCTGTTGGTTTATTTAGGTCTTTACTTGTCCATTCGTCAAGATTTTTTATCACCATTTAGTGATTTGCAAAGTTGGGTAGATAGCCATAAGTCTAGCCAAAGCGTGCGTTTAAGCGATTACCAAAGAACCACATTTCAACCTGTTGTAAAAGCGATTAATCATTTGATTGATGAAAATCAACATCTATATGATGACATGGAAAGCATCTTAAACAAGCAAATTCAGCGTTTAAGTAAAAAATCTGCCTCTTTAGAGACGCTATATAGCGTGTCATCAAAACTGAATAAAATGCATTCGATTGATGAATTATTCTCGCACTTTTTAGATATTTTTATTAACATGACTGGCGCCTCATCAGGCGCTGCACGCAGTTTATCTGATGATGGTCAGCTTCACTTGATGGCAACACAAGGCGTTATTGACAAGCAGGGTCAGGTAGCAGATGTATTAAGTTCAGATTGTTTTTGTGGCGAAGTTGCTATGGCAAGTGACACTTATGTGCAATTTAGTGTACATACTTGTGCACAATGCGTGGGTAAGAAGTCTCAAGCCAAAGTCAGTGTTGGTACAATATTTATCCCACTTAGGTATCATGGAAAAACACTAGGCACTTTTAATTTATTTTTTGATACACTACCCTCACTGGCTTTTGATGAGCGTGCACTGCTCAGTTCTATTGCTGAAAATATCGCCATTGCACTAGATAAAGCTCGCCTAGATGCCCAAACTAAGCGCATGGAATTATCACAAGAGCGTTTGTTTTTATCACAAGAGATACATGATTCATTAGCCCAAACTATTTACAGTTTAAAACTGCAAGTAACGGTACTTGGGAACATGCTTAAAGCAGGTAAAAAATCTGATGCAAGTGACAAAGTGTTGAGTTTACAATCTAATATTACCCAGGCAAATCAAGAGTTACGTGAGTTGATGTGTAATTTTCGTGTGCCATTAGACCCTAAAGGGATTGAGACTTCTTTGACAAACTTACTCAATCGATTTATGTCAGAAGAAGGCATTGCTACTTATTTACAAGTTGAGGGTAAACTACAAGTATCCCCAGAGGTGGAAATGCAAATCATGCGCATTACTCAAGAGGCATTGTCTAATATACGTAAACACGCCAAAGCTCGCAATGTACGTGTTTTGCTTTTGGCAGAGCCTAATTGTCAATTACTGATTGAGGATGATGGCATTGGATTTGAAAAAGACCAAAATGAAAGTGAAGTAATGGGGAATAATATTGGCATGAATATTATGAAAGAACGAGCAACAAGAATTGGTGCCAGCATTGAAATTGAATCAGAAGTCGATGAAGGTACACGCGTTATTGTCAACTTTCCGAAACTACCATGAAAATCTATATCATTGACGACCACGCTTTGTTTCGTAACGGACTCATTGCCTTATTAGAATCTAAACAAATTAGCGCCAGTGCCGCTGCTTCGCCAGAACAAGGTTTGGCAGAAATTCCTTCCTTGTCAGTGGATATTATTCTACTAGATTTACGTATGCCACAAATGTCTGGACTTGAAGTGTTAAAAACGCTCAAAGAAAAAAACATCACCACACCAATTGTGATGCTAACCACCAGCACCCAAGAACATGATTTACGTAATTGTCTTAAACATGGTGCCCAAGGTTACTTATTAAAGGATATGGATCCAGATGAGTTGGTTGATGCTTTAGATGAAGTTGTTGAAGGCTCAATTGTTGTTGCACAAGATATGACACACGTACTAGCAAAGGCTCTACGAGATGAATTAACCGATAATGAACCTTCGTTTAACGCCTTAACCAGCCGAGAAAAAGAAGTGGCCTGTCAAGTATCCAGCGGTTATAGTAATAAAGTCATTGCTAGGGAACTGGGCATCTCTGATGGCACAGTTAAACTTCATGTTAAATCAATTCTTAAAAAATTATCACTCAGCTCACGCGTTGAAGTGGCAGTCATGGTGACACGAAAAGGCTATTGCAAATAAAGCCAATGGATGGATATCAAAAACTAGTAGCACAGGCATTAACAACAGTAGGTGAAGTGTTTCCATGGGATTTGGAAGAAGAGATTAAGCACAACGTTGATTTAATATTACTAGATATTCGCGAGCAAGATGAATTTGACATGATGCACATTAAGCATTCAATTCATGTTCCTAGAGGCGTGCTTGAGGGCGCTTGTGTTTGGAATTATGATGACACTGTGCCCAAATTAGCACAAGCAAGAGGGCAAAATATTGTTGTAATTTGCCGCTTAGGCAATCGTAGCGCACTTGCAGCCTTTACTATGCAACAAATGGGCTTTACCAAAATGCGCTCATTAAAAATGGGTATCAAGGGCTGGAATGATAATGATTTTGAAATGGTGAATGTCAATCATACAATTGTTGATATTGACCAAGCCGATAAATGGCTTAATAGAACGGTTTCAGAAGATAAATTAACGCCTTATAAAAATAATGTTAATTAACATCTGACCCAGTGTTTTTTCTTAGTATAATTCTGCGCTTTCACTGCACAGAAACAGCCTTTGTTTTTAATACAAGGAAGTCGGAAAATAAAAGTTTAAAATAACGCTTGACAGGTTATCAGTTAGCTGTATAATTTCCACTTTTAACTGCAGCAAAAATTGCTTTGGCTATTTATGTTGTGGTTGCTCTTTAAAAAACTATCAAACAACTTGTGTGGGCACTCGTACAATAAAATTGTGCAAGTGCACATTAAAAACTAAAGCAAATAAGCTTTTTAAAAAATTGAACGCAAAGCGCATTCATTTATTTGAATGTTGCCAATGTTCTAAATAGTTAGAATTGAACTGAAGAGTTTGATCCTGGCTCAGATTGAACGCTGGCGGTATGCTTAACACATGCAAGTCGAACGGAAACGATACTAGCTTGCTAGTAGGCGTCGAGTGGCGGACGGGTGAGTAACGCGTAGGAATCTGCCTGATAGTGGGGGATAGCCCGGAGAAATCCGGATTAATACCGCATAATCTCTACGGAGTAAAGGAGGCCTCTATTTATATGCTTTCGCTATCAGATGAGCCTGCGTAAGATTAGCTAGTTGGTGAGGTAAAAGCTCACCAAAGCGACGATCTTTAGCTGGTCTGAGAGGATGATCAGCCACACTGGAACTGAGACACGGTCCAGACTCCTACGGGAGGCAGCAGTGGGGAATATTGGACAATGGGCGCAAGCCTGATCCAGCAATACCGCGTGTGTGAAGAAGGCCTGAGGGTTGTAAAGCACTTTCAATTAGGAAGAAAAACTAATGGTTAATACACATTAGTCTTGACGTTACTTTTAGAAGAAGCACCGGCTAACTCCGTGCCAGCAGCCGCGGTAATACGGAGGGTGCAAGCGTTAATCGGAATTACTGGGCGTAAAGCGTGCGTAGGTGGTTTGTTAAGTCAGATGTGAAAGCCCCGGGCTCAACCTGGGAACTGCATTTGAAACTGGCAAACTAGAGTATAGGAGAGGAAAGTGGAATTTCTGGTGTAGCGGTGAAATGCGTAGATATCAGAAGGAACATCAATGGCGAAGGCAGCTTTCTGGGCTAATACTGACACTGAGGTACGAAAGCGTGGGTAGCAAACAGGATTAGATACCCTGGTAGTCCACGCCGTAAACGATGATAACTAGCCGTTGGGGGGATTTACCCTTTAGTGGCGAAGCTAACGCGTTAAGTTATCCGCCTGGGGAGTACGACCGCAAGGTTAAAACTCAAAGGAATTGACGGGGACCCGCACAAGCGGTGGAGCATGTGGTTTAATTCGATGCAACGCGAAGAACCTTACCTGGTCTTGACATATCGCAAACTTTTCAGAGATGGAAAGGTGCCTTCGGGAATGCGAATACAGGTGCTGCATGGCTGTCGTCAGCTCGTGTCGTGAGATGTTGGGTTAAGTCCCGTAACGAGCGCAACCCTTATCCTTATTTGCCAGCACATCATGGTGGGAACTATGAGGAGACTGCCGGTGATAAACCGGAGGAAGGCGGGGACGACGTCAAGTCATCATGGCCCTTACGACCAGGGCTACACACGTGCTACAATGGGAAGGACAAAGGGTCGCTAAGCCGCGAGGTGGTGCTAATCTCACAAATCTTTTCGTAGTCCGGATCGGAGTCTGCAACTCGACTCCGTGAAGTCGGAATCGCTAGTAATCGTAGATCAGAACGCTACGGTGAATACGTTCCCGGGTCTTGTACACACCGCCCGTCATACCATGGGAGTGGGTTGCACCAGAAGTAGCTAGTCTAACTGTTTACAGAGGATGGTTACCACGGTGTGATTCATGACTGGGGTAAAGTCGTAACAAGGTAGCCCTACCGGAAGGTGGGGCTGGATCACCTCCTTAAGAAAAGTATGAGTGTCCACAACAAGTTGTTTGATGACTATAAAGATAAGAAGAATCACATTACACTTTTGCGTGATAACTTTTATAGTGATTACGTAGGATATTTTTTATTATTCAAGGCATTTTTTGAGCGAAGGTAGAAGTGTAGTAGTAGCTGTATGACTGACTGACTGACTGAAGAAAACAACGTAGAAAGATAAAAAATAAACCAGTAATTTTGGGTCTGTAGCTCAGTTGGTTAGAGCGCACCCCTGATAAGGGTGAGGTCGGTGGTTCAAATCCACCCAGACCCACCAAATTTTATTTTTTATGCTGTTTTAGGGGTCATAGCTCAGCTGGGAGAGCGCTTGCCTTGCACGCAAGAGGTCGGGAGTTCGATCCTCCCTGGCTCCACCAAATATTCTTTTATTTAAAAACTTAAACAAGACAATTTTTAATCGTTGCTTCGTTTAAGTTTTTATACCACGCCTTCGGGCGTGGAGCTCTTTAACAATTTAATACATGAAGTAAAGTTTGTAAATATACAATATAACAACGCGAAGACTGTTGTGATGACAGTTTTCATTGGTGTATTGCATTGACACAACAATTTCAAAAAATATGGATTCTCATCAGCGGTGTCAAAACCGCTGGTGAAATAAGAAAGAAAGAATTCACCGATTGTGATTTATTACAATTTGTGACTTCTTGGTGAAATACTAAGAAGTATGACACTAAACTTGAGTGATTTCAGATTTTGTCTTTGACAAAGCGTTTTATTGACGATTGAAGGAGTTTAGCCTTGCTAAATAACTGATTGAGAAAATAAAACAACACAGACAAAGGGGAAATATGGAAACACATCTAGATGGTTTGGGGTTATATGGTCAAGTGAATAAGTGCATACGACGGATGCCTTGGCATTAGAAGGCGATGAAGGACGTGATAATCTGCGATAAGCTTCGGTTAGCTGATAAATAAGCTCTAACCCGGAGATCTCCGAATGGGAAAACCCAGTGGTCATCAGACCATTATCCTTAACTGAATACATAGGTTAAGGAGGCAAACCTAGGGAACTGAAACATCTAAGTACCTAGAGGAAAAGAAATCAACCGAGATTCCCTTAGTAGCGGCGAGCGAACGGGGACCAGCCCTTAAGCATATTTTAAATTACTAGAATGTTCTGGAAAGTTCAACGATACAGGGTGATAGTCCCGTATAGGAAAGTTTAATTTATGTGAAATCGAGTAAGGCGGCGCACGTGAAACGCTGTTTGAATATGGGGGGACCACCCTCCAAGGCTAAATACTCTCTAATGACCGATAGTGAACAAGTACCGTGAGGGAAAGGCGAAAAGAACCCCGGGAGGGGAGTGAAATAGAACCTGAAATCGTATGCATACAAGCAGTAGGAGCGGATTTATTCCGTGACTGCGTACCTTTTGTATAATGGGTCAGCGACTTACTTCTCAGTAGCAAGGTTAACCCAATAGGGGAGCCGTAGGGAAACCGAGTCTTAAATGGGCGTTTAGTTGCTGGGAGTAGACCCGAAACCGGGTGATCTATCCATGGCCAGTGTGAAGGTTAGGTAAAACTAACTGGAGGCGCGAACCCACTTATGTTGAAAAATGAGGGGATGAGCTGTGGATAGGGGTGAAAGGCCAAACAAACCCGGAGATAGCTGGTTCTCTCCGAAATCTATTTAGGTAGAGCCTCATGTATTGCTGTCGGGGGTAGAGCACTGTTATGGCTAGCGGGTCGTCAAGGCTTAGCAAACCATTGCAAACTCCGAATACCGACAAGTATGAGCATGGGAGACACACTGCGGGTGCTAACGTCCGCAGTGGAAAGGGAAACAACCCAGACCGTCAGCTAAGGTCCCAAAATTGTAGTTAAGTGGGAAACGATGTGAAAAGGCCCAGACAGCCAGGAGGTTGGCTTAGAAGCAGCCATTCCTTTAAAGAGTGCGTAATAGCTCACTGGTCGAGTCGGTTTGCGCGGAAGATTTAACGGGGCTAAAACTACATACCGAAGCTACGGATCGCAATAAATTGCGATGGTAGGAGAGCGTTCTGTAAGCCGTTGAAGGTGAACTATGAGGTTTGCTGGAGGTATCAGAAGTGCGAATGCTGACATGAGTAACGATAAAGGGGGTGAAAAACCTCCTCGCCAGAAGTCCAAGGTTTCCTACGCAACGTTAATCGGCGTAGGGTTAGTCGGCCCCTAAGGCGAGGCAGAAATGCGTAGTCGATGGGAAATGGGTTAATATTCCCATACTTCATATAACTGCGATGGGAAGACGGAGAAGGTTAACGTAGCTTGGCGATGGTTGTCCAAGTTCAAGCGTGTAGAGTAGGTTCTTAGGAAAATCCGGGAACCTTAGATTTAGTTCTAAGGCTCAAGGCGTGATAACGATCCCTCTTTTGGGAGAAGTGCGTGATACCACGCTTCCAGGAAAATCCTCTAAGCTTCAGGTTATATGAAACCGTACCCCAAACCGACACAGGTGGACGAGATGAGAATTCTAAGGCGCTTGAGAGAACTCGGGTGAAGGAACTAGGCAAAATGACACCGTAACTTCGGGAGAAGGTGTGCTCTTGCCGGTGATTTTACTTGCTAAATGAGCTGGTAAGAGTTGAAGATACCAGGTGGCTCCGACTGTTTATTAAAAACACAGCACTCTGCAAACACGTAAGTGGACGTATAGGGTGTGACGCCTGCCCGGTGCTTGAAGGTTAATTGATGAGGTTAGGATTCGTCCGAAGCTTTTGATCGAAGCCCAAGTAAACGGCGGCCGTAACTATAACGGTCCTAAGGTAGCGAAATTCCTTGTCGGGTAAGTTCCGACCTGCACGAATGGCGTAACGAGGGCCACACTGTCTCCACCCGAGACTCAGTGAAATTGAAATTGCTGTTAAGATGCAGTATACCCGCGGCCAGACGGAAAGACCCCGTGCACCTTTACTACAGCTTTGCATTGAACTCTGATCCTACCTGTGTAGGATAGGTGGGAGGCTTTGAAGCTTGGACGCTAGTTCGAGTGGAGCCACCCTTGAAATACCACCCTGGTATGGTTGGGGTTCTAACCTAGGTCCATTATCTGGACCGGGGACAATGCATGGTGGGTAGTTTGACTGGGGCGGTCTCCTCCCAAAGAGTAACGGAGGAGCGCAAAGGTACCCTCAGCACGGTCGGACATCGTGCAATGAGCGCAAAGGTAAAAGGGTGCTTGACTGCGAGACTGACACGTCGAGCAGGTAGGAAACTAGGTCTTAGTGATCCGGTGGTTCTGAGTGGAAGGACCATCGCTCAACGGATAAAAGGTACGCCGGGGATAACAGGCTGATACCGCCCAAGAGTTCACATCGACGGCGGTGTTTGGCACCTCGATGTCGGCTCATCACATCCTGGGGCTGAAGCAGGTCCCAAGGGTATGGCTGTTCGCCATTTAAAGTGGTACGCGAGCTGGGTTTAGAACGTCGTGAGACAGTTCGGTCCCTATCTACCGTGGGCGTTGGAGACTTGAGGGAAGCTGTTCTTAGTACGAGAGGACCGGAATGGACACACCTCTGGTGTTTCGGTTGTGACGCCAGTCGCATTGCCGAGTAGCTATGTGTGGAAAGGATAACCGCTGAAAGCATCTAAGCGGGAAGCCCCTCCCAAGATTAGGTCTCCCTGAGCGGGTTTAACGCTCCTTAAGATCCCTCGAAGACTACGAGGTTGATAGGCAGGGTGTAGAAGCGCGGTGACGTGTGAAGCTAACCTGTACTAATTGATCGTGAGGCTTGATCATATAACACCCAAATTATTTGAGTGAATCTGTAATTTTTGTGTTGATGTGTCATGCAATACGCTGATAAGCGACAAACTTTATGAACGTATTTAATTGTTATATCTTCTGGTTAGATAATAACCAAGGTATAAAAACTTTTTAATTATTTTATTTGCGTTTAACGCAAATAAAAAAACCAGTTTGCCTAGTGACAATAGCGAGTGTGACCCACCTGATCCCATCCCGAACTCAGAAGTGAAACCACTTAGCGCCGATGGTAGTGTGGGGTCTCCCCATGTGAGAGTAGGACATTGCTAGGCTTTAAATTTAAAAACCCCAGACATTTTTTGATGCTGGGGTTTTTATTGCCCAAATGGTTTTTCTTTATATATGTTGATTAACCCAATTGGTAAAATCTGGCGCATTAAGTGCGCTCTATCTCTCTACCATTTTTAAAAATAGCTAGTGTTGGAATGGAGCGGATGTTGTACTTGGCAGAAATGGCTTGTTTTTTGTCGGTTTCTATTTTGATAAATCGAGCTTTAGGTTCAAGTTGTGCTGCTACTTGTTTAAAAGTAGGGGCGAATGTTTTGCCATGGCCCACACCAAGTTGCCCAAAAATCAACCACCAATTGGAATTTTGCATTTGCCACAATTAGGTTTGTTGTTTAATTTGTCTTTTGGAATGTTGCTAAGTCCGCCACAGTTTGGGCACATTACAATCATGTTAGCTCCTATTTTTTGATATCATTGAGCATTATTCTATGGGTGGATTGGGTTTATTGCAAGTCAGGGCGGGTTGATTTGCGTTTGGATCTGGGAATTTTGCTCACTTTATTTTTTACTTGTTCAGCTTTGGATATTATTATTTCAACTGCTACCAAATCTTTAACACTTTTTTTGATTGATTTAAAGGCCTTCGGCGCTTGGATTTCAATCATTTGTTGGACGATCCATTTTGAATCAGCATGAGTCATGGCTTTTTGTATTTTCTCTGCAAAGTATCTTAAGAAATGATAATTAGGTCCACCATTTGTAAACTCATAATTGGCGTAGTCTTGAGACCTGGCATTATACATTTGAATAAAGTCTTTCCAGTGTTCGCCTGAGCCAATACGCTCTTGTTTGTTTTCGTGGAAATAATCAGCCGATTGTTTGGCTAACTTGACAATCAATGCTTGACGTTGTTTGGCATCTAATTTATCAAATACCAGCCTATCAATACACTGAATTAGAAAGCATAAGTACTCAGAAATTACATCAAACACTTGCGTTTTTTCAATTACGAATGCTTCGTTAATTAAATCTTCCAAATGATTTTTAGTAATACGCCATGAATTAAATGCCAATGCACCGGCAATATCATCAATGGTTTTAACTTGGGTTTTATGCCAAGTGCTTTTAACTCTCATGGCACTAGTTTATACCATTACTGTAATGTGCTACTCGCAGTTGTAGTTCTTAAAGGAGCCTAAATCATTAACATTCTCATAACCCATTTGGGTTAAATAATTTTTAGCAGTTGATGAGCGAGCACCTGTAACGCAATAAAGAATAACAGCTTTGTCACGGTCGATGATTTGGTCAGCGCCCATAATGGATTGTAGTGGCAGATTGATTGCATTTGGTAGTGCGCCTTGGGCAAATTCGCTACTAGAGCGAACATCAACTAATTGAGCACCATCGGCTAATAGTTTGCAAGCATCACTGCTTGAAAATAAAGTAAACATAGTATAATTTCTGAAGTTAGTTTTTAAAGTCAAACCTAGTATAACTAGGCGTTTAATCTAAATTAGGAAATAATTATATAACAATGTTAAGCAAAAAGCAACTAAGATTAGACATAAATGCGGTTGCTAATGCCCTAAAAAAGCGACACTTTTCTTTTGATGTCAACCAATTAGCTGAGTTAGAAGAGAATAGAAAAAAAAATCAAATCGAAACTCAAAATCTGCAAAACCTACGCAATACACAGTCTAAGGCGATTGGCAAAGCCAGAACTTCTGGAGAAGATGTTAAGCCTTTATTAAAGGATGTTGCAGATTTAAGTGATCAGCTAAATTTAGCAAAATCAAATTTACAAGTAATTCAATCTGATATTGATGCGATTGTTTTATTAATGCCAAATATTCCTCATCATTCTGTACCTGAGGGTAGGAGTGAAGAGGACAATGTTGAGGTGTCAAAATGGGGTGAGCCAGGTCAGTATGATTTTGATGTAAAAGATCATGTTGATTTGGGTGAAATGTATGGGCTAGATTTTGAGACGGCAGTTAAGATCTCTGGTGCTAGATTTTCTGTCATGACAGGTAAAATTGCACGCTTGCATC
The DNA here is from genome assembly GCF_016592615.1 of Isorropodon fossajaponicum endosymbiont JTNG4. Lineage (NCBI taxonomy): Bacteria > Pseudomonadati > Pseudomonadota > Gammaproteobacteria > Isorropodon fossajaponicum symbiont. The sequence goes on from NZ_AP013043.1 coordinate 64,933, forward strand.
GTGCATTGACACAATTTATGCTGGATCAACATAGTGAAGTGAATGGCTATACCGAGGCTTATGTGCCTTATTTGGTCAATGCAGAATCTTTAATTGGCACGGGTCAGTTGCCAAAGTTTGAAGCTGATTTGTTTAAAACGCACCTGCATGGCGAGCAAGGAGAGGCCAAAACATTGTATTTGATTCCAACTGGTGAAGTGCCTGTGACTAATATGATGCGTGATATGATTGTCAAAGAGGGCGATTTACCGCTTAAGTTTGTGGCGCATACGCCTAGTTTTAGATCAGAGGCAGGTAGTTATGGGCGTGATACTCGTGGCCTTATTCGCCAACATCAATTTGAAAAAGTTGAGTTGGTGCAAGTAGTTAAAGCACAAGACTCATATCAAGCTTTAGAAGTGTTAACTGCGCATGCAGAAGGCATCTTGCAAGCATTAGAATTGCCTTATAGAAAGGTCAACTTGTGTGCAGGAGATCTTGGTTTTTCTGCTGCCAAAACCTATGATTTAGAAGTGTGGTTACCTGGGCAAAATGCTTATCGTGAAATTTCTTCTTGCTCTTGTTTTGAAGATTTTCAGGCGCGACGTTTACAACTGAGATATAAGAACAAAGAAACTAATAAGCCAGAATTATTGCACACATTGAATGGCTCAGGGTTGGCAGTTGGTAGAACGTTAGTGGCCGTATTAGAAAATCATCAGCAAGCCGATAGAAGTATTAAAATACCCTTTGTTTTACAAAGCTACATGGGTGGCTTAGAAGTCATTAATTAATTTTTTTTTACATAAGGAGATAAAATGAGTTTATTAGATTTAGTCATTACACCTGCGTTTGCAGAAGGTTCAGTAGGAGGCGATATTTCAAGTCCGTGGGGCGGATTACCATTTTTATTGATTATGTTTGTGTTGATGTATTTTTTACTCATCAGACCACAACAAAAACGTGCTAAGGAGCATAAAACATTATTAGCAGCATTAAAAAAAGGCGATGAAATTGTTACTAACGGTGGCGTGATTGGCAAAGTTGTTTCTGTGGATGAGTCTTTTGCAACATTGGAAATTGCTGATGGTGTTGTGGTTAAGGTACAAAAGCAAGGTATTAATCAAAAAATGCCAAAAGGCAGCGCTAAAATTTAGTTAAAAAATAACCATTATGAATCATTACTCAGGGCTTAAGAATGCATTGATTGCATTTGTTTTATTGCTTTCAATGTTGTACGCGCTGCCGAATATATTCGGCTCTGATTTGGCCGTTCAAGTGTCAAGCGCAGGCAATGCTTTGATTGTTGACCAAGATTTGGATAAAGTTAAAGATGCATTAAAAGCGCAACAAATTGAGTTTAAATCTGTCGAATTAACCAATCAAAGAGTTTTGGCACGTTTTAAAGACAATATACAACAGCTTTTAGCCAAAGACGCACTTAAGCAGGCACTGGGTCGTCGTTACGTGGTGGCGTTAAATTTGGCACCTTCTGTGCCGATTTGGTTAGCAAGCCTTGGCGGTAAAGCCATGTCGCTTGGTTTGGATCTTAGGGGCGGCGTGCATTTCTTATTAGAAGTTGATATGGAGGCAGTCATTTCAGCTTCAATGGACAAGACGTATAATGAGCTTCGTGTTTTATTGCGTAAAGATAGACTATATAAGAGCATCAAGCAAGAAAATGGCAGTATTGTTATTCGTTTTAAGCGCGCTGAACTAAAAGACAAAGCAGCTCAGTTAATTAAATCAGAATTGAATGATTTAGTGGTGCTTGATAATAATACGGATGAGTTGTTGCTAAACATTGGCATTAGCGAGAGTGCACAAAGACAAGCTAAGAAAAGTGCACTTAAACAGAATATTACAACATTGCGTAATCGAGTGAATGAGTTAGGCGTGGCAGAGCCAATTATTCAACAACAAGGCTCAGAGCGTATTGTGGTTCAACTGCCAGGCGTACAAGATACAGCCAGAGCAAAAGAGATTTTAGGCGCGGTGGCAACTTTGGAATTTAGACTGGTTGATGAAAAAAATGACCCACAAACAGCCATTCAATCAGGGCATGTGCCAATTGGCTCAAAGCTTTATTATTTTAAAGATGGCCGTCCTTTATTGCTAAAGAGTCGCGTTATCACAACGGGTGAGAACATTACAGGTGCATCATCTGGCATTGACCAAGAAAACAACATTCCAATGGTGAATATCACACTTGATAGTGTTGGCGGTAGAACAATGCTTAACACCACTAAAAAATATTTACACCATCGTATGGCAGTTGTCTTTATTGAAAATAAAGTTGAAACCATTACTAAGAATGGAAAAACCATTAAGAAACGTACTACCACTAGAGATATTATTAATGCTGCCACAATTCAGGGTACATTTTCATCGCGGTTTCAAATTACCGGGATTGACAGTGCTCGGGAAGCGCGTAATTTAGCGTTATTATTAAGGGCAGGTTCGCTCTCAGCACCAATTGAAATTATTGAGGAACGCACCATTGGCCCAAGTCTTGGTGCGGATAATATTACCAAAGGTGTGATATCAGTATTGGTTGGTTTTGTTTTGGTGTTGTTATTTATGGCTATGCGTTACCGTGTATTTGGTATGGTGGCTAATGTGGCTTTGACGTTTAATTTGGTGATGATTGTGTCTGTTTTGTCTTTATTACAAGCCACGTTGACGTTGCCAGGTATTGCGGGTATTGTACTCACAGTGGGTATGGCAGTGGATGCCAATGTGTTAATTTTTGAGCGCATTAAAGAGGAGTTAGGTACAAATAGCAATATTCAAAAAGCCATTTCAAGCGGCTATGATAAAGCGCTACTGACCATCGCAGATGCTAATATTACAACCTTAATTGCAGCATTAGTCTTGTTTGGTTTTGGCACTGGACCAATTAAAGGCTTTGCGATTACTTTGTCAATTGGCATTATCACTTCAATGTTTACAGCCATTATTGTCTCACGTGCAATCATTAATAAAATATATGGCGGCAAAAAGTTAAAGGAGATTTCAATATGAGTTTAAAAGCACTAAATATTCCAACGATTGATTTTGTGGGCAAGCGCACTTACGCCATTATATTTTCGGTGTTGTTGGTTACTACTAGCATTTTTTCATTGACCATGAACGGGCTTAAGTTAGGCATTGATTTTACGGGCGGCACTTTAATTGAAGCAGGTTATCAACAAGGTGCTGATCTAGCTGAGATTAGAGCCACGCTAGCCAAGGCAAATTTTAAAAGGGCCAATGTCCAATACTTTGGTTCAACTAATGAGGTTTTAATTCGCTTAGAGCCACAATCAATTTCTAGTGCCAAACTAAGTTCAAAAATCATCAATTTATTAGGCAATGATGTTGATATTCGTCGGGTTGAATTTGTAGGTCCTAAAGTGGGTGAAGAGCTTACTAATGATGGTGGCTTGGCAATGCTATATGCGTTGATTGGTATTTTGATTTATGTAGCGATACGTTTTGAGTATCGTTTTTCATTAGGCTCAATTGCTGCCCTTATTCATGATGTTATTATTACCCTAGGCTTTTTCTCATTATTTCAAATTGAGTTTGATTTAACGGTACTGGCTGCCATATTAGCCGTCATTGGCTATTCTTTGAATGATACTATTGTCGTGTTTGACCGAATTCGTGAAAACTTCTTATCAACACGCCATGTTGATTCTCCTAAGATTATTAATGGTGCGCTTAATCAAACGCTATCTAGAACAATCATGACCTCTTTAACCACCTTATTGGTGTTGTTAGCATTGTTCTTTTTAGGTGGTGAAACCATTCATAGTTTCGCTTTAGCGTTACTAATTGGTGTGGTGGTGGGTACTTATTCTTCTATTTATGTTGCTAGTTCAATGATTCTTGTCTTAGGTATTACTAAGGAAGATTTATTGCCATCGGAAAAGGAAAAGAAGGCGCTTGACTCGCGACCATAGTTAAGTAATATTTGAACGCTTGTTAAGAAGTTCTTTCGTTTATTGCTTAAATTTTTCAAAGACTAAACAAGCATTTGTACCACCAAAGCCAAAGCTATTAGACATCACTCGTTTGAGTGATTGCTTGGTTGTTGTTCGTACAATGGGCACACCTTCAACTGCTTCATCAAGATTTTCAATATTAACAGATTCAGCCATAAAGTCATTTTGTAGCATTAGTAATGAGTAGATTGATTCATTCACACCTGCTGCACCCAAGGCATGTCCAGAAAGGGATTTGGTTGAGCCTACATTTGGTATGTTATTGCCAAACACTGCTTTAATGGCACCTAATTCTTTAACATCACCCACAGGGGTGGAAGTACCGTGTGCATTGATATAATCAATCGGACCTTTAACGGTTGAAATGGCAAGTTGCATACAGCGTTTAGCGCCTTCACCTGACGGTGCAACCATATCATAGCCATCAGATGTTGCACCATAGCCTGTGAGTTCTGCAAGAATAGTTGCGCCTCGAGCTTGTGCATATTCTAATGATTCAAGTACTAATGCACCACCACCACCAGAAATAACAAAACCATCACGATTCGCATCAAAGGCACGAGAAGCACTTGAAGGCGTTTCGTTGTATTTAGAAGATAAAGCGCCCATTGCATCAAACAACATGGTGAGCGACCAATCTAGCTCTTCACCGCCACCAGCAAATACCACATCTTGTTTACCCATTTGAATTTGTTCCATGGCGTTGCCGATACAGTGTGCAGAGGTTGAACAAGCAGAGCTGATTGAATAGTTAATGCCCTTAATTTTGAACAGGGTTGAAAGGCAGGCTGAAGTGGTAGAGCCCATCGTACGCGGTACGCGATAAGGACCAACACGCTTTATGCCTTTTTCCCTTAAGATGTCGGCGGCTTCTACTACGTTTTGGTTGCTAGCGCCACCAGAACCCATGATAAGCCCAGTACGTTCATTTGAGGTTTGTTCGGGTGTTAATCCTGATTGTTTAATTGCTTCATCCAGGGCAACTGCATTATAAATAGCAGCATCAGCCATAAAGCGTTTCATTTTTCTGTCAATGATTTCACTAGAGTCTAATTCAGCAATAGCGCCAGACACGTGTGAACGAAGCCCCATTTTTGCCTGGTCTTCATCAAATTTAATGCCTGATTTAGCAGTTTTTAAGGAGGCTAAAACCCCTGTGCAGTTTGTACCCAAACTAGAAACAATTCCCATTCCTGTGACAACGACTCTGTTCATTACATTTTGCTAGTGTCAGTAAATAATCCAACCTTAAGATTGGTGGCTTCGTAAATGACTTTGCCATCCACTTCCATAGTGGCATCAGCCACACCCATGTACAATTTACGTGCAATAACGCGAGATAAATCAATTTTGTAGGTTACTTTTTTTGCACTAGGTAGTACTTGACCGACAAACTTAATATTACCAGAACCAAGCGCACGACCACGACCAGAGCCACCCAACCACCCTAAATAAAAGCCAATTAATTGCCACATGGCGTCTAGTCCTAAGCAACCAGGCATAACGGGGTCTTCATTAAAGTGACATTCAAAAAACCACAAATCAGGGTTAATATCTAATTCAGCAATAATTTCACCCTTGCCATATTCGCCACCTTCACTAGAAATGTGGCTAATGCGATCAAACATCAACATCGGTGGCTTTGGCAGTTGGGCGTTGCCCGACCCAAATAATTCGTCATTGCCACATTTAATTAATTCATCATAAGAAAAAGAATTTTGCATTGTGTTTTTATGTAAAAAATATTCCCTAGATTATACCAGTGTCTGCTTAATATCAGCAATGATGTCCTTAATGTCTTCCAGACCAACAGATATCCTGATTAATCCATCCGTTATATGAGCATTAAGTCTTTCTTCATCGGTTAAGCGCCCGTGCGTTGTGGTTGCTGGATGGGTGATTGTAGATTTTGTATCGCCTAAATTAGCAGTAATGGAAAGCATGTTGGTGGCGTTGATTATTTTAAAGGCCGACTCTTGTCCACCTTTAACCTCAAACGATACAATACCACCAAAACCAGATTGTTGGGATTTGGCTAAGTTGTAATCAGGGTGCGAAGGAAGACCTAAATAATAGACTTTTTCTACCTGATTTTGGGCTTCAAGCCAGATGGCAAGTTTAAGCGCATTGTCTGAGTGCGCCCTCATTCTAAGACTTAGGGTGTCTAGCCCTTTAAGCACAATCCAGGCGTTAAAAGCACTTAAACTTGGGCCTGTAGTGCGTACAAATCCATGAACTTGTTCAATAATATCAGCATTTCCGACCACAGCACCTGCTAAGCATCTACCTTGACCATCAATATATTTAGTGGCTGAGTGAATCACAATATCAGCACCCAAGGCAATAGGGTTTTGTAATGCAGGACTTAAGATTGCATTGTCAACTGCTAAAAGAATATGATTGGCCTTTGATATTTTACTAAGCGCAGTAATATCTACAACCTCACCCAGTGGATTGGATGGCGTTTCAAGTAAAAAAAGTTTAGTGTTATTTTTAACCGCACTTTCCCATGCTAATAAGTCAGATAAACCTACAAAACTAATGTCAACATTAAATTTAGCAATAATGGTGTTTAATAGCACAATTGAGGTGCCAAACATATTACGAGAAGCAACAATATGATCACCCGATTTAAGCAGTGCCATAATGGTGGCAAAGATTGCTGCCATGCCAGATGAAGTTGCAACACAGGCTTGCGCACTTTCAAGTGCGGCTAATTTTTTTTCAAAGGCATCCACTGTCGGGTTGGTAAAACGTGCATAAATATTCCCCGGCTCTTTTTTAGAAAAGCGATTAGCAGCCTGTTCGGCTGAGTCAAAGACAAAACTGGAGGTTAAAAATATTGCCTCAGAATGCTCTTGTTCAGCAGTGGTTCGATAGCCTGTACGTATGGCTTTGGTATCGAAGCTTAAATCTTTCACGTGTTTGTAAAATTATTAAATAGCGCTATTCTACATCATTACCAATCAATTCAGAAGCCTCAGAGGTGTTGTTTTCCTCTTTTGCAAGGTCACCTCGTAAAGATTCAATATGTGCAAGGTAATTTTTATCAATATCGCCAGTTACGTATTGACCATTAAAACAAGAGCAATCAAACATGGTAATTGCCTTATTGCCTTGTTGCACACACCAAATTAAATCATCCAAATCTTGATAAATCAGCTTGTCTGCACCAATGACTTTGCAGATTTGATTGGTGTCTCTATCGTGGGCAATAAACTCTTTGTTGCTGGCCATATCAATACCATATACATTAGGATAGCGCACAGCAGGTGCGGCTGAGGCAAAGAACACTTTATTAGCGCCAGCATCGCGAGCCATTTGTACAATTTGCTCACTGGTTGTGCCACGCACAATGGAATCATCAACCAATAATACGTTTTTGCCTTTGAATTCAAGCTCAATTGTGCTGAGTTTTTGGCGCACAGATTTTTTTCTCTGTTTTTGCCCCGGCATGATAAAAGTACGAGTAATATATCGATTTTTAATTAAGCCCTCACTGTATTTAACGTCTAATTTATGTGCCAGTTGTAAAGCAGCCACTCTAGAAGTGTCAGGAATAGGAATAACGACATCAATATCATTAATGTCCCATTCTTTACGAATTTTTATGGCTAGCTTTTCTCCCATTCTTAAACGAGATTTGTACACGGAAATATCATCAATGACCGAATCTGGACGGGCAAAATAAACAAACTCAAAGATACAAGGTGAGTGCTTGGGTTTTTCTGCGCATTGTTTGATAAATGTATTGCCTGCCCTGTCAATAACGACCGCTTCACCTGGTTTGATATCTTGAGTAATCTCATAACCAAGTGCACTAAGCGCCACGCTTTCAGAGGCTAGCATATATTTAGTGCCACCTTTAGTGGTGCGTTTGCCAAGAATTAATGGGCGAATACCATTGGGGTCTCTAAAGCCAAAAATACCATAGCCTGGAATCATGCCAATGGTTGCATAAGCACCGCGTACACGCTTGTGTACTTGTGTCACAGAAGCAAAAATATCAGCCTCGTTAATGCGTTGTTTTTGTAATTTGGCTAATTCACTGGCAAATACATTGAGTAAAATTTCTGAATCAGAGTTGGTGTTGATATGGCGAAGGTCTTGCTCAAATAACTCTTGAGCCAATTGCTCAGTGTTGGTTAAGTTGCCGTTATGTGCAAACGCAATACCGTATGGCGAATTAACATAAAAAGGCTGTGCCTCTGCATTGGACGAGCTGCCTGCAGTAGGATAACGTACATGGCCAATGCCCATATCGCCTAACAACTGTGTCATGTGCTTAGTTCTAAAGACATTTTTAACCAAGCCGTTTGACTTGCGCATATAAAAACGCCCTTTATGAGCAGTGACGATGCCTGCTGCATCTTGACCGCGATGTTGCAAAATGGTCAATGCATCATAAATATAAACAGCTGTATCTTTCTTAGGGGTAGATAAAATGCCAACGACGCCACACATAAGTTAGTCCTTAATTGTTTTCAATAAATAATAAGTATTGTGACAACTCAGGTTTAATGTCTGAAGCCATATCTTGAAAGGCTCTTAAAGCGCCATGAGTTTCAATCCAATAATACTTTTGTGAAACCCAGTTGATACTTTGCAACACCAATACTATGATTAAAATTGCCAAGCTGCCCTTGATTAAGCCCACAATTAAGCCTAATAAATTGTTTTGAGTGCTGTTGATATTTCTGGCATTAAGCTTGGTGTCTATTGCTTGCAAAATCGTAAGTATTTTTTTGAAAAAAGACGATAAGAAACAAGGTTTTGTTTCATCAATAGAAATATTTAACACGCTTGATATAAAAGTTAAAACACCAAAGGCAAACCCAAATACAATTGAAAATGACAAGCCAATGCGAACAGATTCATTGCTAATCAGCATTTCCATAATACCCAGCCCAGCCACAGTCTCTAAATAATGCCAACTAAACATAGTGATTGCCACCAGAACAACCATGAGTGCAAACAGCTTGTTTAGTACACAAGGGTTATCAATGGCTGATGATAATTGTGTTAGTTTGTAAATCACTCTTTTGATGATCACAACACCAATAAAAATCACCCCAAATGAGATGGCTAAATGAGAGTGGTGTGATAATACCAGCCAAGTGATGAGCGGGCTTGTGGCCAGTGTTTGGTAAAACAGCCATGCAATTAAAATGGCTAACAATAAAAACCCTAAATTGATAAGTTCTCTTGCCATGCCGCGTTTAAAGCCTAATACTAGGAATGTCGCTAAAATAGCAATGGTTATCCAGTCGGACCAAACTAAGCGTTCAATCATGGTCCAGATAGTTGCAAAAAACTCATCCATCAAATCTCTCCTAGGGATACTGTGTGATTAGTTGCAATTTTACAAGATTTCTTCTTCATTATTTTTCATAAATGGTATAAGTATTTTCAATGCATCTGCAACAACATGAAACGATCCAAAAATAACAACACGCTGATATTGCTTATCATTAAGTGCACGATTAATGGCATTTTGCATATCATTACAAACGTGAATATTGTGATTTAGATTAAATTCATTACTAAGTGCTTTCATGTTTATTGCTCGATTCACATCAAGCGGTACTAGTAGCCATTGATTAATAATCATGCTAATTTCGTTAATCATCAAGCTAATATTTTTATCTTTTAAAGCTGAAAATATGGCAATGGTAGAGCATTGCTGCTTTGCCAATTCTGCTGATAACACTTTAACAGCTGCTGCATTGTGTGCAACATCAAGAATAACAGTCTTGTTATTAATGGTTTTTATTTGAAATCTAGCATCAAGTTGTGCATATTTAATACCCGCTTTGATTTGAATGGTATTAACTGGAAGGATTTTGTTAAGTTTTTGCACGGCAAGCATCGCTGTCGCTGCATTTTGCTGTTGGTGCTTGCCGATTAAGCCAATATCGCTTGCGTATTTTTCCCTAACAAATTCTAATTGTGCTTTGATTTGATGAGCATATTGACTAATCGAAGCAGGTGGATTAGTATCAGCACAAATACAAGGCGTATTTTTGCGCATAATGCCCGCTTTTTCAAGCCCAATCAGTTCACGGGTATTGCCCAAATAGTCCACATGGTCAATGTCAATATTGGTAATGACGCTCACGTCGTTATCAACCATATTAACCGAGTCTAGCCGACCACCCAGCCCCACTTCTAATACAGCTATATCAACTTTTTCTAGCTCAAAAATAATCAGTGCAGCCAAGGTTGAAAATTCAAAATAAGTCAGAGATGTTTCACCTCGAAAAGACTCAATTTTTTCAAAAGCATGGCAAATTTGCTCATCAGTTGCTTGCACGCTGTTAATCACAAAACGCTCATTGTATTTAAGAATATGGGGTGAGCTAAATTGAGCGACTTTAAAGTTTGATTGTTGGTAAATACTACCAATAAAAGCCACAGTAGAGCCTTTGCCATTCGTACCAGCAACGCTAATTACTTTAAAAGAAACGCCTTTTGGAAACAGCCTTTGATAAACTTTTTTAACACGTTCTAGCCCTAAGTTAATGTCCTGAAAATGTAAGTTTTCTTGATAATTTAGCCAGTCATCTAGGGTGTTTAGTCTTCCCAAAACTCACCCTCAATGGTGTTGTCTTTATTGCGCTGTTGGGGTGATGTGTTTTTGGTTTTATGAATAAAGCCAGCGCGATTTTTGCTAAATATCTTTTGTGCGTTCTTTTTCAAAATTTGATTAATAAAATAAGCCCTTGAAATAGGTATAAGCCCAAGCAGGCCGATAAAATCCGTAATAAAACCAGGCGTTAATAACAAAACACCTGAGACTAAGATGACCACACCCTCAAGCATTTCAAAAGCAGGTGTTTGCCCATTCATGGTTTTTTGCTGTACTTTTGCAAGGATGGAAAACCCTTGTTGTTTAAGTAGTGTTGAGCCAATAAGTGCAGTAACAACAACCAACAATACGGTTGAAAAACCACCAATTGACTCACCCACTGATACCAAAACATAAATCTCAAGCAGCGTCATGACAACAAATAAAGGAAATATCATTATGATTCCTCGTTAATAAAAATTAAATCCCAAACGCCGTGCCCCAGCCTATGACCTCGTCGTTCAAATTTGGTGACGGGTTGGTATTCAGGTCTTGGTGAATAGATAGGGTCGTTTTGTGTGTTTTTAAAGTGGGGATGATTTTCTAAAACTACCATCATGTGAGTTGCATAATGTTCCCAGTCAGTTGCCATATGAACTTTGCCACCATTTATTATTTTCTTTGATAATAAATCTAAAAACTCAGTTTGCACCAATCGACGTTTAAAGTGCTTTTTCTTATGCCACGGGTCGGGGAAAAACAACTGAAAACGATTAAAACTATCGCCCTCTATATGGTTTTTTAATACCTCAACGGCATCTTCTTTAATGACTTTAAGATTGGTTAATTGGTGTTTATGCGCCTCGTATACTTCAATACCCAAAAAATTCTTATCAGGCCTCTTAATTGCCATCTCTAGCAAACTATCCCCATTGCCAAAGCCTACTTCTAAAACAATTTTTTGTTGTTTGACAAACAAATGATTTAAACCAATTTTACCTTTAGGTAAATCAACCCCATAATCCGCCCAAAGTTCAGTCAACCCCATTTTTTGCCCCAGTGTTAATCGACCAGAGCGGCGTACAAAACTTTGAATTTTTCTCATTTTATTTATCAAAATATTGACACACATATAAATAGTATTTAGTTAAGGTGTTGTTAAAAAAAGCAACAGAGCATACCCATTAAAAAACCTAAAAGAGCAAGCACTCTATAAAAGTTATCCGTGAAAATGGGTTTTATTTTACCGTTTGACAGTCAAGTGATACGTGGTATATTTGCGAGTCTTAAACACAAAAGCGGTTTACCGTTTACCGTTATTACAGCGGCTTTTTTGTACCTAAAATAAATAGGGACAAAATTGCTTATGGTAGGTCGAGGAGAGCCGAATAGGCTTTTTAGCTAATAAGCTCCCGTCTTCTTTTGTGGGTAAGTGAGGCCTGCCACCTTTTTTAGGTTGCAGATTTTTTTTATCCAATTAATTAGGACATCTTATGTCACATACAACCAATACAGCCACAGAGTTATTAACATTAGCACTAAGTAGTTTTAACCAAGTTTTTTGTATTGAGCTTGATGAAATAGACTATAATCATCGACCTTTGTTATTCGAACTCAAACAAGTGCATTTAAGCTTGCAAGGGATGGAGGCAGCACGTCATAAGTTCCCGCCAATATATCGCTTAATTACTGATTTAACAATGTTAAGCCAATCAATACTTAACATTGTCACTTCTTCAAGCAACTCAGTCTTTAGAAACGTTAAAGGCTCAGATATCGCAAGAACAACCCGTGTTAAATTAAGGCGTTTTGCCTTATCATTTTGTATTTGTTCTGCTATTAGCAGCTGTATATTTGATTATCAGTGTAGCTATTAAAAAGCAATCAATATCAGTAGCAAATTAAGTTTTTTCATAATTGATAATCCATAATAAGCGGCGCGTGATCTGAAAAACGCTCATCTTTATAAATGCTGACACTTTTAACTGTACCTTTGAGATTCGGCGTGAGGATTTGATAATCAATGCGCCAGCCGACATTATTCGCCCATGCTTGTCCACGATTACTCCACCAAGTGTATTGCCTATCTCCTTGATTGACTTCACGAAAGCCGTCAATAAAGCCAACTTCAAAAAATAACTCATCTAACCAAGCACGCTCCTCTGGCAAACAGCCTGAATTTTTCTGATTGGCTTTCCAGTTTTTAATGTCTCTTTCCTGATGTACGATATTCACATCACCACAAATAATGACCTTGCGTCCGCTTGCTTTAAGTTCTTGTAAGTAAGGCATAAATCGCTCAGTTAAAAACGCCATTTTTAAATCTTGGCGCTCTTGTTTGGCACTGCCTGAATGTATGTAAATTGAAATAACTGAAAAATCTTTAAAGTCAGCTCGAATAAACCGTCCTTCAAAATTAATATCATCCCACGGGCTTTCTTTAATGACTTGAATGGGTGCTTGTTTGATAAAGATTGCCGTGCCAGAATAGCCTTTTTTCTCAGCAGGTTGGTAATAGCAGTGGTATTCTTTTGGATAAAATCGCTCATCTAATTGATCTTCTTGTGCTTTGATTTCTTGCAAGCAAACCACGTCTGCATTTTGGGTTTTTATCCAATCAAAAAAACCTTTTCGTTCAGCAGCACGAATTCCGTTGACATTAGCCGTTATAATTATTTTCATCGAAATAATTTTATAGGAAAACCCATGGAGCAGTATCAAAAAGACTTTGTAGATTTTATGTTGGGCAGTGGTGCGCTCAAATTTGGTGAATTCACCTTAAAATCTGGTCGTATTAGTCCTTATTTTTTTAATGCCGGGGTATTTAATACGGGGCAGCACCTTTCTCAATTGGGTAAATTCTACGCGACAGCGATTGAAAATAGCGGCTTGGACTTTGATGTTTTGTTTGGCCCAGCCTACAAAGGCATTCCACTAGCAACTGCTACTGCTATGGCGCTTAATGATGGTTTTAGTAAAAATGTGCCCTATAGTTTTAATCGCAAAGAAGCCAAAACGCATGGCGAGGGTGGGGATATTGTTGGCCACCCACTTGAAGGTAATATTTTAATTATTGACGATGTCATCACGGCAGGTACTGCCATTCGTGAGGCGATGGATATTATTAAAGCAAATGGTGCAACTGCTAAGGGCGTGATTGTGGCGGTTGACCGTCAGGAAAAAGGCATTGGTCAGCAATCTGCTATTCAGGAAGTTGAGCAGAATTTTGGGCTTTCAGTTTTAAGTATTATTAATTTATCGCACTTGGTTGATTATTTAAAGCAAGGCAATGACCATGCGTTAATTGAGCGCATTGAGGCATATCGAGATTGCTATGGTGTTAAAGGCTAAAGCCAACTGCCACTAGCCTGAATGGGTTTTAATGAATGTGGTGTGCTGATCCATACTGCCAGTGCAAAGCGTTTTGCTGATTTTGTTGAGCGTGGTAGTTTGATTGACCAGCATTACCCTTGCTGATTTTTTGCGTGTGATTGAGCACCACAAAATCATGGTTTAAAATTTTGTTGTCATTCTCACCAGCCGTAATTTTGTTTTCAAATCCAAAACCTAATAGGGCAATATGCGCTATTAAAGGCTGGCGTTTTTACTGTGGTTTAAATTTAATATAAGCCATGTCGTCAAGTACATCAACGCTTAATTTCCCTACTTTTTGCTGGCTTAAAGTTTGGGGATGTGGATAGCGCCAAGCTCTATCTTCTTTGCCATTTTGAATGATTTGTGGCGTATAAACTTGAGAAATGTTGTTTTGTTGATGGTGTTGTTTTTGTCTTTTTGTATAATCAGCATGTGCAAATTTGTCTTGCCAGCCGATATAATCCCAATAGTCCACATGAAACGCCATGGGTATTATTTCACTAAATAATTTTGGGTGTTGCATAAATTCGCTGAGCCATTTATCCGCTGTCGGGCAAGAACTGCAGCCTTCATAGGTGTAAAGTTCAACCATGGTATTTTGGTAGTCGGTGCTTTCAAAGTGAAGGCTTTTTGCAAAAACAGTACCACCAAAAAGAACAAGAAGTAATGAGAGGGTTATTTTTATTAAGCGCATACTTTAATGTACGCACTTATTAATAAAAAGTTTCAGCTAAGCGGCTTTTTTGCTTGTTTCTTCCATTTTCTCAGCTTTGTCTAGCCGTTGCTGTTTGAAGCATATATTTTCGTGGTCTATCTTTGTCTAAAATAAATACTAATCGTTGTAAAATGCCCATCGGGTTGTAATACCCCAAAAAACCACCATTCTAAAGTAGAAAATTCTATAATAAAAAATAAGGAGTTTTCACATGAAAAAATCAAGATATACAGAGTTATAAATAGTCAACATACTCAAACAAAACCAATCAGGCATATCTGTGGCTGATCTATGCCGTGAATACGCAATGTCTCAAGCCACATTTTACAAATGGAGATCTAAATACGGTGATACAGATTTTGTCTCTATGGTTAAACGCTTAAAAGAGCTAGAATCAGAAAATGCTCAATTCAAACGTATGTATGCTGAGAGTGAGTTGAAACTGCAAATTACAAAGGATGCCTTAGCAAAAAAGTTCTAAAGCCATCCCAGTGGCGTGAGGATGGCTTTAAACATCAATGAACAAAATAAGAACACAAGTATCAAACTTATTTACGAAGTTTGTAGCATTAGTAAAAGCACTTATTATTATCAACCAAAACTCAGTGATGACAATGCTTTAATTGCCGATTGTCTACTGCGCTTAACCGCAACGCACAAGCGTTGGGGTTTTAAACTGTGCTATTTATATCTACGTAATGTTAAAGACTACAAATTTAACCATAAACGAGTGTATCGCATTTACCAAGAACTGGAGCTCAATCTAAGAATCAAGCCAAGAAGAAGAATCAAAAGAGATAAACCCGAAGCACTGAGTGTGCCAACAACTATTAACCAAACTTGGTCAATGGATTTTATGTCAGACTCACTCACTGATGGCAGGCACATTAGAACTTTTAATGTTGTCGATGATTACAATCGGGAAGGCTTGAATATTGATGTGGACTTGTCCATGCCAGCAAGACGAGTTATTCAATCATTAGAACGTTTGATTCAGTGGCGGATCTTCACAATGAAGGCATGATTTAGGGAAATGTAGGGTTTCGGTGAGTGTGCAATGCTCTAACCTACTTGGACACATTTCAAGCCGCTTTTTTCAATTCAGCCATCTTTTGAGCAGGTGTTAAATACCCAATCGCTGAATGAATCCTTTTGTAATTATACAAGTAGATATAACCCTCTACATTTTGCACGACTTCACTATGATTTGCAAAACTTTGATAATTTAATCTCTCAGTCTTCAGACTTCTAAAGAAACGCTCCATGACCGCATTATCCCAACAATTACCTCGCCTGCTCATGCTTTGAGTAATGTTGTTCTTGTTGCAATAATCAATAAAAACTTTAGAAGAGTATTGAGTCCCTTGATCAGAGTGGAACATGTGTTTATTTGTATTGGGCTGGTGTCTAGACACAGCATTACTAAGCGCATCCTTTGCCAACTGAGCATTAGGCTGTTTTGACAATGCCCAACCAACAACTTGTCTTGAGCCTAAATCCAACACACTGGCTAAATAACTCCCACCTTGATAGGTTTTGATATAGGTAATATCACCAACCCAATGCGTATTAATTGATTGCTGCTCAAACACACGATTTAATAGGTTTTTTGCCTTTTTAAACATCAATCTAGTATTAGGGTAATAATGACGCTTTCTTGGGCGTATGGCAACTACATTGGCTTTTTTCATTAGCGTTGCAGTTTGGTAAATACCAATGTTATAACCTTGGTTATTCAAAACTACTCGCATTCTGCGTTTGCCATAGGTGTATCCAACTTCAATAGCAGTTTGTTTGATTAATTTAATCATAGCGTTGGTGTTGTTGTTTACTCGCTTATCTTTGACTTGATAGTAATAACTACTGCGAGGAAGTTTGAGTAATGCTCATAATTCTTTAGTATTGTATTGTTGGCAAGCCTTGTTTATCTTGATAATCATATCACTTGGTGATTGTCCACAGCGAACAAGGCTGTTGCCTTTTTTAAGATTTCATTGTCCCTTTGTGCGCGCCAAAGTTGTTTCTCAAGCAGTTGTATTGTTTGTTGTTCAGAAGTCAGCGCTTTGCCTGACTCTGGTGTTTGTCCACCAAGCTCTGCTAGGTATTGTTTTCTCCATCTGCTAACTGCTGAGGAGCAAGCTCCTGATATTATCATGATTTTTTTTATTGGTGTAATTCTCATGCACCATGAGTTTGGCATAATCTAGTGTTCCCCCCTCAAGGGGGTATTGAACAGAATGTTCAACGGTAAAAGTCACTCGTTGTTTTCTTGATTTATATTGTGTCATTACTGACCTCCTTATGGTTTGTATTATAAGGCTATCTTTGTGTCCAATAAAATTAGACTATTGCAGTATGGTATGTGCTATTTCAGGTTGTTGTGGGTAATTCGCTAACTTTAGAGACTCGTGAGGTGTTCTATACTCCAGCTCATTATACGGGTTTGTGGGATATGCGATTAAATCTTAGGAAATCTGAGAGTTTAATTACTAAACAACAGAAACAACAGAACAAGCAACACTCATCGATTCGTTATATTGTTGAGCGAACCTTTGGTTTGCTCAAGCTTCATCATGGTTTAGGCAAGGTAAGATACCTTGGTTTAGAAAGAAATAAAACCAGGGCTCAGTTAATTGCCATGAGTCACAACTTGAAAGACTGGCATGAATATATTCAAACGAATGCAAAGCCTGAGGGGTTGTTGTGTTTAAAGGTTGGAATGGTGTAAAAAATAAGAAAAATAAATGCTAAAAGCATCTATTTAAAAGGTGGTTTGTTAGATTTTTATGCAAAGATGAGAAAATCTGGTAAATTTTTTAGAAAAAATAAAAAGAATGGAATTTTGGAGAGGGAATTATGAATTACGCAAAGGTCTCTCTTTTAAGGTAATAAATTTTTAACGCCAGCGTCATTTTTAACCATACTACATGGCGTTATACTTAGTCAACACTAGGTAGCCATTTAATTGAACAGCCCATTGAGGGTATTTGTTCTTTGGGACCTTGTCTAGTTATGGCTATTTGGCTCATTGCATCAAATAAATCACGCTTAATATCCACCGCTGCAGACTCTTTGTGTGACGCGTCAAGCCGACCACGATATTGCAATTTTAAATCAGCATTGTAGCCAAAGAAATCAGGCGTACATACAGCACCATAGGTTTTAGCGACCTGCTGAGTTTCATCTATTAGGTAGGGAAATGGGAAGTTCATGCTTGTGGCAATTTTTTGCATATTTTCAAAAGAGTCAGCCTCATATTCATTTGGGTTGTTTGACATGATTGCAACGGCATTTACCCCTATTTTTTTGAGTGCTTTGGTGTCACGAATGATGCGATCAATAATTGCTTTAACATAAGGGCAATGATTGCAAATGAACATCAGTAATAGGCCGTTTTCACCTTGGCAACTTTTTAAATTGTGCATTGTCCCATCAACACCTTTTAGACTAAAGTCAATTGCTGGAGTGTTAAAATCGCAAATTGGGGTTTGTGTACTAACCATTTTCTTCCTCTTTCTTGAAACAGACAAGACTCATTTTTAAAAGATTATGATTTTAACAGAGTTTGAATAATATATCCTGCCATCATTAACCCAAAAATATTAGGCATATACGAGATTGCACCATTCACTGCTCTAGGTCTACCAGCAGGGGCGGTGTCAGTTGCGCGTACTGCTTGATGTGGTAATGCCTTAATTGGCACTTCTGTTGAATGTACCACGGGAAATTTAAGTGAAGCGTGAATACGTCTAAGTTGCTTGCGCATTTCACGTGCTAAAGCACAGTTCTGGGTTTTATCCATGCGTGAAATTTTCACTTGAGTAGGATCAAGCCTTCCGCCCGCACCCATACTTGAAATAATAGGTTTTTTGGATTGATTACAACTGTCAATAAGTATGGTTTTATAAGCAATGGCATCAATACAATCTGCAATAAAATCCAGATTGGCATCAAGTGCAATGGCGTGAGCTTTATTCTTATCTATAAATTCATGACGCTTGATGATAATAGTATCAGAGTTGATATCACGTAATCTATCAGCCAGTACATCTACTTTAGGCAGTCCAAGTGTTGAATTAAGTGCAATAATTTGACGATTAAGGTCTGTTTTTTCTACAATGTCAAAGTCAATTAGAGTTAATGTACCCACGCCAGCTCTACAAAGTGCTTCTGCACAAACGCCACCAACGCCACCAAGACCAACAATTAAAACATGAGATTCTGCTAATCGTGCTAATCCTTGCTGACCTAATAATATTTCAGTTCGTGCACAGCTACCACTCATTATTGCAATCCAAATAGTAAAATGGCGTTATTATCACATTGCTTGCTCAAATTTTTTACCGATATTTGTTTTAGTTGGGCGATTTTTTCAGCGACTAGCATTAAGTCATTCGGATTAGCGTGGTCATCTGTTTCGATTAGTAGCGATTTAAGCGCTAAGTTTCGAGCAATTCTTCTTAATTTTAGAGATTTATCATTCAGAATTTGCAACCCAAATCCTAAATAAAATTCCATACCTGCCAAGGTTTTAGCTTGCGCTTCACTACCTGAAAAGCCATGAATTTCACCTGTGACTTTTGGGTATTTTGTTAACAACAATATCACTTCCTCAGTTGCTTTTACTGCGTGGATAATCACTGGCAATTTGTAAGTTTCAGCCAATTGTAACTGGCATTCAAAAATATACAGTTGCTGACTCCTATCAATGTCTTTAGCAAAGTCTAACCCGCACTCACCAATGGCAATAGGATTGCTACATTTAATCAAGTATTCCAAGGCGTCTAAATCTTGCTGGGTGTGCGATTCGGCCAACCAAGGATGAATGCCCAACGAAAAATATGGATACACTTGCACCTGTTGCCAGTTTTGTTTACCTACGCTAGGCACAATTGCCACTGCATTTTCAGCGATTGTGTGGATGTGGTCAAAGTCCAAATGGGCATGTGAGTTAATCATTGGTTTGTGTCGTTATGATTTAGACAATATAATAACCATTATTTACACCCAACTTAGCTATTAATGAAGTTTTTCCAAAGAGTAACGGCAACCAGTTTGGTGCTTATTGTTGCGATATTTTTGACCACAACAGGCAATTTTAAATTCTTCTCAAAGGTGATTGAGATTTATCCTTTGGTTGATAATATCGCATTTGTGGCTTCCTTATTAATCTGGTTGCTTGTATTTTTAGTGGTAGGATTGCTCTTGGTTTGCTATCGATATAGTGCCAAGCCAATATTAATCTTATTGCTTATTGCGTCAGCTATTGTTGCTTATTTTGCCAATAATTATAGCATCATCTTTGATGATAATATGATCGCTAATAGCTTAGAAAGCAATGTAGCAGAGTCGGTTGACTTATTTAGTTTTGAGCTAATTGCATATGTTATTTTGCTGGGGTTAATGCCTAGTTATTGGGTTTATAAGGTTCAAATTGTTAAAGAAAATTTTCTACAACAATTGTGTTCTAGATTAAAAGTGATTGTTATTTTGTTGGTTATATTTGTTCTAATAGCTTTGACGTTTTCTAAATCGTACACTTCTCTTATTCGAGAAAATAAGCAGCTGCGCTTATATATTAATCCAACTTATTATCTATATGCCATTGGTAAACACATCAATTCAAAATTTGAAACTGTCACCATTCCTTTTAAGGTCATTGCTCAAGATGCGTTAATCAATCGAGCTAATGATAAGAAAAAGTTAATCATTGTGGTTGTTGGTGAAACAGCTAGGGCAGATCGTTTTTCTTTGAATGGATATCAAAGAATGACCAATCCTTTGCTGGCAAATGAAAATGTGATTAGTTTAAGCCAGATGTATTCTTGCGGTACGGACACTGCCTATTCATTGCCATGTATGTTTTCAAGCTTAGGTCGAAGTGACTACACACACGTCCAAGGTAAAAACATGAGTAATGCACTTGATATTTTAAGCTGTGCAGGTGTGGAAATTTTGTGGAGGGATAATAATTCTAGCTCAAAAGGTGTGGCAGATCGTCTCACTTATCAGGATTTTAAATCAAAGCGTTTGAATACAGTCTGTAATATTGAATGCAGAGATGAAGGCATGCTGGTTGGTTTACAACAATATGTGGATACTTATTATGATAAAGACATGCTTATTGTTTTACACATGATGGGCAGCCATGGCCCAGCATATTACAAACGCTATCCTGAAAAGTTTAAAATATTTACTCCTATATGTGAAACCAATCAGTTGAACAAATGCACCAATGAGCAAATTAACAATGCATATGACAATACTATTGTTTATACGGATTATTTTTTATCCAAAACAATCAATTTTTTAAAAAACAACCAAAGTCAATTTAAAACCGCTATGTTTTATATGAGTGATCATGGAGAATCTCTGGGTGAGAATGGACTATATCTGCACGGAATGCCCTATTTTATCGCACCTAAGGCGCAAATTCATGTTGGCTCAATTTTGTGGTTTAGTGATGAATTTTCTAAGGATATTGATACAGAATTGTTAAATAAAAAAGCAAACACCAAACTTTCTCATGATGGTATGTTTCACACATTGTTAGGGCTGATGAATGTCGATACCCTTGTTTACAAAGAAAAGTTGGATTACATTCGTTATATCGAATGAATTAACGGCATTGGCTATTTTTTTTTTAAAGTGTATCGGCGATGTGATTAATTATGTTGGTAGTTGGAATATAGTTTAACATTTAAAGTTAAAAGTGATTATAATAGTTCGATTATTCTGCATGAAGATAGATTGGATTATGAAAACATTTAGCGCTAAAGCGCATGAAGTTAAAAGAGATTGGTTACTCGTTGACGCTGACGGTAAAACCTTAGGTCGTTTAGCAACGCAAATTGCCTCTCGTCTTCGTGGTAAGCACAAACCTGAATACACACCACACACGGATACGGGCGATTATATTGTTATTATCAACGCCTCAAAAATTAAGGTAACAGGTAATAAATTTGAAGACAAGATGTATCACCACCACACAGGTTATGTTGGTAACTTAAAATCAATTGCATTTAAAGATTTACAAGCCAAAAAGCCAGAGGAAATTATCAATAAAGCGGTGAAAGGCATGTTGCCAAAGGGTCCTTTAGGTAGAGACATGTTTAGAAAAATGAAAGTATTTGCAGGTAGCGAACACACACATAGTGCGCAACAACCTCAAGTTTTAGATATTTAAGGTAAAAAAATATTATGGCAAAGACAGAAACTTATTACGCAACAGGCAGAAGAAAGACATCAGTAGCCCGTGTTTATATGACCAAAGGCAAAGGTGTTTTTACAGTTAACAGGCGCCCAATGAATGAATACTTTGGACGTGAAACCTCTTCAATGATCATCAATCAACCATTAGATACGGTTGAAATGAGAGATAAGTTTGATTTTAATATCACGGTCAAAGGCGGTGGTGACACAGGTCAGGCCGGTGCAATTAGACTGGGTGTGACTCGTGCATTAATGGCATATGATAATGATTTACGAGGCGAATTACGCAAAGCAGGCTTTGTAACACGTGATGCTAGAATTGTAGAGCGTAAAAAAGTCGGTCGCAAGAAAGCACGTAAGAGCGAGCAGTTCTCCAAGCGTTAAGTCACTTTCAAACGCTCATAAAAACCTGCATTTATTTTGGATAAATGCAGGTTTTTTATTGTCTATCATCAATAGTACGATTTTTTAAATTAGAAAATCGTACTATTCAAGTTTATTATATTTAATAATGCTTTGCACCTGCTCAACATAATCAAAGCCAATTCCAGAGTAACTCCCAGTCCTTCTGATAAAGCAATACCGGTAATAGGAAGGCGGTTATTACGCTTGTATTGCCTAATTTTTCTAAGTAGTGTGTAGGCAAAAAGTGTCGATTAATATTAAGCATATAATATTCTACAGATTTGGATGCTGAAGAGAACATTGCAATCTCATGTGTAGCATTCTCAGGACGTTGTTTAGACACAACGCCACAGCCAGGCTTAAAGCACCAAATGCCAAAATAGTTATGCCAGTGTTTAGAAAATCGTGAACGCTCCAGTTTGATTCTATTGCTACTTGTGCCAATATCATGGAGTTTAGGATAATGTCAATAGCATTTAATAGTGCTTTTTCAGTCGATATTTCTTTATTAATTTGTATTTTGTTGAACCGATTGTTTTTAATTAAGCACCCTTAGTAGTCTGATTTTTTTATTTTCTTTTTCAATAAAAGGAAGTAGATAATTAAAAAATGCAATTTTTCTTTGGCTAGGATTTTTAATTTGACTAAAGTCTGGTGTTTTAAAAGAATTTATCCATGATGTTAACCCTCGAAATTCATTTGCTTGAATTGGGACGGCTAAAAACATCATACTAATGATTAAAATTTTAAAGGTCAAAGCGCTCACTGGATGCACAAATAACCTCCATTGTAAACATTTTTTCAATGGGTAGATTTAATAAATAGGATTTAATCACTCGGATAACACCAGCGTGCGCTACAATTAAAACCGATTCATTAGTATGATGAAGTTCAATGTCTTTAAAGGAGGACAAAACTCGTGCTTGAAAATCATAAAGGTTTTCTGCATTAGGTGGTCGGTGACTAATAGGGTCTAATTTAAAATTATCAACCAATGTCTGACCAATAGAATCAGTACTTTTTCCCTGCCAATCACCAAAACCAAGCTCTTTAAAGTTATTAAAAATTTTGCAATGCGTACTTTGATTGTTAGACAAATACTTAGCAAATTCAGCACAACGCATCAAGGGTGAACTGGCAATATAATCCCATGATTTCCCTTGGGAAGCGTCAAGCATTTGTTGCCAGCCTTTTTTGCTAAGAGAGTCATCTTGATTGCCACGATAAATACGACCACCAATAGGCATGCCATGCCTAAGTAAGTCTAGTTTCATTCGTTAGTTTGCTTTCTAGACATTAGATAGTTGACTGCTTCAGTAGGTGTTAGCTTGCCTTGAGTAACCTGATAAACTTGTCCACAAATTGGCATTTCCACTTGCTCTTTATTGGCAATAGATAAAATAAGCTCAAGTGTATTAAGACCTTCAACTGTACTCCCCACATTAGCTAGTGCACTTTTAATGCTATGATTAAAAGCCAATTCTTTACCAAATCTTCTGTTTCTGGATAAATCATCTGAACAAGTCAGCACTAAATCTCCCAAACCAGACAAGCCAACAAAGGTAGAATTTTTTGCACCAAGGCTTATCCCTAGGCATGACATCTCTGCTAGACCCCTAGTAATCAATGCTGCTTGGGTGTTAATACCATAACCTAATCCTGCAGCGATACCCGCAGCGATGGCTAAGATATTTTTAACTGACCCACCAATCTCCACACCGACAATATCAGCATTGGTATAAGCACGCAGGGTGTTTGTTTGTATTAATTTCGCAAAGTGATTTCTGGTGTTTTTATCAACGGATGCCACGACTAATGCAGTAGGTTTATTCGTTGCCACCTCAAAGGCAAAGCTTGGTCCAGAGATAACACAGCCATTGCGATTGGGGAATATACGCTCAAAACTTTCATATAAAAAACATCTCTTGGTGGTATCAAAACCTTTAGTACCCCAAGCAATTTGATGAGCGTCATTAATGAGTGGTTTTATTTTTTCTAATACCTCAGAAAATGCATAACTAGGTGTAACAATTAGTATATCTTTGACGTCTTGTAATTTAGAAAAATCACAGGTAATTTTTATATTATTAGGATAGGGTGTGGGCAGTGCAGGATGTTTTGGTTTTAATGCTTTGACTTCGTTTTGAGTGTGGGCGTGTAGATAAATTGTATCAAAATTATCATAAAGGGCAATGGCTAGAGCACTTCCCCAAGCGCCAGCACCAATAATACTGAGGTTTTTACTCATAGCTGATTTAGAATTCCATCTAATTTTCCAGATTGCTCTGCAGCTGATAAATCATCAAATCCACCTATATGAACCATTAATAAACACTTGTGGCACGGTTTCTCTACCTGTCTTTTCCTTGGCTTCATTCCAGTCGCCTTGGTTTTTAACGTGGTATTTTTTGAAAGGAATACCACTTTTTTCAAGTAATTGATAGGCTCTTTGGCAAAAAAGACAAGAATCTGAGCAATAAATAATATTTTTTTCCATAACTAATTAAGTTTTAATGGGTAGTTTGGCTTTTTTCCATGCCTGGAAACCACCTTTTAAACTGTACACATTTTCAAACTCATTACGTGTTAATAATCCAGCAATATGTGCTGAACGAGAGCCGTTACGACAATATACCAGTACCTTTTTACGCTTATCCAATGAAGACAATTTATTCTTAACACTGGCAAGTGGGATGTGAATATCACCAGCAATATACCCCGCCTTTCTCTCCTTTTCCTCCCTAACATCTAATAGGATAAGGTCGTTACCATCCATGAGTGTGACTGCCCCATTGGCATCAATATCTTCATATTTTTTTAATTTATCAACAACAATATTGCCAACAAGCAAAGCAATTAATAATATGAGTGTGATGGTTGTAAACATTTGTTCATCAACAAATAAAAATTCAAGTATTTCCATGGTTTATAAAGTTTTCCCTGTTAAAAAATTGTCCAACATTTCATGACCCTGTTCAGTCAAAATTGATTCCGGGTGAAATTGCACTCCTTCAATGGCAAGTTCTTTGTGCCTAACGCCCATAATTTCGTCCATCTTTCCCTTATTATCCTTAGTCCATGAGGTAACCTCAAAACAGTTTGGCAGGGTTGATTGCTGCGCTACCAACGAGTGATAGCGTGTTGCATTGAGTGGATTTTTAAGGTTTGTAAATATACCTTTATTGATGTGATGAATACTGGACACCTTGCCGTGCATAATTTTTTTTGCACCAATAATATGCCCGCCAAAAGCCTGGACCATAGCCTGAAACCCTAAGCAAACCCCTAAAATTGGTATTTTCTTAGAAAAGTGCTTAATAGCCTCAATTGAAATCCCCGCCTCATTTGGTGTACATGGACCTGGTGAAATTACCAAAAATTCAGGTGCAAGTTTTTCAATGCCTTGTATTGTAATTTCATCGTTACGATACACTTCAACGGCCTGCCCCAACTCGCCAAAATATTGCACCAAGTTATAGGTAAATGAATCGTAATTGTCAATCATCAGTAACATACTGTGCGCTATTTTACCGCTAAAAAGGAAGCGAAGTTAAGACACTGAAAATGACAAATACTATTTTTAAAGCCTGCTACGTTAAACCGCTTAAAGTGGGTTTTCTTGCTATCCGTTATTAGTATATTTTCAATCGATTGACGTTTGTTTGCAATCTCAAGCTCGCTATAACCATTGGCGCGTTTAAAGTCCAAGTGTAACTTGGTGATTTGTTTTTGTTTTTGTTGATTGTCAAAATGAATTTTTTCAGAAATAATCAGCGCACCATTTTTATTTAAACCTTTATAAATTCTATCAATTAAGGTTTGTCTATTGTTTGGTGCAATAAATTGCAAGGTGAGGTTAAGCACAATAATGGATGTATTTTCAAACTTCATATCAAGGATATCACCACAAATTACATTAACATTATCAATTTTACCTGCTAAATTTTGCTGGCATTTTTTAACCATGTCTGGTGAATTATCAAGGGCAATAATTTGATTATTTGAGTGTGGGTTATTGATGCCCAGTGCAATAGAAGTAGCACCTGTTGAGGCGCCAAGGTCATAATAATTAGTATTGTCTTGGCCATAAGTTTTAACACTTAAGCTAATCATCTCGATCATAGATTGATAACCAGGTACTGAGCGTTTAACCATGTCATCAAATACATCAGCCACTTGTGCATCAAAGGCGAAATCAACTAAGTCATTCTCTTTGGTGAAAATATTATCGCGCATTAGTTGGGCTGACTAATTTGCTTATTTTTATAAGGTCTATACGGCATATAAATTTTTTATAAAAAATTCACTGACCAACACTTGAGTTGAGCCAATGGTAAAAATAGACCTTCTGCCCCAAGTGCCATGTGTGTGGGTGATTTGTAGTTGACTACGTTTAATATTTTTATCATTAAACAACACCTCGCCTAAAGGCTTATTGCCAATTTTTAATAAGTTTTGTGTGTCGTTAGTGATGGGGATGATTGATCTAGCAAATACAACAACCTGATCATCTCCTAAAAGCTCTACTTCACGCACGATAGATTGGCCGTTCCAGTTAAGTAACTCTGTTTCATCCGCATGTACAAGAGATTCCGCTTGTGATAAAACATTGATGGAAAAGTGATTAAATTTCTGCTTTAATTTAGCGGTTAAGGATTGGTGGTCATCAAGCCAAGTAAGAACGTGATTAGGTATATTGCTCACTTGATTTAAGTTTGACCATATCAAGTTTTTTGTGTTAATCATAGTTGGGTTATTTTACGTCAACTAAGCACTTTTAAGTATTGCCATATTGGCTTTTATCATCAGTAATCCAACGAGTAATAAGTGCTTGTTGCTTGTCTTTACTTAATTTTAAGAATTGTTTTGAGTAAAAATGCACTTGTTTAAGTAAATATCTATCACGCACAATATTGGCGATTTTCATATTAGCAATGCCTGTTTGCTGTGTGCCTAGAATTTCACCAGGGCCACGAAGCTCTAAGTCTTTTTGTGCAATTTTAAAGCCATCGTTTGTCTGCCTTAGGGTGTTAAGTCGTGCAAAAGCACTGTGACTGAGTGGCACCTGATACATCAAAATACAAATGCTAGCGTCAGTGCCTCGCCCTACACGACCACGTAATTGGTGTAATTGTGCAAGTCCCAGTCTTTCAGAGTTTTCAATGACCATGAGTGAAGCATTTGTGACATTTACACCCACTTCAATGACTGTGGTGGCGACCAAAACATCAATCTGTCCTTTGGAAAATTGCGCCATAATGGTGGACTTTTCATCCTTGTGCATCTTTCCATGAATTAGCACTACGCTTAATTCTTCTAGATTTTCCTGTAAATAGTGATGAGTATTAGTGGCAGATTCAGCACGAAGCGCTTCTGATTCTTCAATCAGTGTGCATACCCAATACACTTGATTGCCAGTAGTACAAATTTGTTTGATTTTTTCAATCACTTTGTCTTTTTTATCATTGCCAAGTGCAATGGTTTTAGTAGGTTTTCTGCCAGGGGGTAATTCATCAATCACTGAACAATCTAAATCTGCATAGGCACTCATGGTTAATGATCTTGGAATAGGGGTAGCAGTCATGACCAGTTGATGGGGCGTGTTGTGTGCTTTTTGTACAAGGGATAAGCGTTGATGCACACCGAATTTATGTTGTTCGTCAATAATTACTAAGCCTAATTTATCAAAAATAACTTGGGCTTGGAACAATGCATGGGTGCCGATGATAATTTGTGCTTCGCCTGAGTTAATTTTTTCAAGTTGTTCGGTTCTTTGTATTGCACCTTGAGAACCAGTTAAAAACGCAATATTAACACCCAAAGGGGTTAAATAATTTGAAAACCCCTGTAAATGTTGTGCGGCAAGTATTTCAGTGGGTGCCATAATAGTTGCTTGAAAGCCATTTTCGATTGCTTGCAAACAAGCAAATACGGCCACAATGGTCTTTCCTGAGCCTACATCACCTTGCAATAGCCTGAGCATTGGATGGTTCGATGCAAGATCTGAATTAATTTCATCAATGCTACGTTGCTGCGCTTGTGTTAGTTGAAACTCTAAGGCGTTTAGTATTTTTTTGGTTAAAGTGCTTTTAATCTTAAAGGTGTTAGATTTTTCGGATTTACGTTTATCTTTGAGTTGGAGTAAACTAAGTCGTTGTGCACACAACTCTTCAATAATCAGGCGTTGTTGTGAAGGGTGCTTAAAATTAGCAATTTGTTCGATATTATCATTAACTTTAGGATGATGCAGTGTATTCAAGGCCTGTTTAAGAGTAGGCATAGAGTTGTTTGCTAGATTTTTAAAATTGTCAGATAAGTCTGATTGTTGCAAAGTTTCTAATGCAATACCAATCCATTTTTTCATTTGTGCTTGGTGAATATTGGCAGTTAATGCATAGATAGGACTGAGTGTTTTTTCTAGTAAATGAGTCTGCCCTTTAGAGATTAATCGATATTCAGGATGGTGCATTTCTAGGCCATTTTTGCTAATTTTTATCTCGCCAAAGCATTGGATGATATCGCCACGAACGAAGTTTTGTTTTTGATATTGATTAAAATGAAAAAATCGAAGTAATAAGCCCTGATGACCAGAATCAGATAAGTAGCATAACAGTTGTCGCCGGCGAGTCGATACTTGTTTGATACGCTCTATGGTTAGTTGAATTAACGCCTCATCACCTACTTGAACTTGATTTAGTTTGGCTAGCTTGGTTTTGTCTTGATAGTGCGTTGGCAGATGAAACAATAAATGCTCCAAATTAAAAATACCAATGGCATTTAGTTTTTGCTGTGCTTTTGGACCTAATCCATTTAATGCAATGATTGGGTCAGATAATTGATGCATGAATAAGTGGAATTTTATCTAAACAAACCATCAAAATTGTACCAAGTTATTTGAGAATATCGTATCTTATGGTGCATTTAGTAAGTGTAATCACAGGGCCCTATCATCATAATTCCATCCATTTCTACCATTGAGCCTTTGGGTAATTCATTAACACCAAGCACTGCACGCGCGGGATAAGGCTCGTCAAAATAGGTGGACATAATTTCATTAACTTTTGGAAAATTGTTAAGATCAGTGAGATAGATATTAAGCTTGACAATATCTTTTAAGTCGCCATTAGATTTTTGACAAACAGCCATTAGATTTTTAAACACTTGATTAATTTGTTCACCAATACCACCGCTGACTATTTCCATTGTTTCTGGTATTAGAGGAATCTGCCCAGATAAATAAACGCTGGAGCCACCAGTAATGCACACTGCTTGAGAGTAAGTGCCAATTGCTTTAGGGGCTTTGCTAGTTGAAATAATATGTTTTTGCATGATAAAGTGTCTAAGTTAGAATGTATTAATTATACGAAATCTTTAATGGATTAAGGTGAATATTTTTTTTAAAAACACTATTTAAATACCTTAAAAAAAGTAGTGACAGTGTAATACCCCAATTTTCCATACAACTCTAAAGTAGAGGCTAGTCATCTTATCACGCCACCTAGGGCAAAGTGCGGTCGTTCGTTATTATAAACCCATAACCACTGTGTGGTTGCATCTTGTGCTTGCTCAACAGAATCAAACAAATGCAGATCTAAACACTCTTGTCTTACTGTACGGTTAAATCTCTCAATGTAGGCATTTTGAGTTGGCTTACCTGGTTGGATGTACATTAACTCAATACCTAAGGCTTGTACCCAGTCTCTTAATGCTTGGCTAATGTATTCAGGACCATTATCACATCTGATAGCCTTGGGCTTGCCACGCCACTGAATCAAACGTTCTAATGATTGAATAACTCGTCTTGCTGGCATGGACAAGTCCACATCAATATTCAAGCCTTCCCGATTGTAATCATCGACAACATTAAAAGTTCTAATGTGCCTGCCATCAGTGAGTGAGTCTGACATAAAATCCATTGACCAAGTTTGGTTAATAGTTGTTGGCACACTCAGTGCTTCGGGTTTATCTCTTTTGATTCTTCTTCTTGGCTTGATTCTTAGATTGAGCTCCAGTTCTTGGTAAATGCGATACACTCGTTTATGGTTAAATTTGTAGTCTTTAACATTACGTAGATATAAATAGCACAGTTTAAAACCCCAACGCTTGTGCGTTGCGGTTAAGCGCAGTAGACAATCGGCAATTAAAGCATTGTCATCACTGAGTTTTGGTTGATAATAATAAGTGC
Source organism: Isorropodon fossajaponicum endosymbiont JTNG4 (assembly GCF_016592615.1). Taxonomy (NCBI): domain Bacteria; kingdom Pseudomonadati; phylum Pseudomonadota; class Gammaproteobacteria; species Isorropodon fossajaponicum symbiont. The sequence goes on from NZ_AP013043.1 coordinate 95,361, forward strand.
TTTTACTAATGCTACAAACTTCGTAAATAAGTTTGATACTTGTGTTCTTATTTTGTTCATTGATGTTTAAAGCCATCCTCACGCCACTGGGATGGCTTTAGAACTTTTTTGCTAAGGCATCCTTTGTAATTTGCAGTTTCAACTCACTCTCAGCATACATACGCTTGAATTGAGCATTTTCTGATTCTAGCTCTTTTAAGCGTTTAACCATAGAGACAAAATCTGTATCACCGTATTTAGATCTCCATTTGTAAAATGTGGCTTGAGACATTGCGTATTCACGGCATAGATCAGCCACAGATATGCCTGATTGGTTTTGTTTGAGTATGTTGACTATTTATGACTCTGTATATCTTGATTTTTTCATGTGAAAACTCCTTATTTTTTATTATAGAATTTTCTACTTTAGAATGGTGGTTTTTTGGGGTATTACATTTCATCAAGTGGACGATTACGCCATTCAATCGCTTGGGTGATAACCGCCTGCTGAGTGACATTGGATACCAATGTTGCTGAGATGTCTACATCATACATTTCTTTAAAGGTTGAGACGATGTCACGGGTACCTATGCCTTTGGCATATAGGCTTAATATCTGACTATCAAAAGCACCCAATCGGCGTTTGACCTTTTTCAATAATTAAAGGTTCAAAGCTACCTCTGCGGTCTCTTGGGATAGCAAGTTCAACTTCACCATGATTGCCTTTGACGGTTTTAGGGTAATAGCCATTACGAGCATTGCTGTCTGTATTAAGCTCGCTGCTATTTTGCCCATATTTTGGATAACCAAGATGATGTTCCATCTCAGCACCTAATGCTGCTTCAATGGTCATTTTAACCAGTGAAGCAGCTAGATCTGCTAAATCATCTTGGGTGTGGATGTCTTTGGCAAGTTCATCAGCAAAAGCACGGAGCTTTTTCTGGTTGATGCCTGTGTTGTTAAGTTGCTTTTTTTTGTTTCTTGGTATTGTGTTACTCATGTTTTTTCTCCTTTTCGGGGATTATAAAATATGAGGGTTTACACAATCTGGTTTACAGGGTCTAGTGCACTTAATTTTTCTTAAAATATTAAAAAAATAATGTCGTCTGGTTTTCTTGATTTAGTATGTTTATTCCTCCTTATATTGTAATTCTGTAGTAACCACATTCCTAATGCAATTCCCATGGCCAGTATATGTCAAACACTGTTTAGTAGAGCCAAATGCCTCAGTACTGGTATATCCCCATGCCGAACATCTTTTAATTGCTTTCATATTTAATAGTAGTCTTGCAACCTTTACGCCTGTAGATTCTTTTTGCTGCTTCGTACTTACCTTTGATTTGGGCATATTTTCTTGCTTCTAGGGAATTATCTTCTATTAAGAATAAAGCAGGCCAGAATAGCAAAAACGCCGCAACATTTTTACTATCTTGTGAACTTGCTATATCATCTACAATTTCTGCTGCATTATTTGCTGTGTACTGTAGATGTAATAGTTCGGCCCTTATTTCTTCACAATTCATGTTGCTAAATTCATAGCCGTCCATATTGTCAGCCATAACGTGTGATGATGATGTGTTACATCCTGTTAGTGTTAATGCTGACAATACTGCTAAACTTGTTAATAATTTCATTATTACTCCTTAAAAATAGATAAATACTCTACAAAATTGACTTATTTTATACATTTTTAAATCAAATGGATAAAAAATATCAATTATGGATACTAAAATTCTACAAACAAAAACTATTGGGCAAAGAATTACCAAAGCACGAGAAAATGCCAAGATGTCTAAATCTCAAATAACGGATAAGATGCACTTGTCTCGCTCAATTTGTGGCAAGGGGGAAAAAGGTGATTCCAACCCCTCACTGTCCACCTTATCAAACTTGCTAAGGCATCAAATATATCACTTGAATGGCTAACAATAACCTGGAAAATAAGACTAAATAGCATAAGCAAGTCTATTCTTTAGTTAAGCCCTAGCCAGAATAAGTACATCACAAGATTCAACACCAACCTTGGTGAGCGTTTTTGCCAGTTCATTAAGACTAGAACCAGTGGTCATAACATCATCAACCAATAAAACTTTTTTATAAGACATTGCTTGTACGCTAAATGCACCTTTAATTTCTTTTTTCCGCTGTTCTAGATTTAGTGGTGATAGTGACTTGGTGGCTTTTATACGCCTAACACTTTGAGTGTCAATAACTGTATTAGTATTTTTAGCAATGATTCTTAGTAATTCGTGGGCTTGGTTATAGCCTCGCTCTTTGATGCGCGCACGACTTAGAGGCAGGGGAATAATGGCATCATAATTGCCATTTTCTTTAATTAAGCGGTATAAACCATACAACTGATGGGCAAAATAATCGCCAATACACAATTGGCGATTAAATTTAAACTGCTTAATGAGTTGTGCGCAGGCGTGGGAATAATCATAAAGAACATAAGTCTTGGAAAAGGCAGGGGAATGGCTCAAACACTCGCCACAAAAACTTAAGTTAGAGGAAAGTTTAACTGCACAACAAAGGCAACGATTATCATTAACAACAAAACTAGATTCGCACGTTTTACACACACAAAACTTTGCAGTTTCAAAGCAAAGCACGCAGGATTGCTTGAGGATTAACCTCTGGTAAAAACCCATGACGTTGTGTCATCAGACATTTCGGCTCTGAATTGGTAATCTTCTTTATCAAAACTTTTCAAATCCTCTGCATGAGTGATTCTATTTTTAATCATAAAATTAACCATCAGACCTCTAGCGCGCTTGGCATAAATACCAATAATTTTATAGGTGTCGTTTTTGAACTCTTTAAAAGCGATGTTAATGATTTTGGCATTCAAGGCTGTTTGATCAATGCCTTTAAAATATTCATTAGAGGCAAGATTAATGATAGTATCAGTCTCATCTTCATTTAGTATAGTTGAAATCTCATCACCCCAAAACTCATATAAATTTTTCCCTTTGGGGTTTTCAAGCCGAGTACCCATCTCCAAACGATAGGGCTGAATTAAGTCAAGTGGACGAATCACGCCGTATAGACCTGACAACATGCGCAAGGTGTTTTGTGCAAACTCTAAATCTGCCATTGATAAAGAAGGGGCGTCAATACCGCTATAAACATCGCCCTTGAATGCAAGTAATGCTTGCTTGGCATTGGTTGGATTAAAAGGAGTTGAAAATGTTTGAAAACGTTCATAGTTTAAATTGGCCAGTTTGTCACTAATTGACATCAGCTGTGCTATCTCATCTTGGGTTTTTGCCTTTAAAATCTCAATTAATATTTTAGACTGTTTAATCTGGCATGTTTGCGTGTATTCATCAATGTTAGAAGTAGAAAAATCTTGGGTTTTTGAAGGAGAAATAATGGCTAACATTAGATAAAATTTAAGTAAAAACTGGTTAATATTCTACCTTAATATGATTGATAAATACACCACTAAAGGGGTGTATTAGAAGCATTAATAGAGTATTTTTTACGTTATAATTAGGGGATTTTTTCAATTTTTATTTTGTAGATTTTAACCTATGAGTACCCAATTATTACACCTACCTAAAGCGCATGGCCTTTATCATCCAAGTAATGAAAAAGAGAACTGTGGCGTAGGTTTTATCGCCCACATTAAAGGCGAATCTTCACATCAAATTACCCTTGACGCTTTGGAAATGTTATCCAGAATGGACCATCGTGGTGGTTGTGGCTGTGAAACCAATACAGGTGATGGTGCTGGTATTTTAACCAACATTCCACACGAGTTTTTCATTCAAGAAATTAAGCGTTTATTTGGTGTATCGGTTGAAAAAGGTGCTTATAGTGTTGGTAATATTTTCTTGCCACAAGACGACAAGCAAAGAGCACATTGTATGGATTTGTTAGAACAATCTGTTGCGCGTGAGGGTCAAACTTTTATTGGTTGGCGTAATGTACCTATTAATACTGATAAAGCCAATATTGGCAATATTGCTAGAAAATCCCAACCTATAATCAAGCAATTAATTATTGCTCGCGCTGAGGGGATTGACACGCCAGCTTTTGAACGTGCACTATTTATTATCAGAAAACACACCTCAAATATCATTAGAACAGATGCAGCTTTGTCTCAAGCATTATTGTTCTACGCTTGTAGCCTGTCAAGTAGTGTTATTATTTACAAAGGCATGTTAATGGGCTCACAAGTGCTTGATTTTTATCAAGACTTATCTGATATTGAATATTCAACCTATTTAGCAATGGTGCACTCACGTTTTTCAACCAACACATTCCCTTCATGGGATAGGGCGCAGCCTTGCCGCTACATGTCACACAATGGTGAAATTAACACTCGCCAAGGCAATTATAATTGGATGCATGCTAGAGAAGGCGTGCTGAAAAGCGACCTCTTTAAAGACGATTTGGGTAAAACTTTACCTGTTATTGAAACCGAAGTATCTGACTCTGGCAGTTTTGATAATGTGTTAGAGTTTTTGATGATGAATGGTCGTACTCTGCAAGAAGCAGTGCTAATGATGGTGCCTGAAGCCTGGCAAAATGACGATAACATGAGTGCTTCAAAAAGAGCATTCTATGAATATTTATCTAACGTTATGGAGCCATGGGATGGACCTGCCTCTATTGCCTTTACAGATGGCGCTTATATTGGTGCAATGCTTGATCGTAATGGCTTACGCCCTTCACGCTACTATCTAACACATGACGGACGCGTTATCATGGCAAGTGAAGTGGGCGTGGTTGATGTGGCAACTGATAATATCAAAACTAAGGGTAGATTACGCCCAGGCAAGATGTTTTTAGTTGATTTTGACAAAGGCGAGTTGGTTGATGATGAAACGATTAAATCTGAATTTGCCTCAAAAAATCCTTACCAAGACTGGCTAAATGATCAACAAATATACCTATCAGAATTTCTTTGTAAAGTTGAAGCACATGGCTTTCACCCAGAGTCATTAATGCACCGCCTGAAAGCATTCGGTTATAGCACCGAAACCTTGCAATTTATGTTGTTACCGCTGGTTAACGAGTTGCGTGACCCAGTAGGCTCTATGGGTAATGACTCAGCACTGGCGTGTTTGTCTAGCCAATCACGTATTATCTATGACTATTTTAAACAATTATTTGCACAAGTAACCAACCCAGCAATTGACTCTATTCGTGAAGAAGTGGTGATGTCATTGCGTTGTTCTATTGGACCAGAAGGCAATTTATTAAGTGACAATGCTGAAAATGCACACCGCTTAGTTATTGAGCATCCAATTTTAACCAATGAAGAGGCTGCTGCATTAAGACATTGCAATCATCGCGGTTGGACGAGCAAAACCATTGATATTACTTATGATATGAATAAGGATAAGAAAGTATCTGAATTATTAGACAACATTTGTGCCCAAGGCTCTCAAGCCATTAAAGATGGACACAGTTTAATTGTACTGTCTGATCGTAATATTGGTAAAAATCGTGTTGCAATATCTAGCCTATTGGCCTCTTCTGCCCTACACAGATACTTAGTTGCTAGTGCTGAACGCACCCAAGTGGGTATTATTGTTGAAACAGGCGAGGCTCGTGAGGTTCATCATTTCTGCCTGATGATAGGTTTTGGTGCGGATGCAATCAACCCATACCTTGCATTTGAGGCATTATGGCAAGCACGTCGTGATGGCATTATTGACATTGAAAGTGATGATGCCATTATATCTGCCTACCGAAAAGGCACTGCCAAAGGCATGCTAAAAGTCATGGCAAAAATGGGTATTTCTACCTTAGGATCCTACAAAGGTGCTCAAATTTTCGAAGCAGTAGGTCTAGCACCAGAAGTAATGGATAAATGCTTTTTTGGCACAGCGTCTCGCATTGACGGCGTTAATTTTGACATTTTGCAAACAGAAGGTGAAAAACGCCATCAACATGCTTACCAAACTAACTCTTTGGATAATTTAGGCCAATACCATTGGCGCAGTGGTGGCGAAAAACACATGTGGGACCCACAAGCAATCTCCAGCTTACAATTAGCGGCACGCAACAATGATGAATCGGCTTATTGGGTATTTTCAAAACATGCCAACGAACAAGGCACGCGCAACTCAACATTACGTGGTTTGATGTCGTTTAAAAAATCCAACCCAATTTCTATTGATGACGTTGAGGGTGTTGAAGAAATTGTCAAACGCTTTGCCACAGGGGCGATGAGTTTTGGCTCTATTTCAGCAGAATCACACGAATCACTAGCCATTGCCATGAACCGTTTGGGTGGCAAATCAAACACAGGAGAGGGTGGCGAAGATGCCAAGCGTTGGACGCTAGATGCCAACGGCGACTCACGTCGTAGTGCTATTAAACAAGTAGCTTCAGGGCGTTTTGGCGTTACCATTGATTACTTAAATAATGCAGATGAAATTCAAATTAAAGTCTCGCAAGGCGCAAAACCTGGCGAAGGTGGCGAATTACCTGGTGCAAAAGTAGATGAAGGCATCGCCTCAATACGCCACTCCACGCCTGGCGTAGGGCTTATTTCCCCACCACCTCATCATGATATTTATTCAATTGAAGATTTATCGCAACTTATTTTTGACCTGAAACGCTCTAATCCAGATGCACGTATTAGTGTGAAATTGGTTGCAGAAGTAGGTGTGGGCACGATTGCTGCAGGTGTTGTTAAAGCAAAGTCTGATCATATTGTTATCGCTGGACATGATGGTGGCACCGGCGCTTCACCACTAACCTCAATCAAGCATGCAGGCCTGCCATGGGAGTTAGGCTTGGCTGAAACTCATCAAACATTAGTCATGAATGGTTTACGCTCACGTGTGGTTATTCAAACAGACGGGCAGTTAAAAACAGGTAGAGATGTTGCCATTGGTATTCTTTTGGGTGCTGAAGAGTTTGGATTTTCAACCGCACCACTGATCACCCTGGGCTGCATTATGATGCGTAAATGCCACCTAAATATTTGCCCAGTCGGCATTGCCACACAAGACAAAGAATTACGTAAAAAATTTACAGGCAAACCTGAACACGTGGTGAACTACTTGTTTATGGTGGCTCAAGAGTTGCGTTTAATCATGGCAGAACTTGGTTTTAAAACCGTTAATGAAATGATTGGCCGTGTTGATATGCTAGAAATGAATCAAACGCTTAACCACTGGAAGCAAGAAACCATTAACCTAGACGCCTTATTAACACCTGCTAAAAAGCCCAATAAAGATACGGGCACTTATCAAACCATTGCTCAAGACCATCAATTAGAACAACAAATTGACAATATGTTAATTGAACAATCAAAATCAGCCATTAACAGTGCTGAAAAAATTTGCATTGACTCTGTTATTACCAATGTTGATCGTGCTGTAGGTACAATGCTTTCATCATATATTGTAAAAACACGGGGTGGCAATAACTTAAAAGACGACACTGTTCATATTAATTTTAAAGGCTCTGCAGGTCAATCTCTTGGTGCCTTCTTAGCAGAAGGCGTCACTCTAGAAGTTGAAGGTGACGCTAATGATTATGTTGGCAAGGGACTCTCAGGTGGCCACATCATTGTTTATCCACCTAAAGATTCAACCTTTAATGCTGAAAATGAAATCATTGCTGGCAACGTTTGTGGTTATGGCGCAACAGGTGGTGAACTGTATTTATCAGGTTGCGTATCTGAGCGTTTCTGTGTACGTAATTCAGGTGCTATCGCTGTAGTAGAGGGCGTTGGTGATCATGGTTGTGAATATATGACAGGCGGTCGCGTTATTATTCTAGGCGAAGTGGGTCGTAACTTTGGTGCTGGCATGAGTGGTGGTATTGCTTATATCTATAATCCGAATCATACGTTTGAATCTATGGCCAATCCAATCATGATTGATCTTGATCCGGTGGATAATGAGGCACAAATAGAATTAAAACAGTACATCAACAATCACGCTAAATATACTGGCTCAAAAGTGGCTGCACGCATTCTTGACAACTGGCATGATGAAATCAAGCATTTTATCAAAATCATGCCTAAAGATTTAAAGCGTGTTTTAAGAAAAAATACCAGCGCATAAATCAGTATTATTTTCTATCTAAAATAACAAAATCATAGGCATGTAGATTTTTCTCATCAGCTTGATGAGAGTCACGACTAAGCTCGCTAAATTGAGTGCGGTCAAATTCTGGAAAGTAGGCATCACCCTCAAATTTACCCTTAACTTCGGTGATATAGAGTCTATCAACCTTATTTACCATTTGTTCGTAAAAAGATGCACCACCCATAATCATTAGTTCATTATCGCCATTAGCCAGACTTAATGCTGCGTTAATACTACCAACAACCTCACAACCATCAGCCTTAAACTTCGTATTACGACTCACAATAATATTGCGACGATTAGGCAGTGGCCTGTCAACAGAGTCATAAGTTTTGCGCCCCATTAGGACAGCTTTGCCTGTTGTTGTCTTTTTAAAATAAGCCAAATCGGCTGGCAAATGCCAAGGCAAGGAATTATTTTTACCAATCAGCTGATTGTCATCCATTGCCACAATAATAGATAATTTCATAGAAAAGTTTCAATTAAAGTAAAATGATGTTTATTTTACAAATATCACTCATCACGGTGTCATTAATTCTAGCCTCAAGCTCGCCTTTTAGAAAAACATTACTTGCCAAACTAGGGTTAACTTTTGAGGCGTATTCGCCAAAGATTGACGAATCAAGAAAAAAAGGTGAAACACCCGAGCAGTTGGTTTATCGTCTGGCTCAAGAAAAGGCCAAAGAAATTGCAAAAACGCATCATGGGTTAATCATTGCCTCTGATCAAGTCGCAACACTTGCTCATGGTAAAAATACTGATGATGAAATATTAACCAAACCAAAAAACCATGAAAATGCCATCAAACAACTACAGAGAAGTTCTGGAAATACAGTAACTTTTCTTACAAGTTTGACACTTTTAAATACAAATACCAACAATATACAAACTAAAGTTGAAACTTTTAAAGTGGTTTTTAAAGATTTGAGCATTGAGCAAATTGAATATTACCTTAAAAAAGAAACCCCTTATAACTGTGCGGGTAGTTTTAAATCAGAAAGCCTAGGTATTAGTTTATTTAAACGTATGATTGGTAATGATCCAAATAGTTTGGTTGGCTTACCGCTTATTCAACTCATCACAATGCTAGAAAATGAAGGCATTAGCACTCTCACTGACAATAACTAAACGTCATGTTATATCTCTATCCTGATAAGCTTAAATGCTTTCAATCAGGTCAAAAAACTTATTGGGGCTCACTATACGGCAGTGCAGATGCACTGGCATTAATTGAATTTGCCAATCAACAACAGCAAGTTATTTTAGTCATTGCTAATGACATCACACATTTTGACAGTCTTTATAAATCTTTAAACTTCTACAACACAGACTTAGAAATTTTAAAATTTGATAACTGGGAAGTGCTCGCCTATGATCACTTTTCGCCTCATCCTGATATCACCTCCAGTCGATTAGCAGCCCTATCAAAACTTAAAAGTCTTAAACGTGGTATTGTTATCACCACATTAGAATCATTATTCTCACGTCTATGCCCGTTAGAGTTTGTAGAAAAATACAGCTTCAATATCGATATTAATGACAACATTAATATTGAAGCCTTTAGTGAAAAACTACTAAAAATTGGCTACAACCGTGTAACCACCGTCATGGGGCATGGTGAGTTTAATATTCGTGGCTCATTGATTGATTTATACCCCATGGGCGCAAAAACACCTTACCGAATTGATTTGTTTGGCCAAGAAGTGGAGTCTATTCGCACCTTTGATACCTCAACTCAACGCTCTAAAGTACAAGTGCCTGAAATTGTGCTACTGCCTACTAGAGAATTTGCCACAGATAATACCAGTATTGAGCGCTTTAAAACTAATTATCAAAAAGCATTTAATGACAATGGCTTTATCTATACCGAAGTTAGTGAAGGTAGGCTGCCAGGTGGCATTGAATTTTATTTACCGCTGTTTTTTAACACAACCAACACCTTGTTTGATTATCTAGTGGATAACACTATTATTGTCATATCAAAAGGATTTTCAGACTTGGTGGATAAGACCTATAGCGAGATACGTGAACGATTTGAGCGTGCTAAAAAATCATTAGATAGAGCACCCCTTGATATTCCCCAAGTTTTCCTGTCCAAAGAATTGCTGTTTAGTGAAATTAAGAAAAAACCACAGCTCATCATCAGTACATCAAAACTAGAAGATAAAAACCAACACTTTAATTTCAACTCAAGCTTATTACCCCCAATACGCATTGAACCACAAACGAAAAACCCATTAAGCAAATTTTCAGCTTTTGTTAAAAGATTTACCAACAAAAAAATATTAGTTGTTTGTGAATCGCGTGGCAGGCAAGATGTGCTCAGCGATTTGTTCACCAGCCATCAACTTGATACCCATAGCGTTAAAAACTGGCGTGAATTTAATAAGAGCAGCAAACTGCTCAATATTACCCATGAAAATCTTGCCCATGGCTTGCTCACTAGTGATATTGCCATTGTTACTGAAGAAGATTTATTCGGTCAAGAAGTGGTTCAGCAACAGCGTCGTCGTGCTAATCACAAAGATTTTGATGAAGCAATTAAAAGCCTAGTTGAAATTAAAATGGGTGATGCGATTGTGCATGAAAACTATGGTGTGGGTAGGTATTTAGGGCTTAAAACCCAAACTTTTGATGGACAATCACAAGATTTCCTTGCCCTAGAATATGCTAATAACGCAAAGTTGATGGTACCAATCACCTCGCTTAATCTAATCTCCAGATATGCTGGTATTTCAGATAGTGCACCATTACACAAACTAGGCACAAATCAATGGAGCAAGGCTAAGAAAAAAGCAGGTGAAGCTTTGTTTGACGTGGCAGCTGAATTATTAGAAATTTATGCCAAACGAGCCTCTCAAACAGGTTTTGCTTTCCCTAAGCCGAATGATGCTTATTCCTCATTTGTTGCCAGCTTTCCCTTTGAGGAAACACCAGACCAACTAAAAACCATGGGCGAAGTCTTAGCAGATATGCAATCACACAGACCAATGGACAGATTAGTCTGTGGCGATGTTGGTTTTGGCAAAACTGAAATTGCCATGCGTGCGGCATTTTTAGCAGTTGAAGCAGGAAAGCAAGTGGCAATTTTGGTACCAACCACGCTATTATCTAACCAGCACCATCAATCGTTTATTGACCGTTTTGCCAACCACCCTGTTGAAATTGCAGCGCTTTCAAGGTTTCAAACCCCAAAAGAGCAAAAACTAATTATTGAAAAATTAAACCAAGGAACAATTGACATTGTCATTGGCACGCACAAAATTATTCAAGGCACTATTAAATACAAAAACCTTGGCTTAATTATTATTGACGAAGAACATCGCTTCGGCGTTAAACAAAAAGAGGCGTTGAAAAAACTACGGGGTGAAAGTGACATTCTGACCATGACTGCCACCCCTATTCCGCGCACATTAAATATGGCGCTAGGCTCATTAAGAGAATTGTCCATTATTGCCACGCCACCTGCCAAACGCAGCGCCATCCAAACGTTTGTACAAGAGTGGAATGACAACAACATCAAAGAGGCAATCACACGTGAAATGCACCGTGGTGGTCAGGTGTTTGTACTACACAACGATATTGATTCAATTGACAATATGGCAGAAAATCTCAAACAAATTATGCCAAAAGTTCACGTTCGCATCGCCCACGGACAAATACCAACACGTGAACTAGAAAGAATCATGAGTGATTTTTATCACGCACGTTTCCAAATTTTGGTTTGCACCACGATTATCGAAACAGGGATTGACATTCCCAATGCTAATACCATCATTATTAATAATGCACAAAATTTTGGTTTGGCACAACTACACCAACTACGAGGCCGTGTTGGTCGCTCCCACCATAGAGCTTATGCCTATTTAATTATTAAATCCCATCAATCGTTATCTAAAACAGCCAAAAAACGCCTTGATACCATTGAGTCTTTAGAGGGGCTTGGTGCTGGATTTATGCTGGCTAATCACGACCTTGAAATTCGTGGTGCGGGTGATTTATTGGGTGATAATCAATCTGGAAAAATTAGCGAAATTGGCTTTAATCTTTATCATGATTTATTAAAACGCACTATTGATGCCATGCGCTCTGGTAGAAAAATTAACCTTGATGACCCCATCAATCATGAAGTACAAATTGATTCTGGCTTGCCATCTATCATTCCAGAGGCATATATTTTTGACGTACACGAACGACTTGTACTCTACAAGCGTATTGCCAGTTGTCAAAACAATAAAGAACTTAAAGCTCTACAGATTGAGATGATTGACCGCTTTGGATTATTACCAGATTCAACCAAAAATTTATTTGCCAATACCAAACTTAAGCTCTTTTCAAAAAAAATTGGCATTGATAAAATTAACCTTTATGAAAACAAAGCCATTATCACCTTTGGTAATAAGAATACCATTGAGCCGATAAAAATCATCAACCTTATTCAAAAACAAGCAAAAAAATATCAGCTAAAGGGTCAAAATCAATTAATTGTTAAACAGGAGATGCCTGAAGATATTAGACGAATTGAATTGATAGAAAATCTACTAAAAACATTAAATTAGAGATTATTGCAACACAAACCTCTCTTCCGGGTAATATAGATATAGTCGATAAAAATCAGAGATTGTGCGTTTTTTATAAATGGTATTAGTATTCTATCTAGTTATAATGGCACTAATAATATCGCACTAATATCTAAATAATAATGGAAGGAGGAAAGATAACATCAATTTTTTGGATTGATAATTGCAATCACATTACTGCCAATATTAAGTGCGTACAATGCTAGAGCGTATCGTTATTACCGGTATTGGCATTGTTAGTAGTATTGGCAATAACACTAAACAAGTTTTAAGTTCATTACGCACCCATCAAAGTGGGTTGTGCTATTCAAACGAGTTTTCCGAATTAAATTTACGTTCTCAGGTGGTGGGCAGTATCCATATTGACACGGGTCAATATTTAAGTAAAAAACAGCGCAGATTTTTTTCACCTGTAGCTAGTTACAGCGCCATTGCTATGCAGCAGGTTATTGAAATGTCAGTTAAATGAGACTGAAATATACAACCCCAGCACAGGTCTAATTGTTGGTTCTGGTAGCGCCTCAAATGAGAACGCCATCAATGCTTACAAAACGCTTAAGCAAAAAGGCATCAAGGGTATTTAACCCGTTTCGCATCTTAAAACCATGAGCTCAACTGCCAGTGCTAACTTAGCTAGTTCATTCAAAATTAAAGGTATCCAGCTATTCAATTAGTGGCGCATGTGCTACTTCAGCCCGTGGTACAGGTATTGTTGTGCTTGAATCGCTCAAATACGCGAAAAGTCGTGATGCTAATATTTTGGCAGAACTAGTAGGTTATGGTGCTAGTAGCGATGGTGATAATATCGTTAAACCGAACACAGACAGTGCGGTACGTGCCATTCAACAAGCGATAAATACTACCCATAAAATTGACTATATCAACGCACCCATGTCACTAGCACGATTGCTGGCGATAAAAGCGAATTGGAGACCATTAAGACAGTTTTTAAAGATAATGTACCGCTAATTAGTTCAACCAAACCTCTTACAGGACACTCTATTGGTGCTAGTGGCGTACACGAGTTAATTTATTCAATCTTGATGCTTAATAATAGCTTTTTATTTGGTAATCATGGTTATGAAACAGATAAAGAGTTTGTTCAAATACCGATTTTAAAAACAAATCAATACTATTTTGTCTAATAGTTTTGGTTTTTGTGGTACTAATGCAACACTAGTTGTACAAAGATATGAATAAAGTTTGGCTTGTTTTTGCAGGAGCTATTGCATCATTAGCATTTGCACCCTTTAATTACTCCTTCATATTGCTTATTAGTTATGCAATATTATTTTGGCAAATTAGTGTGGCCAATACACGCAAACAAGCTTTTTTCGGTGGTTTTATTTTTGCATTTTCACATTATTTAATTGGGCTGTACTGGCTATTTTCAATTGTTAGTCAATATGAATTTTTCTATCAGGTTGTGGTGGGAATTATTACTGCTATTGCTTTCTTTTACGGATTAGTCGGTTATTTTGCTAAACTCTTGACTATCAATCACTGGTCTTGGTTTGTGCTTTTTTACCTAGTCTTGCTGGTTTATTTGAATGGGTCCGAACTTGGTTTTGGACTGGCTTCCCTTGGTATTCACCCAGTGATGCAGTGTTTGACATGGGGTTGTCATCATTACTACCCATTGGTGGATACTTGGGCGTAAGTTTTGTTTTTTATCTACTTAGCGGATTGCTGGTTTATACAATACTTAATTCTAAAAATAGAAAAACTTATATGATAAGCACAAGCATTTTAGGTTTGCTGTTTCTAGTCTTGTTTGCCACCAAATAATATCAGCCAGATATGGTTAGTTTTCCATTAATAAGTGTGCGTTTAATTAGCGGTGACTTTGCGCTTAAAGATAAATCTCACAGGCATTTGGTTATTGATAGAATTAAACATTACCAGCAGCTGACTAACTTAGAACCTATAGCAGATTTAACTTTATGGACAGAATCTAGTATTAGTGTTGATTATCAAAATGTTAAAGCATATATTAATAAGATTGAATCTGACAATACAGTTTTATTGGGTTCGTATTATCATAATGGCATCAGTAGTAATAATGTCTTATTAGACATGAATAGCAAGCAACCTGTATATTACAAGCAACATTTAATTCCTTTTGGTGAGTACACACCTAACTGGTTTTTAAGTTTTAAGTCTTTACTGCCAAAATTTCATATGGATGAGTTAATAACGTATAAAAATCAACACCAACACATCATTTTCAAAGATTTAAAATTATTTGCATCCATATGCTTTGAGTTGCTATCCTCCAAAGAACTATTGCAAAATTCGAAACAGGCTAATATACATATACATATTAGCGATTTAGGCTGGTTTGATAATCACAATGTTGCCAGTTGTTTACTTAAAGTCGCAAGAATTCGTGCTATTGAAACTGCTAAGCCAATTATTTATAGCGTTAACCAAGACATCCCTGCCTTTATTGACTATAAAGGTAATATTCTGAAACAACAACACAATCAGGACACTTATGTGCTTAACCAAAAAGTAGCCCCACAACAAGGCACTACTTTTTATGCTCAATATCAAGACAGACCAGTACTAGTATTGCTATGTAGTCTCTTTCAAGCATGGAAAAAATCAACAAAAAACAAACATTCACTTTAATAACAACGGCCATCATAGCTGGGCTGATTATGTTGCTTAATATTGATACACAATCAACATTAGATAAAACCACATTAGATACAAATAACGCAACTACAAACACCTATCAAACCAAAAAGTGGGAAAACTATTATTAAAGACACTCTGCCTCTATCGCTTAAGAAAATTGAGGCTGAACTAGCATTTGATGGGCAGCAAGGTATTGCCCAAAATTCTATTAGTGAAGCAGAAAAAGTATCAGCAAGGGTTGCTAAAGATGGGGTTGACAATAAAGCCATCGAGGCAAAATTCACTCAACTAATCAATCAACCAATCTCCACTCAAAAGCCTCTTAAAGTTAAAAAACAACTAGATACAATTGACGCTAATATCCTTGATATTGAAAGAGACATGGTGAATCTTGGGCTAGACAAGCTCCTAGAAGGGCAATAATTATGCAAACTAAACTCCCAGCTCTATTACTATTACTACTTGGCTTCAATGTTCAAGCTGAACTCATCTCCAACCTTGAAGGCAAACTTAGTGTCAACCAAGGATTGTTGAGTTATTCTGTGCCACTGGCATTACCTGCAGGCATTAATAAACTTACACCGAATTTAAGCATTAACTACATCCAAGGTGGTAACAACTCTGAATTGGGTTTGGGTTTTTCTTTGTCAGGCTTATCAACGACTAGTCGTTGTAGCAAAAGTGATAAAGTTGATGATATTAATCATGGTGTATTGCTTGATAGTAACGACGCCTATTGCTTAGACGGGCAAAGATTAATCAATGTTGCTAACAATGAATATCGTTTGCGTCAAAACCACCACACCAAAATTATCAAATCTAGTAACACTTGGCAAGTACATTACCCTAATGGTGTAAGCGCCTAGTTTAATGCCAATCAAAGTATTGGTGGACAAGTGCTTAATTGGCATATCAACTCAAAACAAGATAAGTTTAATAATACCATTAATTATCAATATATCACCCATCAAAATGTAAGCTATATTGACAACATTACCTATAATCATAACCAAATTAAATTCAACTATACGTCTCGTCCAGACATAGCAACCAGTTATCAATTTGGACAAACACAAATCCACAATAAACTACTTAAGGCTATCCAAATAAAACATAGTAGTAATTTAGTTAAGACCTATCAGATGTATTACGACACTTATGTTGGACACTCAAGGCTTGATAATATCAAGTTGTACGATTCACAAGACGAGTGTACAAAGCCTTTAAGTTTTGTTTATCAACACAATGATTTAATTACTGATGATGAGCCTGTTTTTGAGCAAGCCGTTATTAAATTAGACGAGGTATTTAATTATAGCGTGGCTGACTTTAATCATGATGGCTGAGTGGATTATGTGCGGTGGATGACAAAGGTGTATGGTGTGGACTCAACACTAAGAACAATGGTTTTGATAGTGGTAAATATTGGTCAAACAACGCCAATGTTGAACACGCCCTTAGATTTATTGACATTAACCAAGATAAACTGGCTGATTTGTGTTGGTTTGATGATTCAGGTGTACAGTGTCAAAACAACACTGGCAATGAGTTTGATGCGCAATATCAACACAGTACTTTAATTTTTGATTTAGAATTAAGTGGAGAAAACAATACCTAGCAGAGCTTGGTGGACAAACACCAGAGTCAGGCAAAGCGCTGACTTCTGAACAACAAACAATACAACTGCTTGAGAAACAACTTTGGCGCGCACAAAGGGACAATGAAATCTTAAAAAAGGCAACAGCCTTGTTCGCTGTGGACAATCACCAAGTGATATGATTATCAAGATAAACAAGGCTTGCCAACAATACAATACTAAAGAATTATGAGCATTACTCAAACTTCCTCACAGTAGTTATTACTATCAAGTCAAAGATAAGCGAGTAAACAACAACACCAACGCTATGATTAAATTAATCAAACAAACTGCTATTGAAGTTGGATACACCTATGGCAAACGCAGAATGCGAGTAGTTTTGAATAACCAAGGTTATAACATTGGTATTTACCAAACCGCAACGCTAATGAAAAAAGCCAATGTAGTTGCCATACGCCCAAGAAAGCGTCATTATTACCCTAATACTAGATTGATGTTTAAAAAGGCAAAAAACCTATTAAATCGTGTGTTTGAGCCTAAATCCAACACACTGGCTAAATAACTCCCACCTTGATAGGTTTTGATATAGGTAATATCACCAACACTTGAAAACCAATCAAAACTGATTTTAATGAGTGAGTCGCTTAGAAATGATGGGCGCATTTGGGCGCCAAAACAAGCCAAAGATTGTGAGAAAAACCCGAAAGATATCAAGGAAGAAGACCGAGATTATTTTCTTGAAAGACAGTAACCTGCTTTTGCTAACCTAGTACCACGTGATGTAGCTTCACGCGCTGTTAAGCACATTTGTGATGAAGGTCGTGGTGTTGGCATTAAGATTCATGGCAAGCGTCTTAGTGTATACCTAGATTTTAGCGAAGTTTTTAAAAAAATAGGCTTGGCAGATGGTTATTTTATCTTGCCACAAACCATTGCTAATTATTTAGCTAGAAACAAGTTTGATAAAATTGAGCCCAATCATGAAAAAGTTCAACAAGCCTTAAATGCCGCTAAAGTTAGAATTGAACAATTAATGAACGCGCCTGAAGCGAAACATACCCCTGAATATTTTCACCAGAAACTAGGCAAAATTCTGTGGGAGTCTTGTGGCATGTCTAGAGAGAGTAAGATTAGAACAAGCCACTAATGAGATTGAAGTATTACAATTAGAGTTTTGGCAAACCATTAGGGTCACGGGTATTGACCAGGATTTAAATCAAACTTTAGAGCGTGCAGGCAGAGTGGCTGACTTTATTGAGCTAGGTGCCTTGATGTGCAAAGACGCTCTTAATAGAGAAGAATCTTGTGGTGCAAAGCTCGGGTGGAACATTTATCCTCAGAAGGTGAAGCAAAGCGTGATGATAAAAATTATAGTTTTGTTGCGGCGTGGGAGTATCAACAAGAAGGGGCTAAACTTCATGAGGAGCACTTTCATTTTGAATTTATTAAGCCCAGTGTTAGGAACTACAAATGATTTTTACATTGCATATTTGGCGACAAAAGAACGTAAATAATCAGGGCGGAGATTGCATTGTGTTTGACTATGATTGTCGTGAAGGTATTTGTGGCGCTTGTTCGCTGGTTATTAATGGCTATCCTCATGGTGAAATCAGCCACAACGACGTGCCAATTATATATATATGCGTGAGTATAAAAATCAAAGCGAATTGTGGATTGAGCCTTAGCGTGCTAATAGTTTTCCAGTGATTAAAGATTTAACGGTAGATCGATCTGCATTTGATCGAATCATCCAATCAGGTGGTTATGTATCCATGCATACAGGTTGTGCGCCAGAAGCAAATAATACCTTAGTGGAAAAGCACGCTTCTGATGGGGCGTTTAATTCTGCAGCTTGTATTGGCTGTGGTGCTTGTGTGGCGGTTTGCCAAAATGCAAGTGCAACACTGTTTGTGGCAGCAAAAATAACCCATTTGGCATATTACCCCAAGGTAAAATTGAATCCAAAGACAGGGCAAAAAAAACTCATTTTAAAAATGCAATCTGAAGGCTTTGGTAGTTGTGCAAATCACAGGCATTGTACGCCTGCTTGTCCTAAAGACGTATCATTACAAAATATTACAAGGGTGAATAAGATTCTTGGATAATAACAATATTACCTTTTAACTTTACATAAAAACTACTAATGAGCTCAAAACTTTATCAATCAGCATTAGAATATCACCAAGGTGAGCGCCCAGGAAAAATCATTGTTTCATCACACAAGCCACTAGCAACGCGTGAAGACCTTAGTTTGGCGTATACACCCGGGGTTGCTGCACCTGTTCGTGAGATTGCACAAGATGCAAACAAAGTTTATGACTTTACCATTAAACGTAATTTGGTTGCTGTTATTTCTGATGGTTCGGCAGTCTTAGGGCTTGGCAATGTGGGACCACTAGCGTCTAAACCTGTGATGGAAGGCAAGGCAGTATTGTTTAAACATTTTGCAGATATTGATGTCTTTGACATTGAGATTGATACTCAAGATGTTGATGAATTTGTACAAACGGTTAAAAATATTGCGCCAACGTTTGGTGGTATTAATCTTGAGGACATTTCAGCGCCTCGTTGTTTTGAAATTGAAAAACGTTTAATTGATATGCTTGATATTCCTGTTTTTCACGATGACCAGCACGGAACAGCCATTATTATCGCGGCAGGGTTGTTAAATTCGCTTGAAATCCAAGGCAAGCATATTGAAACTATCAAGTTGGTTTGTTTAGGTGCTGGCTCGGCAGGTATTGCTACTTTAAACTTATTATGTGAATTAGGTTTGTCAAAGGACAATATTTTATTAGTTGATAGAGAAGGTGTTATTTCTCAAGACATGGAAAATGTTAGTCAAATTAAAGCACAATATAGCGCAAAAACAGATAAAAAAACCTTGGCAGATGCCATACAAGGTGCAGATGTGTTTATTGGTGTTGCTGCTGCTAACCTGGTATCAAAACAGATGATTAAATCAATGGCAAATAGACCTATTGTGTTCGCTTTATCAAATCCAGACCCTGAAATTCCACCTTCTGATGCCAATTCAGTACGCGATGATTTAATCATGGCAACAGGTCGAAGTGACTATCCAAATCAAGTTAACAATGTTCTGGGTTTTCCTTTTATATTTAGAGGCGCATTAGATGCAAAAGCCAGTGAAATCAATTCAAAAATGAAAATAGCAGCGGTTCATGCACTTAAAGACTTGGCAAAACTTGACGTGCCAGACAGTGTTTTAAAAGCTTACAGTACAAAGTCTATGGTATTTGGTAAAGATTATATCATCCCCAAACCTTTTGACCCAAGGTTGATAGATGTGGTGCCAAAAGCAGTATTTGATGCTGCTGTTGCAAGTGGTGTTTCACGTTTGTAATTAGCGAAAAGACAGACTTTCAAAAAACAATAAAAAACGTTAAATTAATCCTTGCGCTCTAAAGATAGCTATGGGATAATGCCTGATTGTTTTTTGGAGGGGTTCCTGAGTGGTCAAAGGGAGCAGACTGTAAATCTGTCGGCTCTGCCTTCGAAGGTTCAAATCCTTCCCCCTCCACCATAAAGCATAATAGATTTGCGGGTATCGTATATTGGTATTACCTTGGTCTTCCAAGCCAATGAGACGAGTTCGATTCTCGTTACCCGCTCCAAGATGGAGGGATTGTGCTCACCTAGCTCAGTTGGTAGAGCACTCCCTTGGTAAGGAAGAGGTCGGCGGTTCAAATCCGCTGGTGAGCTCCAAAAATTTAAAATTTAATTTGTTAAATGTAGGAGCATAAAATGTCAAAAGAAAAATTCGAAAGAACCAAACCACACGTCAACGTCGGCACAATCGGTCACGTTGACCACGGCAAAACCACACTCACAGCCGCTATCACTAAAGTCATGGCAGAAGCGCGTGGTGGCGAATTCAAAGATTATGCAGATATTGATAATGCCCCTGAAGAAAGAGAACGTGGTATTACTATTTCAACAGCCCACGTTGAGTATGAAAGTGAAGCTCGCCACTATGCACACGTTGACTGCCCAGGACACGCCGACTACGTTAAGAACATGATCACAGGTGCTGCACAAATGGACGGCGCTATTATTGTTATTGCTGCTACAGATGGCCCAATGGCTCAAACTCGTGAGCACATCTTATTATCTAAGCAAGTAGGCGTCCCTTACATCGTTGTTTACATGAACAAAGCCGATATGGTTGACGATGAGGAATTGGTTGAATTGGTTGAAATGGAAATCCGTGAGTTACTAGACGAATATGATTTCCCAGGTGATGACACTCCAGTCATCTTCGGTTCAGCACTTAAGGCCTTAGAAGGCGACACCTCAGAGATTGGTGTGCCTTCCATTGTTAAATTAGTAGAAGCATTAGACACTTATATTCCAACCCCCAAGCGTGACACAGACAAGTCATTCTTAATGCCAATTGAGGATGTATTCTCAATCTCAGGTCGTGGCACTGTAGTGACAGGCCGTATTGAAACAGGCATTGTTAATATCGGTGACGAGTTAGAAATCGTTGGTATTAAAGACACACAAGCCACCACTTGTACCGGTGTTGAAATGTTTAGAAAACTACTTGATTCAGGCGAAGCGGGTGACAACGTAGGTGTGTTACTTCGTGGCATCAAGCGTGAAGAGGTTGAACGCGGTCAAGTATTGGCCAAGCCAAGTTCAATCAAGCCACATTCAAAGTTTGAAGCAGAGGTTTATATTTTAAGCAAAGATGAAGGTGGTCGTCATACCCCATTCTTTAACAACTACCGTCCACAGTTCTATTTTAGAACAACGGACGTTACAGGCGCTTGTCAGCTGCCTGATGGTGTAGAGATGGTAATGCCAGGTGACAACGTGAAAATGCAAGTAGCGCTATTGTCACCAATCGCTATGGAAGATGGTTTAAGGTTTGCCATTAGAGAAGGTGGTCGCACGGTGGGTGCGGGTGTGGTTTCTAAGGTGACGGATTAAATTAAAAAAGTTAAAACTTAAACAGATTTAAAAAAATAAAGTTGGCTTGGACAATAGTCCAAGCCTTTAAGATTTATAGGCAAGTGGCTCAATTGGTAGAGTAATGGTCTCCAAAACCATTGGTTGGGGGTTCGAGTCCCTCCTTGCCTGCCATGTTAAAGGATGTAATGTGACTAAAACAGTAGAAAGACAAGCAAAAGAGTCATCACTAGGAATGATTGTATCAGTCTTAATTGTGATTGCATCTTTTGTGTTGTTTTATTTAGATCCATTAGGATTAAACACAACGCTATACAAAGTATTGGCTTTATTAACGGGTCTTGTGTTGGCAGGTTTTGTGTTCTTTAAATCGCCTCAAGGCGTGCGTTTTAATTCATTTTTAATCGAAACAAAAATTGAATTACGCAAAGTTGTGTGGCCCACACGCGATGAAACTATTAAAACCACAGGTATGATTATGGTTGCTGTTGTGATTGTGGCTATTTTCTTGTGGATAGTTGATGCACTGCTCTCGTGGATGGTGCAGTTGTTAACAAATTAAGAGGACTAAAGTGTCTAAAAGATGGTATGTGCTTCATGTAAGAAGTGGTTTTGAAGCGAAAGTTAAGATTGCAATTGAAGAGTCTGTTACTAGAGAAGGTCTTGAAGATTTAGTAGGCGAGGTTTTGGTGCCGACTGAGCAAGTTGTTGAGTTAAAAGATGGGCAGAAAAAAACGGCCGAACGTAAATTTTTCCCAGGCTATATGTTGGTGAATATGGAACTGACTGAACCCAGTTGGTTGCTAGTTAAAAATACCAATAATGTGATTGGTTTTATTGGCGGCTCATCAGGTAAACCTTCCCCAATTATGCAGCGTGAAGTTGATAAAATTCTTGCACGTGTGCAAGAAGGTGCTGACAAGCCTAAGCCTAAAGTGGCTTATCAACCAGGTGAAGAAATTTTAGTTATCGATGGGCCGTTTAATGAATTTAATGGCTTGGTTCAAGCGGTTGATTACGAAAAGAATTTATTGAAAGTAGAGGTGCTAATTTTTGGCCGTTCTACTTCAGTAGAATTGGAATTCTCGCAAGTAGAGAAGACTTAAAGATAAACGACTTTTAAAGTTGTGATTTAACAGGGGAGTCCTAATCGGCGTTTGTACCCAAAACGAGGCAAAGTCCTCAAGGAAGAAAAATGGCTAAAAAAATTGAATCCTATATTAAGCTTCAAGTGGCTGCACAAGAAGCAAATCCATCACCACCTGTAGGTCCTGCATTGGGTCAGCATGGTGTTAATATTATGGAATTTTGCAAAGCATTTAACGCAAAAACTCAAGATATTGACAAAGGCATGAAAGTACCTGTTGTGATCACAGTTTATAGCGATCGTAGTTTTACCTTTGTAACCAAAACACCACCAGCAGCTTTGTTAATCCTAAAAGTAACGGGTATTAAAAAAGGTAGTGGTGTTCCTCATCTAGATAAAGTGGGCAATATTACTCGTGCTCAATTAGAAGAAGTGGCTAGTATGAAGATGAAAGATTTGAACGCAAATGACATGGGTGCAGCAGTGAATATTATTGCTGGTACAGCTAGGTCAATGGGTATTACGGTGGGGGGTTAGCAAGTGGCTAAATTAACAAAAAAACAAAAAGATATTTCAGCCAAGGTTGAGTCTAACAAGCGTTATTCAATCAATGATGCACTAAATTTATTAAAAGAATGTGCAACAGCAAAATTTGATGAATCTATTGATGTGGGTATTAATTTAGGTATTGATGCTAAGAAATCTGACCAAAATGTTCGTGGCGCAGTCGTGCTTCCAAATGGTACGGGTAAAACAGTTCGTGTTGCTGTGTTCACTCAAGGTGATAACGTGGCTAAGGCGCAAGATGCTGGTGCAGACGTTGTTGGCATGGAAGATTTAATGAAATCTATGCAAGATGGTGGTTTAAACTATGATGTGGTGATTGCATCTCCAGATGCTATGGGTGTTGTGGGTCGTCTAGGTCAAGTGTTAGGTCCTCGTGGCTTAATGCCTAACCCTAAAGTTGGTACAGTAACACTAGATGTTGCAACCGCTGTTAATAATGCTAAAGCAGGTCAAGTGCGTTATCGTGCTGACAAGGCTGGTATTGTTCATGGTTGCGTTGGCAGGGCGTCATTTGATGCAAGTGCACTAGCACAAAATATTAATGCTTTAATGGAGGCACTTAAAAAGGCAAAACCTAGTTCAACCAAGGGTATTTATTTTAAAAAATTAAGTATTTCTTCGACCATGGGGCCAGGACTTAGCGTTGATTTAGCAAGCGTAGATATTTAAGTTTTATTAAAAGAGACCTTTATATAATTATATAAAGGTCTTTAAAAAAATTCTTTGGGTCGCAAGATTTATCTTGCATGACCTCAAAGACCATAGGTGCAAACATATCTTCTGGTATATTCGTTTAATTGATTGATTTTTTCAATCTGCCTATGTAGAGGGTATGCAAATACTCTATGGCGAAAGTTATCAAAAGATGACTTTCTTTTTTAAATTGTTCAGGGAGGGGTAAATGGCTCTAAATCTGATGGCAAAAAAGGCAGTTGTCGAACAAGTAAACTCACTTGCAAAAGTGTCAGTGTCTGTTGGCGTTGCTGAGTATCGCGGATTGACAGTTGAACAAATGACTAATTTACGTTCAAGTGCGCTTGATGCTGATGTAACTTTACGTGTTGTAAAGAACTCACTAGCAAAAAGAGCATTGATAAAGACAAAATGCGAATGTGTATTGCCGGTTCTTAGCGGACCCGTTATTTTGGGTTTTTCACAAGAAGATCCAGGTGCAGTAGCACGAGTATTCAAAAATTTTATTAAAGAGAATGAAGATTTAGTCGTTAAAGGTTTGGGCGTTTCGGGTGAATTTGTAGAATCAAATCAGCTTCAACGCATTGCAGACTTACCAACTAAAGATCAAGCAATTGGTATCACAATGGCGTTAATGTTAGCACCAGTTGAGAAACTAGTTAGGACCTTAATTGAGGTGCCAACTAAGGCGACTCGAGTAGTGGCAGCAGTTCGCGATCAAAAACGATCATAAATAAATAAAAGGAGTAAATATCATGGCTAAATTAACCAATGAAGATATTTTAAATGCAATTGCCGATATGTCGGTAATGAATGTTGTTGAATTAGTATCAGCAATGGAAGAAAAGTTTGGTGTAAGTGCAGCAGCAGTTGTAGCGGCACCAGTGGCAGCAGTAGATGCAGGTGAGACAACAGTTGAGAAAGATGAGTTTGATGTTATGTTAACTTCATTTGGCGAGAAAAAAGTTGCTGTTATTAAGGCAGTTCGTAGTATTATTGGACTGGGTCTTAAGGAAGCCAAAGACATGGTTGAGTCTGCGCCAGTAGCAATCAAAGAGGGTGCGTCTAAAGCAGAAGCTGAAGACATCCAAAAGCAGCTTGAAGAAGCTGGTGCTAGCGTAGAACTAAAATAATTAGTTAAACGCAAAAACCTAGAATCCCCGACAAGGGGATTCTAGGTGTTTAATTTGTACACTAAATTAAAGTACAAACTCAATGAGAAATTTTTTATATAACACGATCGACTCAATACGAGGTATTCATGGCTTATTCATTCACCGAAAAAAAGCGAATTAGAAATAACTTTGGTTCTAGAGAATCAATTTTGACCGAACCGGATTTACTAGCAATCCAAATTGACTCATTTAACAGTTTTATCCAAGCGGGTAGCAAAACCAAACAAGATGTTGGTTTGCATGCTGTTTTTCAATCGGTATTCCCGATTACTGCGGTTAATGGCTATGCACAAATTGAGTATGCTGATTATGAATTACAAGAACCTAAATTTAATGTTGAAGAGTGTAAATTACGTGGTGTAACGTTTGCGTCGACATTGCGTGTTAAATTAAATCTGGTTCTATTTGATAAAAACGGCTCAACTTTGAAGAAAAAACGCAAAGTTAAGCAAATTATTGAAGAAGATGTTTATTTAGGGCAATTGCCACTAATGACTGAAACGGGTACCTTTGTTATTAATGGTACTGAACGTGTTGTTGTGTCTCAACTGCACAGATCTCCTGGTGTTATTTTTGAACACGATAAGGGTAAGACACACTCTTCAGGTAAGATTTTGTTCTCTTCACGTATTATTCCTTACCGTGGTTCATGGTTGGATTTTGAATATGACCATCACGAGCATTTGTATGTTCGAATTGACAGGCGTAGAAAATTACCAGTTACCACATTATTGCGCGCTATGGGTCTAAGTAGTGAAGGTATTCTTGAAGCCTTTTTTGAAAAAACTACTGTTAAATTAAAAGCTAAATCATGTGATTTAAGTATGGCACCGATTCGTCTGCAACGCACAATTGCAGAATTTGATATTGTTGCTAATCAAGATGTGGTGGTTGAGAAAGGTCGTAGAATCACTGCTAAGCATGTTAAGTTGCTAGAAAAAGCAGGTGTTAAATCAATCAATGCACCACTAGAGTATTTACTTGATAAGGTAATCTGCGCTGATATTATTGATAAAGACACTGGCGAAATTTTAATATCAGCCAATACTGTTATTTCTGAAGAAGTATCGGCGTTATTAAACACCAATAAAGTTAAAAAAATAGAGATTCTTTATATTAATGCCTCTGAAACAGGCGCTTACATTTCAGATACATTGCGTTTAGATGAAACGCAAACTGAGATTGAAGCTCGTATGTCTATTTATCATGTAATGCGCCCAGGTGAGCCTGCCACTGAAGATGCGGTTAATCTATTATTTAACAACTTATTTTTCAAAAACGACCGCTACGATTTATCAAAAGTCGGCCGTATGAAGCTTAATCGTCGTTTAGGCATTGGGTCTGAAACAGGCGAACATGTATTAACCAATGATGATATTATTAGTGTTATTAAGTTACTCATTAATATTAAAGACGGTAATGATTCTGTTGATGATGTTGATACGTTAGCCAACAGGCGCGTAAGAGCGATTGGTGAAATGATTGAAAATCAATTTAGAATTGGTCTTGTTAGAGTTGAAAAAGCAGTCAGAGAGGGTTTGAATTTAGCTGAAACAGACGAATTAACCCCACAAGATTTAATCAATTCTAAGCCTGTATCTGCAGCAGTTAGAGAATTTTTTGGTTCTTCTCAATTGTCTCAATTTATGGATCAAGTGAACCCTTTGTCAGGTGTGACTCATAAGCGTCGTATTTCTGCGCTAGGTCCTGGTGGATTGACTCGTGAGCGTGCTGGTTTTGAAGTGCGTGATGTGCATCCTTCGCACTATGGTCGTTTGTGTCCAATTGAAACGCCAGAAGGTCCTAATATTGGCTTGATTAATACATTGGCTGTTTATGCCAAAACAAACAGCTATGGATTTTTAGAAACGCCTTATCAAGTGGTTAAAAATGGTAAAGTCACTAAAGAGGTGATTTATGTTTCAGCCATTGATGAAATCACGCATACAATTGCACAAGCAAATGCAACAGTGAATGATAAAGGCAAGTTAATGGACGATCTTATTTCTTGTCGCCGTAAGAATGAGTTTGTTTTGGTGAATTCATCAGAAGTGACATTAATTGATATTGACTCTAAGCAAATTGCATCGGTAGCAGCAGCACTCATTCCTTTTTTAGAACATGATGATGCGAACCGTGCGCTGATGGGCTCAAACATGCAGCGCCAGGCTGTTCCTGTGTTAAAAGCTGAAAAGCCATTGGTTGGTACAGGTATTGAGCGTCTTGTGGCAATAGACTCTCGTGTTTGTGTAACTGCTAAACATGGTGGTGTGGTTGAGGCGGTAGATGCATCACGTATTGTTATTCGTGTAGATTCCAAGCAAACTAAAGCAAGTGAACTGGGCGTTGATATTTACAATTTGACTAAGTATTCACGTTCCAATCAGAATACTTGCATTAACCAAAAGCCATTAGTTAAAACGGGTGATAAAATTGCTGTTGGTGATGTCTTGGCAGATGGTCCATCAACCGATATGGGTGAGCTGGCATTAGGTCAAAATATGAAGATTGCCTTTATGCCTTGGAACGGTTACAACTTTGAAGATTCAATTTTAATTTCAGAGAAGGTCGTACAAGAAGATCGTTATACAACCATTCATATTGAAGAATTAACCGCCTATTCACGTGATACTAAATTAGGTCCTGAAGAAATTACTGCCGACATTCCAAATGTTAGCGAGTCAGCACTGGCTAAGTTAGATGAAGTGGGTGTTGTTTATGTAGGTGCTCGTGTTAAAGGTGGTGACATTTTAGTCGGTAAAGTAACGCCTAAAAGTGAAACAGCGCTTTCCCCTGAGGAGAAATTACTCAGAGCTATTTTTGGCGAAAAAGCTAATAATGTTAAAGATTCATCATTACGTGTTGGCGCTTCTAAATCGGGTGTTGTTATTGATGTTCAGGTCTTTATACGTGACCGCGTGGAAAAAGATGCCAGAGCATTAAGTATTGATGCAGAACGCTTAGAGAGAATTAAAAAAGACATTGACGATGAATTTGGCATTATTGATGGTGACATCTTCCGTCGCGTACGTTTAAAACTTTCTGGCAATGTGCTAAGTAGGACTGTTGGTGATATTAAAGCAGGTGAGAAGTTAAGTGCTAAATTGATGAAAAAACTTGATAATAAAGACATTTCTAAGCTTAAAGTTGAAGATGCAACTGTTAATAAAGAAGTAGCAGTATTGGTCAAACAAGCCAAAGCCAAGCAAGTTGAGTTTGAGAAATTTTTTGAAGAAGAAAGAGCCAAGATTAACGAGGGTGCGGAATTGCCACCAGGTGTTATGAAGATGGCTAAGGTTTACGTGGCAACCCGTAAAACACTCCAAGTGGGTGATAAAATGGCTGGACGCCATGGTAATAAAGGTGTGATTTCACGTGTATCTCCAGTTGAAGATATGCCTTATCTTGCAGACGGTTCTACCATAGATGTTGTGCTTAATCCACTAGGCGTACCATCACGTATGAATGTAGGTCAAGTGTTAGAAGTTCACTTGGGTTATGCTGCTAAAGGCCTGGGGTATAAAATTGCTGCCATATTAGATGAAAAACGCACTGAGATGGTTAAACAGATTAGAGACTTTTTAGACAAGGTTTATAACTCCTATGGCAAGCAGGAAGATTTAGCGTCATTTAATGATGAGGAAATTATTGAACTGGCAAATAACCTTCGCGAAGGTGTGCCAATGGCAACACCAGTATTTGATGGTATTAAAGAAGAAGACATTAAATCATTGCTTAGATTAGCCGATTTACCAGAGTCTGGTCAAGAACAATTATATGATGGTCGTACAGGCGAGCCATTTGACCGCCACGTGACTGTCGGCTATATGCACATGTTAAAACTGAACCATTTGGTTGATGACAAGATGCATGCACGTTCTACTGGCCCTTATTCACTAGTGACACAACAACCACTTAGTGGCAAGGCTCAGTTTGGTGGTCAAAGATTTGGTGAGATGGAGGTGTGGGCATTAGAAGCTTATGGTGCAGCACATACATTGCGCGAAATGTTAACCGTAAAATCTGATGATGTCGCAGGACGAGCAAAAATGTATAAGAGCATTGTTGATGGTAAGAATTTAACAGAGTCGGTCATGCCAGAATCATTTAATGTTTTGGTGAAAGAGATTCGTTCGTTAGGTATTGATGTTGAGTTAGAACAACACTAATTAGGAGAATTCAATGAGAGATTTATTAAAAATTCATAAGTTAGAGCAAAAAGAGCAAGATTTTGACGCAATTAGAGTTGGGCTGGCTTCTCCTGAGAAGATTCGTTCATGGTCATATGGCGAGGTTAAAAAGCCTGAAACTATTAATTATCGTACCTTTAAGCCTGAAAGAGAAGGCTTGTTTTGTGCCAAAATATTTGGTCCCATGAAAGATTTTGAGTGTTTGTGCGGTAAGTATAAGCGCATGAAGTTTCGCAACGTTGTGTGTGAAAAATGTGGGGTTGAGGTAACGTATTCAAAGGTTCGTCGTGAGCGCATGGGTCATATCGAATTAGCAGCACCAGTTGCGCATATTTGGTATTTAAAATCTTTGCCTTCACGTCTGGGATTGTTGATGGATATGACACTCAAGGATATTGAGCGTGTGCTTTATTTTGAAGCATTCTTAGTGACTGATTCAGGTTCAACACCACTTGTGCATAAGCAGTTATTAACTGAAGAGATGTATTTTGATGCACTAGATGAATATGGTGATGACGAGTTTGAAGCAAAAATGGGTGCAGAGGCTATTCAAGATGTCTTATCCGACATGAAACTTGAGGTTGAAGCGGCTAATTTACGCGAAGATAGTTTAAATACAAAAAGTCAAACTAAACTTAAAAAATACAATAAACGTCTTAAATTGGTTAATTCATTAATCCAATCTGGCAATAAGCCTGAATGGATGGTGTTAAAAGTATTACCAATTCTTCCGCCTGATTTACGTCCTTTAGTGCCATTAGATGGCGGTCGTTTTGCGACTTCAGATCTTAACGACTTATATCGTCGCGTAATTAATCGTAATAATCGTTTAGCACGTTTATTAGAGCTTGACGCACCTGAAATTATTGTTCGCAATGAAAAGCGCATGCTACAGGAGGCGGTAGATTCACTCATTGATAATGGTCGTCGTGGTCGTGCTGTGATGGGTAATAATCGTCGTCCTTTGAAGTCTATATCAGATATGATTAAAGGCAAGCAAGGGCGTTTCCGCCAAAATTTATTAGGTAAGCGAGTTGATTATTCAGGTCGTTCAGTGATTGTTTGTGGGCCCTATCTTAAGTTACACCAGTGTGGCTTGCCCAAGAAAATGGCATTAGAATTATTTAAGCCATTTATTTATAATAGATTACAAGCTAAAGGCTTGGCCTCAACTATTAAAGCTGCCAAGAAGATGGTTGAAAGTGAATCACCAGAAGTGTGGGACATTTTAGAAAGAGTCGTGCATCAGCACCCGGTTTTACTAAACCGTGCACCAACATTACACCGTTTAGGCATTCAAGCATTTGAACCGCTATTGATTGAAGGTAAAGCTATTCAGTTGCATCCACTTGTGTGTGGTGCATTTAATGCTGACTTTGATGGTGACCAGATGGCAGTGCACGTGCCTTTATCTGAGGAAGCACAACTAGAAGCAAGAACACTAATGTTGGCGTCTAATAATGTCTTACACCTTGCTAGTGGTGAACCTATTATTGTGCCTTCACAAGATGTTATCTTGGGTCTTTACTATATGACTCGTGAAATGATTAACCAAAAAGGTGAAGGGCTAATTTTTGCAAATACAACCGAAGCGCTTAACGCTTATGAGTCTGGCAATGTTACCTTGCATGCCAAGGTTAAATTACGCATTCAGGATTATCAAAAAATTGATGGTAAATTTGAGCCTAGCACTAAACGTATCGTTGATACCACGGTGGGTCGTGCGATTTTTTCAAGAATTTTGCCGAATGGCTTGTCATTTGATTTAATCAATGAGGCCATTAATAAAAAAGTAGTTTCTAATTTAATTCATGTTTGCTACCGCACGCAAGAATTAAAGCAAACGGTTATGTTTGCTGATCAAATGATGTATATGGGTTTCCAATATTCAACCAAATCAGGTATTTCATTTTGTTCAAATGATATGATCATTCCAGACTCTAAAGCCATGATGATTGAACAGGCAGAGGTTCAAGTTAAAGATATTCAGGAGCAATTTTCTAAAGGTGTTGTGACCGATGGTGAACGCTATAACAAGGTGATTGATATTTGGTCACGCACTTCTGAAAAAGTGGCAAAAGCCATGATGGACGAGATTGGTTTTGAAGATTTTACTGACGCTGATGGCAAGACTCAAAAACTTGCCTCATTTAACTCGGTTTATATGATGGCCGATTCAGGTGCTAGGGGTTCTCCTGCACAAATGCGTCAGTTATCAGGCATGCGCGGATTGATGGCGAAGCCAGATGGGTCAATTATTGAAACGCCAATTACATCAAACTTTCGTGAAGGTTTGAACAATATGCAGTACTTTATTTCTACACACGGGGCACGCAAAGGTTTGGCTGATACAGCACTTAAAACAGCAAACTCTGGTTATTTGACCAGACGTTTGGTGGATGTTGGACAAGACTTAGTGATTACTGAAGATGATTGTGGTACCGATAATGGCCTGATTATGAAGGCAGTGATTGATGGTGGTAATATTGTACAAACCTTGGGTGCAGCAACATTAGGTCGAGTGACAGCAGAAGATATATTAATGCCAGATTCAACAAAGGTGTTTTTAGAAAAAGGTCATTTGGTCTCTTTGGATGATTCAGACAAGATTAATGAATTAGGCATTGAGTCGATGAAAGTACGTTCGACTATCACTTGCGATACACGTTATGGTGTGTGCTCATCATGTTATGGTAACGACATGGCACGTGGTCATAAAATTGGTGTGGGTGAGGCGATTGGTGTTATTGCAGCACAATCTATTGGTGAGCCAGGTACACAGCTAACCATGCGTACTTTCCATATTGGTGGTGCTGCATCTGCTTCTACTGCGGTTAGTAGTGTCAATGTTAATACGGATGGTGTTGCACACTTTGAAAACTTAAAATCTATCACTAATGAAAACAATGATTTAGTGGTCGTTTCTCGTTCTTCTGAGGTCACCATTCGTAATAACAAAGGTCAAGAGGTTGAACGTTATAAAATTCCTTATGGTGCGATTGTGCATGTGCAAGAAGGTGGTAAGGTTAAAGCAAAAGACAAGATTGCTGATTGGGACCCGCATACGCATCCTATTATTTCTGAGCAGGCAGGTCGTGTGATTTTTGTAGATTTTGTTGAAGGTGTGACGGTTAATAAAAATACCGATCCATTGACGGGTTTAACGTTCTTTGAGATGATTGATGAAGCTGAAAGATCCACGGCAGCAAAAGGACTAAAGCCGTTAATTAAAATGGTTGAGGAAAGTGATTCTGAAGTTGTATTATCAACGCATTATCTACCTTCAACTGTTAAGATTAACTTAGATGACAATCAAGTCATTGTGGCAGGTGAGGTGCTGGCTAAAATTCCTAAAGATTTGTCTAAAACAAGTGATATTACAGGCGGTCTGCCACGTGTTGCTGATTTATTTGAAGCGCGCAAGGCTAAAGATCATTCAATTCTTGCAGAAGCAACTGGTGTCATTAGCTTTGGCAGTTCTACCAAATCTAAAGACCGTTTAATTATTACCAGTGCAGAAGGTGAAGCCATTGAAATGATGATTCACAAATGGCGTCAAATTAACGTATTTGATGGTGAAACCATTGAAAAGGGCGATGTGATTTCAGATGGTCCATCTAACCCGCATGATATCTTGCGTCTATTGGGTGTTGAGGCATTGGCTAATTATGTTGTTAGAGAAGTTCAGAATGTTTATCGCTTACAAGGTGTTAATATTTCTGACAAGCACATTGAAGTCATTGTTAAACAAATGCTACGTAAAGTTGAGGTTCTTGATGCAGGTGATTCATCATTTGTTAATGGTGAAACTGCTGAATATGGTCGAGTCATTGAAACTAATAAGCAATTAGAAGCACAAGGTAGGGACTTAATCATCTATCAAAGATTGTTAATGGGTATCACTAAAGCGTCTTTGGCAACGGAGTCGTTTATTTCTGCTGCTTCGTTCCAAGAAACAACCCGTGTGTTAACAGAGGCTTCAACAACAGGACGTGTGGACACACTCCAAGGCTTGAAAGAAAACGTGATTGTGGGTCGATTAATTCCAGCGGGTACCGGCTTTAAACATCATCAAAAGCGTCGCGCTCAATATGTTGCAAGGATTACGCAAGCAGTTGATGCGCAGCAGGCACTGGCTGATCAATTAAACGAAGCAGAGGAGCAAGCACAAGAGGGGTGATATTAACTTTTGCTTAAAAATAAAAAACCGCATTAATCAAAATTGATGCGGTTTTTTTATTACAAGGTTTAAAATACTTAGAATTTCTACATAAATACTGTTTATATGAATCAATCTAGTTTCAATCAATTTGTTGAACAGGGCTACAACCACATTCCCGTTTTTAAGGGGGTGGTTCTAGACACTGATACCGCACTAGGTTTGTACTTAAAACTGGCAGATACGCCTTATTCCTATCTTTTTGAATCCGTACAGGGTGGAGAAAAATGGGGTCGTTATTCGATGATTGGTTTGAGTGCACAAACCGTTATTAAAGTATTTGGTTATAAGGTTTGTATTGAGAGAAATTCACAACAGCTTGAGTCATTTATTGTAAAGGACCCGCTATTATGGATTGAACAATATCAACAGCAATACAAGGTGCCAAAAATTGATAATTTGCCAGAGTTTAATGGCGGTTTAGTGGGCTATTTCGGCTATGAAATTATTCACTATATTGAACCAAAATTAAAACATACCAAGCAAAAAGATGAGCTTAATATTGCGGATATTATGCTTATGGTGTCTAATGATTTGGTGGTATTTGATAATTTAGCCAATAAAGCTTTTTTAATGACGCACATTAATCCTGCCAAGCAAAGTTTTAAAGATGCGCAATCAAGATTAAGTGAAATCGAACATCAGATTAACCAACCTTTAATTAAAAAAGACTATCAATCTGATCATCTTAGTAGTGCAGATTTTATCTCTAGCTTTGGCGAACAAAACTATAAAGTTGCAGTTGACACCATTCAACAATATATTAAGGCTGGTGATGTCATGCAGGTAGTGCCTTCACAAAGACTTAGTACAACATTCAAAGCACCACCA
Source organism: Isorropodon fossajaponicum endosymbiont JTNG4 (assembly GCF_016592615.1). Lineage (NCBI taxonomy): Bacteria > Pseudomonadati > Pseudomonadota > Gammaproteobacteria > Isorropodon fossajaponicum symbiont. Next base: position 129,920 of record NZ_AP013043.1, read on the forward strand.
ATTGAGTTATATCGACAACTTAGACGCCTCAATCCGTCGCCTTATATGTATTATCTCAATTTGGATGATATTATGATTATTGGTTCTTCACCAGAGATTCTCACTCGTGTGGATAGTAATAGACGTGCAACCGTTAGACCTATGGCGGGTACTCGTGTGCGCAGTAAGAACCACGCCCAAGATTTGGCATTGGAGCAAGACTTACTAAATGATGAAAAAGAAATTGCAGAACATTTAATGTTGATTGACTTGGGTCGTAATGATTTAGGTCGTATTGCAAAAACGGGCACCGTTAAGTTGACTGATAAAATGTTTGTTGAACGCTACTCGCATGTGATGCATATTGTATCGAACGTTGAGTGTGAGCTTAAAGACGATGTAAGCGTGATTGATGTTCTAAAAGCAACCTTTCCAGCAGGCACACTCAGTGGTGCACCCAAAGTGCGAGCAATAGAAATTATCAATGAGGTTGAACCTTTAAAACGTAATATTTATTCAGGTGCAATTGGCTATTTATCTTGGCATGGATGTATGGATATGGCAATTGCTATTCGCACTGCTGTGATTAAAGACCAAATGCTTTATATTCAAGCTGGAGCGGGCATTGTTTATGACTCTATAGCACAATCAGAGTGGGATGAGACTATGCATAAAGCTCAAGCACTAATTAAGGCTGCAAAGCAAGTTTAAAAGGAAAAACTCAATCAAATAATTTCTTCTTGTTTGACCATTTGCTTGTTCCTTTTTGAAGAATAACTTGCTCTTTCTCTGTAAATATGTGCATTGTAAACTTACAATAAGCAACATTAATTTTTTTATAAATGGTATTACTTGCAATTGGTATGAAAAGCTACTTTGAAATAAGGTTATAAAACATAGACATTACGTGACATTATTTTTAGAATATTATAATATAACGCTTTAATAAAAGAGTTGCAAAGTATTTTTAAGTGCTATATCATTCCTCTCGTCAAGGCTTAACGCCTTGTTGAGGGATTTATTTTTTTATATAAAGAGGAGAGAAATATGAAGAAAACTATTTCTTCTATCTCAGCAGTTGTGACATTGGCAACATTATTTATGATGCCAACACAAGCAGGTGTTAAAGAGATGACGGGCGAAGAGGTAACTTTTGGTCGTAAGTTGGGCAATTGTCTAGCATGTCATATGATTCCAGGTGGAAGTTTGCCAGGAACAATTGGGCCACCACTACTTGCAATGAAAGCAAGATTTCCAAAAAAAGCTGATTTAAGAGAGCAAATTTGGGATGCGACTATTAAGAATCCACATTCAATTATGCCTCCGTTTGGTAAGCACCAAGCGCTAACCGAAAAGCAAATTGATCAAATTACAGATTTCATTTATTCAAAATAAGGAGAGCAAGATGAAAAGAAGGTTATTTCTAAAAAGTGCGATGACAGGTTCTGCAGTTGCTACAGCAGTAGGTGCAGGCTTACTAACACCAAGCATGGTTTTTGCTAATTCTGCAAGTTTTAAGGCTAAATCAGATGTAGCAAGTGCTTTGATTGCAAATGCTGGTCAAGGTTCATTCAAATTCAAAGTGCCTAAGATTGCTGAGAATGGTACAGTAGTACCAATGACGGTAGACGCTTCTAAAATTAAAGGGGTAACAAATATTTCTTTTTATATTAAAAATAACTCTACCCCTTTAGCAGCTTCATTTAATTTATCTGGTGCCCAGGGTTATGTGTCTACTCGTGTTAAGATGGGTAAAACTTCTCTAGTAATAGCATTAGTGACAGCAGGTGGAACAACAACTTCTAAAACTCAAGAAGTCAAGGTAACAATTGGCGGCTGTGGCGGTTAATTAACTAATCATATTAAAAGGAGAATATAAAAATGGCAAGTATTAAATTAAAGCCCAAGGCTAGAAAAGGTGTTATTGGTATTAAGTGTTTAATTAAACACCCTATGGAGACAGGTCTACGTAAGAAAAAAGGTAAAATCGTACCAGCTAACTATATTGAAAATATGGTTGTATTACACAATGGTAGCAAAGTTGTGGATGCTGATATTGGTAGTTCAATTTCTAAAAACCCATACTTTAGGTTTAATGTTCCTGGTAAGAAGGGTGACACAATTGAACTTAAGTATAAAGACAATAAAGGTAAAACAGGTTCTGCGACTGCAAAGTCTAAATAACTGTTTATGATTACTGGGGAGAGATTAATGAAAAAACTAATAACCACAGTGGCTGGTTTAGGTTTGTTGATTAACGTAGCATCAGCTGATGTTGCGTCTGACCAAGAGGCCTTTATTAACCACTTTAAAACAATTCTTCCGAATGTTGAATTTGCAGACTACACCAATGGTGTATATGCAGTTGATCAAGGTTCAAGAGAACAATTTGAGGAAATCTTAGACGGTATTCCCCCTTATGAGGAGGCAGTGGAAAAAGGTGGCAAGGAGTATTTAAAGTTTGGTCTTGATAAGTGTACTTCGCTTAAAGATCCAGCGGCAGCTCGTGTTAAACACCCATACTTTGATGAAGCAACTCAACAGGTGGTCACACTTGAAAGTGCAATTAAAAAGTGCTACCAACAACAAACTGGCAAGAAGTTAGGTTCTAAGAAGGGCAAAATTGCTCGTATTAGTGCTTGGATTTCAGATCAGGCAGCTGGACAAAAAATTAATGTAAAAGTTGAGTCTGCTGGTGCTAAAGCAGCTTATGAGAAGGGTAAGGCTTTCTTTTATGCTAAGCGTGGCCAGTTCAACATGTCTTGTGCAGATTGTCATGTGTATAACGCAGGTAAAAAAGCCCGTGCTGACATTTTATCCCCTGCATTAGGTCATACTACTCACGTACCTATGTATCGTGCAAAATGGGCTGGTATGGGCACACTACATCGTCGTTATGGTGGTTGCTTAAAGAATATGCGTGCTAAGCCATTAAAAGCTCAGACAGAAGCATTTCGTAATATGGAGTTTTTCCATCAAGCAATGAGCAATGGTCTTGAAATCACTGCTGATAGATACAGAAAATAGGAGACACTAATGAAAAAAGTATTACTAACAACTTTGACACTACTTGCTTTAACAGTTCAGGCTAACTCTTTAGATAGTTCGCATAACTGGAATAACGGCTCTTCTGATTCATTTAAGTCTGCCATTAAAGCAGCTGAGACTGGCTATAAAGCCAATCTTGCTGTAAATATGGCATGGCGTGACACTGGAAAGATGATTAAAAAAGCTAAAACATTGCACAAAGCAGGTAAAAATGTTGCGGCAGTTGCTTTAGCAAATAAAGCTCATAAGCAAACAATTAATGCAACAGCACAAACTGCATTAGCAAAAACAGCTGGACCTAGGCTCTAAAACAAGCTAATGAGTTAGAAAAAATACCCATTTTTTGTCTATTTTTTTTTGTCATAAAAATCTATATTGAAATTTTCAATTGGGTTTTTTAATGACCTTCCTTTTATTTGATATATTTTGAAAACTTCTAACACTTATTAAAATAAAACCAAGTTATTTAGAGTGGTTTATTTAGACTTGTAAAATAGATAAGTATTTCATCAAATTATTCTTAATGGCTAATCCTGGTTTTGTGCATCTACATTGTCAAAGTGAATTCTCGGTTGAGAACTCTTTGGTGCGCATTCCAAAATTGATTGAAAAAGCACAAGAAATTGGCATGGATTCAATTGCACTAACGGATGAATCCAATCTTTTTGCTGCCGTTAAGTTTTATCAAAAAGCCACTACTGCCAACATCAAACCCATATTTGGCGCTAAAATTAATGTCAAGGATAAAGAGGGTGAGTTTTATTCGGTTTTATTATTGTGTCAAGACCATCAAGGCTATCTCAATCTTTCTGAATTGATTTCTTTGTCCTATACTCAAGGGCGCTCATTTGAGGGTGTTAGTGTAACACAGCAACAACTAATTGATCATAACCAAAGCTTGATTATGATCGCAACACCTATTTATAGCGACGTAGCCAAACACTTAATATCAAATCAAATGGTTGAAGCTAAGCAAAAAGTTGAATTTTGGCAGGCTGTTTTTGTTGAGCGTTATTATTTAGGTGTACAGAGAACTTCAAGGGAATTTGATGAAAAGCACTTACACCTTTGCGTTGAATTGGCGCTTGAACTTGGTGTTGCTGTTGTGGCAACAAACGATGTGCAGTTTTTAAATGAAAGTGATTTTGATGCACATGAGGCTAGAATTTGCATTTCTCAGGGTGGTCTTTTGGATGATACACGGCGTGAACGACATTTTTCTAAGGAACAATTTCTAAAATCATCTAAGCAAATGCATGAATTGTTTGCTGATTTGCCAGAAATTTTAGAAAATACATTAGAAATTGCCAAACGCTGTAATGTGCATTTTGAGTTATTCAAAAAGAATTATTTGCCAGATTTTCCTGTACCAGAAGGGTTAACCATAGAGCAATTCTTTTGTGAAGAGGCGGAGAGTGGTTTGGTTAAGCGCTTACAAAACTTAAAAGTTGATGCGCAAATTTATCACCAACGCTTAAAATTTGAGCTTGATGTTATCAATCAAATGGGATTTCCGGGTTATTTCCTAATTGTGGCAGATTTTATTAGATGGTCAAAAGAAAATGATATTCCAGTAGGTCCGGGTCGTGGTTCTGGCGCTGGTTCGTTAGTGGCTTATGTTTTAGGCATTACCAATGTTGACCCAATTAAGCATGACTTGTTATTTGAGCGTTTTTTAAATCCAGAGCGGGTTTCCATGCCAGATTTTGACATTGATTTTTGTACTGACCGTCGAGATGAAGTGATTGACTATGTGTCTAAAAAATATGGTCATGAAAAAGTTTCACAAATTGTTACTTATGGCACAATGGCAGCTAAAGGTGTGGTACGTGATGCAGGGCGCGTTCTGGGTCACCCTTATGGGTTTAGTGACAAAATATCAAAAATGATTCCTAGTGATTTGAAAATGACACTTGAAAAGGCCTTGAGTGATCCTGAAGAAGGAGGTTCAGAGGAGTTGCGAGCTCGTTATGATTCAGAAGAAAGTGTAACGGCATTGATTGATCTTTCTAAGCAACTAGAAGGCCTAGTGCGAAATGTTGGTACACATGCAGGTGGCGTGGTTATTGCACCGAGCAAAATTAGTGATTTTTGTCCAGTGTACAAAGGTTATGGTGAGAATGATAGTGTGGTTTCTCAATTTGATAAAGATGACGTTGAAGCAGTTGGTTTGGTTAAATTTGACTTTTTGGGGTTGTCCAATTTAACGGTTATTCATAAGACTGTTAAGTTAATTAGTGCTAAAGGCTTATCAGATGAACCGATTGATTTAGATGCTTTGCCATTGGATGACAAAAAAGTCTATGAGCTACTTCAACGTTGCGATACAACAGGTATTTTCCAATTAGAGTCTGAAGGTATGCGTAGTTATCTAAAGAAGCTGCAAGCGGATAATTTTGAAGATATCGTTGCCATGTTAGCACTGTATCGTCCAGGTCCATTAGATGCAGGCATGGTTGATGATTATATTAATGTAAAGCATGGTGCTCAAGTTAAATACCCGCACCCAATGTTAGAACAAATCCTTAAACCAACCAATGGTGTATTTTTATACCAAGAACAAGTAATGAAATCAGCACAGGTAATGGCAGGCTACTCTTTAGGCGGTGCAGATTTGCTTAGACGTGCGATGGGTAAGAAAAAAGCCAGTGAGATGAGTCGCCAGCGTAGCGTGTTTGTTAAAGGTGCTGCTGAAAAAAATATTGACGAGAAAAAAGCCAACGAAATTTTCGATTTGATTGATAAGTTTTCGGGCTATGGTTTTAATAAATCTCATTCGGTGGCATACGCCTATGTGTCTTATCATACTGCTTGGCTTAAGTCTCATTACCCTGCACCTTTTATGGCAGCAGTTTTATCCGGTATGATGGATGATACAGATAGAATTTCATTTACCATTAGTGAGGTTCGGAAAATGGGCTTGGTGGTTAATGGCCCAAATGTGTGCGAATCTAATTATGAATTTAGTATTAATGATGAAAAAACAGTTGCCTATGGCCTTGGTGCAATTAAAGGCGTAGGTAGCGTATTGGTTGATGCGCTCGTATTTGAGCGCAATGCTAATGGCACTTATAAAGATTTATTTGAGTTTTGTTCTAGAATTGAAAAGCGTTATTTAAACAAGCGTGCCATTGAAGCATTGATTTATAGTGGCGCTTTTGATGTGTTGGGTGTGGATAGAGCAAGTTTAATCAAAACCTATCCTACCGCCATTAAGCAAGCAGAACAAAAGCAAAATGACCATTCTAGTGGTCAAAGCGGGTTGTTTTCCAATGCTGAACAACATAATGAATATGAGGCGCATTATCTTTCAGTACCAAGTTTTTCGTTTAAAGAGAGGCTACAATTAGAAAAAAGCGTGTTGGGTTATTATTTTGATGATCATCCTACTGATGAATATAAAGCCGATTTAAAGCGTATTGGCGCAACATTGCCTTCTAAAATTGTTTTTAGAAATAATAAAGACGTGCGTGTATTGGCATTGATTTCAGAGCTACGTTATCGTGCTACTAAGAGTGGCGGGCAAATTGCTCTGGTCACGGTTGAAGATGGTGCTAAGCTATTAAATGCTGTGGTATTTATTAAAACCCTAGGTTCGGTGAGCGATCAACTTATTGTTGATGAAGTGGTGGTAATTTCAGGCAAGATTAATAAAGATTTCAGAGATCAGTGGCAAGTAGTGGTTGATAAAATTGAAAATATTGGGCAAGTGAAAATGAGTTACGCTAAGGGCTTTGAAGTATTATTAAATACCAAACACCAGTCAATTTTTGACAAACTTGTCAAAGTGCTACTTGAACATAAAGGCAATTGCCCTGTTAAAATCTCTTATATGACTGATAATTTAAGAGGTGGCATGTTGCTAAACAAAGCCTATTTGGTGACGCCCAATCAACAACTAATTGACGCTGTTAACGCCTTGGCTCAAGATCAAGTTAGCAAGATTCATTATCATTAGTTGCACTGGCGTTGATAGTAGCGTGCATAATCTAACCTGTATTGATTAATTGCAATGTCTTTATCTAGAAAAATCTCAATTTGTCCAGCGCAACTGGTGTTTAAAATATTAATGTTATGATTTTTGTATCTATTTACAACGACCTTAGCAGGGTGGTTAAATCTATTTTTATAGCCGCTAGAAATTGGGTGAAACTACGTCTAAGAATTTATCACTTGATGAGGTCTTACTACCATGATGTGGACTAATGAGTATATTACTAGGAAGTTTATTTTTTTGATTAGCGATTAAATATTTTTCAGCTTTTTTCTCAATATCGCCGCTGAGTAGTATTGAGTGCGAATGGGTTGAGTATTTCAAATAGCACATCATACCAAACCCAATGCTGTCCTTTTTTGCATAAGGCTGTGGTTGCTTTAATTTTATTGGGTACTGAGGTGTGTATTTCTAATACGTTAAATGCTTTTAGGACAGAGTTTAAGCCACCGATATGGTCATTATCACCATGAGAGATAATAATTTTATCCAAATATTGAATTTGTTTTGAACGTAAATAAGGAATAATGACTGCATCACCTATGTTAAATCTAGAAGGGTAGCCGCTACCCGTATCAAATAATAGAGTATGATTTTGGGTGCGAATTACATTTGCAAGTCCTTGTCCAACATCAAGAATCGTAATAACCACTGACCCTTTGGTTATTTTTTCAAAGGGGTGAAATGCAATTAGTAATAATAAAATCAGGGCTATCTTACGAAGATGAAGCGCTGAAGGTAGTACGATCATTAGTATTGCAATGATTAATAGTAACATTTCAGCACTTGATGCTTGGGTGTAATACCACTGATTAAAATTAAGGCTTTGTAGATATTCAAGTAAAACTGACAAGATAATCAAGGATTGATTGGCAATATCAAAAAACTCAGCGTGGCTAGCAAAGAAAGTTGTAAATGGGCAAATATTGCACCTACGAGTGCAAATGGCGTGCTGATAAAACTAAATATTGGAATAGCGACTAGATTGGCAATAAGTGAAAGAAAATTGACCCAGAATTAAAAAACCAAGCAACTAAAGGCATTGTGGCAAGACTAATCAGTAATTGAATATAGATAAGTCGAACAATCCAGTGTCTGTTTTTGTGTTGACTAGTGCCGTAAATAATAATAGCAACTACATAAAAAGACAACCAAAAGCCCACGCTAAAAATACTGACTGGATTAATGACAAGAGCCAATAAAAGTGCCATGCCATAAAGTTGCCAAATAGCATGATAACGCCTAAGAATAATGGATAAAAACACCACGCTCGCCATAATAAAGGCGCGTTGAGTAGGGATGGAAAATCCTGCAATTAGTGCATAAATTAAGGCGGACATCAAACCAAAATAACCGCCTATAGCTACAGCAGGTATACGTAATGTGCATCTTATACATTGACGCCACAAAAAACTGGAAAATAAAAATATAAAACCAGATATAAGCCCGATGTGCAAGCCAGAGAATAACACTAAGGTGTGTGGTATTGGTGGCTTTAAAGAGTGTCCAATTGTACTCAGATATTAATGTTCTATCACCAATGACAAGCGCATTAAGCACACCATCAAATCGTAATTTATTTAAAAATTTAGATAAAGTTTGTTTAATATTTTGCCTAAATTTGTTAATCGACAAGCTATTGTTTGACTTAATTAGCTTGTTGTTAATGCTGTTTCTAACATAGCCCGTTGCGTCAATTTGTTTGTAAAATAACCATTGTTCATAGTCAAAACTACCTAAATTTTGATAACCATTATTGCGTTTTAGTGTTACTCGAAAATGCCATTGATCATTGGCATGTAATGCTGGCAAATTTTTGCCATACCAAGACAATTTGACCTTAGCATTAATAAGGTTGTTCAACTTTGAAAATAAACGTGGCTTTATTGATTTATCATTGCTAAATATATCGTGAAACCAGTTTAGTTTTCCTCTAAAGTGTTTTCAAATTAATTAATAGACATTTTCTCAGCTATCGGTTTTTTATAAATCTATATAAGTTGTTGATTTTTAATTAAAAATTATAACTGATTAATTTTTATTCAAAACCATAAAAAGGTGCAATATATCAACGTTTTGAGTGCTTTTTAATGAGATATTAACATGTTTATCCACAGTTTTGTGAGTAAGTCTATTGGGCGTTGATTTAACAGCATTTTTTGGTATTTATAAGCATTCTTTAATAAAGATTTCAAGGATTTTTTTTGCCACTTTTTGTTTGCTATTTTTGGCAATTTTTTTGTTTAAGTTTCGACTCAAAAAAACCACCTCATTTTCATCCATATTGAAGCCAAAGTCAGCCTTTGAAACATCATTAAGGATAATGACATCACAGCCTTTATTTTTGAGCTTTTTTTGAGCATTTTTTAATATATTTTGTGTTTCTGCAGCAAAGCCCATGCAAATAGGTTTTTCTTTTAATTTGCAGACATCTGCCAATATATCTTTGTTTGGAATGAGTTCAAGTGTTAGATTTTGTCCATCTTTTTTTATTTTTTGATTGTTTGAGTTTTTAACAGAAAAATCACTCACAGCCGCACAAGCAATAAAAATATCTTGACCAGTGATGCTATCCATAACCTTGGTATACATTTGTTGTGCACTAATGATGGATATATTGTTAGATTTTGCATTTAGAGTTGTGGTGATATTGCCATAAATACAAGTCACTGATGCGCCCATTTCAAGACAAGTATTGACCAATGCCATGCCCATTTTTCCGCTACTGTGATTAGAAATAAACCTAACTGGGTCAATGGCTTCAATAGTGGCACCCAAGGTAATCAGTACCTTTTTACCAGTGAGTTTTGTGCTGATAAACTGACTGGCCACTTGTTTGGCAATGCTTGATGGTTCTGCAAGTCTGCCTATGCCAATATCACCACAAGCCTGTTTACCAGATTCTGGCTTAATGATGATTATACGGCGACTAACAAGCGTTGATAGGTTGTCTTGAAGCGCATGAGATTGATACATTTTTAGGTTCATAGCAGGTGCAATAAGTAATGGCGTATCGTTTGCTAAAATGACATTACTTAATAAGTCATCAGCTTTTCCTAGAGTGATATTGGCAACGGTATTGGCACTGGCAGGCGCGATTAAAATGGCATCTGCCCATTTGGCAAGTTCAATATGTCCCATACCAAGTTTAGCATCTTCATCCCATAAATTACGATGAACTTTATTTTTTGAGATTGATTGTAAGGATAACTCGGTTATAAATTTAGCACCTCCCTCAGTAAGAATCACTTTTACCTGAGCACCTAAATCTTGCAATCGGCGTACAATATCAGGTGCTTTATAAGCTGAAATAGAGCCGCTCACGCCAAGGATAATGTGTTTATTAGTTAGTCTGTTCATTTTAAAGTGGCTGTTATCCTAATGTCATCACTCACCATTCTAACATTAACAATATTCAGCTTAATTTTATGAACTATATTTTTAATAACCAGATTAAGCATTGAATTGGCATCACTGCCCATCAATATGGGTGCTACATAAATAATAAACTCATCAATTAAGTTGTTTTTAATCATAGCACCAATCAATTTAGGGCCTGCCTCAAGTAAGACACTGTTAATGCCTTGATTGCCTAATTGGGCTAAGACATCACTAAGGTCCAGCTTGCCAGAGGCAAGTATTTTGGTGTTGGTTGGATTTAAGATTAGTGTTGGTGCATCAGTGTTAAATATATTAAGCGAGGTGTTTGTTATTTGATTTTTACTATCAATCACAACACGTAGTGGCGTTGGGTTGATATTATCAAGACGTACTGTCATTAAAGGATTGTCACTAATAATTGTGCCCGAGCCAGTCATAATTGCTTGGTGATTGGCACGTAATTTTTGCACGTCCAATCTTGCAGCTTCTGAGGTAATCCATTTACTTTCACCTGAGCTCATTGAGGTTTTGCCATCAAGACTCATGGCTATTTTGCAACGCACAAAAGGCTGATTGGTTTTCATGCGTTTGATGAATCCTTGATTAAGAGTTAATGCATCATTTTCTAACAAGCCAATTTTAACCTCAATACCTGCATTTTCAAGCATGACAACACCTTTGCCATTGACCAGTGGATTAGGGTCAAGCATAGCAATAATAACTTTTTTAGCACCTGAGTCAATAATGGCCTGCGCACAAGACGGGGTTTTTCCTTGGTGTGAACAAGGCTCTAGAGTGACGTAAAATGTAGCATTCTGAGCTTGGTGGTTAATTTGTTGTAAGGCGTTAATTTCCCCATGCGCTTTGCCAAAGGTTTGGTGATAGCCTTTGGCAATAATTTTTGTATGTTTTACAATTACACAACCAACCATAGGATTGGACTTTACACCGTATTTTCCTTGGCTGGCAAGTTTGAGTGCAATCGTCATGTTTTGAGTATCATTTATTGAAAAAGTTGCCGGCATATTTCAGATATAATCTGTGAAAATATTTTGCATAAGAATTGATAACATTTTACCTAGGAGAAACAACGTGGATGAACAGAAAAAACAAGCCCTAAAAGCAGCTCTTGCACAGATTGATAAGCAATTTGGCAAAGGCTCAGTTATATTTTTAGGCGACGATCAAGCTCAAAGTGATATTGAGGTGGTTTCTACAGGTAGTTTAAGTCTAGATATTGCCTTAGGTATTGGTGGCTTGCCTAGGGGGCGAGTGGTTGAAATTTATGGTCCTGAGTCATCAGGCAAAACAACGCTGACATTGCACGTGATTGCCGAGGTGCAAAAACTAGGTGGCATAGCAGCCTTTATTGATGCTGAACATGCGCTTGACCCTAAATATGCTAAATGTTTGGGCGTTAATACGGACGATTTATTAATTTCACAGCCTGATACTGGTGAGCAAGCATTGGAAATTACAGATATGTTGGTGCGTTCAGGTAGTGTGGATATTGTAGTGATTGACTCTGTTGCGGCATTAACGCCCAAGGCAGAAATAGAGGGTGAAATGGGCGCTTCACATATGGGGCTTCAAGCTCGACTTATGTCTCAAGCGCTTAGAAAACTCACCTCAAACATTAAGCGAACTAACACTATGGTAATTTTTATCAACCAATTACGCATGAAAATTGGTGTTATGTTTGGTAACCCTGAAACTACAACGGGTGGTAATGCGTTAAAATTTTACGCCTCAGTACGCTTAGATATTCGCCGTATTGGCGCAATCAAAAAAGGCGATGAAATTTTAGGCAATGAAACACGCGTTAAAGTATTAAAAAACAAAGTCGCACCACCTTTCAAACAAGCAGAATTTCAAATTCTTTACAACGAAGGCATTTCACTTGAAAGTGAAATAATTGATTTAGGCGTGAAGCATGGCTTTGTCGAGAAAGCAGGTGCTTGGTATAGCGTTGAAGGGGAGAGAATTGGTCAAGGTAAAGACAACGCTCGTGAATATTTAAAAGCTAACCCTGAGCTTAGTCAAAAAATTGAGACACAAATTCGTGAAAAATTACTAGCTAAAGAGTCAGGTATTGAAAAGGACGTTAGCAATCAAGACACCAACTAATCAAGTTTACCAGCAGGCATTAAGTTTACTGGCTCAGCGTGAGCATTCTGCTTTAGAACTGACACGAAAACTAAGCGCCAAAAGTTATGCTGTTGAAGAAATAGAGCCAGCTTTAGTGCAACTAGCACAAAATAATTATCAAAGCGATGAGCGCTTTGCTGAGGCATTTGTACTTATGCGTACTAATCAAGGCAAGGGTAGTGTGCTAATCAGCCAACAACTCAAACAAAAAGGCATTGAAGATTTTGATTTATCAACCATTGATTTTTTTGAACTTGCTAGTAATGTACGAGTAAAAAAATATGGTGAACAATTGCCTAAAAATTATAAAGAAAAAGCCAAACAGCAACGTTTTTTGCAATCTAGAGGCTTTGGATTTGATGAAATTAATCAAGCGTTCAATTGTGAATAAACTATTCACCATGCAATCTCCTTTGTATATCAAATACCCTAATGGTGAAACAAGAGTTATAGAAGCCTTATTTGAACATCCAGAGGGTATTTTGTATTTTGAACTTTTTTTGGAAAAAGACCCAACTTATAGTATTCATATTATTAAAGACGAGGTGATGGGCGATGGTCCTTGGAAAGTTGGGCAGTGTTCGTTACACGTATTGGGGTGTAATCATACACACCCACAGTTGTGTGAAATGCGTGCATTTTGGCAACAAGAATTATTGCAAAATCCAGACCAGTTTAGAGCCAATGACATGGTGAAAATTGCTTGTAAAAAAAGTGCGTTTTTACCCGGTGATTACCCGATAAACGATGCGCAGTACTGATAAACAAACCAAGGCTTATGATTTTAAAACCAGAGATATTAAGGTTTTAAAAAAGCTTCTACCTTATTTACTAAAAATGCGTGTGCGTGTTATTTTGGCAACGTTATTTTTAATTGCTGCAAAGTTTGCTAATGTTGCAGTGCCTGTTGTTTTAAAAGAAATTGTTGATTCTTTAGATCAAACTAACCTTTTACTGATTTTGCCATTAGGGTTGCTTTTTGCTTATGGTGCGCTTAGGCTTGCTAGTTCGTTGTTTAACGAGCTTCGTGATGCGATTTTTGCGCGCGTTCGTTATCATGCGATGCATTTAATTGCACTTGGTGTATTTAAGCATTTACACACACTGGACTTGTCTTTTCATTTGGATCGCCGTATTGGTGGTATTACTCGTGATATTGATCGCGGCACTCAAAGTGTGTCCACCTTATTATCGATTTTTGTGTTTAACATTATTCCTTCGTTTTTTGAGATATGTTTAGTGATTGGTATTTTGTGGCTAAATTATGATATTTTCTTTGCTGGCATTTCATTGTTGACCGTGGTTTTTTATGTCGGGTTTACACTGGCCATTACAACTTGGCGGATGAAGTATCGTTATCAAATGAATGATATGCAATCTGAGGCTAATACCAACGCAGTGGATAGTTTGATTAACTATGAGACGGTTAAATATTTTAATCAAGAAGACTTTGAGGTTAATCGTTACGATGAGACTATGACTCGCTGGGAAAATGTTGCCACCAAAAGTTTCACCTCAATGACAGCACTTAATTTTGTCCAAGGTGCTATTATTGCGGCAGGTGTGACCATTATTTTAATTTCAGCATCTCAAGGTGTGGTTGACAAAAATTTGAGTCTTGGTGATATGATTATGATTCAAGCATTGTTACTACAATTGTTCATGCCTTTGGGTTTTTTGGGGATTGTGTATCGGCAAATTAAGCATAATTTTATTGACATGAACAATATGTTCGATTTGCTTGATCGTCGACCAAAAGTGAGCAGTTCTAAAGAGGCACCAAAAATAAAAATCAGTCAAGGAAGAGTTGAGTTTAAGCACATCTCTTTTGCCTATAAAGGCAAAGATAAAGTATTGAAGGATGTTAGTTTTGTCATTGAGCCGGGACAAAAAGTAGCCATTGTAGGTCAATCTGGATCTGGCAAGTCAACATTGGCCAAATTATTATTCCGATTTTATGATGTAATTAGTGGCGAAATTTTAATTGATGGGCAAAATATCAAAGCCCTTGATCAGCGTTCAGTGCAATCGGTCATTGGTGTTGTGCCACAAGACACAGTAATGTTTAATGAAAGTATTTATTACAATATCGCCTATGGCAAGCAAGGTGCAAGCCAATATGAGGTTGAAAAAGTAGCCAAGCTTAGTTTTATTGACAGCTTTATTGATAAGCTTCCTGAAGGTTATGATACGTTGGTTGGTGAACGTGGTTTGAAGCTTTCTGGTGGTGAAAAGCAGCGTTTGGCGATTGCCAGGGTACTTTTAAAAAATCCGCCCATTCTAATTTTTGACGAGGCAACATCGGCACTAGATTCCTATTCAGAAAAGATGGTGCAAAAAGCATTAAAGGAACTGTCCAGTGAGCATACTATTTTAGTAATTGCACACCGACTTTCTACTATTGTTGATAGTGATAAAATCATTGTGCTTGGAGATGGGCAAGTGCAAGAAAGTGGCACACATGCTCAGTTGTTAGAGTCTAATGGTAAATATGCTAAATTATGGCAGTTGCAAGTTAATGAAAAGAGTGATGAAATTTGAATTAAAAAATACAGATAAGACAGCACGTCGTGGCAAAATGATTTTTGACAGAGGCGAGGTTGAAACGCCAGCGTTTATGCCAGTTGGCACTTATGGCACAGTTAAAGCCATGACACCAGAAGAAGTAAGCGGACTGGGTGCACAAATCATTTTAGGGAACACCTTTCATTTGGTAATTACACCAGGTACGGATGTTATTGAGGCACATGGAGATTTGCACGATTTCATGCATTGGCAAGGTCCAATACTAACGGATTCTGGCGGTTTTCAGGTATTTAGTTTGGGAGAAACAAGAAAAATTAGTGAAAAAGGTGTGGATTTTCGCTCACCCAAAGACGGCGCAAAGATTTTTATAGGTCCAGAAGAATCTTTGCAAATCCAGCATAAACTTGGCTCAGATATTGTTATGATTTTTGATGGGTGCACGCCTTACCCTGCTGATAAAACAACAGCCGATCAATCCATGCAATTGTCTTTGCGTTGGGCGCAACGCTCAAAAAATGAGCACAATCGTTTAAAAAATAAAAATGCCTTGTTTGGCATTGTGCAAGGTGGTATGCATGAGGATTTGCGCATGCAATCAGCAGCTACTTTGGTTGAAATAGGGTTTGATGGGTTTGCAATTGGGGGGTTGAGTGTGGGTGAGCCCAAAGAAGAGATGATGAAAGTATTGAATTATTTACCAAGTCAGTTGCCCAGTGATAAGCCAAGATATTTAATGGGTGTTGGCACGCCAAAAGACTTGGTAGAGGCGGTTGAGCGTGGTATTGATATGTTTGATTGCGTTATGCCAACACGTAATGCTCGTAATGGTTATTTGTTTACCTCGGTTGGTATCGTTAAAATTCGTAATGCACAGTACAAACTTGATACTAACCCATTAGATATAAATTGTGGTTGTTACACTTGTCAAAATTACTCTAAGTCTTATCTACATCACTTACAAAGGAGAAATGAAATTTTAGGCGCGAGGCTTAATACTATTCACAATCTTTATTATTATCAAGACCTAATGTCACAGATGAGTAATGCTATTGAAAATAATAAATTTTCAGACTTTAAACAAACCTTTTATCAACAACAAGAGCATGACTTATGAGTAGTAATTTATTATTTTTTGTTGATGAAGGTGGTTTTGAAGACTATACAGCAATGTTTATCGAGCAAGGGTTTTCAGTAGATTTCGAAGACTCTCAAAGAAAAGCAAGTAAGCTTGCTAAGAAAAATAGCTACCAAGTGTTGGTAGCTGAATTTAGTCACAATCCAGAGTAAGTAATATTGAGTCCTTACTAGCAACCTTAGAAGGCAACTCACCTGAAGCTAAAACCATTATTTTGTATGATGAAATTAACCAGCCACAATTAGACCAATTTAAAGCGCGTTATCGCATGGATGCAACTTTAATATTCCCAATTAAGCGAGATTTATTAAGGCAAAGTATTATTTAGTTGTTTGTCAAAATATACATCAAGCACCTGACGTGCAATTGGCGCTGCTTTTGAGCTGCCATTGCCTGCATTTTCAACAATAATGGCGATGGCTATTTCTGGGTTTTCAATAGGGGCAAAGCCAGTAAATAAAGCATGATCCCGTAATTTTTCATCAAGTTTTTCTGCAATGTATTGCTCTTCAGCGTCAAGACCGAACACTTGTGCGGTTCCAGTTTTCCCAGCCAGGGTATAAGTTAAACCCTTATTAAGTCTTCTGGTAGTGCCTTTAGGACCATAGACGGCTTGTTTCATGCCGTCAATCACATCCTCCCAATTTTGAATATTTTTGATTGGAATTTGTATATGATGACCTTTCTTAGATTCAATGATTATATTGCCAGGCACCTGCGTATTTTTAAGTAAGGTTGGTTGAAACAAAAGCCCCTTGCTGGCAATCGCTGCTGTGGCAACTGCAAGCTGCAAAGGAGTAACAGTTATAAATCCTTGACCAATGCCTGTAATTAAGGTTTCTCCTCGGTACCAAGGCTCATTTTTATTAATTTTTTTCCAAGCTTTAGAGGGTAGAATACCAGCACTTTCTCCAGGAATATCAATACCTGTTTTTCGGCCAAAATTAAACAAGCCTAAATTATCACGTAATTTGTTAATACCTAGCTTATTTGCTAAATCATAAAAAAATACATCACACGATTGCGCGATGGAGTCTTTGACATTGACGTGCCCATGCCCTGTTTTTTTCCAGTCGTTAAATTTTCGTTTAACGTTGGGTAATTTGTAATAACCTGGGCAGAAGGTGCTACTTTTATTAGTAATAATGCCTTCTTCCAAGCCTGCTAGAGCTATTATAGGTTTAATCGTAGATCCTGGGGGATACAGCCCTTGAACGGCACGGTTAAGTTGAGGGATATTTGTTGAAGTTTGTAACCGGTTATAGTTCGTATGTGATATGCCATTAACAAACCAGTTTGGATTATAGATGGGCGTACTAACTAGCGTTAATATTTCCCCATTTCTGACATCCATAACTACAATTGAACCACGTTTGCCTTTAAGTAATGTCTCTGCTTTTTTTTGCATATCTAAGTCAATGCTTAGATATAAATTCTCACCGGTAATAGCAGGTTTAATAACTTGGGTGTCGATAACTCTGCCATTTACATTTCGTTCAATTTGTTGTAAGCCATTAGTGCCATGCAGTAGTGTTTCGTATTGTTTTTCAATGCCGGTTTTACCTACAAATAAGGTTCCTGAATAGTTTTTCTTGTCATAAAAAAGCTTGTCTTTCTTAGTCATCCTGGAAACATAACCAATGACATGAACGCCGGAATCCTGGTTAGGATAAATTCGATGAAAATAAGGCTCTATATTTACACCAATAAAAGCATTGCTAATTAAGAATTTTGCAACCTGGGTCTCATTAAGATTATATTTGATTGGGATGCTATGAAATTTTTGATAACGCCTTGCATTTTTATTAAAGCTTTTGATGTTATTATCATTGATAAAGCCAGCTTTTTTGAGTTGTTGTAGTGTTTTAGTAATGTTTTTAGTTTTTTCTTGTGTTAAGGTTAGCCGAAATGCCAGCTTGTTAGTGGCTAAAACATTACCATGGCGATCAAATATTTTTCCTCTACTGGGTGTTATGGGCAGAGTGCGCATTTGGTTGCCTAAAGCCTCTTCTAAGTAATACTCATGATTTACTATTTGTAAATTGTAAATTCTAACCACTAATAAAGCAGTTAGTAAAAACATAAAAATAAGCGCTAGCCTTAGCCTAGAAAAGAGAGTTTTGTTTTCAAATTGAGTATTATTTATACTTTGCATTTTGATAATAAAAACCGAACGATTGGCCAAACTAACGCGCTAGTGAACGGCGCTAAAAATAAGTAATAGTTGATGACAAAACCCTGTGTTAATACAAAGGTTAGTAAGAAAAATGCCAGATAAATACTGCTAGATATAAACACATAGATTTGTTGAGTACTTAGGTTAGATACAAAAAATGATTGTTTGACATTACTAATAAATAGGCTACTCAATATGAGTGCCAAGGCATTTTGCCCTAAAATATCACCATGTAAAACATCAGCAAGCACGCCAAGAATGAGTGCAATAAAAAATTTAGCCCTGGTTGGAAAATATACCAACCAGTAGATATAAAAAAGTAACAACCAAAATGCAGATGCATCTAATAGCGCGTCATTCAGGGGTATTACACTTAAAATTAATGCAAAAAAAGTAATCTTAGTTAGAAATATGTAAGGGCGCTGTGCGTTCATGGTTAATCGGTCGCAATAATGACAAATTCTAGTTGCTCTAGTATTTGAGCGGGTTTTAATTGGATATGCAAGAAGGGCTCGTTTTGGTGTTCTTCTACGCGAATTACTGTTCCTAGTGGATATCCATCTGGAAATTTTGAACCGATCGCGCTACTTAGAAATATATCACCCACTTTAACATCTAAATTAGGTTCGATAAACTCAATATCTAATAGATGATTGTTCTCAGCAACGCCTCTACTAATACCGCGAATACCACTACGTTCATTTTTAACAGGTACGTGTTGAGTAGGGTCACTGACTATTAATATGGTTGAATATAGTGGCGTTGTTCGCGATACTTGTCCAATAATACCTTTAGCGCTTAAGGCGACCTGTCCAACCTTGATGCCGCTACTACTGCCTTTGTCAATAATAATTTGTTTTTTGAGTCTAGATTGACTGAGTGCACTTATTCTTGCCAAGGTAAAATTTTGTTGCTTGATGGCATAACTTGAACCTAAAAGCGCTTGGAGTTTTTTATTTTCAAGCGTTAAAGCGTTATAAGTTTGTAATCTTGCTTTGAGCTTTAATAGTTCACGATGTAAATTATTATTATTTCTGATTAATTGACCTTTGCTAGTGCCTAGCTCATCAATCCAAATATAAATTTGTGAAGGCAGGTTTACCATCATATAGATAGGTGATATTAAGGTTGCAATTGGTTGTCTTAAGTGGTTAAGATATGAGAACTTATAATCAGAGAGTATAAGTATTATAGCGATAATGACAGGGATAAAAAGTTTAAGAAACTTCATGTTGGCAACCCTATGAATCGTTAATCAATATTTAACTACTCAGCAGCTAAAAATCCCATATTGTGTTCAGATATCATACTAAGTGCAACACCACCACCACGGGCAACACAAGTGAGTGGGTCGTCAGCAATGCGCACTGGTAGATTGGTTTCTTGACCAATAAGCTTATCAAGGCCGTCTAAAAGTGCACCGCCACCTGTGAGGACCAAGCCATTCTCAGCAATGTCAGAACTTAACTCTGGCGGGGTTTTCTCTAGTGCAGTTCTAATAGCGCTAATAATCATTTTAAGTGGCTCTTGTAAGGCTTGTAAAATTTCAGTATTGGTTATATTAAAACTCACTGGAATGCCTTTGGCAACATCACGACCTCTAAATTGCATTTCTTTAATAGCAGTTGATTTAAAGGCAGAACCAACCTCTTCTTTAATTTTCTCAGCAGTAGAATAACCAATAATAATACCGTGTTCACGGCGTACGAATTTGACAATCGTGTCATCAAATACATCACCACCTACGCGCAGTGAGTCAGAATATACAATGCCATTTAGTGACATGATTGCAATTTCAGTTGTGCCACCGCCAATATCAATAACCATAGCACCTGAGGCCTCTTCAATTGCCATGCCCGCACCCAGTGCTGCTGCCATTGGTTCCTCAATTAAATAAACATCACGCGCACCTGCACCGACAGCGCTTTCTTTAATAGCGCGACGTTCAACTTGAGTTGCACCACAAGGCACGCAGATAAGCACTTTAGGGCTGGGTGAAAAAAAACCAGAACGCAACACCTTACGAATAAAGTGCTGTAACATTTTTTCAGTAATTTTAAAATCAGCAATAACGCCATCTTTCATCGGCCTGATAGCTTCAATAGAGCCAGGTGTTCTACCTAGCATATTTTTAGCATCTTGACCTACAGCAATGACAGTTGATTCTAGCGACCCTCTGTCGTTATAAATGGCAACTACTGATGGCTCATTAAGTACCACAGCACCATCCATATAAATTAATGTATTAGCCGTGCCTAAGTCGATAGAAAGACTTTGACCTTTTAAAAAATCAAACATAAAAATTCCCAGTTAAGTATTCGTAAAATAAAGAGATATAATACTATAAATAATCAGTAAAAATTAAGCAATAATTAACGCCTTATAAATATGAAAATTAAGCAAAAACATGTCATAGAAAGCATTTTTAATGCCTTGCAATATATTTCTTATTATCACAGTCCTGATTTTATTCAGGCCATGACCAATGCTTATGAAAAAGAAACTCACAAGTCTGCAAAAAATGCCATTGCACAAATTCTTATTAATTCAAAAATGGCAGCCTTAGGTAAGCGTCCAATGTGCCAAGATACTGGCATTGTCAATGTGTTTGTTGAGGTAGGTATGGATGTCGTTTGGGTGGCTGATTTATCATTAGAAGACATGATTAATGAAGGCGTTCGTCAGGCATTTACCTATGCAGATAATCCTCTTAGGGCATCGATTGTAAGAGACCCTCTATTTACTAGGGTGAACACTAAAGACAACACACCGGCAGTTATTCATATGAAAGTTGTTAAGGGCAATCAACTTAATTTTATTGTGGCAGCCAAAGGCTGTGGTTCTGAAAATAAGGCAAAATTTAGCATACTTGCACCAGATGATAATATTGTTGATTGGGTGCTAAAAACCATACCAACCATGGGTGCTGGTTGGTGTCCGCCAGGTATGATTGGTATTGGCGTTGGTGGTACAGCTGAAAAAGCTATGCTAATGGCAAAAGAAAGTTTGATGGAGCCTATTGATATTCAAAATATTGCACAAAAATCAAACCAAAGTAACCTTGAAAGACTGCGCCTTAAGTTGTTTGATAAAATTAATTATTTAGGTATTGGTGCGCAAGGTTTGGGCGGTTTGACAACGGTACTAGATGTCAAAATTAAAGACTACCCAACTCACGTCGCCTCTCAAGCAGTGGCAATGATTCCTAATTGTGCAGCGACACGTCATTTACACTTTTCACTTGATGGCTCAGGTGTGGCGCAAATGCCACAGGTAGATATGGACAGTTATCCTCAATTAGAGATGGATTATGCGCAATATAAAAAAATTGATTTAAACAATTTAACACGCAAACAAATGACTCAGTGGCATATGGGTGATACCTTGTTATTAACAGGCACAATTATTACCGGGCGAGATGCAGCACATAAACGCCTTAAGCAAATGCTTGATAATGGAGAAGGCTTGCCAGAGGGTGTAGATTTTGACAATAAATTTATTTATTATGTTGGTCCAGTGGACGCTGTTGGTGATGAAGTTATTGGTCCAGCAGGTCCTACTACCGCTACGCGTATGGATAAATTTACTGATATGATGTTGGATAATACCAATATTTTAGGCATGATTGGTAAGGCAGAACGTGGCGAGGCTACTACGCAAGCTATTAAAAAACACAAGGTCACGTATCTTATTGCAGTAGGTGGTGCAGCTTATTTAATTTCTAAGTCTATTAAAAAGGCTAAAAAAATTGCATTTGAAGAGATGGGCATGGAGGCAATTTACGAATTTGAAGTTAAAGATATGCCAGTTACAGTTGCAGTTGATACTCAAGGTCATAATATTCATAGCATTTTTCAAGATATTCAGATAACTCACTAAGTGGGTTGCTAGCGTTTAAGTAGATCCGTCTTTTTTTAAAGACAACTCAAGTACTTTAGAAAAATAGTCTTGGCGTATAATAACGCCGAAGTTGGTCGGATGGTCGCTGGAGGTTGATCCTTCAGAGGAAAGTCCGGGCTCCATAGAGCAAAGTGCTAGCTAACAGCTAGGTATGGTGACATAACGGAAAGTGCTGCAGAAATTTAGACCGCCTATTTTAGGTAAGGGTGAGAAGGTGCGGTAAGAGCGCACCGCGCGATTGGTGACAACCGTGGCAAGGTAAACCACACTTGGAGCAAGCTCAAATAGGCTGATGATGACGCTGCTCGCGGAGTTGGCGGGTTTAGAGTGCTAAAGCGTTTTGGTAACAAAACACGTAGATGAATGACCATCTATTACAGAACCCGGCTTATAGACTGACTTCTTTTTACTTCGTTTTTGTTCCTTCTACTACATTGAATATCAAACAATACTCGTAAAAACTTGTTTTGTTGTACAATCCGATTATGAAAAGTAATATTCAATCAATATTAATAGTGATGTTGTTGAGCATATCAGCTAATGGGTATGCAGATAATACTATTGCACCTGATTATCCTTACTATCCACCATCTAGCACTTGGGTTGAGGAAGATTATTTTACTCAGCAGGAAAAATACTGTGAGGTGGATTCAATCTATGGCAAGCAACTTGAATATGCATTGGATAAACAACAAAGTGAGGATTAAGGGACTTTAAAAGTCAGCAAAACCATACCAAGTTGGAAACAAAATAAGACTCATTAAAACCATAATTTGGATAGCGATAAAGGGCATAACACCTTTGTAGATACCCATTGTTTGGATTGATTTAGGCGCAACACCTTTGAGATAGAACAAACTAAAACCAAAGGGTGGCGTGAGAAAGGAGGTTTGCAAATTCATAGCAATTAAAATGGCAAGCCAAGTCATATCAATGCCGAGTGATTGGGCGATTGGGTAGAAGATAGGGACGATAATCAGTGATATTTCTACAAAATCGATGAAGAAGCCAAGGATGAGCATAGATAGTAGAATAAAACTCATTTCTTTGGCAGGAAGTTGCATGATGAAGGTTTCCACTAGGGTGTCGCCACCATTGTAAGTGAACACCATGGAAAAACCAGTTGCACCGATTAGAATAGCAAAGACCATTGAGGTGATTTTGATGGTTTCAATGCTGGTTTCACGCAGCATTGCCCAGTCTGGTCTTTTGTAAAGAGTAGCTAATACCAAAGAACCTACTGCACCAATTGAGGCAGATTCAGTGGGTGTGGCAATGCCAGAAAAAATAGAGCCAGGCACAGCAATAATTAGGGATAAGGGCGGAAGAATTGCTTTGGCAACAAGTAAATATTGTGTGGATTTTTTTAAATCATGATTTTTGCCTTTAAAGGCAGGGGCAGCTTGGTTGTCAAATTGGGCGATTGTCAGCACGTATAAGATATAACTACCTACCAGTATTAAAGATGGCATCACTGCGCCTTTGAATAAATCTCCCACAGGTACGCCAAGGACATCTGCCAAGATGATTAAAACAATTGAAGGAGGAATGATTTGTCCTAATGTGCCTGAGGCGTAAATGACACCACTAGCGAGGGTTTTTTGTAATGGTGTTTAAAAGGGCATTACAGGCAGTGAAATAACCCCCATCGCCACTACGCTTGCACCAACAACACCTGTAGAGGCAGCAAGTAATGAGCCAACCAGAATTGTGGAGACAGCAAGACCACCGCGCACATTGCCAAATAACTCACCCATGGCTTCTAAAAGTTGCTCGGCGAGTTTGGTTTTTTGCAAGACAATACCCATGAAAATAAACAAAGGTACTGCCATTAAAATCGTATTTTGCATCACGTTCATGATGCGATAAGGCATAAAGGTAAATAAATCCACGCCTTGGGTTAATACTCCAAAAATAACTGCCACAGGAAAGCCCACCATCAGTAGCATTAGGGTGACTAAAAACATAATAAGCCCTACCATGGTTTAAACTTTTTAAGGTTATTGTGTGTGAAGATAAACTCAGATACGACAAGTAAAATAAAACTGAATGGGATGACGCCTTTAATAATAAAGCGATAAAGCGATAAGGTAGACCGCCAGGATCGCCGCTTTGTTCGTTTAGCAAAAACGCTTGATAGGAAAAATCTACACCGTTGTAAATAATTAAAACACTAATAGGCAGGATGAAGATAACGAAGCCAATAAGGTTAATCCATGCTTGTCTTTTGACACTAAGGTTGGCATAAAAAACATCAACCCTGACACAGGCATCGTTTTGTGATGTATAAGAAATACCAAGTAGAAACATGGCTGAAAATAAATGCCAGCCCATTTCTTGAATGGCGATTGATGAATTGTTAAAGGCGTATCTTAGAACAACACCTGTAAAAATGGTTAATAAAAGCAGTCCAATGGTTAGATTTTCTAACCATTTTGTGTATTTACCCACCATAGTTAATTATTGCGTTTGAGAGTTTAAATAGGCTTGATCTGAGATTGCTGTCCAAGCCCGCGCTTTTTTTAAGTAATCCTTTTGTGATTCAATAATTTCTTTGGACAGTGGACTGTTGGCGGCTAGTTTGGCAAGTAGTTTTTTATTAGCAGCTCTAAGTTTGTCAAATACTGACTTTGGAAAAGTTTTGATTTTAATATTGGAATAATCTTTTTTCATACTTGCCCAGTTTTTAGCACTTTCATGATTAGAGCGTGCCAGCATATCATAAGCAGCTAATTTCATCGAGGTGATTAAGATGGTTTGTAGGTCTTCAGGCGGTGTGTTAAATTTTTTCAAGTTAATTAAGAACTGCATTTCAGAGCCAGGTTCATGCCAACCGGTGTAGTAATAAGGTGCAATTTTATGAAAACCCATTTTTAAAAGTCCAGCGAAGGACCTACCCATTCTAAGGCGTCAATCGTGCCACGATCTAGCGCAGTATATAACTCACCTGCTGGAATATTAGTAGGCTTAGCGCCAACTTCTGCCATGATTTCGCCTGCAAATCCAGGGATGCGCATTTTTAACCCTTGCAAGCCTTCAATTGAGTTAATTTGTTTTTGGAACCACCCACCCATTTGGGTTGCCAGTGTTGCCACCGATAATAGATTTTAGCCCATGTTTGGTATAGACTTTACCCATCAATTCTTGACCGCCACCATATTCAAACCAAGCATGTTGCTCGTTTGCTGTCATGCCAAAGGGCATGGAGGTAAAAAATAAAGTATTGATGTCTTTACCTTTCCAATAGTACGAGCCAGAATGTCCAAGGTCGTATTGACCAGATTTGACCATATCGAAAATACCAAGCGGGGCTTTGTGTTTGTTTTTTGAGTCAATTCTAATAATCAGGCGACCGTTTGATATATCAAATGCTAATTTAGCGGCTTTTTTAACCGCATCGCCAAAAATATGGAAGTTGCTTGGCCAAGTTTCGGCTAACTTTAAGGCTTTGTTGCTTGATTTGTTTTTGATTATCATCATCACTAAACCAGCCAGCAGTAGCGAGTAGCGGTAACAAAGGCGGTTAGTATTAGTATGGTGAACGCTTGTGTTGTTTTTTTCATGGTGACCTTTCTTTAATTTGTGCCAAAACGGCGCGATTTTGTTGATTGTAGTCTTTAAATTTTTGAATGTTGAAAAAATCATGGCTTAATAGTTGTGTGATTTCTTGTTGTTGATCAAAGCCGTGCTCTAATAAAATATAGCCTTTTTTATTAAGGTGTTGTGGTGCGTTGTCAATAATGGCGCGAATGTCATCCAAGCCATCTTTGCCAGATACAAGTGCACTCTGTGGCTCAAAGCCTAAATCATTAAGATGGAGGTCGCCTTGTTTGATATAGGGCGGATTGGAAATAATCAAATCAAATGTTTGATTAAGTGTAGCTTCAAACCAACTACCCAGTTGAAAGTTAATGTTTGTTTTTGCATTTTGTCGGGCAATGTTAAGCGCATCCATTGAAAAATCAGTTGCAGTTAGGTACCACTGCGGATTTTTATCGCCTATCGTTACGGCAATAATACCGCTACCAGTGCCTAAATCAAGTATTTCACAGGTTTGATTTTTATCAAATAAGCCTAAGGCAATATCGATTAAGAGCTCGGTTTCAGGTCTGGGAATTAACGTGCTAGGAGTGACCTTAAAATCAAGATGATAAAACCCTTTTGTGCCACTTAAATAAGCAAAAGGTGTGCCAGATTGTCTTTGCTTGATAAGTTGATTGAGTTGAGTTTTTTCCTCATTATTGAGTGGATAATCACGATGAGTAATAAGTTGAGCGTGGCTTTTATTAAGAACTAGAGATAGTAGTGGCGCAATATCAATTATGCCACTGTTAAAATAATCCTGAATGGCAACCAAGATTTACAGATGAACGGTTGTTAATCCCAATGCTTTCCAGTTTTGCATACCACCTCGAAAGTATTTAATTTTGGCAGCAGGGTAGCCATACTTAAGTAGAGCAGTTACAGCGGTTGGTGTTTGACCACACCAAATGCCATTGCAATACATAACTAAAGTTTTAGCATAAGAAAAATCAGGCAATTCGTCAATTTGAACACCTAATAAGTCTTCCATAACTTCTAGTGCTTTTTCTTTATTTTTAAAACGCGTATAAGGAATGTTAATGGCAGTAGAAATCATACCTGTAATGGTTGGCCAATCAGGTATGCGTGTATCAATAATCAAGATGGTATCATCGCCTGCTGATTTTTTTTGATGTAGTTAATCATGTCCAACTCGCCAATCGTTTCTACAGCATGTAGCGCAAAAGGATGCATGGACTGAATTTTGCCACGAGCAGTTTTGAGATAAAAACTAGAAATTTTATTGTCTTTATTTTGGTTGCGTTGTAGCTTAATGGTTTTGCCATTATGAACAACTTCAATAAAAACTTGTTTAGTGGATTTTTCTTGTGCATAAACACTTAGTGTTAATAAGCTGACTAATAATAATGTTAATTTTTTCATGATTCTCTTCCTCTTAAATCGTATCTATTTTTCATTGCCACAATAAGTCCCAGACCAATAAACGCCCCTGGTGGCAAGATGGCTAGTAAAGTGCCTTGATAATTTTCAAATACAGTAACACTGAGTGTGTTGCCTAAATCACCCAGTAATAATGCAGACTGGTCAAACAAAGTGCCACTGCCAATCAATTCACGCATTGCACCTAATACAATAAGCACAACAGAAAAACCAATACCCATCATCAGCCCGTCCAGTGCCGATTTCCCCCAAGTGTTTTTACTAGCAAATGCCTCAGCACGCCCTAAAATAGCGCAGTTAGTTACAATCAGCGGTACAAAAATACCCAATATTAAATACAAATCATAAAAGTATGACTGCATCAGCAACTCAACAATCGTTACAAATGAAGCAATTAGTAGAACAAAAATAGGAATACGAACTTCTTTTGAAATTTGATGACGAAAAATAGAAACGGTTACATTAGACGCCACTAAAACAAACGTGGTTGCCAGCCCAAGTCCGATTGCATTAACAATATTATTGGTAACTGCTAATAAAGGACATAAACCTAAAAGCGCAACCAAGGCTTGGTTGTTATTCCACAGTCCGTTTTTTATAATTTTGACGTAGTCGTTCATAGAACCCAATTATATACTTAATCGTGCATTGATTCGTTGACAACAAGTCCTTGATTTTGTAGGTCTTTTTCTATGACATACATGAGTTCTGTGGCACTTATTTCTAATGCTTTGGCAATATAGCAAATACTAAAAAGTAAAGGCTCTTGTTTGGCACATTCAAACAACGAAATTGAGCGCATAGAAAGTCCTGATTTTTCTGCTAGAACCTCTTGAGATAGATTAAGTATTTTGCGCTTTTGTTTAAGCACTCTAGCAAATGAGTTTTTAATTGGCACTTAATTTACCTCAAAAATATCAAATTTTGAAGGGTTATTGAAAATATGCTATGAAGTGCACTTCATGGTAATAATTTTTATAAAGATATAATCTTCCAACAAAGTGGTTTTTAAACAAAATGGGGGCGTTGTGATGGCTGTTGGTTTGGCAGGAACGGGGTTATATTAATATTGTAATAAAAAAGGAGGGCATAGCCCTCCTGTGTGTTAATCAGATAAAAATTGATTAAGAGAAAATGATTTGCTCGTCTTTGACATCGCCATGAATGGTTGAACCTGATAAAAATTCTCCAGCAAGGATTTTTTGCGATAAAGGATTTTCTAATAACTGTTGTATGGTGCGCTTGAGTGGTCTGGCGCCAAATACGGGGTCATAGCCCCTGTCAACAATCATACTGATGGCTGTGTCGCTCAATGTTAGTTTGAGATTAAGTTTGGCCAAGCGTGCTGATAAGATTTCAATTTGCCTGAGTGCAATGCCTTTGATTTGGGATTTTTCTAGCGTTTTAAAAATTACAATTTCATCAATACGATTGACAAACTCAGGTCTAAAGTGCTCGCTAACAATTTTAGAAAGTTCGCTAGATATATCCTTGCCTGGGTTTTTTTGAATCAAGTGTGAACCTAGGTTTGAAGTCATAATAATAACAGTATTTTTAAAATCAACCGTGCGACCTTGGCCATCCGTTAGGCGGCCATCATCCAGTACTTGCAATAGAATGTTAAATACGTCTGGATGGGCTTTTTCAATTTCATCCAGTAGAATGATTGAATAAGGTTTGCGACGTACAGCTTCAGTGAGCACACCACCTTGCTCATAGCCAACATAACCTGGTGGTGCACCAATCAAACGTGCAACCGAGTGTTTTTCCATAAACTCGCTCATATCAACACGGACAATGGCTTGTTCAGTATCAAATAAGAAGTCCGCTAAAGCTTTGGTGAGTTCAGTTTTACCCACACCAGTTGGTCCCATAAATAAAAATGAACCATCGGGGCGGTTAGGATCAGACAAGCCACTACGTGCACGACGTACGGCGTCAGAAATTACTTTAACGGCTTTGTCTTGACCCACTAGACGTTTGTGAATAATGCTCTCCATTTGCAGCAATTTGTCTTTTTCGCCTGTCATCATTTTATCCACAGGAATGCCTGTCCAACGGGCGACAATGTGGGCGATTTCATCCTCAGTCACTTTATTTCTAAGTAGGGTCATTTTCTGCGTATCAGCATTTTCAGCCACACTTATTTTTTGCTCTAACTCAGGGATGATGCCGTATTGAAGTTCACTCATTTTGGCTAAATCGTTATTACGATGCGCGCTTTCTAAATCGGCTTTTGCTTGTTCTAGTTCTTCTTTAAGATGGTGTGCACCTTGAACCACTAATTTTTCTTTTTTCCAAATTTCTTCCAAATCAGCGTACTCTTTTTCTAATGATTTAATCAACTCAACCAATTCTTTTAGTCGCGCTTTAGAAGCCTTATCTTTTT
This sequence comes from Isorropodon fossajaponicum endosymbiont JTNG4, assembly GCF_016592615.1. Lineage (NCBI taxonomy): Bacteria > Pseudomonadati > Pseudomonadota > Gammaproteobacteria > Isorropodon fossajaponicum symbiont. The sequence continues at coordinate 159,579 of NZ_AP013043.1, forward strand.
CTTTTTTAAGCGCCATGCGTTCAATTTTAAGTTGCACCAGTTTACGGTCAAGTTTGTCCATTGACTCTGGTTTTGAATCAATCTCCATGCGGATTTGTGAGGCGGCTTCGTCAATTAAATCAATGGCTTTATCTGGCAGTTGCCTGTCAGTAATGTATCTGGTTGAATAAGTGACAGCAGCGATAATGGCAGGATCGGTGATTTCTACACCATGATGCACCTCGTACTTTTCTTTAAGACCACGCAAAATAGCAATGGTGTCTTGTTCGGTTGGCTCGTCCACCAATACTTTTTGAAACCTGCGCTCTAAAGCGGCGTCTTTTTCAATATATTGGCGGTATTCATCTAATGTGGTGGCGCCCACGCAGTGTAAATCACCACGAGCCAGTGCTGGTTTTAGCATATTACCTGCATCCATAGCCCCGTCAGATTTGCCAGCACCAACCATGGTGTGCAACTCATCAATAAATAAAATGACTTGACCTTGTTCGGCTTCTAATTCTTTGAGCACGGCTTTTAATCGCTCTTCAAATTCACCTCGATATTTAGCACCTGCCACCAGTGCAGCCATGTCTAATGACAAGACACGCTTACCTTTAATGCCTTCAGGCACTTCGTTATTAATAATGCGTTGTGCCAAACCTTCAACAATCGCAGTTTTACCCACGCCAGGCTCGCCAATTAGTACTGGATTGTTTTTAGTACGGCGTTGTAAAACTTGAATAGCGCGGCGGATTTCACCATCACGACCAATCACAGGGTCAAGCTTGCCGTCAATGGCTAATTGGGTTAAATCTTGGGTGTATTTATTCAGTGCATCCCTGTTATTTTCTGCATTTTGGTCGTTCACGTTTTCACCTCCTCTAAGGCTGTTAATTGCTTGGTTTAAGCTATCCTCATTTGCACCAGCAACTTTTAATAGTTTTGTGGTTGTGTCATTGCCTTGAATGATAGCTAATAAGAATAGTTCAGTTGATAAATATGTATCGTTCTTATCAGTGGCTATTTTTTCAGCTGTGTTTAATAGGCGTAATAGATTTTGAGAAATATTAACATCACCATTTGGGTTGTTAATCGTGGCTAATGTATCAATTTCTTTATCAATTTCTTGTTTAAGTTTTTGAGTATCAATATTAGTGCTGGGCAGTAAATTACTAACACTACTATCGGTATTTTGTAACATGGCACTTAGAACGTGCACTGCTTCTATAGCACTATTATTTTTCGCAATAGCAATGGATTGTGCAGCGCCTAAGTCTTGTTGAAATTGGGCGGTTAGTTTATCAATATTCATAGGTTTGTCGTGTTTTTTATGATGTGTAATGGTTATCTATGGGATGATTAATGCATTTCAAGTACTAAAATAAAATATTATGTTAAATTTAGTGTTGTTCGAACCTGAAATACCCAACAATACTGGCGCTATTATTCGCCTATGTGCCAACATGGGTGCAAACCTGCACCTTATCAAACCTTATGGTTTTGAAATGGAGGATAAAAAATTACGCAGAGCAGGACTGGATTATAAAGAACTTATGTGTGTCAGTGAATATGACAATTTTGATGATTATTTGGAAAAGGCAAAACCTAAAAGGCTATTTGCAGTTAGTTCAAAAGTTAAAACTATTTATACAGATGTTAAGTATCAAGTGGGTGACTCACTGCTTTTAGGTCCAGAAACCAGAGGGCTTCCACAAGCCATATTAAATCAATATAAAGGCATTATTTTACCAATGCAAGATGGGTCTCGTAGTTTGAATTTGTCAAACTGTGCTTCTATTGTGGCATATGAAGCTTGGCGGCAAATCGGTTTTAAAGGGGCTAAGAGTGCTTAAATTTATTGTATTGATGTTATTTTCATCCATTGGCAAGTGCTAATAGTTGTGTGGTTTTGTTGTATCATCATTTTTCTGATGCCGCGCCTAAATCAACTAGTATTAGACCTAAATTATTTGAACAGCACTTGCAATATCTGCAGGCCAATGATTTTGAAGTGTTAAGTTTACAAACAATGTACGCGTTTGAATAATCATAACTTACCAAACAAATGCGTGGTTCTAACGGCTGATGATGCTTATCAATCAATTGCAGAAAATGCCTATCCGCTTTTACAAAAATATCAAATGTCAATGAGTGTTTTTGTGGCAACAGATTCAATTGACCGTAAATACAAAGCAATGATGACTTGGCAAAAAATGCGTGATACTCAAGGTAAAACGATGGCATTTTATAACCATGGTACTAGCCATGCACATTTTCTTGATTTGAACAAAGCGCAAATTAAGATGCAAATTAAGCAAGCACAAAACCGACTCAATCAAGAGCTAGGTAAGGTTGATAAAATCTTTGCTTATCCTTATGGTGAGTCTAATTTAGATATTTTAAAACAAATAAAAAATATGGGTTATGTTGCTTTTGGTCAGCATTCTGGCGTTGTGTCAACGACTAGTAATTTATAAAACCTGCCACGCTTTCCTATGGCGGCAAACTATGCCAAAATGGATGCTTTTAAACTCAAAATCAGTACCTTGCCAATGCCAATAGTGGAAAATAAAATAAACCCTATTGTTACTAACAAAAATCCGCCTATACTTTAGACTGACTTTTAAAAACCCATTGACAAAATCAGCAAAAGAAAAGTTAAATTGTTTTGCTGATAGTGGGGTAAAAATTCATTGGGAAAATGATAAAAAAGTCTCTATTGTAGCGCAAAAACCGCTTATTAATAGGCGTTCAAAATACAATTGCACAATGTTTAACCAAGAAAAAAATAGCTACTATTGGTATAGCATTTAGTGGATTAAACCCGAAGTTGACCAATAAGTTGACCAATGGCGTATTTGATATAATGATGCTTTTTTAACTTAGGATAGGCAAATGAAATTACCAATTGTTTTAGTCGTTTATTTAATATTTTTCAGCAACACTTATGCAAATATGAATAGTGATAGTATTGTTTCGATACATACAGGCTCGTACCTCAAATATATAGTACCTTCTGGAGACGATTTTACTGAAAAATTCGCTAATGATTTTTTTGACATAGAAATACGGGTTAATGATGATAGCGTTGCATTCCAAAAAATAATCATTGGCACATTTAAAAATAGTGAAAATAATAGATGTATATTATTGGGTGTACAAAAAAATTGGAAACACCTTGGTAAAAGACTTATATTTGAAGGCGTTTATGCTTATGCTGGGGAGTTCTTTTTTGGTGATTTTTCCCATTGCGGAGATGATGGGGTTTATGCAAAGATAAAAAAGCAACAGGATCAGGCTTTGTGCCATATAGTTATCATGGCCTAGAATATGATTTAAATAAAAATATTAGTATTGAGGGAGGGTTTATACTTGTGGCAACTATTCAGTTTCATTTTTAACAGATTTTTGATTATTAATCTAATTTTGTTAAGTTGTAGGTGTTACTAAAATCTTTAATATTGAGCACTTTTTTACCTGAAAGTTGTAAGGTTTCCAGACTTAGTGCACCATCTCCAGTGGCAACAATACACGCCTCTTTGTTGTGCTTAATAATACTGCCTGGGTTGTGATTGCTGTCGGCCATTACTACAGAGGCGGATAAAATACGTAGAACTTTAGTATCAAATCTATTACTTGATGCATGGGCTTGGGCAATAGGATAGGGGTTAAATGCTCTAATTTGTCGATTAATTTGTATTGCACTTTGAGTCCAATCAATCCAGGCCTCGTCTTTTTTGAGTTTTTTGGCATAAGTGATGTTGTTTTCACTTTGCATTGTTGGCGATAAATTATCAAGATTATTCAAAGCTTCAATAATAGTATTAGAGCCAAGTTTGGACAGTTTGTCATGTAGAGATTGGGCTGTATCAGTGAGTGTGATTGGACAGGTTTTTTCAAGTAAGATATCACCCGTATCTAAACCCTCATTCATTTGCATGATATCAATGCCTGTGGTTTTATCACCTGCCAAAATTGCACGCTGAATAGGTGCTGCGCCACGCCAACGTGGTAATAATGAGCCGTGGATATTAAGGCAACCATATTTGGGTGTATTGAGGATTTTAGCAGGTAATATTTGCCCGTAAGCCACTACTACTATCACATCTGCATTGAGTTTTGCTAAGACTTGTTGGGTTTTGTCATCTTTTAAGTTTTCAGGTTGAAAAACGTTTAAGTTATGTTCTAATGCTTTTACTTTAACAGGGCAAGCTGTTAACACTCTTCCGCGACCCTTGGGTCGATCGGGTTGGCAATATACGCCAACAATATCATGTTTGGCGTTAATGAGCGCTGCTAATATACCTATCGAAAACTCAGGCGTGCCTGCAAAGACAATGCGCATCCTGAAAGAAGTACTTTTTTGGTGCATTATTTTAAAGTTTTTCTTGCTATTTTGATGGCTTGTTTGACTTGGTTGGGACTGGTTGCACCTAAGTGATTGCGTGCATTTAATGAGCCTTCTAGTGAGAGCATCTCAAATACATCGTTTTTAATGCGACTATCAAAGGTTTGTAACTCTTCCAAGCTAAGCTCGCTTAAATCTTTTTGGTGCACAATACCGTAAGCAACTGATTTTCCAACCACTTCGTGTGCATCTCTAAAGGGCAAACCTTTGTTAACTAAATAATCAGCTAAATCAGTGGCTGTGGTGTAGCCTTGTTTGGTCGAGTTATACATATTATCACGCTTGATTTGAATGGTTGGTACCATGTCTGCAAACACACGTAAACAGGCTTTTAAAGTGTCAACTGTATCAAATAATGGTTCTTTGTCTTCTTGATTGTCTTTGTTATAAGCCAGTGGTTGAGATTTCATAATCGTAAGCAGTGAGGTTAAATTGCCATATACGCGACCTGTTTTTCCGCGAACCAATTCGGGCACATCTGGGTTTTTCTTTTGTGGCATGATGGATGAGCCTGTGCAAAAACTATCAGGCAATTCGATAAAATTAAACTGTGCACTTGACCATAAAATTAACTCTTCTGAAAAACGTGAAAGATGCATCATAATGATGCTTGCTGCGGATAAAAACTCAATGGAAAAATCTCGATCACTAACGCCATCAAGTGAATTAAGACAAATGCGTTCAAAGCCTAATAATTCAGCTGTATGCGTGCGGTTAATTGGATAAGTAGTGCCTGCTAATGCAGCTGAACCTAGTGGCATTGAGTTGATGCGCTTGCGACAATCAAATAGACGTTCTACATCACGCGCTAACATTTCAAAATAAGCCATCATATGATGGCCAAAACTGACGGGTTGTGCAGCTTGAAGATGGGTAAAGCCAGGCATAATTGTACTTGTCTCTTTTTCAGCTAAATCAACTAGTGCCAGTTGTAAGCGCTTAATCTCGTTAGTAATATCATCGACTTGGTTGCGTAAATAAAGGCGAGTGTCAGTTGCAATTTGATCATTACGAGAACGCCCTGTGTGTAGTTTTTTACCTACATCGCCAATCATTTTAACCAGACGTGCCTCAATATTCATATGTACATCTTCAAGTGTTACTGACCACTTAAATTCACCAGTTTTGATGTCACTTAGAATTTTCTCGAGACCTTTAATAATTTGATTTTTTTCATTTTCAGTAAGCAAACCAACTTCTTGTAACATAGTGGCATGAGCAATTGAGCCTTGAATGTCATAAGGTGCTAAAATCTTGTCAAAGAATATTGATGCGCCAAAAATTTTAACAAATTCATCTGTTGGTTCACTAAAACGTCCACCCCAAGATTGATTGGTTTGTGTTGTTTGCCTAGACGCCTCTTTGGAGGCTACTGTGTGTTGCTTATGTTGTGTGTCGTTCGTCATAATTCTGCCTTTAATTGTCGTTTAAGTTTAGTGATTGATTTGTCAATCACCTTGTCAAGCTCAGTCCAATAATAATCCATGCTAGGCACGCCAATTATTTTACCTAAGTTTGCACCATAATTATCCATAAGAAATATTGTAGGGTAAAAATTAATGCCATTTTGAAAGGCAAATCTACCGTGATTGGTGTCGTTATTGTAAAAATCCTTCATATCTTTTAGTGTGCCAGCATTAACATGGCGAATGATGACTTTGTTTTTATATTCATCCAATTCATTCATTGGTGCAATGACTTCTTGTTTGACTTTTTGACAATAAGGACAGTTAGGAATAGAAAACATTATTAAAATAGGCGTTTCGTTTTTACGCACCAACTGAGCATCTTCTAAGAGGTTTTTTGCCAGCGGTAGTGCTAAATCTTGCGACGTAGCAAAATTAGAAACAAGCACAAGCAGTAATAGATAAAATCGAAACATGGGCCTATTTTAATATAAACTCTTTTAACCATGAACAAAACCCTAAAAATTGCAACTCGACAATCTCCATTGGCATTATGGCAAGCACAGCATGTTAAAACTAGACTGGAAAAAACCTATCCTAATCTAACAGTTGTTTTGGTAGAAATGACCACCAAGGGCGATCAAATTTTAAACTCGCCCTTGTCAAAAATTGGTGGCAAGGGTTTGTTTATTAAAGAATTAGAGGTTAGTATGATAAAGGACATGGCTGATATTGCTGTGCATTCTATGAAAGACGTGCCTTATGAAATATCACAAGGATTTGAGTTAGGGGCAATTTTAAAACGCGAAAATCCCTTTGATGCCTTTGTTTCCAATAATTTTTCTAGCATTGATGACTTGCCACAAAATGCTAAAGTTGGTACTTGTTCAATGCGCCGTATTGTACAACTTAAAGCCATCCGCCCTGATTTAAAAATCCTAGATTTGCGTGGTAATGTCAATACTCGATTAAAAAAATTAGATGAAGGCGAGTTTGATGGCATCATTCTTGCCTGTGCAGGGCTTATTCGTCTAAGACTTGAGAGTCGAATCAAACAACAAATTTCTGACCAGCAAAGCTTGCCTGCCGTAGGACAAGGTGCAGTGGGTATTGAAATTCGTGAAAATGATACAGAAATCTTAGATTTAATTAAGCCTTTGATTGATATTGAAACCACCTATAGAGTAAGCGCAGAGCGAGCCATGAATGCACGCCTTGAGGGTGGCTGCTCGGTACCGATTGCAGGCTTTGCTTTGATTGATAATGAGCAAATAACGCTAACGGGCTTGGTGGGTAATGTTGATACTGGTGTGATATTAAAAGAGCAAGTTTTGGGTCATGTTTCTCAAGCAGAGGCTTTGGGTGTTGAATTGGCAAACAAACTCATATCACTAGGTGCTAAAGATATTTTAAAAGGTTAAAGAATGAACACGCCACCTGATTTAAAGATGTTGTCTAAATTATCAGGCTGGACAATGCTTGATGGTAAATTGCATCAAACTTTTGTTTTTGCTGATTTTGCCCAAGCTTTTGGTTTTATAACCCAGGTTGTTATGAAGGCCTCGATGATGAATCATCACCCACAGTGGTCAAATGTTTATACAACCGTTGTGATTGATTTAATCACACATAGTGAAGGCCCAATTAGACGTTGAGTTAGCTACTAAAATTAGTGGTATTTTTAACCATATGAGCAAGTGAGCATGTTGAGATTTATTGAGAAGAATTTTTTTATTATCGTGCAACGCATTGGTTTGTTGTTTGCGCTGGTTTCATTAATAGCCGTTATTGCACTAGGCGTGGTTAGTTATGAAAAAATTAACACACAAGTTAGTGACGAGATTGAAAATCCAGTGGTTGATTTTGACCAATATCAAAACTCACGCGCACCAACCAACAATATTAAGATTTATTTAGATGTCAATCAATCATTAAAGCAAGATGAACAGAATAGTTTTGAGCGTGAGTTTGATAAATATACTCAGCAAATTATTAACCATTTACAGCAGTTGCCTGATGAAGTTATTAATATGCAGCACAGAATAAAAATCTTGCCTAAAATTAAGTCCAATCCTTATACAAAAACGTTGCAATTGGCTTATGTGCAATCTTTAGAGAAATTAATCAAACAAGCAAGCACTTAACACTGAAAATAACCAAATTAATATTGAGGATTTATTACACTGGCATGATCAAATGTTTGCTCAACAAGTCAACCAGAAAACACAGGGCAATCTATTAAAAATGGGTACGGTTAAAACTTAGCAAATGATAGGCTTTATTGCTCTAGGCATGGCCGCCGCTGTCGCTTTGGGAATTTTTATTATGTTTGTGATGATGTTGGCCATGCTACGCATTGAACAAAATACTAGAAAATAAACCTCTTAGTTATTCTAAAATTATTAGCACTTTTGGTGCGTTAGTATTGGTTGCATTTCTTAAATTAGGTGTGGCTTTAATGGTGCCAGGTATGGGTGCGTAAATTTTGTATTTTTTCAGTTCAATTTCAGCAATTTTGATTTTGATATTGTGCGCTTCTAACTCGCGTTTGGCTTTGTCAAAAACCAATTGTATGATTTCTAAATCCCTATGTGAAGAAACTAGGCGGTCATATAACTCCTGTGTTTGTTGAAGATCCAACTGCTTGTCATCAAAATTTTGCTGGTAGGTTTTCTGTAGTGCTTTTAGGTAGTCCAGCTCTAGTTTTGCTTGTGCATTGTCAATTTGTACCAGTAAATCGCCTTGTTTAACAGAACTTCCAATAGATTTAATCATGGTAATTTCACCAGAAACCAGTGGGTATATTTCTAATGCTGCTGTATTCATACTAATAAATACTAGCAAAATCATCGATTTAATCTTCATGGTGTCTCTCCTGTAAGTAAGGCAAGTTTTTCAAAAGTAATCACAAAATCAAATTGGTTTTTGGCTAATTTGTATTCCGTATTAGTGAACTGAGTGAGTGCATCTCCAATATCGCTTTCCAACTCCATTTCATAATGTGCTCTAGCACGTTCAAGGTATAAATCACGATAATCAAGTTCAGTGGTAAGTGATGTTTGTATTTGTTTTAACTCGTTAAGCGTGAGCCAAAGCATAAGCACTTGTGAGGATAAATTTTGTTTAAATTGTTTAATATCCAGTTCAGCTTGCTTGGCTTGCATGCCAAGTTTTGTAATGGTTTGTTGTCTGGTGGTGTTATTGCCAAGTGGCATGGTTAAATTAATGCCAAAGCGTAATTTTCCATTTTTTTCACGCGAATAGGCCTGTTCGCCTATTCTAACGTTACCCTTAATCACAACACCATAATCGTTTTTGTGGTTGCTAATTTGATGCTTGATTGAGGATAAATCTCGGCGCATGATTTGTAGCCTGGTGTTATTTTTAAATGTATTTTCTCTTAACTCATCAAGTGATGTAAAAGGTTTAGAAAAATAATATTTTAATTCAGGTTTGGTTAAATCATCAGGGCGATTCTCATAGTTAATGCCTAGAATATCTGCTAATTTTGCACGCTTAAGAATTTGCTCAGCCTCAACTTTTATGCGCTTACTAACATCTAATTGGGTAATGGCTTGCTTTTCAAGTAACTCCACCTCTGATGCTTTATTAATGTCAAAGTCATCTTGTACATTATTTGCTCGAATGGCAGAAATTGCCAAACGTTCAAGCATGGTTTCAAGTTGCATATCAACTAAAACCACATCAAAAAAACGACGCATAATATCAATGTTTTTTTCTTTTTTCAGGTTGGCTAGGTTTTGTTTGGCATTAGCAATTGTTTGTTGAGCGGTATTAATGCCAAGTTCAGAACTTTGTTCAAATAGAGTTTTTTCAAGGCGAATAAATGTATATGAGTCATCAACATTATCAGAGTATTGATCTCTTTGTGCTAGTTGCAAATCCAAGCTGGCTTTCAAATCAAAATTGGATTGAGCAACTAGCAAATCAATCAAATCTGTGCTGATGATTAATTGTTGTTTTTGCACTTCAAGGCTTTGATTTTTTCCGATTTCAAGTGCTTGTTCTAAGCTTAATGGATTGGGTATTTCGATTGCTATAACAAATGACGACAGCAACACAAGAAACTCAAAAATTCCAGTATGCTTGCCCAAAATTCTTTTGATTAAAACGAGATTAATTAAGAGTTTTATCTGATGATGGATGGTTAATAAAATCACCGATATTTGCGTTTGTGGCGTATAAACCTTTCGTTTTTGTAAGCCTTTTCAACAAAATATTTTGCCAGCAGTAAGAAATCTTTTTCATTGGCAAATCCTGTGCGCCGCACCATACGTTTGCCATTTAAATCAAAAAAAGCAAGTACGGGCGTAGCGCCCACTAGATTGTGGCGTTTGGCAAAGATTTTTTCTAAGACGTCATTGCCGTTAAAATCAGTCAAATTCACGCTAGATTCTATGTCAACTTCAAAGTTTAAAAAATGTTGTTTAAAGTAGTCAATAACAGGCTTTTGGCCAAGTACGTTGCGTCGCATTTTTTGGCAAAATGGGCATTCTTCCATGTGAAAAAAAATAAAAATTCCATCTTTTTTAGCGTCAATGGCATCGTCTAAATTTTCAGAATAGTCATTAAAATGCTGATCAAAAAAAGTATGACCATCTGCTGCATATGTAGAATAAGAGCAAATAAATACTAGTAATAAATAAAGAATTTTTTTCATAAAACGCCCCAAGTTTTCAATCATTGTATCATTTAATCAAACAAAGCGTTAATGAATTGCTTGGGTTGAAAGACTTTAAGATCATCAATCCCTTCACCTATGCCAATATAACGAATAGGCAAATTAAGCTCACCAGCAATTGCAAATAAAACTCCGCCCTTGGCAGTGCCATCTAGTTTAGTGATGCTAATGCCGCTTAGAGTAACTGCTTTGTTAAATTCTTTAGCTTGATTGATAGCGTTTTGTCCTGACCCGCCGTCAATAATTAGCATGGTTTCATGCGGTGCATTTGCATTTTGTTTGGCAATGACGCGTTTAATTTTGGCCAGTTCTTGCATGAGGTTGTCTTGCGTGTGTAATCGTCCTGCCGTGTCAGCAATTAAGATGTCAATATTCTTAGCTTGTGCTGATTGGTAGGCATCAAAGATAACCGAAGCTGCATCAGCACCTGTTGTTTGTGCAATCACGGGTATTTGATTACGCTCGCCCCATACTTTAAGTTGTTCAACAGCTGCAGCGCGGAAGGTATCGCCTGCTGCTAACATAACCGACTTACCTTGATTTTGAAAAGATTTTGCTAACTTGCCAATCAAGGTGGTTTTACCAGCACCATTAACACCCACGACTAGAATAACAAAAGTTTCATTAATATTAGTATTAAGCTGGTTATCTTCAATCAGTAATTTGCCCAATTCATCTTTTAAGAATTGATATAAGCTTTCAGCATCTTTTAGGGTTTTCCTAGAGGCATTTTTACGTACAGATTCTAGTATTTTATCTGTGGTATTAATGCCAACATCAGCAGTGATTAATACCACCTCTAGTGCTTCTAATAAACCCTCATTAATTTCTTTTTTACCTAATAATAAAGAAGATAAGCCAGACCCTAACTTTTGTCTAGATTTATCTAAGCGTTGTCTTAATGAAGTCGGCTTGTCTGCATCTAAACCTTCTGATTTTGACTGATTTTTTTTTAAAAAATTAAACATAGCAATTCAAGTATAAAAAAATTAATTTTACTATTCTTTATTTTTTTCAAAGTGAAACTTTGCATATTTGACAACGTATAATAAAATCAGTGCTCTTGGCAATATAAATGATGAAAAAAAATGACTGACATACCACGTAACCGATGAGGCTCACTATCTTAATCGGCGTAACTTTATTAAACAAAGTGCACGCTTAGGTGTGGGCTTGGCCAAGTTCAGCAGAAGGGGTTGCAAGGTGGTGGCTTGTCTGACAAGATGATATCAACCAATTATGGCAAGGAACTGATGCTACATTCTTTCAAAGAAATTACCAATTATAATAATTTTTATGAATTTGGTACTGGCAAGCGCGATCCAGCAAAAAATGTCCATACTTTAAAACCCAAGCCTTGGCATATCAAAGTTTCTGGTGAATGCTTAAAGCAGGGTGATTACGATTTAGAGGATTTTATTGCGCCTTATCAACTGGAAGAGCGCATTTATCGCTTTAGTTGTGTAGAGGCTTGGTCGATGGCTATTCCTTGGGTGGGTGTGCCGTTAGCAAGTGTGCTTAAAACTTTTCAACTTACCTCAAAAGCAAAATATGTGGCGTTCAAAACTTTGTTTGATAAAACACAAATACCATGGTAAAAGCGACCTACTTTGGACCGGCTTTATATTGAAGGATTAACAATTGCTGAGGCAATGAACCCTTTGAGCTTATTAGCAGTGGGTTTATATGGCAAAACATTGCCCAACCAAAATGGTGCACCACTACGTTTAGTTGGGCCTTGGAAGTATGGTTTTAAAAATATTAAATCGATTGTTTCAATTCATTTTCAAGAAACCGTACCACTCAATACTTGGCAAGATCAAGCTTCTAGTGAATATGGATTTTATGCCAATGTTAATCCAGCCGTGGATCATCCACGTTGGTCACAAGCATGTGAACGCGTGATTGGCATAGGAAGTTTTTTCTCACCAGAAAAATACAAGACTGAATTGTTTAACGGCTATGGTAATGAAGTTGCGCATTTATACACAGGGCTTGATTTGGTTAAGAATTTTTAATTTATATATGGCTCTTTTTGGCAAAAGCCATTGTTGTTTGTACTACTCTTAACGCCTTTTTTTGTTATTGTTGTCTGATGTGCTTTTAGGTCATTTAATTGACCCTATTGAGGAGATTACCAATCCAACAGGGCAATGAGCACTAAGGTTTTTGCTATTTAGTTTGTTGATAACACCGTTAAATAAAATACTACCTTTTTCATTGATTAAATATCGTCGAATGATTGGTGTGTTTAGCTTTTTTTATGCTTGTTTGCATTTGAGTATTTACTTAATTGATCAAAATTTTGAGTTTCAATTAGTGCTTGCAGATGTGATGAAACGACCTTATACAACCATTGGTTTTAGTGCCTTTATTTTGTTGTTTTTATTGGCAATTACCTCAACTAATAAAATGGTGCGTCGTTTAGGCAAGCGTTGGAAAAAGTTACATAAATCTATTTATTTGATTATTATATTGGTTATTGTGCATTTTTATTGGCAGGCAAAATCGTCTATGGATATTGAACCGATGATTTATAGCTTGATTGCGTCGCCGCTACTTGGTTTTAGGATTAATTGGAAAAGATGGTTAAATTCATAGCGTATATTACCTTATTCATTCACCACTTGGCATTTTCTGAAGGATTGGGTAGCTCAAATGTGAGTATGGCAGTGCTTGATAATGGCTTTAAAATTATTATTAAAACTGACCGTCGTGCGCCTGTGTTTATCTCTCAACTTTGGTATAAAGTGGGTGCTAGTGATGAATCTCAACCCATAACAGGCATCTCGCACATGCTTGAGCATATGATGTTTAAGGGTTCACGCGTATATAAATCAGGTGAGTTCTCGCGTATTATTGCGCGTAATGGTGGCGATGAAAATGCGTTTACCTCGAAGGATTACACCGCTTATTATCAAAAAATGCATCAATCAAAATTAGAGCTTGCCATTAAGATGGAGGCGGATAGAATGCGTCATTTGAGTTTTTCTGATGCTGAGCTAACCAAGGAAAGACAAGTGGTGATTGAAGAACGCAGGTTGCGTGTGGAAGATAATCCTAGTGCAAGGGTGTATGAAAATTTACGACTAATTTCTTTTGATTCAAAAGGCGCTTATCATGCGCCCATTATTGGCTTTCAAGCAGATATAGAAAATTATCATTTGTCTGATTTGCGCCATTGGTATGAAACCTATTATGCACCTAATAATGCAACGCTGGTTGTGGTAGGTGATGTTAATCCAAAGCGTGTGATTGAATACGCAACCCGATATTTTGGTGAATATAAGGCGAATCCAAATATTGATAATCATAAAAATAGACCCTCTATTGCACTTAATAAACAATCACGAGTGCTCAAGCTTAAGGCTGAATTGCCATTTTACGCAATGAGTTTTCATGTACCAAGCTTGGTCACAACGAGCAGTGAAGACAAGGCATATCAACTAGAAATGTTGGCTTATATTTTAGACAATGTCTTATCAAAAGCATTAATTAGAAGTCAACAAATAGTGTCAGGCATTAGTGTGGGTTATCGATTGTATGATAAATTTGATACTTTGTTCACTATTAGTTTTGTTCCTGCACAAGGGATTAGTAATCAAAACATCCTTCAAATGATAAAAACTCAAGTAAAAGCGTTGATTGAAAAGCCACATTTAATTGGGACCGAATTAAGGCGTACCAAGGTACAACTGGAGGCTGATTTTATTTTTGAACAAGACCAAATCTCTACCCAGTCATACTACTTGGGCGTGCTCTCTAGTGTAGGATTGGGGGTTGATCAGTTGTTAAATTATGTAGATAGAATGAATCAAGTAAGCACTCAAGATGTGGCTAATGTTGCTAAGCAGTATTTAGATTTTGATACGCTTAATTATGTTGAGTTGATACCACAAGGCATTAAATGAAATTTCTAATTATTTTATTGTTATTGACAACTCAAGCACAAGCCAAGTTAAATATTATGCACTGGATAACGCCTGAAGGTGCTAAAGTGTTGTTTGCACAAACCCAAGACTTGCCCATGCTTGATATTGCCTTAAATTTTGATGCGGCTAGTTCTAGAGATGGTGCTAAATTTGGCTTGGCAACTTTAACTAATAGCTTGTTGGGTACGGCGAGTAAATATCATTCACAGGAGCAAATTATTGAACTGTTTGAATCGGTAGGTGCGCAATTCTCCACGCATTCTTTAAAAGATATGGCAATTGTTTCATTGCGTACGTTAACACGTCAAGATAATTTACAAGTAGCGTTAGATACATTAACTGAAGTTGTTACTCAACCAGTGTTTAAGCATAAATATTTAAACCGTGAAAAGAAACAAACCTTGCGTTCAATTAAAGCCATTAAACAATCGCCTGCTTCAATAGCATCACTTGCTTTTGATAAAGCGGTTTTTGCTGGACATCCTTACGGGCATACAAAAATTGGCACCAAAATATCGCTTGCTAATATTTCTACCCTTGATTTGGCTCAACACTACCAGACATATTATGTGGCCAAAAATTTGACCATTGCTTTGGTGGGTAATATTAGCAAAACTAAAGCCAAACAAATTGCTAGACAAATCTCCCATGGCTTAAACAGTGGCAAAAAAGCCCAAAGCAATCCACTTGTTAAAGGGCTTAAAAAATCACAAAATATTCATATTGAATTTCCATCTAAGCAAACACATTTGTTAATAGGACAAACGGGTATTAATCGGACACATCCTGATTATTATTCGTTATATTTAGGCAATCATATTTTGGGTGGTAGCGGACTAACCTCCATTCTAAGTGGTGAAATTCGTGAGCAAAAAGGTTTGGCCTATTCGGTGGTGAGTTATTTTACTAAGATGAGGTCAAATGGTTTTTTCTTAGTAAAATTGCAAACCAAAAACGACCAAGCCGACCAAGCCCAAAAAATTGCCATTAAAACACTGAAAAGCTTTTTAAATCATCCAGTTAGTAGTCAGCAACTGCAAGATGGCAAAGACAATATCATTGGCGGTTTTGCCCTAGAAACGGCGAGCAATGCAAGTATTTTAACGTACTTGTCAATCATTGGTTTTTACGACCTGTCTTTTGATTATTTAAGTCGTTTTACTGATAAAATAAAAAACATTAGTGCCAAAGATATTCAAATGGCGTTTAGTCGACTAATCGATATGGATAAGTTCATTATTTTAAGTGTTGGGCAAACTCAATAGAAAAAGCATTATGAACACAAGTGAATTACTTTTTTCTTATGGAACCTTGCAAAATACACCAGTGCAATTAGAAACATTTGGGCGTGTGTTAGAGGGTTATGCAGATCAATTATTGGACTATCAATTGCGTCGTGTAAAAATTGAAGATGCATCGGTTGTTGAATTAAGTGGTAAAACTTATCATCCAATTGCTGTTCCTAGTGTGGGCGATTGTGTTGATGGTGTGGTGTTTAAAATAACGCAAACAGAGCTGTTTACATCTGATCAATATGAAGTAGATGCCTATCAACGTATTAAAGGTAAGTTTCAATCTGGGCAAGATGCTTGGGTATATGTTAAGGCTTAGACATAATGAAAGGGCTTTTTAATACTGAAAATCAAAAGACAATAAGCCATTCTCAATGGTCAAACCGAGGTGTGTTTTTACTGGCTGCAATTGGCTCAGCTGTAGGATTGGGTAATATTTGGAAGTTCCCTTATATCGTAGGTGAAAATGGTGGCGGGGCGTTTGTGTTGTTTTGGTGGGTGTGCCTGTTTTAATTGCTGAGATAGCATTAGGAAAAAGTGCACAAAGTAACCCAGTGTCAGCATTTTCAAATTTGGCGGCGGACTTGCAAGGCAAATCGTTTTCTGGCGTTATTTAGCTATGCGGAGATTTATTTCTGGGTTTTTAATTTTATCGTTTTATTCAGTAGTTGCTGGTTGGTCACTAGAGTATTTAAGCGTGTTTATTCAAAATGATTTATTGGGTAGTGATGCCAAGGCAGTAGAACAATACTTTACGCAATTATTGACCAGTCCTAATACGTTACTATTGTGGCACAGTGTTTTTATGTTATTAACCGTTGCTATTGTTGCACGTGGCGTTCGCAAGGGGATTGAAAAAATCATCACCTGGTCAATGCCAATTTTGTTTGTTATTTTGGTACTATATGCCACTCAATTAGAAGGCTTTTCTAAGGCCTTTGATTATTTGTTTGTTGCTGATTTTTCTAAATTAACCACTGATAGAGTTTTGATTGCATTGGGGCATAGTTTCTTTACCTTATCTTTAGGTATGGGGGCGGATGATGGTATATGGCTCTTATTTGCAAAAAGACATACCTGTTGTTAAATTATCATTCATGATTGCCATTGTTGATACTTTGGTAGCACTGATGGCTGGATTGGCGATTTTCCCACTGATTTTTACTTATGGATTGGAAAGTGCTTCTAGCTAGCCCCTCTTTATTGTTTATTTCATTGCCCAATGCGTCGCTAAATTTGCCATTTGGACAGTTTTTTGGCATTGCTTTTTTCTTCTTATTGTTAATTGCTGCTTTGTCTTCTGCGATTTCAATCTTAGAGCCGGTGGCTTCTGTTGTTCAGCAAAAAACACGCCTGTCTAGATATTTTGTTACTTATTTGATTGGTAGTATTGTTTGGCTAATTGGTGTTGGTGCTTTATTGGCGTTCAATGATTGGTCTGATGCTTACCTGCTAGGGGAAAGAAATATTTTTGATAGTCTGGATTATGTAGCCACTAATATTTTATTACCATTGGGGGTTTTGGTATTAGTATATTTGCTGTATGGGTTGTTGCTAAACAGGCCAACACTAGGAAATTACTTGGTATTTCAGATTTAAAGTATCCAATATGGCGTATTAGTGCTGGCATTACTGTACCGATTGTTATTGGCATTATTGCTTGGCATGGCCTAGGTTAAAAGTAATTTTTGAAAACGGTACTACAAAAGAACTTTTTCAATATGTACTGATTTTATAAAATCTTTCTGCCAATGTTTGCCAAATTCTTGCTCAGCAATCAGTTCAACTGGATAAATAGGCTCAATATTGGTTGAGGCTTTATAGCGGGCGATAAACCTTGTCGACAGGCAAGGCAGGTGGTGAGCATTTTTATAGGTTTGTTTGACTCAATACCAACCAAGTCTTTTTTAATTCCAGTTTCTTTTTTAAATTTAACTTGCTTGGCAACGTCTGCTCGTGCGACGGCAAAAGTGCTTGCCTCGCCACAACAACGATCATTGCTAATAACGTTTTGATTAACTAATTCAGAGATGACTTTTTTAGAATCATTAGATTTGATTGGATCATGACAAGGCGTATGATAAAGGTATTGCTCATCTGTTGCGTTTAATTTAATATTGTGTTCTAGTAGGTATTCGTGAATATCCGTTAAGGTAGACTCTTTAAAAAATATCATTAAGTTCATAAGTGAGTAATTGGTCAATACAAGTACCACAAGAGGTTAAAACATGCTTAATATCTAAATAGTTAAGTGTATTTGCCATACGGTGAAATAAAATACGATTATCAGTAGAGATGGCTTTTTGCCTTTAGCCTCGTCCTGCGGATAGCCACAACACAGATAGCTTGATGGTAAAACCACTTTGATGCCTTGATGATAAAGCATGCAATGGTTGCCAGGCTAATTTGAGAGTAAAGACGCTCAGAGCCACAACCAGGAAAATAAAAAACACTGGGTGAGTCGGCGTTGGATTTTTCTGGACGTGAAAGAATAGGCACGGTGTTAGCATCATTAATATTGAGCAGTTCACGCATAGGTGCCAGCCCAGTGTCCATAGGTAACGGTTTGTCTAATAAAGTAATAAGTTCAACTTTAAAACTGGGTTTGCCCACGGTTTTATTAGGCTTTTTATGCAAAAAAGGTTGCGCCATTCTTGAGACAATATTTTGCACTTTATAGCTAAAATCAATCAATACTTTTTTGGTTAATTTAATCTGCCAAGGTTGGGTTATGTTGAGACAAGCCATTGAGGCTTTTGAGGCGATATTGGTGCGACGTTTTTTTTGCTTGATTAAGATAGACCTCATCTTAATAGAGACATCGCCAAAATCAATATTCACTGGACAAGGGCTTGAACATTTATGGCAAATGGTGCAATGATCAGCGATATCGTCAAATTCATCAAAATGGTTAACAGAGATGCCACGCCTGGTTTTCTCTTTGTATAAAAAAGCTTCAGAGATAAGATTGGTGCCAATAATTTTATCGCGTGGTGAGTATAAAAGATTGGCCTCTGGCACGTGCGTGGTGCAAACATCTTTGCACTTGCCACAACGCAGGCATGATTTAACCATGTTATTAATTTCACCAATTTCACTATTTTCAAGGATTAATGCTTCTTATTCAACAAGGCGTAATGACGGGGTAAAGGCATTATTCAACCCACTACCTGGCATTAATTTTCCTTTGTTGAAGTGATTATTTGGGTCAATTTTTGCCTTATATTGGGTAAATGCTTGCTTGAATTCGTCGGATAAATATTGGTATTTAGTCAAGCCAATACCGTGTTCACCAGAGACAACCCCACCAAGACTTGAGGCCAAATGCATAATCTCATCCACCACAGATTCAGCTTTATGTAGCATTTTTGTATTGTGAGAATGTACTGGAACGTTGGTATGTACATTGCCATCGCCAGCGTGCATATGTGCGGCAACAAATAAACGCACTTCACGATATTTCTGATGAATTACTCTGGCTTGGTTGCGAATATCAATAAAGACATCACCCATGAGCAAATCATCAAGCGGGTGAGCGAATTCATTAATGTAGGAAATCACAACCTGTGCTGCTTGTATCTGTTTTAAGACTTTTTGCTCATTAAGACGATTAAGTAAATCTAGCCATTGATTGCTGATTTGATTCAACAGTATTAAGGAAGAAGTAATTTTGTCTTTAATAAGGTTGCTTTCCGGTTTGAGACTTTCAAAGCAGGCTTTAATTTCAGCCAAAGTATCAATTTTATTGCCAATAGACAAACGGATATTAATATGCTCAATACCGTCGTTATAGTCTGCCAATTTGTCCAGTGGAATAACCACATCTTCATTGATTTTAAAAGCGTTAGTGTGGGCGGCAATGGCAGCAGTATTGGAGCGGTCTTTCCAAAATATTTTTCTTTTGTTGAATGGTTTAGCAATAAAGCATTCACCATCACGGGTTTTTACTTTTTCTATTTGAGTGTCAAGTGAGTGCTGATTATTAGCACTAATATCGATTAGCAATATCATTTTTTCGGCAACTGAGACTTATTGGCTTTTGTGCGGTATAATGCATGGCTTTAATATAGCGCGCACCTAGGTGTTCCATGCCAATAAGATCAACATCAGTATTGCTACCAACACTATTTTTAATATCAATAATGGTTAATACTGCTGCTTTTAAATCATGACCAAAGAATTCTAAGCATAGCGTGTTAATATGCTCTAAAGGTTGATGAAAGATAAATTCAGCAGAAGTAATAAACCCATCGCAACCTTCTTTTTGAATGCCCAGCAGTCCATCTAAAAATTTGTTGGTAACATCTTTACCCAACCCACTTTTACGCATATGATTAGTATCGATGGTCAAGGTTTTGGTTTTGATGATGGTTTGTGCATCATCTTTAAGTGTGTGTATTTCAAAACTTACTTTATCAAGCAGTTGGATTTTGTCTTGATTGTGATTCAGGCGTTTTACTTGCAACCATGAGCTATCTGGCATGACCATTTTCCAAGACAACAAGTTGTCAATTGTTGTACCCCATCTTAGGGCTTTTTCCCTCCTGCATTCATAGCAATATTACCACCAATCGTGCAAGCATCTTGAGAAGTTGGATCAACTGCAAATACTAAGCTGTGCTGACTGGCTTAATTCACTAACGCGCTTGGTAACCACGCCTGCACCAACATTGACGCTATGTATATCGTTAGCGGTGTTTATATTATCGATAAAGCTGAGTTTTTCAGTATTAATAACAGCAGCTTGTGTATTTAGTGGAATGACACCACCACGAGGAATGATGGTTAAGCCTAGGTGGGTGCAGGTTTTAACAATGTTTAATATTTCTTGTTCGGTATCTGGCGTGATGACCACGCTGGGATATTCCACCCGCCAATCGGTCGCATCAGTTGAATGCGAGGCGCGCGATAAAGCATCAAAACGAATGTTATTATTATGTGTCACCTTAAGCAGAGCTTTTTTAATGCGCTGCTTGTTGTTTTTAAAATCGCTCAAACAATGCTTGAAATGACTCACTGCAATATCTGCCTGATTAAGAAACTTGATGACTTGTACGTTATTATCAGCTCGTGCTTTGATTGATTCTAGGCGTGAATATAGCGTTTGTATGAGCGTTCGCCAACGACGCTTGTTTTTAATTAAATCTTCCTGTAAATAAGGGTTTCGATTAACCACCCACATATCGCCAAGCACTTCAAATAGCATTCTAGCACTTCGACCTGTATTGCGATTTTGGCGCAGTTGGGGTTGAGTAAATCCCAAGCATCAGCGCCTAAAAAACGACATACAATTTCTTTGTCAGAAAAAGAGGTGTAGTTGTAGGGAATCTCGCGATATTGTTTCAATTGAAAATTAATTGAAAGTAGATTTATTTTACTATAATGGGTGCTTTGAATGCTGTATGTTTAACCCAAAGGGGCTTTAAAAAAGTGGAGATTGTATGTTGTGGATAAAAGCTTTTCATATTATTAGTGTGATTACTTGGCTTGCAGCGCTATTTTATTTGCCGCGTCTTTTTGTTTATCACTCAATGAGTAAAGACAAACCTAGTATTGAACGTTTTAAAGTGATGGAGCGTAAGCTTTATAAAGGCATTATGATGCCGAGCTTTATCCTAGCTAGTGCGCTAGGATTATGGATGACTATTGAAAGTTGGGCATATTATTCAACTCAATATTGGCTGCATGTTAAATTATTATTGGTAGTATTGTTGATTGCACACCATTTTTATTGTGGCTATTTAGTGGGTGTTTTTAAGGCTGATAAAAACACCCACTCTCATATATTTTATCGTTGGTTTAATGAGTTTCCTGTGCTGATATTGGTGAGTGTTGTTATCCTAGTTGTGGTTAGGCCGTTTTAGTTATTTTTGCGTTAACTTTAAGTAACTTTCAGCCAATGCTTCGTAGATTGGTGGCGTGGATATTTGTTTAGACACCCAATTGGCGATAAAGGCAATAATCAGCGCTGGAATGAGTAAATTAAGTGCATTTGTCATCTCTAAAATAACAAATGCACTAGTCAGTGGCGCTCTAATAACAGCACTTAAGTAAGCAACCATCGCCATAATGATAATAATTTGCGGGCTGATTTGTGAATAATAATGCCCCACTTCACTACCAATACTAGCACCAATAGAAATACTAGGCATGAACAAACCACCAGGAATGGTGGAGGCTAGAGAACTTAGCGTTGATAGATATTTCATCACAAAAAAATCACCACCCAGCTGATGTCCAGCTAACATTAATAACACTTCTTCACGACCAGAGCCTGCAATTTGACCTTTAGAAAAGTAGTTGAATAACGCAATAATTAAACCTAATATTAAGGCAACCACGATAACTTTGGTTTTGGTGTGCACCATGAATTTTTTAATTAAGTAAAGAATGGTTTTTGAGAATAAACCACCCAAAATGCCAGAAAATATCGCTAATGGTAGTAGTTGCCAAATTAATGTCAAATCAATAAAATAAGCTGACATATCACTTAAGTAGACATCATTACCACGATATATAATTGCCAATAAGTAAACCAATCCACCCATGATGGCGATTAAAACCAGTGCTTGTTTTTTGAGTTGACGACCTATCTCTTCAAAGCTAAATAAAAAACCCGCAATTGGTGCATTAAAGGCGACAATAAGCCCAGCACTACCACCAATTGCAATAAGTGAATGGATAAGCAGTCTGCGTTTGAATTTAATAAATTGATTAAAGCCAAAAAATATTGAGCCACCAATATGAATGCTAGGTCCTTCAATGCCGATAGGCGCACCACCAAGCATAACCATAAAAATAAGTACAATTTTTCCAATTGCCACCCTAAATGACAAGAGCTTTTCACGTATGGATTTATTACGAGAATCATTAGCAGCAATTAATTGTGGAATGCCACTGCCTTGAACATAATGGCAAAAATACTTGGCAATATAAACAATCAATACAAATACAACAGGTGTAATGGCAAAGCTTAAATAAGGTTTTGAGGCAATTAAATGTTTGAATGTGTGTTGAGCATAATCACTAGAAGTGAGGAAAAAATCAATAGCAATAACAGTAATAATACTGCTCAGTATCAAGGATATGTAGGTTTTTAGTTCATTAGGGAGTTGGTGCGAGAGATATCTTTTCAACTAAACAGTCCAGTTGATAAATAACGATCGCCCCGATCGCAAACAATAGTAACAATGATGGCATTGTTAATTTGTTTGGATAGCTCAATAGCTGCCGATACAGCGCCACCAGAGGATACGCCAGCAAAAATACCTTCTATTGTTGCTAAGTCCCGTGTGGTTTGTTCTGCTGAAGTTTGTGAAATATCCATGATAGTATCCACCTTAGAGCGATCAAAGATTTTTGGCAAGTATGCTTTTGGCCAACGGCGAATGCCAGCAATTTGCGCACCATCCTCAGGCTGTACGCCAATAATTTGAATGGCTGGATTTTTTGACTTCAAACTATCTGATACACCCATAATCGTGCCAGTCGTTCCCATAGCGGAGACAAAATGGGTGATTGAGCCTTGTGTATCTTGCCAAATTTCTTGTGCAGTTGTATTGATATGAGCATTTGGATTGTCTGGGTTAGAAAATTGGTCAAGCTGTTTACCCTTGCCTTGCTTTTCCATTTTATCAGCCAAATCTCTAGCACCCTCCATGCCTTCATCTTTAGTTACTAAGATAAGTTGAGCGCCATAAGCACTCATGGCATCGCGCCTTTCTTGTGAAAGATGATCAGGCATGATTAAAATCATTTTATAACCCTTAATGGCTGCTACCATGGCAAGTGCAATACCAGTGTTACCACTGGTGGCTTCAATTAAGGTATCACCAGGGGATATTTCACCCCGCTTTTCACTATTTAAAACCATGTTAAGTGCAGCCCTATCTTTAACCGAGCCTGCAGGGTTGTTACCTTCTAGTTTGAGCAAGATGGTGTTTGATGAGTTGGAATTGAGCCGCTTAAGTTTGACTAAGGGTGTATTGCCAATGGTCTGCTCAATGGTTTTGAATGTCATCACTTTTTAGTTAAAATCACATGTTTTTTAAAATAGCGTTTTTGACTTCGCTCATCACTGGGTTGATGTTAATCATTTGATTGGTGCAATGTGAAATTGCTGTGTCAGGGTCTTTTAAGCCATGACCTGTTAAAGTACATACAATTTTAGAACCGTTTGCAATTTTGCCATTTTTAATATCACGCATTGCACCTGCTAATGAAGTTGCCGAAGCAGGTTCGCAGAAAATACCTTCTTTTTCAGTGAGTAATTTTTGTGTGTTTAGAATTTCTTCATCGGTTAATGAATCAAACCAGCCACCTGATTCTTTTTCAACTTTATGTGCCAAGTCCCAACTTTGGGGATGGCCAATACGAATGGCAGTTGCAATGGTTTCGGGGCTGTCTATCATCGCGCCTTTAATAAAAGGTGCGCAGCCTGCTGCTTGATAGCCAACCATTTTAGGCGTATTATTTGTCTTGCCCTCTTTATAATATTCTGTATATCCCATCCAATGGGCTGAAATATTCCCTGCATTACCCACAGGTAGGCAGTGATAATCTGGCGCGCAGCCAAGCTCTTCTATAATTTCAAAAGCAGCAGTTTTTTGACCTTGTAGGCGAAATGGATTAATTGAATTAACAATGGATACCGGCGCATGTTCAGCCACCTCTTTAACCAAACGCATGCCATCGTCAAAGTTACCTTTGATTTGAATGATAACAGCATCATGAATCATTGCTTGTGCTAATTTACCCAGTGCAATTTTTCCTTCAGGAATCAGTACAAAGGCCTTAATACCAGCACGCGCAGCGTAAGCCGCAGCAGATGCTGAGGTGTTGCCTGTAGAGGCGCAAATAATTGCTTTAGAACCAGATTCTACCGCTTTGGTAACTGTCATGGTCATGCCGCGGTCTTTAAATGAACCTGTGGGGTTTAGACCTTCGTATTTGATATAAATATTAACATCTTTACCTAGTTCTTTAGGAATATTTTCTAGCCGAATGAGTGGCGTATTTCCCTCGCCTAAACTAATAATTCGGGTATTGTCATCTACAGGAAGTCTATCTTTATAGCGTTCAATTAAGCCGGTATATCTCATTATTTTTTTCCTTAATTAAATGTTTCAACGAAAATAATTTTAACATCTTCTTGAATGTAGTCATGGGTTTGAATTTCTGCCACTGCCTTGTTCAGTTCACTAGTTTTGGTAAGATTGGTAATGATGGCAATGTGTGCGTTATTTTTCTGGTCAATTTGTTTTTGTATAACAGCCTCTACACTAATGTTATGATTGGCTAAAGTTGCTGTAATATCTGCTAAAACTCCTGGCTTATCAGTAGCCAATAAACGCAAGTAGAAAATGCTTTCAATATCATCAGCGTTGCAATTTGGAATATTTATTAATGATTGCCAGCCCAAAATATCATGATTTACAGTACCTTTGATAATACCAATCAAATCAGCAATAACACTACTCGCCGTTGCTTCAGCACCCGCGCCAGCACCATAATAAAGCGTTTCACCAACTGCATTACCTTTGACCAATATACTGTTCATAACGCCATCAACATTGGACAGTAGATGAGTTTTGGGTACTAAAGTTGGGTGTGCGTGCATTTGTAATTTACCATCTAGTTTTTTAGCAATGCCTAGGTGCTTAATGGTATAACCCAATTCCGTTGCAAAGGCAATATCTTCGCCGCTAATTTTGCTAATACCTTGTGTTGAAACTTGATTAAATTGTAACTCACAGCCAAATGCCATTGAGGCGAGAATGGCTAATTTATGCGCCGCATCAATACCCTCGACATCAAAAGTAGGATCAGCTTCGGCGTAGCCTAGTGCTTGTGCCTCTTTAAGGACATTGCCAAAGTCTCTACCTTTGTTGCGCATTTCAGTTAGGATAAAGTTGCTTGTGCCATTAATAATACCAGCAACTAATTCAATTTGATTAGCACTTAAGCCTTGCTCTACAGATTTTAAAATAGGAATGCCACCAGCAACGGCTGCTTCAAATAAAAGATGCGTGTTGTTATCTTTTGCCAAGGTCAGTAGTTTATTACCATGTATAGCAATTAAAGCCTTGTTAGCAGTGACGACATGTTTGCTATTTTTAATGGCCTGTTCGACCAAATCTTTAGCCACGCCTGTGCCACCCATTAATTCTAAAACGACATCAATGTCATTATTATTAACAATCTCAAACGGGTCTTGAGTGAGTTTGATATGCTCAGTAGGGCAAATACGCGTTTGGGTTGTATCCCTCACAGCCGCATGAGTGACGTTAACACTATCACCAGATCGACGTGTAATTTGTGCTTGGTTTTTGTTTAACACATTCACCACGCCACCACCGACAGTACCTAGCCCTAAAATTCCAATATTCACAAGTAAAATCCCTATCTAATAAAACTAAAGAGGCATTATACCAATAGGATGTTTATATAGCTAGAGTTATTGGACGGAGTGGTGGTTTATTTGTTTAAAACAATCGCTGAACATTTAAGTGGGCGCAAGTATTGATTAGGAATTTTGTGTTGATTATTAAAAAGTACAGGTGCTAGAGCTTTTAGCATGTCTTCATAAATTGGTTTTTTAAAACCAATCACATCTTCAATAGGGCGCCAATAATCTACCCATGCCCAATCATCAAATTCTACTTGTGTATGCGTGTCTAGCTTGATGTTGTTTTCATCTGAGGTAAGGCGCAGTAAAAACCAAACTTGTTTTTGACCAATGCACACAGGTTTTTGTTTACGCTTGATGTGATAATCGGGCAAATCATAACGTAGCCATTTAGGCGTTTTGGCAAGAACACTCACATGTTCAGAGGACAGGCCAATTTCTTCATTAAGTTCTCGAAAAAGTGCATCCAACTCACTTTCACCAAGGCCAATACCACCTTGTGGTAATTGCCAAGAATCTTGTTTAAAGCGTTTGGCTAGAAGTACTTGTTGTTTGTCATTAGTAATAACAATGCCAACATTAGCCCGATAGCCCTCACTATCAATCATACTACTTTACGTCAGTGATTAATCTTCGCCAGAAAACACACCTAGCAACTGCAACAAGCTTAAAAATAAGTTATAAATTGAAATAAACAGGGTTACTGTTGCCATGATGTAATTGGTCTCGCCACCACGGATAATATTTGAAGTTTCAAATAAAATCAAACCACTCATTAGTAAAATAAACGTTGCAGATACGGTTAATGATAATGCTGGCATGGCAAAGAAATAAGCAGCAATTCCTGCTAAAAATGCCACAATAATACCCGCCGTTAAGAAGCCAGATAAAAAGCTAAAATCTTTACCCGAAGTGATGGCATAAAAAGACAGCGATAAAAAGATAAGCCCCGTACCCGTCATTGCCATAGCAATTAGTTCAGAGCCATTTGAAAAAGTAGTTGTATAAGCACCAATAACAGGGCCTAGTGTTAGCCCCATAAAGCCTGTTAATGCAAACACCGCTAAAATCCCGTAGTTCGAATTCTTAAGTTTATTGGTTAAATACAGCAAACCAAAATAACCACCAAGGGTGATTAAAAGACCAAAATGTGGCAGGTTTAAAGACATGGCAAGATAAGCCATTAGCCCACTAAATAATAAGGTTGCAGAAAGTAATTGATAAGTGTTTTTTAAAATGCTATTAATGCTAATGCCACGCGTTTGAGTACTGACGTTTGTATTCATGACTTACTGCCTCGTATTTAAAAGTGTAAAATACAATCATTTTACAGCGAAAATAAACGCATGAAACTGGTTTTAGGCTTAGGAAAAACAGGTTTTTCAATCGCTCGTTTTTTATCAACACAAAATGTTGATTACAAAATTGCTGACAGTCGCACCAATCCACCCTTACTATCTAAATATGCCAGTGCGTTTTTAAAATCCCCCCCCATTCTTGGAGTTTGGACATTAGATTTATTAAAAGAAGTTGATGAAATTTTCATCTCTCCTGGCATTGCCCAAAACGAATCTATTGTCATTTGGGCAAAAGAGCAAAATATTCCCATTGTCAGCGATATAGAA
Source organism: Isorropodon fossajaponicum endosymbiont JTNG4 (assembly GCF_016592615.1). Lineage (NCBI taxonomy): Bacteria > Pseudomonadati > Pseudomonadota > Gammaproteobacteria > Isorropodon fossajaponicum symbiont. The sequence continues at coordinate 187,334 of NZ_AP013043.1, forward strand.
CTATTTTCAAGATTTGCAAAAGCACCTATTATTGGTATTACTGGCTCTAATGGCAAATCAACAGTCACACAATTATTAATACAAATGATTGCCAATGCAGGCATGCAAGTTGCTATGGGTGGCAATATTGGCACACCCGCACTGGATTGTTTAAGTGAAAAAGTAGAATATTACGTGTTAGAATTATCCAGTTATCAACTAGATTACAGCCGTCATCTGAATTTAGTAGCAGGTGTTGTGCTTAACATTACTCCTGATCATCTTGACCGGTACCAAAGTTTTAAACATTACACCAATTCTAAATTGAGCCTACATCAACACTGCCAACACTTAGTGATTAATTTAGACGAACCACTCACACTTATAAAAGCAAACGCCAAGTGCTTTGGTATTGGCATGCCAAAGCAAGCAGATGATTTTGGTACAGTCACTTGCCACGACACCTGCTATCTACTCAAAGGTGATGATGTACTAATGAGTATTAATGAAGCGCAGCTAATTGGCGAACACAACACAAGAAACATACTGGCAGCCCTTGCCCTAGGCGACCAAATCAAACTACCAATAACATCTATGGTACAAAGTATTAAAAACTTTAAAGGACTAGAACACCGACTTGAATGGGTAGCAAAAAAACAAAATATTGATTATTACAACGATTCAAAAGCCACCAACGCAATCTCCACCATAACAGCAATCCAAGCTTTAATGCACAAACATCAAAATATCGTATTAATCCTAGGCGGTATTGCCAAACAAGAAGACTACACCCCATTATTTAAACGCATCAATAAAAGCATTACTAGTGTCGTCCTCATAGGGCAAAGCACTCAGCAATTTGAACAAGAAATTAACACCAACACCAGCCACGCCAAAACCATGCAAGATGCGGTTAATATTGCTGGCTCAATGATTAATAATGGTGCAATTCTATTATCTCCAGGGTGTGCTAGTTTTGATATGTTTGATAATTTTGAGCATCGTGGAGAGGTATTTAAAAGAACTATCAAGGATGTAATTTAAAATAATTGTTCAAGGTTGGTTTTATTTGGGTAGAGTGTAACTTTTATCTAAATTTTTTACCTTTTATGCAGCAATTAACTGATTTAAAAGCTATTCTTTATTCCAAGTGTGCCAATATTTATTATTTGGACAAATGCCGGGTCATGCAAAAAGATGGGCGTGTTTTGTATCTCACTGAAGAGCAGGATAACAAGCAATATTGGAATATTCCTATTGCCAATACTACTTGTATTTTACTCGGTGGTGGTACTTCAATCACCCAAGTAGTAGAGCGATGCGAATGCTTGCTCAAGCAGGCGTTTTAGTCGGTTTTAGTGGCTCTGGCGGTACGCCACTACTTATGGCAACACAAATTGAATGGCTCACACCACAAAGTGAATATTGTCCTACTGTATGTGCAAGTATGGATGGGCTTTTGGTTTGATGAAGGCAAGCGATTAAATTTTTTCAAAATCATCCAAACCAAACGCATTGATTTCTTAATAAAAGTCTGGGGTAAGGATAAAGATTTACAAATTGAAGGCCTTGTAGTTAATGATAAATTACTTAACGACTTTAAGCAAAAAATCACCAATGCATCCAGTGTTAACAAACTCCTAACCGATGAAATGTTACTCACCAAAGCCCTTTACAGGCAAGCCGCTACCGCCACTAAAACCACAAAATTTACTAGGAAACACGACAGCACTGATTTAGCCAATGATTTTCTCAATCATGGCAACAGTACTTGGCAAACTCCCATCACTGAGGAGGGCTTAGAAGCAGTTAAAAAACTCTTAAAAACAACAGCCAGTAAAAACACTGCCGTTAGTTGTCATCAATTAAAATCAAGGGCAAGAACGGAATTGCTTTGGGTGGCTGGTAATCAGGATAAATTTAATAATGAAGGGATTGTGGCAGTGAATTATACTGAGCAAGATAAATTTATAGGGGAAATAAATATGAGTGGAATATACGCAAATACTAAAAAACAACCGTTAGATCAACATCTTTTTGCTGTTGGAGTGGTGGCACAAGAAATAATGAATACTTTTTCACCAGATAAGAAGCAATTGCAAAAAGCAAGTTAAACATGCCATTTATTGGCATCATGCCAAGCCAATTCGTAAAGATGATATGTTAGTCAAAGTCAGATGATTTTGAAAAATGTTAATCAGTTGGCAAGTGAATATTTTGATAATGAATTTATTAAGTTTAAACAAGTTTCAGATTTTGATAATGAATTTATTAAGTTTAAACAAGTTTCAGATTTTGATAATGAAATAAAAGGCAAAAAATTACCAGCCTATAAAGCTTATGAAACTGCTGAAAATTTAATAAATTATCAAACACAAATTACAGACAATGCTAGAGAAAATTTAATCAGAACTGCTGTTATTACTGCCGATAGAGTGGTGTCATCTTTAAATTGCGATGAGTTACAAAATTATATTGACAATAAAGAACTGGAAAATTTTGTCAAAGAGCAACTGATCCAAGAATGAGGTTTAAACCAACACATTAAAACTTGTCTTGATGATTTTAACAAAAAATATCTAAGTAGCGAATGCAATAAATCGCAAACTAAAGTTGCCAAAGATTTAGCGGGCGATGAGGTAAATATTGGGGTACTAAACGGACCTGCTGGTTGTGACAAAACTAAAATTGCTTTGGAATGGGCGTTAAATGTATCTGCCAAATGCCACAGTGGAAATTTACACGGGTGAATTTAAATACAACAATAAAACAAAGGAATTAAGCGAACAAGACTACTTTACAGGTGGTATTGTGTTAACAACTATTGACCAAATTATTAATGGCATTACCACTCATAGAAACATTAGTACACTAACGCGTTTTATGAATGCAACCGTAGTGTTTGATGAGTTTCACGAATACGTACCAATGGCAGGATTTAATATTTTGGAAGATGAAAGCAACCCACTTTACCAACAAGTGGATAAAAATACTTTCGTGATTAGCAATACTGCCACCACTGTTCAAAAAAGTTTTATTGATAATCAAGAGAAAGAAAATGGACTTTTAACCCACGCTAAATTTACACTCAATGATAGAAAAAATGTTTTTAAAAAGTCATTGATTGTTTTAAACAAAATGGCTCACATAACTTTGATGTTTTACGTAGTGGTCCGATACAAAGTTTAAATTGGCTTGGTGGTTTGTCAGGTTATTGTAAAGTGAGTGATATTCTGCCTGTGCCTGATAAAGTTAAAAGCTATCAAACCACCTCGCGTATTCGCCAAACAATGAGCGATGCTAAACTTAAAAAACGCATTGAATACCAACAAGAAAAAGGCGTTTTAAAAACTGGCGATGAAGTAAAGGTGTACATTAAGCAGTATAAAAATAAAATGTTTGTAACAAGTTTGAACAATCCGTATTTAGAATTACAAAGCATCTCGACGGCGAATAGATATCGGCTTTATATTCAATTTAGCGATTTGCAAAAAGAGGCAATAAGTGGGAAATTTAATCGTTTTGGATTAAGCAAAATTGCTACCGTGTCTATTTTTTAACCATTCATTTGGTTACTCTTTAAAAATTCGTTAAAAATCAAAGTATTACAATAACGATAAAAATCATTAGTAAAAATATTAATATCGGCTTAAATTGTTGTTGTAACACTACCTTTTTAAATTGAAATACTATTCACCACTACACAGGTGGCTTACAAAAGACTTTGGTATGAGTATTATTGATTAATAAATGCACTTGCTTGAGTGGGGTTTGAGATTTTTAAGGTTAAGGCGTCCTCTTCACTTTTCAGCCAAGTGCTTTGGCGTTTGCATAGTTGGCGGGTGGCGATGATGGATTTTTCTATCATTTCTGCTTTGCCTATTTCGCCGTTTAAATATTGCCATGCTTGGCGGTAGCCGACACAGCGGATGGCAGGTAGATTTTCGTGGAGGTTTGGGTTTTGTTTTAGGGTTTTTACTTCGTCTAAAAAGCCGTGTTCTATCATTGATAAAAAACGTTTTTCAATGCGTTGATGTAGCTCGCCTCGTTCGGGCATGAGGATGATTTTTTTAATAGGGTGATTAATAATGGGTTTTTTGTTGCCTTGTAATTCGCTGAGTGTTTTGCCACTTAGGTCAAATACTTCCAGTGCGCGCGTGATTCTTTGCGTGTCATTTGGGTGGATTCTATTGGCGGCTTGAGGGTCTATTTTTTTAAGGTCTTGATGTAGTGCAATTGTGCCTTTACTTTTAAGTAATTGGTTGAATTTTTCTTTGGATTTGGGGTTTGATTCTGGTAATTTTGATAGTCCGTGTTCCAATGCGTGAAAATAAAATGATGTGCCACCTACTAAAATGGGCAACTCGTTATTGGCAAAAGCGGTTTTGATTTGTGTATTAGCATCGCGAGTAAAGTCAAAGGCTGAGTATGAATCTTCTGGATTGCAAGTATCAATTAAGCGATGAGGGTATTTTTTTAAGATTGCTTTGCCTGGTTTGGCAGTGCCAATGTCCATGCCTTTGTAAATAAGGGCGGAGTCAACGCTAATGAGTCGAGTTTTGAATTGTTGGCTTAATTGAATGGCTAAATCAGTTTTACCTGAGGCGGTAGGGCCCATTAAAAATATCACGGTTTTGTTGATTTGAATTGGCATAAAAAAGCTTTTAATTACTAGGTATTAATAGAACGCAACCTACATTATAATATCAGCACAAAATTTATTAGACACAAACACATGTTTACAATTGAAAATCAAGTCAGTGGTAGAGTTTTCCAAACTGAGGGTAAAGATAATATTCTAAATGATGCATTGGCTCATGGGTTAAATTTTCCTTATGGTTGTCAGAAAGGTTTTTGTGGTAAATGCAAGGCGACTATTATTGAAGGCGAGGTTGATTATGAAGGTGAGGTGCCTTCTGGCATCACTCCAGAAGAAGTGGCAGAAGGTATGGTTTTATTGTGCCAATGCAGGGCTAAATCTGATGTTGCTTTGGTGGTGGCTGAGTTAGACAGCGTTGCAGATTTTGAGGTGAGAACTTTGCCTTGTAAAGTGCAAAGTATCAAGCGTCTTAATCATGATGTGGCACAAGTGTTTTTAAAGATTCCTAGTTCTGAATCGTTGCAATATTTAGCAGGGCAGTATATCGATTTAATCCATCCTGATTTTGAGCCTTGTGCTTTTTCTATTGCCAATGCGCCTAGTAATACTAGTTTGATTGAGCTCCATGTGCGTTTAATTGAAGATGGTAAATTTACCAACTTTGTCTTTAATGAGTTGCAAGAGAAGTCACTGCTTAAAATTGAAGGCCCTAAGGGGGATTTTTATTTTAGAGAGAAAAGCGAAAAACCCATTATTTTAGTAGCAGGTGGTACGGGTTTTGGCCCTGTGAAAGCGATGGTTGAACATGCAATTGAAACTAAATCTAGGCGAATAATCCATATTTATTGGGGTGTAAGAGATGAGCAAGACTTGTATACTGATTTGCCTAAGCAGTGGGCTAAAAGCCATGAAAACATTAGTTTTACTCCTGTATTATCACAAGCGAATAGTGCTTGGAAAGGAAGAACAGGCTATGTGAACGAAAGCGTGTTGGCTGATTTCGAGCATTTAGTAGATTATGAAGTTTATGCTTGTGGTCCGCCAGCAATGGTTAGAGCCGCAGCAGATACATTTGTGAAGCGAGGCATACTTAAAGAAGATTTCTTTTCTGATGCTTTTGAATTTGCCTTTGAGGGTAGTACGTTATGAGTAATATGCAACAACATTTAACCGAACAATTAAAAACAGCACTAAGCCCAAGTCATCTTGAGGTGATTAACGAGTCTCATAATCATTCTGGCCCTGCCAGTGAATCCCATTTTAAATTAATTGTCGTGAGTGATTATTTTAACGATTTAAAACTAATTGAAAGACATCGCTTTATTAACCAATTATTTAAAGAAGAGATGAGCCATATTCATGCATTGGCAATGCACACTTATACGCCTGATGAGTGGCAGATGAAAAATGGCGCACCAGATTCGCCTAAGTGTGCAGGTGGTTTAAAATCTTAAAGTTTTTTAAACGGTTTTTATATCTTTCATTTTTGCTGTTTACTGCTTGTGAGGGTACGACAGTTTCAACGATTGTTGTAAAAGTAGCGCCAAAACCAGTTCAAATTAATACTAGCGACTTGGTTGTTGAAAAAGACCTCTGGCGTTATATTGCTAATCGCTATACGTTAAACGCACCTAGTCAAAAAGAATTGTTCTGGCATATTGACTGGTTTAAAAAAAATCCTGATTATTTAATTCGTGTTACCAAGCGTGCACAACCTTATTTGCATTTAGTGAAAACAGAAGTAGAGCGTGCTGGATTGCCCATTGAAATTGCCTTGTTGCCCATTGTTGAGTCGGCTTATTATCCATTTTCTTATTCGCATGGCACAGCTTCAGGTTTGTGGCAGTTTATTCCTTCGACTGGAAAGCTATACGGCTTGCAAAACAACTGGTGGTATGATGCACGTCGTGATGTACTGGCCTCAACTAAGGCGGCTGTTAGATATTTGAAAAATCTTAACAAACTATTTAAGGGGGATTGGCTATTGGCAATTGCTGCTTATAATTCAGGTCCTGGACGCGTACAAAAAGCCATTGCTAAAAACAAACAACAAGGCAGGCCAACTGATTTTTGGCATCTGGACTTGCCAAAAGAAACCAGAGGTTATGTGCCAAGATTGTTGGCAGTGGCGCAACTCATTAAGCATCCTGAAAGATACGGGCAAATAATCACAACAGTCAGTAATACACCTCAAGTGCAAGCCATTAAGCTTAATTCGCAATTTGATTTGGCATTAATTTCTGAGTGGACAGGGCTAGATTTAGAGCAATTGTATACTTTAAATCCAGGGCTTAAACGTTGGGCAACGCCGAGTAAGGGAAGTTATAATTTATTATTGCCGATTGACACAATCGCAACTTTTAAAAAGAATTTAGCCAAACATCCTAAAGAGGCTAGAGTGAAATGGGTGCGTCATCAAATTAATCAAGGTGATAGTTTAAGCAAGATTGCTCATCAATTCAACACTACAATAAGCCAAATTAAGAGTGTGAATGATTTGCATGGCAATGTGGTTAGAGTAGGCAAGTATTTGATTGTACCAATTCCACAAAAAAATGCCCAGTATTATTCATTGTCAGAAGTGCAAAGAGAAGCACAAAGAATGAATGCAGAAAAAACAGGTGTTAGAGTCATTCATACTGTTGTTAGTGGCGACAGTTTATGGAGTATTGCCAGACAATACAATACCCATGTAGATAGCATCGTAAAGTGGAACCATATTACCAAAACCAAGCCACTTCAAGTGGGCAAAAAATTGGTATTATGGCAGCCCAATTCAACCAAACCTAAAGATTTATCAAAGCTAGTCAATGTGGGTATAAATATTGATAGAAAGATTACCTATTACGTTAAAAGTGGTGATAATTTATCCATCATTGCGCATAAGTTTGGCGTGCGGATTGGTCAGCTTAAAAAATGGAATCAATTGACGGGCAAAAAACCACTACAGCTTAAACAAAAATTAACCATCATTGTTAACGTTGTTAACTCTAATATGAAATAAAAATATGAACGCACTACCGATTAATAAAATAATGCTAGCAAGTGTTGCCTTTGCACTTATGAATTGGAAAAAAATACTAGAAATTTCTATTCTGCCAGTATTAATCTCCATTCCTTTTTTAGCAATTTTGCCTGATACACTTAACATAATGAACAGCGTTTTTAGCAACAAGGAAGTTGCTGATATTCAGTTGCCTGATAATATGATGATATATTTATCGCTGTTTTTTTATGGCTATTTAACGCTTTCAATCAATGTGTATCGTCTGGTTATTTTGGGTCAAAATAGCGTTTCTGGGATTGTGCCAGTGCTTAATTTTAATAAAATTATCCACTTTGTTGGTTTAACGCTATTTATTGGCTTGGTAACCATGGCGCCAGTGATTATCAGTGGTATTGCTTTTTTGCAGTTAATTATGTATTTTTTGGTGATTCCAATCACCTTAAATTTTATTAACATTGCTATTGATCAGCCTTCAAAATACAAATGGAATTTGAATTTCATCTCTCAAGCTAACTTGTTCTTTTTACAGATTGTTTTGCCAGCATTAGCGGGTATGATTTTTTCATTCCTTGTATCACTAATTGGACTCCCTGATATACTGGGGTGGGTAGTTAAAGCCATTGTGTTTTACTGGACATTGATTAGCTTGGCATTGTGCTATCAACTTGTTGTTAAACAAAATGCTAAAACTTAAGGCTAAATCCTTTAGCGTAGCGCATATCAAATGTAGCGCGATTGAGTTTAGCACGTGCAATCGATTGTCTTAATTTTTTATAGACTTTAACAAAATTCTTAAGTCGTTTTTTCTGTTTTTGATAGCCTAATATGACTTTAATATTAGGCTTAATAAAAAGAGTATCAATATTAGTTTTAAAAATGGATGTAATGACCATTGGCTTGATAATGGCTTGGTAGGTTTGGTAATCATCAAACAGGGTTTTTACAATGTCTTTATCATGTGCTGAAGTGGCAATAATGGCATTTGATTTGATGATTTTATTCGGTGTAAATAGTTCGCCCTTGGTGGAGATGTAGCCTTGGCAAGTCTGTGTTTTAGCATCATTCGGGCAGTCTTTGTTTTTCCAGCGCATGCTGATTTGCTGCGCACTGATTTTGATGTTGATAAAATTCCAAAAAAGACGACTTACTTTTGCATTTGCGACCCACGGATGGCGCTCTAATTCGTGCTTAATTTCGTGTAAATTTAGTTGGTATGTTTCAGTGATTAAGGGAAATATACGTCGTTTTAATACTTGCTGTGTGATTGGAAGGTTTTTATCAATTTCCCAATTAATATCAACTTTTAAGAACTTGCTTAGATGGGTATTTTGTACACCACATGTAATGAGCCCTAATAAAATAATAATAGATAATAGTTTGAATATGGGCTGATAAATAGACTTTTTACGCCTATTTCTACGCTTATATTTCATCAAGAATTGCCACGACCAGTTGATTAAAATTCATGCCCATTGCTTTTGCTGCCATGGGTACTAATGAGTGCGATGTCATACCTGGAACGGTATTAATCTCTAATAAATACGGTTTATTGTGTTGATTAATAATGAAATCTCCTCGCCCCCATCCTTTGGCATTAATAGCAAAAAATGCTTTAAGTGCAATAGCTTGTAATGCTTTCTCTTGAGATGGGCTTAAGTCACAAGGGCATAAGTATTGGGTCTCATTTGAGTGGTATTTTGATTCATAATCGTAAAAACCTTGATCAGTTATAATTTTCACAACGGGCAAAGCTTTATCGCCCAAAATTGCCACTGTGTATTCATCACCTTCAATCCATTGCTCAACTAAAGCATGTGGGTTATATTGCCAAGCAAGCGTTAATGCCTCATTTAATTGCGTTTGACTATCAACTTTACTAATACCAATGCTAGAGCCTTCTAAGGTAGGCTTAACCGCCCAAGGTAGGGGAAAGTCAATGGGCTTAACGGGTTGATTAATACTTGCAACAATAGAGGGTGCAAGCATGAGGTTATGCTGCTTCCAAATCATTTTAGTGCGCGCCTTGTCCATGCCATTATGGCTGGCATTTGAATCAGACCCTGTGTAGCGAATACCTCGGTTTTCTAGTTGTTTTTGAATATAGCCGTCTTCACCACCACGACCATGTAGAACAATAAAGGCTTGGTCAAACTCTTGCTGCCAAAGTTTTGATAAGTTATCTTTGTGCCAGTCAAATTTAAAGCAATCAATATTTTGATTGTTAAGTGCTTGATAAACAGCTTCACCACCCTTAAGAGAAACCGCTCTTTCTGCTGAATTTCCACCCATTAGCACTGCAATCATTTAATCACCACCTCTAATTCTAAATCAATATTAAAGTTTGATTTTACGGTCTGTTGAATGTGGGTAATTAGATTTATAATGTCAGCGCTACTGGCTTTATTTTGGTTGATGATAAAATTAGCGTGTTTGTTTGATACACAAGCACCACCTATACAAACGCCTTTTAATTGGCTTTGTTCAATCAGTTTTGCTGCAAAATTATTTTCTGGATTTTTAAACACACTGCCACAACTTGCCTTGCCAATTGGCTGGTGTTGATTGCGCTTATCCAGTAATTGCTTGATATCTTGTTGAGGTTCTTTTTGGTTAAATACCAATGTCGCATCAATAAAGTATTCATTGGCGTACTGAGCATGAACATGTCGATACCCAATATCAAAATCATCTTTTGTGCGTTTAGATATAACACCTGATTGGTTAATGGTGGTCACATTAACAACGTATTGCCAGAACTCAGAACCAAATGTACCTGCATTCATCATCAGTGCGCCACCAACAGTACCTGGAATGGCAGACAAGAACTCACCACCGTATAAATGGTTTGCACGGCACAATCTGGATAGTTTTGCTAGTGTTGTACCTGCCTCAACCCAAAGCGTGTTTTTTTTAATTTTTGTTTGTTTTAAGTTGCTTAATTTTATTACTACACCTTTAAAACCTTGGTCGTGCACAATTAAATTACTACCCAATCCTAAAAATAATAATGGTTTGGTATTGGTTTTTAGAAAATTAGATAAATCAGTGACATCATCGGGGATAAAAAAATCTCGTGCTAATCCGCCTGTTCTAAATGAACAGTACAAACTCATAGGTTCGTTATGCAATAGCAAATTAGTTATCCTTAAGTATAGTTGGATTTTAGCAAATCAGGCAGAGTGTGAATATCGCCTGCACCTAGAGTTAATAATACATCGTTGTTATTAACAATGTTAGGTAGCACAGTTAAAATTTCTTGTGGATTTTTTATCACCACTGGATCTAAGCCAGAGCGCTTTCTAATAGCATCAGCCAAGGTGGAAGAATTAATACGGGCAATGGGTTTTTCTTGGGCTGGATATATGCCTAGCAATATGAGTGCATCGGCGCCACTGAGCGTGCGAGCAAAATCATCAAATAAATCACGCGTACGAGAGTAGCGGTGTGGTTGGAAAATAACCACCAAACGTCTGTCTTGATAAGTGTCTTTAAGAGACTCGAACACAGCACTAATTTCTTTTGGATGATGGCCATAATCATCAAACAAAGACACTTGGGCATTGTTGATATTTAATTTTCCATGATGGTCAAGTCGTCTAGCAACACCAGAAAAATTGGCCAATGCTTTTTGAATGGTGCTAATTTTAATATCAAGCTCACAGCAAATGCCAATGGCTGCTAATGTATTAAGAATATTGTGCCTGCCAATTAGATTTAGCTTGACAGGAAATGGCTTTGTATATTTGTCATAAATAACATCAAAGTGCATTTGCATACTCACTTGTTTGACGTTAATGGCTTGAATATCAGCACCATCATTAAAACCATACGTGATTAGTGGACGATGAATATCGTTTAATATCTCGTTCACGCCATCATCATCTGTACACATGACACAAGCGCCATAAAATGGCAAATTAGCACTAAATCTAACAAAGGCATCTTTTAAGTTTTGGTAATCATTGCCATAAGTTGCCATATGATCATAGTCAATATTAGTAATCACACTTAGCATGGGTTGTAAGTGCAAGAATGAAGCATCAGATTCATCCGCCTCAGCAATTAAATAGTCACTCTCACCCAATTTGGCATTAATCCCGCTTGAATTTAATATCCCCCCAATAATATAGGTTGGGTCAAGCTCAGCCACATTGAGTATGTGAGTGATAATACTGGTAGTTGTTGTCTTTCCATGAGTACCTGCAATTGCAATGCCAAATCTAAAACGCATTAATTCTGCCAACATTTCTGCGCGAGGCACAACTGGAATGTTAAGCAGATATGCTTCAATCACCTCTGGATTGTTATTCTTAATCGCACTAGAAACTACCACTACTTGCGCATTTTTTATGTTATCTTGATGGTGCTTATGATAAATTTGACACCCCATTTCTTTTAATCTATCAGTAGCTTGGTTTTGGCTAATGTCCGAGCCAGACACGTCATAACCAAGATTATGCAACACCTCGGCAATGCCACTCATACCTGAACCGCCAATACCAACAAAATGAATATTATTCATTCTAGATTTAAACACTATACGCAAATCTTTCATTATTTTGTCACCGTAATAATACTAAGAACTTGAATGCTATTACCTTTGCCAAATTCAGTTAGTCCCTCGCCAGTAGTGGCAGTAATGCCCACATCTTCGGGTGTAATATCCAGCAATTTAGAAATACTAAACTTCATTTTTTCAATCATGGGAGAAATTTTAGGATGTAAACACTCAATAGAAATGGCAATATGTTGAATATTCCAACTGCTCAAATCATTAAATGCCAATTTCAAATACTCAGCACTATCAGTCACACCTTGCTTGTATAAAGCATCTGCTTTAGCACCCAATACGTTAACGCCAGTAATAGAAGAAATTGCATTTGTGATTGAATGCAAAATTACATCACCATCACTATTAGCATCAAGACCTTTTGGATAATCAAACACAACACCTGCCAAAATAAGTGGCTTATTCGTATCACAAAATGCGTGGGAGTCTTGTCCTAGTCCAGTTTTGATTTTCATTGCTAGATGCATATTTTTTTGTCAAAGCTTTATTTTAATGTTTTATGATTAAGATTTAACCTTTTAATTTTTAAAAGTTAATCAACGGTATCAAATCCCAAAATACACCATCAATCAAGTCTCTGAAACTCACTAAATGCCATTTTACTAAGGATACTCCTGACTAAACCCAACACAAATCAGTACAATCTACCACTAGTTTTAAAAATACTTCCAATCAAAGGAGTATCCAATGCCACAAAATCTAGCAACAAGCACATTCAAAAATACCCTCCCCCGAGTCTTCTCTAAGCCCTAAACCCCTCAAAACCCACTGCCGCTTGTCAAAATATCATTACCATTGGTACCTATTAGGTGTAAATCAGCATCTCTTGCTAAAGCTTGTAGTAGTTGATTGCCAGTTTCATCACCTGCTTGTTCTAGTACTGGTTGCAATGCTCTAACCTACTTGGACACATTTCAAGCCGCTTTTTTCAATTCAGCCATCTTTTGAGCAGGTGTTAAATACCCAATCGCTGAATGAATCCTTTTGTAATTATACAAGTAGATATAACCCTCTACATTTTGCACGACTTCACTATGATTTGCAAAACTTTGATAATTTAATCTCTCAGTCTTCAGACTTCTAAAGAAACGCTCCATGACCGCATTATCCCAACAATTACCTCGCCTGCTCATGCTTTGAGTAATGTTGTTCTTGTTGCAATAATCAATAAAAACTTTAGAAGAGTATTGAGTCCCTTGATCAGAGTGAAACATGTGTTTATTTGTATTGGGCTGGTGTCTAGACACCAGCATTACTAAGCGCATCCTTTGCCAACTGAGCATTAGGCTGTTTTGACAATGCCCAACCAACAACTTGTCTTGAGCCTAAATCCAACACACTGGCTAAATAACTCCCACCTTGATAGGTTTTGATATAGGTAATATCACCAACCCAATGCGTATTAATTGATTGCTGCTCAAACACACGATTTAATAGGTTTTTTGCCTTTTTAAACATCAATCTAGTATTAGGGTAATAATGACGCTTTCTTGGGCGTATGGCAACTACATTGGCTTTTTTCATTAGCGTTGCAGTTTGGTAAATACCAATGTTATAACCTTGGTTATTCAAAACTACTCGCATTCTGCGTTTGCCATAGGTGTATCCAACTTCAATAGCAGTTTGTTTGATTAATTTAATCATAGCGTTGGTGTTGTTGTTTACTCGCTTATCTTTGACTTGATAGTAATAACTACTGTGAGGAAGTTTGAGTAATGCTCATAATTCTTTAGTATTGTATTGTTGGCAAGCCTTGTTTATCTTGATAATCATATCACTTGGTGATTGTCCACAGCGAACAAGGCTGTTGCCTTTTTTAAGATTTCATTGTCCCTTTGTGCGCGCCAAAGTTGTTTCTCAAGCAGTTGTATTGTTTGTTGTTCAGAAGTCAGCGCTTTGCCTGACTCTGGTGTTTGTCCACCAAGCTCTGCTAGGTATTGTTTTCTCCATCTGCTAACTGCTGAGGAGCAAGCTCCTGATATTATCATGATTTTTTTTATTGGTGTAATTCTCATGCACCATGAGTTTGGCATAATCTAGTGTTTCCCCCTCAAGGGGGTATTGAACAGAATGTTCAACGGTAAAAGTCACTCGTTGTTTTCTTGATTTATATTGTGTCATTACTGACCTCCTTATGGTTTGTATTATAAGGCTATCTTTGTGTCCAATAAAATTAGACTATTGCAGTATTGTGCTACTCATGTTCTTTCTCCTTTTTGGGGATTATAAAATATGAGGGTTTACACAATCTGGTTTACAGGGTCAAAATAAAGTTACTTTTTGTTTATAAGATTTTACCTTTGAAAGGTTATTTTTTTTGGTACTGAGTTAAGTAAAAATTTGCCAGTGCCAAATCTTCTGGATTGGTAATTTTAATATTGCTTTTGCTAGACTTAACCAAAATTGACTCAAGCCCCAAGTACTCAATGGCACTAGCCTCATCAGTGATATTAGTACCATTCTTGATGGTAGTATTTAAGGCTTTTAATAACACGCCAAAACGGTACATTTGTGGTGTTTGGGCTTGCCAAAGATTGGATCTGTCAATGGTGGTATTGACAATATTATTGTCAGCTTGTTTAATGGTGTCAACAACCTTGGTTGCAAGTAGTCCGCCAGTTACGTGGTGTTTGAGTTGCTCCATTAAATTGATTATTTCTAATACCTTAACACAGGGGCGAGCGCTATCGTGCACCAACACCCAATCATCATCTTTAGCAAAAGTTGTGAGCGCTTTAAGTGCATTGAAAACAGAGTGCATACGCTCTTTGCCGCCAATAACTGTGGTTAGTAATTTTGGGTGGCTATTAAACGCTGATTTGGCAAACAGACGGTCTTCTTTTGCAATAGCAATGATGCAACCCTTGATCTTATCAATATTAAGTAAGGTTGTTAATGTTTGGTCCAGTATGGTTAATCCATTATCTAATTTTAGATATTGTTTGGGAGTTTTGGTTTGTTCATCAAGATTATTTTTTTCGGAGTGCATGCGCGTACCTACGCCACTAGCAGGAATGATTAAATAATAGCTAGACATTCCTTAATTAAGGCTTATCTTGATTGACTAATTTGATAATACCTTTCACCCTTTTTAAGAAGTCCAAATTTATATCTAGCAATAGATTCTAAGATTTCCAGATTGGCCTCTGATTCAGCTTTAAGTTCAACTGATAACTGCTTATTTTTTTCATCAAGTGTTTGATTGATTGAAATATTTTGGTTAATAATTTGCTGTTTATCATACAGCACGAAAGGAAAGTTATTAGTCAAAAAGCTTTGGCGAACGAGTGTGATTAATAACACTAAAAGAATAATTGTTATTTGATAATTAAAAAAAAAGCCAAATAAGTTATTTGGCTTTTTTTTCTGCCCTTTAGCAGACTGTACCAATGCTTTGATGCTTAAGTTAATGAGTGATGGTATTAGCCATCAGAGAGTTCTCCGCTATCTTTTGAATCTTGGGCGAACATCCAAATAGTACCGCCAACAATATAAATCATGGATGCAATGACTGCAAATGCTGAAACATATTCAACCGTGCCGGAGATGATACCAATATAAGATAGAATGATTAATGCTAATGGCAATACCAAGGTTACAACCAAAGTGCTTAACATAAGAATATTGCCTCTTACGCCACTATTATCAACTGTTGAACTCATTTTTTATCTCCAATACTTTAAATAATAAATTAACGATATTATAGCATAGGTCTTTTGTTGGTAATATTGATACAAATCAATTTTTGATTAAAATGGTGTTAGAAATTTTGTCATGTATTGTTCTATTGTCTTTGTCAAATAGTTGGTATAAAAATCCTAGGCCAAAAATGGCAAAAGAAGGGATGGCACTGATAAGTCGAATAAACGCTTGTTTGTGAGTAATATTATTGTCATTCATTTGTTTAATTTGAAACTTCCAAGCTTTCATGCCTAGTGTTTGCCTGCCTTTAACCCACGACCAAGCAAAATATAGATAAGTTATTGGTATTGTTATTACATAAAAGAAAGCATCACCATTTGGTACTTCTTCGTTGAAAAAAACAATAATAACAACGCCAGTAACAAAAAACACTAAAGAAAATGCTAAGAAAATATCATACGATATAGCACCGAGTCTACGCAATAAAGACACATCAGATTTCATCAGGCACACCGAGTAATAAATTTGGATTAACTGTGGTTTGGTTAAGATAAACACCCCAGTGTAGGTGAGAACCTGTGGCGCGTCCAGTTTGACCGATGGTGCCAATTTTATCTCCTTGTTTAACCAGCTGACCTTGTTTAACCAAGTGTTTATTCATGTGAATATAAACACTGATTAATCCTTGTCCGTGATCAATGAATACGGTATTACCATTAAAGAAAAAATGCTCTGTGAGTATCACTTTGCCATCTGCTGGTGCGTGTATTGATGTACCTATATTGCCTGCAAAGTCTAGCCCTGTGTGCGCTCGGCGTGGTTGCCCATTGTAAAAGCGTTTAAGCCCAAAAGGGCTGGTAATAACGCCTTTAACAGGCCGAATAAATTGACCATTAAATAAAGATTTTTCAGAAAATAACTTTCTAGTTTTTGACAAAATAGGACGTTCACGCTTAATTCGCTCCATGTGTTTAAGGTTTGGATTGACGTATTTTTTCTTTTTTCCAGTGAGGGTGATGTGCTGTTCTTTATAGTGATGCCCGTACACTGTAAATGTGATTTTTTGAGTGGAAAGACCTTTAATAGTGATATATCTCCCCCCCACTTTTGCAAGTAGTGGTATGCCTATCAATGCTTGCCAGTGTTGGTCTTTAATATGCTGAGTATAGACAGGAACATTACTATAAAAAGCCTTTGGTTTTGAATGGTTACTTTGAAAATCAACCACAGCAATGCCACCAGGCATGGGCGTGTTTTCAATGTTGATATTAGCCAATGCAATATTGGATAACAATAACAAAATAATGACGTTAATTTTTTTCAATTTTTTCAATATTAGAGTATAGTTTTCCATCAGCTAATTGAGTGGTAATGGTTTGGTTAATTTTAATATCAGTTGTTGAAGATAACACTTGATTTTTTGCATTAGTGGTAATGCTAAATCCTCGCGAAAGTGTATTAAGTGGTGATAAATGATGAAGCGAGTTGGCTTGAATGGATAATGTGGTTTTGTGCTTACCAGTCAAAGTGGCCATTGCCTTTCGCAGTTTTTCGTTTGCTAAATGTAGGGTGCTATTATTAGTGCTAATTATTTGCTTGATGTGGTGTTTGAGCTGAGAAAAAGATACTTGGTTTAAAACTTTGGCATGTTTAATGGTTTCAATAGGGGAATGCTGTTTTAAGGTGGCAAATATTGAGGTAAGTTTGGCATTATTTAAGGCGAGTGCTGATTTTACATGGATGTTAAGATTGATACTTGCATGGTCAAGTTTTTGACTAAAAAAAGAAAGTTGCCTATTTGGGCTTGGTATTCTTAATTTAAGTTGATTAAGCTCAGATTGATAATCATACAAAGTTTGCTGATAAGATTGATGTAGTTGCGTATATAACTTATCAGCATTGGCGAGTAATTCTAGCCGATCAGGTGCGACTAACACGGCAGCAGCACTTGGTGTGGGCGCGCGAACATCAGCAACAAAATCAGCAATTGTGGTATCCGTTTCATGGCCAATTGCGCTAATAATTGGCGTGCTTGCTTTAAAGATTGCTCTTGCTAGTACTTCTTCATTAAACGCCCATAAGTCTTCTAATGAGCCACCACCCCTGGCAATAATAATAACGTCACACTTGCCTGATTGGTCAGCTGCATTTAAAGCATTTGTGAGTTTTTTCACTGAACCTTGACCTTGAATCATTGAATCAAATAATAAAATATCAGTAAAGGGATAGCGCTTGTTCAATACTTTAATAATATCTCGAATAACCGCACCTGTTGATGAAGAAATAACGCCAATGGTGTTAATAATATTAGGCAGTGGTTTTTTATGAATGTTGTCAAACAAGCCTTCATCAGTAAGCTTATTTTTTAGTTGCTCAAAGGCAAGGTTTAAATTACCAACACCTACAGGTTCAAGATGTTGGATGATGAGCTGAAAATCACCTCGTGCCTCGTACAAAGTAGGTGCGGCGTGAACTAAAACTTCCATGCCATTTTCAGGGTTAAACTTAATATGGCGCTGATTAAGCCGAAATAAAGCGCAACGCACTTTGGTTTTACTGTCTTTGAGGGAAAAATACCAATGACCTGATGCTGGACGTGCTAAATTGGATATTTCCCCTTGTAGCCAACAAGTAGGGATTTTATTTTCAATGGTTTTATTACACAAGGACAAAAAACTAGAGATTGTGTAAATTTCATCAATATTGAACATGATCTAGTTTTGCTTTAAGAGGGCAAATACTGCACCCGTGCCACCATCTTTGGGTGGGCAAGAATTAAAGGCTAATACGTCAGGATGTTGACGCAAAAAACTAGCCACTTGACTTTTTAAAATACTATTATCTTGGTCAGAATTGTAACCCTTGCCATGAATAATATGGATGAATTGTTGATGCTGATGGTAGTGCATAAACTCAGATAATGATTGACAGGCTTCAATGGTGGTTTGACCGTGTAAATCTAAGGCTGGTGCGTGGCTGATATTGCCTTGTTTCATTTTTTTAATAATTTTTGGTGAAACGCCATTTCGAGCATAATTGATTACATCTGAGCCAGATAAATTGCTGTGAGTGATGTAGGTATAAGCCTTAAAGGCTTTTTTCTTGGTCGGTTCTTGAGACGTGATTTTGTCTTTATTAACAGGGGCGCTGCTTTCAACGACACTCCTAAATAATGCTCTGTCAGACTCGCTTATCATGTCGCTATTTAAGAAAATAAATGATTATGAGAGGTTAGTATAACTAATTTGGTGAAAAACCACGCTCTTTTTAAAAAGCCTTGAATTATTACAAAGATGTGAATACAAAAAAACCCTCAAAAGAGGGTTTTTAATAATTTAAGTGCTAATTTTATAATGCTTTAATTTGTGCATTTAAGCGTGATTTTTTTCTAGCCGCCTGACTTTTGTGTATTAAGCCTTTGTTAACTGCTTGGTCAATCATTTTTTGCATGATGGTAAAACCACCTTGCGCTTGTTCTTTGTTGCCTACTGCTAAAGCATAAGTAACTTTTTTAATAAAAGTGCGAACTTTAGCGCGAATTTGTGAGTTGTGTTTGTTGCGTTTAACTGTTTGTCTTGCGCGTTTTCTAGAACCTGCTGAATTGGCCATTAGTTAAGAGAGGTATAAAATAATTAAAGGCGTAATTATAAAGTCTTAAATGCTAAAAGTCTATAGGGTATTAGGATTATTTATTCAATCCTTCTAACGAGCTAATCAAATTGAGTATCTTTTTCTTATTAAACAGTAAATGCCAAGTTTTACCACCTTGGTATTTCCACAAAGATACTGCCCGAATACCCGCTAGTAGTAACGCTCTAATGTGGTTTGCAGTATGTTTATTAGACAAGTAGATTTGTTCACCATTGACCATGATTCTAGGGCTTAAACCACCCAAGGTTGACTTATAAAGTTGAGCCAAACGTGCTACTGAATTTGCATGAGAAATCTCAAAGAATTCTTGATTTTTAATTAAGTCAATTTCCAAAGTGATTTGATCGAGTAGTGCCTGATTTTTCATCAATTTCTTTTCAAGGTTGATTAAAGCCAATGCATAAAGGATGATTTGTTGTATGCGTTTGGTTTTATTACCCAATACAACTTTTAATGCAGCGATACCAACCAACAAATCTTGCCTAGGATTAAACACCTCTTCAAGTTTGGTGCTATTGGTGATAATACTCTTTAAGCTAGCTTGATTGCTATTTGCATCACAAGTGCCTGTTGAAGCAAGTTGGTCAACCAGTGTTGTGGTTTGTAATATACTGGCCAATGCCAAGGTTTGGTTACGTAATTTATTCATTATAGCCTGTACTCAATAATTGCACCACCAAGACAAATTTCATGATCATAAAAAACAATAGATTGTCCTGGGGTAATCGCACGTTGAGGTTGCTTAAAAACAACCTTTAATTGCTTGTTATCATGTTGGCTAATCACACAAGATTGTGATTGCTGGCGGTAGCGTATTTTGGCGCTACATGTCAGTGGTAATGCTGGCGGTGTGTTAATCCAATGAGGCTTGGCGGTATTTAAGGTTTGGTGGTATAGCAATGCATGGTCACCTTGCACAACCATCAGTTCATTACGCTCAATACACTTACCTGCTACAAACCAAGGCTCACCTGAGCTGCCAAAACCGCCACCAATCTCTAAACCCTTGCGCTGACCTATGGTGTAAAAAGCCAAGCCTTGATGATGTTTAATAAATTGTCCTTGTTCATCTACAATATCACCTTGTTGTTTTGGTAGGTAGGCTGCTAAGAATTCAGAAAAACTGCGCTCACCAATAAAACAAATGCCCGTTGAGTCTTTTTTATCAGCAGTGATAAAACCATTTTTTTTGGCAATATTACGCACGTCAATTTTATTAATCCCACCCAAGGGAAATAAGCTTTTTGAGAGTTGATACTGGTTTAAAAGATGCAAAAAATAACTTTGGTCTTTGCTATCATCTAAACCTGTTTTGAGTCGATAAGTGCTATTTTTTTCAGCAATACGAGCATAATGCCCCGTAGCAATTTTATCTGCACCTAATGATAGCGCATGTTCTAAAAACGCTCTAAATTTTATTTTTTGATTGCATAAAACATCAGGATTGGGCGTACGACCCTTTTTATGCTCTTTGAGAAAATGGGCAAACACATCATCCCAATAGTCTACTGAAAAGTTAACAGTATGCAATTTTACGTCAAGTTTGTCAGCTACTTTTTGTGCATCAGATAAGTCTTGCTCGGCACTACAATGTCCACCTTTGTCATCTTCTTCCCAATTTTTCATAAACAATGCTTCAACCTGATAACTTTGTTTAAGCAATAATAGTGTAGCCACTGAGGAATCAACTCCACCTGATAGACCAACTATAATTTTAGTATTTTTATTCAAATTTTTCATACGCTAAAACAATACGTTGTACTAACTTGTGCCTGACAATATCTTTTGATTCGAAATGACAAAATGAAATTTTATGTTCATTTTTTAGCACTTTTATTGCATGTAACAAACCTGATTGATTAGGCTTGTGTAAATCAATTTGAGTTACATCACCCGTAATGACCATTTTCGAGCCAAACCCCAATCGAGTTAAAAACATTTTCATTTGCTCTATGGTAGTGTTTTGTGCCTCATCTAAAATAATAAATGCTTCATTTAAAGTCCTGCCACGCATAAATGCCAGTGGCGCAACTTCAATTACGTTTTTATCTAGTAATTTGGTAACTTTTTCAAAGCCCATCATTTCATACTAGTGCATCATAAATAGGGCATAGATAAGGATCAGCTTTTTCATTCATATCACCAGGTAAAAACCCTAATTTTTCCCCTGCTTCAACCACAGGACGCACTAAAACCAGTCGACGTACATCAGATCTTTCTAGCGCTTCAACAGCGCGCGCTACTGCAAGGTAGGTCTTTGCCAGTGCCTGCAGGACCAATGCCAAAAGTACAATCTTGATTTCTAATAGCGTTAACGTAATGCTGTTGGTTGACGTTTCGCACATGGATAAATTTGCGCTTAGTTTTAATACTAATAATCTTGCTTGATGAGTCAGAATTGGCTTGTGTTTTAATGCCCATCTCAATATCATGAAGATTTATTGTTTGAGTTTTTGCTAGTATAGTCAGGTCTTGAAGTAGTTTTACGGCTAAGGTCTTGTGGTCTCCAGTGATGTTAAAATCAACGCCTTTATTGCTAATTTCGACATCAAAACTTTTAGCAATGGTTTCTAAGTTTTTGTCCAATGAGCCGCAAATATTAGCCAGTTGTTCTGCATTATCAATATCAAGTGTGAATTTCATTAAGTTGTTTTATCAAAAAAAGTAATAATAATCAATTAAATCATGTTTGATGAATGTCATAATTCCTCATTATGATACAATGATGTTTTTAAATTTTACCAATATAACCTAAGAGAAAAACAATGAATAAAATGATATCAAGTTTGACGCTGGTTTTATCCTTATTGGTTATTACCCAAGCGGGTGCAACGAGTCATGACGCGGCTGATATTACTATTCATAACCCATGGATACGTTCAGCGCCACCAAATGCCCCTACGTTAGGTGCATTTATGGAAATTCATAATAATTCTAATCATAATATTAAACTGTTATCTGCAAATACCAGCGGCTACAAACGACTTGAGTTGCATAAAACTGAGCACAAAAATGGCATGATGAAAATGATTAAGCAAGATTTTATGCCTATTCTCGCCCACAGTAAATTGACCTTAAAGCCGGGTAGTTGGCATATTATGATGGTTAGCCCTGAGTTGGTACCAAGTGAAGGCGACTTTGTTATGATAAAGTTGGCATTTGACAATGGCTTATCAACAACATTACGTGCTAAAGTAAGAAAAGGAAATATGACAATGAAACATCAACAACTTTAAATGTTTAAAAAAATATTAATTATTACTGTTGTGGCGACAGCAGTCGCCTTGTCTTTGTATGTCAATTTTGGCAACCATTACAAAGAACTGGCAAAGCAACTTAAAGTTTCTTTTATGCTCTACAACCCTGATAAAGAATTATCATCTTTTTCGTTAATTGATCATAATAATAATAAATTTGATAACAAAAACTTTAAGGGTAAGTGGACGTTGTTGTCTTTTATTTATACGCATTGTCCAGACGTATGTCCCACTGGATTGGTGGATATGTCAATACTCAAATCCACGCTTATTAAAAGAAGTGCCAGCATTGTGCCCAATCTTGTCACCATTACTTTTGATCCGATTAGAGATACGCCTAAAGTGTTAAAAACTTATGTCACTCATTTTGATAAAAGTTTTTTAGGCGTGTCTGGAAATCAAAGTCAGATTAACCAATTGGTGCAAGATTTTGGTGCTTATTATGAACGGGTGGTTTATGCAAAAAATGGCAAGCCAACCATTCTTAAAAATGACGAGCCATTGCCAGAAGGGGTGTTGGAGTCTGGTTATTTGATTAATCATACTGCTTGGATTTATTTACTCAGTCCGGATGGACAAATTTTTGCTGGCTTTCCATCGCCACACAATCCACTTGAAATGGCAGATGATATTGAACTACTAACTAAAAACTATTAAAGAAAATCTTTTGTTAGGGTTTATCTTAAATTACCTCTTTATCAAATCACAATGAGAGCATTGCATTCACCTAGTGTGACTTATAGGGGTACAGAAAATAGTGGATTTTCCACATCCAAAAATTTGACGAGTTTTTGGATGTGGAAAGGTGCTGTTTTATGCTTTTCATAAGTTGTGCTGGGTTAATGCAGTGGTCTCAATATATTTAGGCAACCAAATCACCCACTAAAGAATTGCCACGACCTTGGGTAATTTTTATATTGACAATTTGACCAATCAGGGATTTGTCACCTTTGAAGTGTGTATTACGCATATTTTCTGTACGTCCAAATAAGTGATTTCCTTTTTTGGCTACATTCTCTACCAATACTTTTTGCACACTGCCGACCATTGATTTAGAAATGTGTTCAGTGTTTTTGTCTATTGCTCTTTGTACTAATGCTAGGCGCTGTTTTTTAACACTCATATCGACATCATCAGGATAACTTGCAGCAGGTGTTCCAGGGCGAGTAGAATAGATAAAGCTAAATGATTTATCAAAGCCAATTTCATCAATCAGTGCCATGGTGTCAAGAAAATCTTGCTCATTTTCACCTGGAAAACCGATAATAAAGTCACTTGATATAGAGATATTTGGGCGAATTTTACGTAATTTCCTAATTTTTGATTTATATTCAATGGCCATGTGTCCGCGCTTCATTAATCTGAGAATTTTGTCAGAACCGCTTTGAATGGGTAAGTGTAAATGTGAAACCAATTCTGGTACTTCCATGTAAGCCTCAATTAAACTGTCGTTAAATTGAGTTGGGTGTGAGGTGGTATAGCGAATGCGTTTAATGCCATCAATTTGAGCTACGATGTTAATTAATAGTGCCAAATCAGCCGTCTCTCCATCGTCCATCAAACCTTGATAAGCGTTGACATTTTGCCCAAGCAGGTTAACTTCCCTAACACCTTGGCTGGCTAAAATTTTAACTTCATTAATGACATCATCAAACGGGCGTGATACTTCTTCACCACGTGTATAAGGCACAACACAAAATGTACAATATTTGCTACAGCCTTCCATAATTGAGACAAAAGCGGTAACGGCGTTGGTTTCTGGCTTTGGCAGATGGTCAAACTTTTCAATTTCTGGAAAAGAGATGTCAATTGATGTTTTAACGCCCATGCCGGGTGAGGGTGTTAAAACCTCGTTGAGCATACTTGGTAATCTATGCAAGGTTTGTGGACCAAAAATAATATCCACATAAGGGGCACGTTTGAGAATTAACCCACCTTCTTGTGAGGCAACACAGCCACCCACACCAATGATTAAATTAGGATTTTTATCTTTTAATTTGCGCCAACGACCAAGTTGATGGAATAGTTTTTCTTGGGCTTTTTCACGAATTGAGCAAGTATTAAGCAGTAGTACGTCAGCACTAGTTACATCATCAGTTAGCGCCAAACCATGGGAATGTTTAAGCACATCAGCTATTTTATTAGAATCGTATTCATTCATCTGACATCCAAAAGTACGAATGTATAATTTTTGCATAAATTTTTATTTCTGAATGTACAAGGTTTGAGTAGGGTAGGCAATCTCAGCGTTGTGTTTGGTAATAATTTGTGCAATGCTTAACAGGATGTTCTCTTTTACTTTCTGATAGATGGTTTTATTAACGGTATTGGTAAAGGCATACACATTGAAATCAAGTGAGGAGGCATTAAAATGATTAAAATAAACCCTTAGTGATTGAGAATGGTCAATATCTGTATGGTTTTTGAGCATCTGTTCTATTTCGCTCATAATGATAGGAAGTTGTTCAATGTCATCATAGCGAATGCCAATCACTTCTTTAATACGACGATTAGTCATACGTGATGGTGTTTCAATGGGAATGGTGGCAAAAATTGAATTGGGAATATAAACAGGATTTTTGCTAAAAGTGCGGATGCGTGTCATACGCCAGCCAATTTTTTCAACCGTGCCTTCAAATTTATCAGAGCGAATCCAATCGCCTGTTGAAAAAGGCTTGTCCATTTGAATCATTAATCCACCAAAAATATTTGACAACATGTCTTTAGCAGCAAAACCCATCACAATGCCGCCAACACCACCAAACGTAAGCAAGCCAGAGACTGAAAAACCCAAGTACTGTGCCACACCTATGGCAAAGGCAATGATAATTAAAATTCTAGTCAACCTTGAAAATAACCTGACTGAATCGTTATCAATTTGAGTGTCTTTTTCAATTAAGTAAGCCTCAATGCCTGATACCATTCGAACAACACCCCAAGTAATGATAATGATGGGCATGATATCAATATAAGTAATAACACTAGCTAAGATTTTGACTTGCTCTTTAAACATGCTAATTGATAAAAATATTAAACCAAACCAAATTAACACTTTAAGTGGTGATGATACTGCTTTGATTAAATGTTCGTCTAGTTGGTTTTTCGTTTTGCTGGTATGTTTAGCAATGCTGTTTAAAATAAAGCCAAGTGTTAGGTGCGCAGTGAACGCAACAACGAATAAAGCACCAATGGACTGATAGGGTGTTATGTTTTGTAAAAAGTCATTCATGAGTTTTATTTTAACTAACTTTTGGCTTGTTATTTCAGATACTTAATCGGGTTAATCGGTTGTTTAAACTTTTTCATTTCAAAGTAAAACGGTATTTTGTTGGTGATGGCAATTATTTGTCCTTTGGTAACAGTATCACCATTTTCCACTATTAAGTCTTTATTTTGTGTATATGAGCTGTAAAAACCAAATGGGTGGCGAATGATAATCATTTTGCCATGGCTTTTCATTTTATTACCAACATATACCACTTCACCATCACGAATAGCACGTACATTCTGCCCGATTTTAGTGTCAAAAGTTAAGCCCAAATGTTTGTTTTTTGTTGAGAAGGTTTTACTGATGTTGCCTTTAACTGGAATAGACCATCTGTTGGTTTTTTTGTTTATCTTTTTAGTAGTTTTTTCTTTTCTTTTCTTGGTGTTGGACGAATTGTTGGTCAATTTTTGTTGACTAATATTTTGCAAGTTGATGGATTTTTCGACAATAATAACTTCTTGTTGAGAAGAAAAGCAACCTGTCATTAATAGCAAAATAAACTCAAGGGCTAAAAATTTAACTGGCATACCAAATACCTAGTGCAATAATCAAAATTAGAACATAGCCCAAACGGTCAATATATTTTTGTAGCCACTGATCACATTGTTGACCATAAGCCTTGACTAATAAGGCGACTAAATAATACCTAGCTGCGCGTGCAATGAGTGACATAATAATAAATGGCAATAATGCCATGGACATAGTGCCAGCAGTAATGGTGGTCAGTTTGTATGGAATAGGACTAAATGCTGCAATACCAACTACCCAGATGCCATAAGTATCAAAAAATGTTTTAATGTGTGCGACTGATTCTGGCTTAATGAGTTCAAAGCCCAATAAAAATTGCAACAACACTTCGCCTAGAAAATAACCAGCCAAGCCACCAAGCACTGAAAAAATAGTACAAATAAAAGCAAAATAGTAGGCTTTGTCAGGGTGTTTGAGCACCATGGGTGCTAATATTACATCAGGCGGTGGGTAAGGTAAAATACTGGATTCCAAAAAACTAATCACTGATAAATAATAAATAGCATATCTGCTTTCAGTCCAGTTAAGAATTCTTAAATAAATTTGAGAAAATATATCCATGTTATTTTTTACTTGACTTAGTTTCTGCGTCTTGCCTGAGCATTGGAAAACCTAAAGCTTGACGTGAATCATGGTAAGTTTGTGCCACTTTTTGACTCATGGCACGTACTTTGCGAATAAACCGTGCACGACCTGTCACACTAATAGCATGGCGCGCATCAAGTAAATTAAATAAGTGTGACGCTTTTATTACTTGTTCATAAGCAGGGTAAGGCAACGATGCTTTAATTAATTTTTCATGCATGGCTTCTGCCTCATCAAATTGTCTGGATAGTACCTTAGTATTGGCAATTTCAAAGTTATATTTTGATTGTTCAACTTCATTTTGATGGAACACATCAAAATAACTAACGCCCTCAACCCAAACCAAGTCAAACACACTATCAACACCTTGTAAGTACATGGCTAAACGTTCTAAGCCGTAAGTAAGCTCGCCCGATACAGGTTTGCAAGCCAAACCACCCATTTGTTGAAAATAGGTAAATTGAGAAACTTCCATGCCATTTAACCAAACTTCCCAGCCCAAGCCCCAAGCCCCTAAAGTTGGCGATTCCCAGTTGTCTTCCACAAAGCGTACATCATGTTTGGTTAAATCAATACCAATCTCAGTTAAAGATTCTAAATACAAATCTTGAATGTCAATGGGTGAAGGCTTTAGCAATACCTGGAACTGATAATAGTGTTGTAAACGGTTTGGATTTTCACCATAGCGACCATCAGTGGGACGACGAGAAGGTTGTACATAAGCTACTTTCCAAGGCTCAGGACCGATAGCCCTTAGAAACGTAGCAGGGTGAAAGGTGCCGGCACCTATTTCCATATCAAAGGGCTGTAATAAAGCACATCCCTTTGAAGCCCAAAAAGTTTGTAATTTTAAGATTAAATTTTGGAATGAGGCGCAGGCATCTAAGTCTGAAATTGACATACTAATTCAACAGAAAAATAACAAAAATTTTACCGCAAATTGCCATAAAAAAGTCTTGTATCAAAGTGTTTTTTTGAGTGTTTTTTTGACATTAATACTTAATACCTATAGCTTTCAGGCTTGAATGGGCCATTTTTAGGGACGTTAATGTAGTTAGCTTGAGTAGTTGTCATAACTGTAAGTACACCACCAAAACCACTCACCATGCCTGAGGCCACTTCCTCGTCTAACTTTTTAGGCAGCACTTCAACATAAATATTACCACCTTTGTCGGCAAATTTTGCATCAAATAAGTGCATTTGTGCCAAGACTTGATTGGCAAATGAGCCATCCATAATACGGCTTGGGTGTCCTGTTGCATTGCCTAAGTTAACTAGGCGACCTTCGGATAATAAAATTAAATAGTCATTTTTATTATCTGTTCTAAAGATGCGATGAACTTGAGGCTTTACTTCGTCCCAGCGCCAATTATCACGCATATATTGCGTGTCAATTTCATTGTCAAAATGCCCAATATTGCAAACTACTGAGCCTGATTTAAGAGTTTGTAGCATGGCATTATCACAAACATTAATATTGCCTGTGGTAGTGACGATTAAATCAGTTGTACTTAGCAAGTCTGAATTAATACAATTAATTGAACTTGTATTGATGCCGTTGATATAAGGAGAAACAATTTCAAAACCATCCATACAAGCTTGCATTGCACAAATTGGGTCAATTTCACTGATTTTAACAATCATGCCTTCTTGGCGTAATGATTGCGCAGAGCCTTTGCCAACATCACCATAGCCAATCACCAATGCTTTTTTACCCGACATGAGCATGTCAGTACCACGCTTAATGGCGTCATTTAGCGAGTGGCGACAGCCGTATTTATTGTCATTTTTTGATTTGGTAACGGAGTCATTTACATTGATAGCAGGCACTTTAAGTGAGCCTTCTTCCATCATTTCTAATAAGCGATGAACGCCTGTTGTGGTTTCCTCAGAGATGCCGTGAATGTTGGTCAACATGTCTGAATATTTCTCGTGTAGCATTTGGGTTAAATCACCACCATCATCAAGCACCATGTTGGCTGCCCAAGGTTTACCATTTTCTAAAATAGTTTGTTCAATGCACCATAGAAATTCCTCTTCAGTTTCACCTTTCCAAGCAAAAGTTGGAATATTGGCTGCTACCATAGCACTAGCGGCGTGGTTTTGGGTAGAAAAGATATTGCAACTTGACCAACGTACTTGTGCACCTAAATCAATCAATGTTTCCATTAAAACAGCAGTTTGAATGGTCATGTGAATACAGCCAAGAATTTTGGCATCTTTTAAAGGCTGTGTGCCTTGATATTTTTCCCTAAGTGCCATTAGTGCTGGCATTTCCGCTTCTGCAAGTTCTATTTCTTTACGGCCATAATCGGCCAGTGCCATATCAGCGACTTTGTAATCTTGATTATTTAAGGTTGGGTTGTCCGTCTGGATTGTTATGTGTTGCTTACTCATTTTTTGTTCTCCTGAAAGAGTTTAAAAAATGAGCGTCGTTTTGATTTACCAAGCCTGATTGAAAGGGATTTTTCAATGCAACGCTCCTTGGCATGTTGGTTATTATACCAACTAATGATTTATTTTAGTAAATGGGTGCGGTCGGTTTTTTCCCAACTAATGTCATCTTCTGTACGTCCAAAGTGACCATAACTGGCAGTTTTTTGATAAATAGGGCGTTTAAGGTCAAGCATTGCAATTAAGCCTTTAGGACGTAAGTCAAAGTGTTCGTGTATTAAACTCTCAATTGCTTGGTTGCTGATTTTGCCTGTACCAAAGGTTTCCACATTAATTGAGGTAGGTTCTGCTACACCAATGGCATAGGAAACTTGAATCTCACACCTATCGGCTAAGCCAGCAGCAACAATGTTTTTAGCTACATAACGCGTTGCATATGCTGCAGAACGGTCAACCTTTGATGGGTCTTTGCCAGAAAATGCACCGCCACCATGGCGAGCCATACCGCCATAAGTGTCAACAATAATTTTACGACCTGTAAGTCCTGTATCACCTACTGGACCACCAATGACAAAATGGCCTGTTGGATTGATGTGGTATTGGGTTTTATCACTTAGCCATTCACTAGGTAATACGGGCTTTATGACCTTTTCTAAGACGGCTTCTCGCAAATCTGTAAGCGCAATATCACTATCATGTTGGGTTGATAAAACAACAGCATCAATACCTTTAATTGTATGACCATCATAAACCATGGACACTTGGGATTTTGCATCAGGGCGCAACCAAGACAATGTGCCATCTTTCATTAGCTTTGCTTGACGTGCAACCAAAAGGTGTGCATATAAAATAGGTGCCGGCATCAATACATCAGTGGCATTGCAAGCATAACCAAACATTAAACCTTGGTCGCCTGCACCTTGCTCATGATTAGATAATTCATCAACGCCCAAGGCAATATCTTGAGATTGTTCACCGAGTAAATTAGTAATGTCGCAAGTGTGACCATTAAAGCCGTATTCTTCGCAATTGTAACCAATATCAATAATGGTGTTACGCACGATTTTTTCATAATCAATATTAGCGCCTGTGGTAATTTCACCTGCCAGTACAACATGATTGTCTTTAACTAAAGTTTCAACAGCAACACGTGAATTTTTATCTTGTATCAATGCTGCATCTAAGATGGCATCAGAAATTTGATCACAAACCTTATCAGGGTGGCCAGCAGAGACAGATTCAGAAGTGAATATCATTTTTTATTCTCCTTGTAAAACAAAAAACCCTTAAAGTGGGTTTTCAATAAAGAAGAACACCTACTTTAGCTTGTTTTAGCTACCTTTTGGGTAACAACGCTAGCAATCGGGGCAAATCAGCGTGTGATTGGAATTATAGCACAAGTGACGGATTATTCTAAACTTATCTCTAAGGCAATACTACTGATAAAAGGTGCACTCATTAAACTTATCATGAGAATTGTGGCTAAAAAATACAATTGACCGGTAATCTCTAAGCCAAATTGTGCTTGAGATACCGCACTTGAAGCAAAAATAAGAATAGGAATATATAAAGGTAGTATCAGCAAAGATAATAACATGCCAGAATTTTTAATACCAACAATCAGTGAGGCGCCTATAGCACCAATAAGACTTAGGCTTGGCGTGGCTAGTAATAACGTTATCATTAACACCCAAATACCATCGTCATCAAGAAATAAAAACAACCCCAATAAAGGCGATAGTAAAATAATAGGAATGCCGGTTAAAATCCAATGAGCGGTAATTTTTGACAAAATAAGCAAAGGTAATGAATGGTGAGAAATCACCATTTGTTCTAAAACGCCATTTTCAAAATCGTGATGGAATAAAGCATTCAGTGAGAGTAGCACTGAGAGCATTGAAGCAACCCAAATAATACCCGCTGCAATTTGAGCGATCGTGGTGGCTTCAGGACTGATGGCTAAGGGAAATAGTGATACTGATATTATAAAAAATAACAGCGGATTTAGTATGCTAGAAGGGTTACGAATAGCAATACGCAAGTCACGCTTTAAGGCTTTAAGGTAAATATTCACAGTGCTAACATCTTTTGATTAAGCAGGGCTGAACTTTGATGTGTAGTAAATAGGCACAAACCACCTTGTGCACAGTGTTTGTTAATGCTACTTTCAATGATGGCTACACCATCAGGGTCAAGTGCAGTAAAAGGCTCATCTAGTAGCCAAACTTTAGCGTTGGAGATAAATAATCCTGCTAAGATAACACGACGCTTTTGTCCTGCTGATAGTTTGGCACAGTATTCATCTTCATAACCTTTTAGACCGATGCTTCTTAATGCTTTAATTAAGTGCGCTTGGTTGGTGGATTTATTGAGTCCAGTCAAAAATTCAAGATTTTCAAGCGCACTTAATTCTCCACTAAGTGCTGATAAGTGACCTAAATAAAAAATTTCCTCTTGGTAGGCTTCTGATTTGACTGCATGATTGTCTAAAAAAACGTCACCCTGTTCTTGTGCGTCAAGGCCTGCTAAAATTTTGAGTAGTGAAGTTTTACCGCTACCATTGGTGCCAGTAATGCGTAAAATGTCACCTGAGTTGACCTCGAAAGAAAGATGGTTGAATAAAAGGTTGTAGCCTTTTTGACAACTAAGATTATCTATTTTTAACATAACCAAAGATTATATATGAAACGCACCGCTGATGAACAACTAGCCGATATTGCACAAGAATTTGTACGCCAAAATAAGTCTAAACGTCGTTGGCGTATTATATTTAGCCTATTATTTGTTGGTTATTTTGCTTTTGTGTCTTATATTGGCGTGAGTGAAAGTGGACTATTAGACACCGTACTTAAAAAAGAATCCCTTTTTGTTGCTGAAGTGGTGTTAAGTGGCACCATTCAAAGTTCAGGTTCAATTGATGCTGATGAAGCTATTGAATTGTTGCACAGTGCATTTGAGTCAGAAAATGCAAAAGCCGTTATTTTAAGAATTAATTCACCAGGTGGCTCACCTGTACAATCCAGTAGAATTTACAAGGCCATTGTGCGTTTTAAAAAGCAGTTTGATAAAAAAATCTATGTGGTTATTGAAGATGTTTGCGCTTCAGGTTGTTATTATATTGTTTCAGCTGCTGATGAAATATATGCTGATGAGTCTTCAATTATTGGTAGTATTGGCGTGGTTATGTCCAGTTTTGGCGCAGTTGATGCTATTCAGAAATTAGGCATTAAAAGACGACTCTATACCGCAGGAAAATATAAGGGTTTGTTAGACCCTTTTTCTCCAGAAGATGAAAAAACATTAATGCACATTCAGACCAACATTTTAGATAAATCGCATCAAAATTTTATTAATGCCGTTAAAGCAGGCAGGGGTAAAAGATTGTCAAAACATAAAGATTTATTCACAGGTTTGATTTGGCTTGGACAAGACGCTAATAAACTAGGATTAATAGATGGCATTGCAGACGCGAACTATATTGCTAAACATATTATTGGTATTGACTCAAGAATTTTATTTGAAAAAGAAAAGACTCTGTTGGAGCAACTAACCGAGGCAAGTGTTAAAGGTATTGCATTGGCAATTAGCGATAGGTTAATATCTCAAAGCCCCATTGGCTCTTTACAGTAAGTAATTATTAGAACTTATACTAAGGTGTTTTTGTATTGACCACTTTTTCATTGCTAGTACTATTTTCTAAATGATTTGCAAATTTACGAATGGGTTTTTTGGCTGTTTAGCGTAACCCTCTAATACTTTAACTTCAGCTAATGCTTTTGCTTTAGCAATTTCTCCTCTTTTTCATCGCTAATACGTTTGTTTTCTGCCTCTTTTTCTTTATCAGTGAGTTGTAATAATGAGCTGATACCAGTTGTGTTAATATGTATCAGTGCGTCATCATCAAATGTTAGTACTAAGCGATAGTGAATGTCATCCTTTTTATGCAAAGTAGAGTGGTTAATGTAGTCCCATTGGTTATTGTGAAAGGAGTCAATAATGCTTGGTGATCCAATTAAATCTTGTACCTGTATTTTAGACATGTCTAACTTCAATTGATTAATTTTAAACCTTTCCAGCACCGAGCCTTGGTGGATATCATCTTTATACGGTGTCAGTAATGACATGTCTGGCATTTTAGGTAAACATGCAGATAGGAATGGTAATAAGAATACAATCAAAGTTAATTTGTTCATTTGCTAGTTTTTGATTTAAAATGATTTAAAAAATAATAACTAATTTTACATTAAGGATATTAGACATGGACGCTCAAGATTTAAAAAGTGCAGGGCTTAAAGTCACACTACCAAGGCTAAAGATTTTGGAAATTTTAGAAACCAGTGAAGATCATCATATGAGTGCTGAAGATATCTATCGCACTTTAATCATGCAAGGTGAAGAAGTGGGCGTGGCGACAATTTATCGAGTGCTTACTCAATTTGAAGAAGCAGGTATGGTTAATAAACTTAATTTTGACAATGGTCAAAGTGTGTTTGAGTTATCAAATGTGGATCATCATGATCATTTAGTGTGTGTCAAATGTGGCAAAATTGATGAATTTGCTGACGAGGTCATTGAGCAGCACCAGCATGATATCGCCAACAAATATGGCTATCAACTTACTGATCATTGTTTGTATTTATACGGGCTTTGTAAAGACTGTCACTAATCCATTGTGCAGGATTTTATTTTTAGAGCCGTTCTAGCGGCTATTGGTATTTCAATTATTGCAGGTTCATTAGGCTGTTTTGTTATTTGGAAGCGCATGAGTTATTTTTCAGAATCTATTTCGCATTCAGCACTTTTGGGTGTGTCTTTAGGGCTTGCTAGTGGCTTAGGTATTCATCTTGGTCTAGTGATAGTGGGTGTGATATTTGCAATACTTATTGTCATTTTGCAGCGAAGACAATTTTTATCTAATGATGCTATTTTGGGTATTTTTTCACACATTGCCTTGTCATTAGGTATTGTTGTTTTAAGTTTTATCGGCAATGCTAATACGGATTATTTTTCACTCTTATTTGGCGATATTTTGTCTATTACGAATGCTGATATTGTTTGGGTGTATGTCATTTTAATGATACTTGGCTCACTGCTCATTATTTTTTGGCAGCGTTTATTATTATTAACCTTAAATGAAGAGTTGGCAGTTGCACAAGGGCTTAATCGAGATTTTTATCAGTTGTTATTTATGTTGATGATCGCATTAGCTGTTTCTGTTTCAGTGCAAATTGTGGGTGTGCTTTTGATTACTTCTTTGCTGATTATTCCACCAGCTATTGCCAGAGTATTTTCTAATACCCCTAGTGGTATGGTATTTCAGTCAGTTATTGTTTCTATGGTTGCAGTTGGTATTGGTCTTAGTGTTTCAATAGTTTATGATTTAGCCACAGGACCGGCAATTGTGATTGCGTTGGGTGGATTGTTTATATTATCACAACTCGTGTATAAAAGATCAGCTTAGATCATCATTCAATTCTGTTAATTGATTGGTTTGTTGCTCAACGATTAATGGCTCAATAATTGCACTTAAATCACCTTCCATAATTTCTGAAAGTTTATATAAGGTTAGGTTGATGCGGTGGTCGGTAATACGATCTTGAGGATAATTATAGGTACGAATGCGCTGTGAACGGTCGCCACTACCTATCAATTCCTTGCGAGTTGATGCTTGTTGTTTGTGCTGTTCTTGTTGTTGTACATCAAGAATGCGTGATGCCAATACTGACAAAGCTTGAGCTTTATTTTTATGTTGCGAGCGACCATCTTGGCATTCAACCACGGTACCAGTTGGGAGATGTGTTACGCGTACAGCAGAATCAGTTTTATTAACATGTTGGCCACCTGCGCCACTGGCTCTAAAGGTATCAACACGAACATCACTCATATTAATATTAACTTCTTCAATATTTTCAACCTCAGGCATGATGGCAACTGTACATGCCGAAGTGTGTACTCGACCTTGACTTTCAGTTTCTGGTACACGTTGTACGCGGTGCGCACCAGATTCAAATTTTAATTTTGAGTAAACATCCACCCCGCTAATGCGGGCAATAATTTCTTTAAAGCCGCCATGCTCGCCAAGGCTGGCACTCATGACTTCTATTTGCCATTTTTGCTTTTCGGTGTAACGACTGTACATTTTAAACAAATCGCCTGAAAAAATACTAGCCTCATCGCCACCTGTGCCTGCTCTAATTTCAATGATAATGTTTCGAGAATCGTTAGGATCTTTTGGCAAGAGAGATTTTTTAAGCTCTAAATCAAGATGGTCTAAATTTTTTTTAGCATCAAGTATTTCCTCTTTGGCCATGGCTTTTATATCCATGTCGTCTTCAAGTAGTATTAATTGCGCATCTTCTAAATTTTTCTGATGTGATAGGTAGGCCTGAAATTGTTGATTAACTGGGGTTAATTGAGCATGTTCAATAGACAGCTTTGTGAATTTTTTAACGTCACTGGCAACTTCTGGGTCAGATAATATAGCACCCACTTCTTCAAGGCGCATTGACAGTCGCTCTAATTTGGCAAGGATAGATGCATTCATTATTTTTTAATAGGCGGTATACAACCTTCACATTGGGATAAATTTTCAATGGAAGTTTGTTTGATATTTTTAAAGGGTAAATGTAATAGTTTGTTGACTAATTGATCAGCAAGCTTGCGAATAATATCTTCAGAATCAGCACCATTTTTTAGTTGTTCGATGGCTTTTTCTAATAGTTCGTCTTTAATTGAGTTTGCACCAAACTGGTAAGATTGTACCATTTGCTCATTAGGCATAGTATTCAGCCACTGATTAAAGACTTGATTTTGTTTAATGATGATTTCTTGTGCCAAGCCTTTTTCTTTTTCTCTATTGCCAATATTATCATTAACCACTTGTTCTAAATCATCAATGGTGTATAAATACACATCATCTAATTGACTCACCTCAGGCTCAATATCCCTAGGAATGGCGATATCAAGCATAAATATTGGTTTGTGTTTGCGCTTTTTTAAAGCACTTTCAATTAAGCCTTTACCGATAATGGGCACTGAAGCTGCTGTTGAAGAAATGATAATATCTGCTTTGTACACAATGGATGAAAATTGTTTTAAACTGACAGATTGTGCCTGATATAAATGGGCAATTTTTTGTGCATTTTCAATGGTTCTATTGGCAACAATCATCTTCTTAACTCCTTTCTGGTTAAGATATTGTGCACATAGTTCAATCATCTCTCCTGCGCCGATGAGTAAAACAGTTTGTTCGGATAACTGCTCAAAAATCTTTTCACTAAGTTTAACTGCACAATAGGCAATTGAGACGGGTGAAGCACCGATTTGAGTATCGGTACGTACTTTCTTAGCAGTTGAAAATGCATGTTGGAATAGCTTTTCTAATAGCTTATTCAGGGTTTTGGCTTCTTTTGCTATGTGGTAGGCATCTTTT
This sequence comes from Isorropodon fossajaponicum endosymbiont JTNG4, assembly GCF_016592615.1. Lineage (NCBI taxonomy): Bacteria > Pseudomonadati > Pseudomonadota > Gammaproteobacteria > Isorropodon fossajaponicum symbiont. The sequence goes on from NZ_AP013043.1 coordinate 224,247, forward strand.
AATTGGCCTAGAATTTGTGGTTCGCCCAGTACTAATGAATCAAGACCTGTAGCGACGTTGCACAAGTGTGTAAGCGCTTCATTGTCTTCAAAATAATTTAAGTAAGCATCGATTGTACCGCGTTTAATATTGTGTGTTTTGGCAAGATAATCACTCAACAGCTCTTTAGGGTTTTTATGATTAGAAGCGATGTAAATTTCTACGCGATTACAAGTAGAAAGAATAATGCAGGCATCAATACCGTCAATATGATGAAGATTATTAAGTGCTTGAGTTAATTTATCTGGTGCAAAAGCAGCTTTTTCTCGCACTTCAACAGGCGCGAGCTGGTGATTAACACTTAAAATTGCAATTCGCGACATAAATTTAGCAAAGATAACTCAAATAAACGTTTAATTATACCCAAAGGACAAGTTTCACGCTACAATGAGCGGCTTATATGAAACGAATAATAATGACGTGTTTTGCTTTGTTTTTATCAGGCTGCTCAACACTTAACACTCAGCCTACAAAGTTAGCACATCAACAAATTTTGCCGAGTGTTTGGGAAGTATATGGTAGGTTAAGTGTAAGTGTTAATAGTGATACAAAAACATCAGACTTTGAGGTGAGTTTTGACCATCATGACTATAAACTTATATTAAGCACAGCTTTTGGCTTTGGTCAAATTTTGATTGAGTTTAATCAGCAAAAGCTGTTGGTTAATGATGGGTTAATCAATCTAACTTTTAATCAATGGATGATGAGTGAGATGGGATGGTACTTGCCTATTGATATTTTGGCAAAGATATTGTTTAAAAATGAGATAAATAGCACCCACCACCATTGGCAGATTGAAATTAGTCGTTATCAATTGATTGACGGCATTCAATATCCAAAAGTGATTCGTTTTAATCATCTGAGCAAGCCCATCAAAATCAAACTACTGATTAATGAAGTTAATCAGTTAAAATAGCATAAAAAATTAAGTAATTTAGCATGATAGAAGAAGACTCTTTAGTAGGCGGGCAAGACCAAGGTAATGAAGACTTGGTGATGACTTCAGTGCGTCCAGATTCTTTAGAGAGTTATATTGGGCAAGACGATGTTAAGTCACAAATGGCATTGTTTATTAAAGCGGCAAAAAAACGCAAGGATGCACTAGATCACTGTTTAATTTATGGTCCTCCTGGTTTGGGTAAAACCACATTGGCAAATGTGATTGCTAATCAAATGTCTACAGGTATTAAGCAAACCTCTGGTCCGGTATTGGAGCGTTCAGGAGATTTGGCAGCAATTTTGACTAAACTTGAACCGTATGATATTTTATTTATCGATGAAATTCATCGTCTTAATCCTGTGGTTGAGGAAATCCTCTACCCGGCTTTAGAAGATTTTAAATTAGATATTATGGTGGGCGAAGGTGTGGCTGCGCATTCTGTGCAGCTTGAACTACCACCTTTTACGTTAATTGGTGCTACTACTCGTGCTGGCATGCTAACCTCACCACTTAGAGACCGTTTTGGCATTGTCCAACGTTTGCAGTTTTACAATGTTAAAGATTTAAAAACCATTGTTGAGCGTTCGGCGGGTATTTTAGGCATTCAAATTGAATCAAAAGGTGCGCTAGAAATTGCCAAGCGCTCTCGTGGCACGCCTAGAATTGCCAATCGTTTATTGCGTCGCGTTCGTGATTTTGCTGATATCAAGACCAATAGTATAATTCATCAAGCCATTGCCAAAGAAGCACTAACAACACTTAAAGTAGATGAGGTAGGGCTTGAGCAATTAGACCGTGATTATCTTTCTATTATGATGAATAAATTTTCTGGCGGTCCTGTAGGCTTGGACACACTGGCAACTGCTATTAGCGAAGAACGTGGCACCTTAGAAGATATGGTAGAGCCGTATTTGATTCAACAAGGTTTTATTATGCGTACGCCACGTGGGCGTAGCGCTACAGACTTGGCTTATGCACATTTAGGCTTGGCTAATAGCTCAAAAGCGAATGATCTATTTAATCAATGAGTGCATTAAACATTCGTATTTATTACGAGGACACCGACAGTGGCGGTGTGGTTTATTATGCTAATTATCTTAAATTTATTGAAAGAGGGCGTAGTGAATTTTTACGAGATTAGGCTTTGAGCAAGATCAATTAATGCATCATCAAGCAATTATTTTTGCTGTTAAATCACTAAGTGCCGAGTATTTGTTTCCAGCCAAATTTAATGATTTATTAACCGTTCATACCGAAATAGAAAAATCATGGCACGCCAGTCTAGTTTTTTCACAAAAAATAATGGGCTTAGAGCAAAATAAGGTATTATTTAAAGCACAAATAACCGTGGCTTGTTTGGATGCAATTAGTTTTAAATCTTGCGTTATTCCCAGTGCAATTTTGGAGAAAATAAATGGATAACAGTTTATCAATTTTTAGCTTAATTCTTAGTGCCGGTTTTGTGGTGCAAGTGATGATGTTTATTTTGGTATTGATGAGCATTTATTCTTGGACACTTATCTTGTCAAAAAAGAAAATCCTGATTGATACTAACAAGGATATTAAATTATTTCATCAAAAATTTTCAGCTAATGTTGATTTAGAAAAATTAGCACACCAAACACTTCAAAAAGCCACTAATCAAAGTTCAATGGAACGTATTTTTAGCACAGGCTATCAAGAGCTTACTTACACTATCTCAAATTCTAACCAGGCATTAATAATAGATGCTGAGCGCGCTTATCGCGTTATGAATACTACAGCTAATAACGAAGTTGACCGCTTAGATAGCGGCTTGAGCATTCTAGCTATGATTGCCTCGTCCAGCCCGTATATTGGCTTATTTGGTACGGTTTGGGGAATTATGCACTCGTTTATTGGCTTGGCATCAGTTAAGCAAGCAACCATCGCTATTGTTGCTCCTGGTATTGCCGAGGCACTTATTGCAACGGCATTTGGCTTGTTTGCTGCTATTCCTGCTACCATTGCCTACAATCGTTTAATTTCCCAAGTGGGGTCAATTAACAATAAATATACAGCCTTTGTTGAGCAATTGTTTGTTATGTTCCAAAGACAAAAATAGACCATGATTGAATTACCAAAACGCCACAGACCTGTCATAGATGCACAAATTAATATTGTGCCATATATTGATGTGATGTTAGTGCTGTTGGTAATTTTTATGATGACCACGCCTATTATTGAGCAAGGTATTGAGGTTGATTTACCTTCCGCTGAGGCAAAAATGGTAGATTTCACGCAACAACAGCCTACAATCATTACCATTGATAAGCAAGGTAAATATTTCATCAATTCACTTAATGAGGATAATTCTGATGTTGCCAAAGGTGAAAAATTGCCATTAGGTATTATTGCAGGGCGCGTTAGTGCTCGGCTTGAAATCTATCCACAAATGAAAGTGTTTGTTCGTGGTGATAAACAAGTGGCTTACGGCTCTGTTGTATCTTTGATGTCTTTTTTACAAAAAAATGGGGTTGATAAGATTGGTATTGTGACTGAATCCCCAGGTGCAAAATAATGAACATTGATTTTTTAAAAAGAATTAAACTGCCTAAAATTGCCAGGCAACACCCTTTTGCTTTTTGGGTGGCAATTGTGCTTCATGTTGGGTTGGTTATTGGCTTGTTATTTTCAAATGTTCAACGTTGGGAAATTCCAAAACAGACTGCCAAATCAAGCGTGACACCTAAAGCAGTGACGATTGATTTAACTGAAATTAAAAAAGAAAAACAACGATTAATCAATATTAAGCAAAAGCGAGAAAAGCGCCTTGAAGCGTTACAACGCGCAGAAAAAAAAGTTGAGAATGAGCGTTACAAAGAACAGCAGCATTTGAAAAAACTCAAAGCAAAAGTTAAACAAGAGAAAAAAGCCAAAACCACTGCTGAAAGAAAAAGAAAAGAGGCCGAGAGTAAAAGTAAGCAAGCCTTAAAGAAAAAGAAATTGGCTGAGAAAAAAGCCCTTGAAGCTGAAAAGAAAAAACAAGCAATTGAAAAGTTACGTCAAGTTGAAGCTAAAAAATTCAAAAAAGAACAAGATAATCGTTCATTGAAAAAAGAGATTCAGGCTGAAGAAGACCAGGATAGACAACTGGCTCAAGAGGATATTTTAAATGAACTAAAGCTTAACTATATCAATCAAATTGCCTCAAGAATAAAAGAAAAGTGGCGTTATCAAAGCGCGAAAGATAGTTGGGGTTGTGACGTTGAAATTTTGCAAGATTTGAATGGGCAGGTAAAAAGCGTCAATCTTAAATCTTGTAATGTTGATAATAGTGCTAAGGCGCAATCATTTAAAGACTCAATTGAGCGCGCTGTTTATAAAGCGTCGCCATTACCAGATGCGCCTGATAAGAGTGTATTTGATGCGCAAGTCTTGTTTCACTTTAAGGTCAATTAATGGATATTTCCAAGTTAGATGACAAGACTCAGTCAAAGCTTACTTTTCAGTTGTCTCAAATCTTAGAAAATTGGCATTTAGAAGATGTTGAGCAACTTAAATTATTAGGCTTAGACGGGCTTATTAAGCCTAGACATTTGTACCTATACAGGCGTTCAGATAAGTCGTTTGATTTTGATGAGCAATTAGCAAAACGCACTGAAATGATTTTAGGAATTAGTGAGTCTTTGGGTACAACTTTTCCAACCAATAAAGAATATGGGGCAATTTGGCTTAAGCGTTCAGTTAAAAATTTTAAGCATAAAACACCACTGGAACTTATGTTAAGTGGCGATACTGGTATGCTGCGCGTTTGGCATTTTTTGGATTGCACACAAGGGTGGAAAAATTGAATAAAATTGAGATTAAGGCTCAAACTGAGACACTTTATACACTCAAAGTACACGCCAATGATACCGATACATTGGCACAAGAAATTAGTACTTTGAGTTGTGATAATGGACAAAAATTTCAGCATGCACCTGTTATTCTTCAAATTGAAGATAAAAACTTATCTGCAAATGAATTGGCAGTGTTGGTTGAAATTTTGACGCAAAATGATATGGTGGTAGTAGGAATTCGCTCAGACAAGCAAGAGTTGATTGATTTTGCTAAGTTTTCTGGTATGGCTGTATTTGGTAAGCCGATCAAGCCCAAAAAAACCAAGTCAAGCCAAGAAAAAACAACTAAAACCACGCCAAATTCACACCAGAATAAAGTCTATCAAGCGCCTAAAGTTGTGGCTGATGAAGTGAATTCATTTGAACAAGTTATTGCAAAAGACAGCAACTTGGTTCTTTTGAATGACGTTAAATCGGGTGCTGAAATTATGTCATTTGGCAATATTTCAGCTTACAAAGAAGCGCAAGGGTCTTTGTTTGCTGGCATTAATGGTGATGAAAAAGCCACTATTTTTATTCAGTCTTTCAATGCGCAATTAATCTCCATTGCTGGTATTTATAAGCGATTTGATACTGTGCCAAGCAAATTATATGCACATCGGGTAATGATTGATTTATTGGCTGGCAAGCTAAGATTTCAAGTTATTTAAGTCAAACATACTCACAAACCCTTATGAATGCACAAGATTTTTTATTAGAGCTCGGATGTGAAGAACTTCCACCAAAACGCTTGCAGCAATTATCCAATGCACTTACGCACAATTTAACCACTGAACTTGATAAACTTAAATTGTCTTATTCAAGCGTTGAGTCTTTTGCCACGCCTCGTCGTTTAGCAGTATTAGTTAGCAATCTTCAACTGCAACAAAACGATCAAACTATTGAGCGTAAAGGTCCATCAATTAGTGCACCTGACCAAGCTATTGAAGGTTTTGCTAAATCTTGTGGTGTGATTAAGAATGCATTAGCGCAAAAAGCATTTAGCAAGGCGCAATATTATTTTTTTACCAAGCAACAAAAAGGCCTAAAAACAATAGATTTACTTGAATCTATTGTTGATATTGCTATTCAAAATATCCCTATTGCCAAGCCTATGCGTTGGAGCAATTTAGATACATATTTTGTACGCCCAACGCATTGGCTGATTATGATACTAGGTTCTGATATTGTACCAGCTTCAATTATGGGTCTGATTTCTGGCAATACAACCAGAGGTTTGCGTTTTACGGGTGAACGCATATTTGATATTACTTGTGCCAAAGATTATCAAAAAACCCTTCTTGAAAAAGCGCAAATTGAAGTTGACTTCAATACACGCAAAGAAATGATTCGAAAGCAAGTGATTCAGGTGGCGAAAAATAACAACGCCACAGCAGTTATTGATGAATCTTTGCTTGATGAAGTTTGTGCATTGGTTGAATATCCACGTGCATTCTCGGGTAGTTTTTCGTCTAAATTCTTAGATGTGCCGGAAGAGGCACTTATTTCTGCAATGAAGTTGCATCAAAAGTATTTTCATATGCTAGATACGGATGGCAATTTGATACCAGCATTTATTTCAGTTGCCAACATTGAATCTAGTGATTTATCAGTTATTATTGATGGTAATGAGCGTGTAATTCGTCCACGTTTGGCTGATTCAGAGTTTTTCTGGGAGCAAGATAAATCAACTACTTTAAAATCTAGAATTCCAAAATTAGATAGCGTGTTATTCATGGATGGACTTGGTTCAATGGGAGAGAAGGCCAGACGCATTAAAATATTATCGGGCGACATTGCTGATATTATTGGTGCAAATACAAAACACAGTAAACGCGCAGGGCTACTATCGAAAACGGATTTAATCACTGATATGGTGGGTGAGTTTGCTGACCTACAAGGAGTGATGGGTGGGTATTACGCCCTTAATGATGGCGAAGATCTGGTAGTTGCAAGTGCTATCAGTGAGCATTACCATCCAAGATTTTCAGGCGATACATTGCCCTCTACAAAAGAGGGTTTATGTGTTGCAATTGCCGATAAAGTTGATAGTATTGTGGGTATTTACGGTATTGGACATAAACCCACTGGTTCAAAAGACCCTTATGCGCTCAAGCGAGCAGGGTTGGGCTTATTGCGGATGATAATTGAGTCAGAATTAGACTTGGACTTATTTGATTTGATTGACAAATCAGCTAAATTATACGAAAAAGACAAATTTAAAGAAGGTATTATAGATGAAATTAATAATTTTATATCTGAGCGTTTAAGTGCTTATTATCAAGATAAAGGCATTGATAAATCAGTTGTAAAAGCAGCTCAGAATAGATCTAAGAGTAACAAAAATCGTGTGTATGACTTGCACTTACGCATTCAAGCTTTGCACAATTTTGTGCAAAATGAAAATTTAAAAAGCTTGGTTGAAGCTTACAAACGCATTAGCAATATATTATTTAAAGATATTAGTTCTAAAGATACGGCTGATGGTGGATATATGATTAAACCTAAACTATCTATAGCTAGAGTTGGTGAAGATATAGAATTTATCAATAAATTTGATACAAATCTTTTAAATGCACACACAGAATTTAATAAAAAAATGAAGATAAATGGACAAAATTATTTATTTATCATGGATGCTCTTTTAGAATTAAAACCTGCTATTGATGATTTTTTTGATAATGTTATGGTACTTGATGATGATTTAGAGCTTAGAGAGAAAAGAGTTGGTTTGCTCATGGCAGTGAATGGCTCATTTAGCTCTATTGCTGATTTCTCATATTTGTCAAAATAATGAAAGCCTTAATCCAGCGTGTTTCTAATGCCAAAGTTGAAGTAGATGGCGAGGTTACAGGCGAAATTAAGCAAGGGATTCTGGTTTTTTTAGGGTTTGAGAAAGCAGACGAAAAACCACAAGTTGATAAAATGATTAAGAAGTTATTGACTTATCGAGTATTTTCTGATAAGCAAGATAAAATGAATTTATCAGTTAAAGAGGTATTGGGCGGCGTATTGGTTGTTTCTCAATTTACCTTAGCAGCTGATACCAACTCAGGCACAAGAGCTGGTTTTTCTACTGCCAAACCACCAGAACAAGCCAAAGTGTTGTTTGATTATTTTTTGACCCAAATGAGGGTTGATTATCATAAGGTTGCCAGTGGTGTTTTTGGTGCTGATATGCAAGTATTTTTAACTAATGATGGACCTGTGACATTTTTATTATCATGTTAGATGACATCATGGCACTTTTAAGTCAATTTGAAGACGTGCTAATGATGATTGGTATCGTTTCTGGCGTGGTCTTTGTCATTAGTTTATTATTAATGCCTTATTTATTAGGATTAATTCCATCCAATTATTTTCTAAAAAACCCAGAAAAACAATTAAAAATAAACAAGCCCTTTGGCCTAATCAAATTGATACTTAAAACACTGATTGGTTTTATATTGCTGGTTGCCGGTATTATTATGCTGGTAACGCCAGGTCAAGGATTGATATCAATTTTATTAGGTTTGTTTTTAATGGAATTTCCAGGCAAGCGACAATTAGAGCTTAAATTAATCAATCACCAGCCGACTTTTAAAACACTCAACTGGCTGCGCTCTAAAGCTAACAAACCTCCATTTAAGCGATAATTTATGAAAGAAAGCAAAATAATATCAATAGTGTTACTAGCAGCAGTGGCAATATTTATACTGTTTTACCTGCTGACTCGCGACATGCAAATGCCACAAAACCAATCCATGCCATGGCAAAGTTTTATCAATAATCAAGGCAATACAGTTGCGTTTAATTTAACCATGGGTAGTAGTAATCTTACCGATGCAATGCATTTATTCGGCTCTGAGGTTGAGGCTTCTTTGTTTGAAAGTAAGGGTAAAGTGCCAGAGCTAGAAGCGTTTTTTTCCAGTACTAAAGTAGGTGGCATTGGTGCTGGTATTGTTTTAAATTTAATACTTGATCAAAAACGCATTGAGCGTTTGCATAACAACATTAAAGAATCAATGGTTATGCCTTCAGGCGTTAGAAAAACAATGTTTAATTTAACTGCTGAAGCGTTAATGTTTGATTTAAAGATTAGGTCATTAACCTTTATACCTAAAGCAGATTTATCAAAAGAAGTGATTGTTAATCTATTTGGTGAGCCTAGTAGAGTAGAGCTAGCTAGTCAGGGTGTGTCGTATTGGTATTATCCAACCAAGGGTTTACGTATTATTGTTGATGATGAAAATAAAGAAATTTTAGAGTTTTATAACGAGGTAATTCAATGATTAAAATGTATGGTATTAAAAACTGCGATACCATTAAAAAAGCACAAAAATTCTTAATTAATCATCAAGTTGATTTTGAATTTATTGATTTTCGTGATAATCCGATTGATAAAACTAAACTGCAAACATTTGTAGATAAGCTCACTTGGGAAAAACTAATCAACAAGCGTTCTATTACTTATCGAAACTTAAATGATGAAGAAAAAGATAATATTACTTTAGAATTGGTATTAAAAAATCCAACACTTATCAAACGTCCAGTATTGGTAACGAATAATGATATTATGGTTGGATTTAGCGAAAAATCTTATTTAGAGTTGTGCTAACTATTATTTTGCTCTTTAATTTCTTTACGTACTTTATCCATATCAAGTGCTTTGGCTTTGTCAATAACAGCTTCCAGGTCAGTGCCTGACATTGCACCTGGTTGAGAAAAGATTGCAACTTGCTCTCTAAAAATCATCAAAGTAGGAATAGAGCGGATTTGAAAATTACCTGCCAGTTCTTGTTCATCTTCAGTGTTTACTTTGGCAAAAATAACATCATTTACTTTGTCAGAGACTTCATCATAAGTAGGTGCAAATTGCTTACAAGGACCACACCATGGCGCCCAAAAATCCAACACAACAATATCGTTATTTTGAATGGTTTCGTCAAAATTACTTTGGTTTAATTCTAATACTGCCATTTGATTAACCCTTAAAACTTAAAAGTATATCATAAGGGTGTAATATGCGTTGAGCAAAGCCCAAGCTTTTGATAAAATATTTTTATGAAAATTTTAGGGGTTGATCCCGGATCAAGAATAACAGGCTTTGGCTTAATTGAAGCCAATAAGCTTAAATTTAATTATTTATCTAGTGGCTGTATCCGTACTCAAGGTACGTTGCCTGAGCGCATTACGACTATTTTTGTAGAAATCGAGCAAATTATTCAGAAATATCAGCCTGATGTTGTGGTGATTGAGCGTGCTTTTATGCGTCCTGATCGTCCAAATCCTGATGCAGCAATTAAGCTTGGGCATGCGCGAGGCGCTATTATTTCAGCGGCAGGTTCAAATCATAGACTGATGGTTGAGTACAGTCCTAATCAAATCAAAAAAACTGTTGTTGGGAAGGGGCACGCCGCTAAAGAGCAAGTGTCATTTATGGTGCAGGAGTTATTAAAACTTAACAAAGCACCTCAGGCAGATGCAGCAGATGCACTAGCAGGTGCTATTTGCCATGCTTATCATTGTCTTTAATCTTGGCTAAAATAAACCTTAATTTTGCCAAAACCCTTAAGCTTGCTAACAGTTTCTTGTAATTTTTCTAGTATTTTATCGGCACTATTATCAGACTGGAGGCATTTAAGTGGTAGATAAAAATCTACATGAATTTTACCTTCTAAATAGTGCAACTGAATACGGTTAATTTTACCATCGCACTTGTTATTAAATAAGGCTTTAGTCAAAATTCCCAATGCTTGCGCGCGTTCTGGCAAAGCCTCGTAAGGTGTATTAATTTCATCATCTTCTACGTCAATATGCACGGTTACATCACTTAAATCTTTTAAGCATTTTTTAGCCACACGCTCAACACTAACACTAATAATATGCCCCTCGCTAACACTTAAAAATGGATCAACCTGCACATGTACATCACAAGAAATGGTGTGCCCAATTTTGCGAGTGCGTAGGGAATGAACACTATTAACGCCACTAATTTGTCCTAGTGCGTGTTTTAATTGTGTCACTTGTTGTGCGTCAATGGAGGTGTCTACCAGTTCTTTGGTTGCATCTAAACCTAATTCCCAAGCAATATAGATAACCATCAAACCCACAACAATAGCCGCAATGCTATCTAAATATGGATAGCCATTTAAACTGCCAAAAATACCAATCAATACCACAATTGAAGACAATGCATCTGAGCGGTGATGCCAAGCATTGGCTTTTAATAAGTCAGATTTATAAGCATTAGCCACCTTTAAGGTATACCAATATAAAGTCTCTTTAGAAAAAATTGACAAAGCGGCAATGCTTAAAAGTAGAGCACTATGTGAAAGCGAAGCAGGGTTGGCTAGTCTAGTCATAGCATCAAAGATAACACCCAAGCCAACAATAGCTAAAATAACTGCAAGACCTAGCGTGGCAACTGTTTCAAAGCGCTTATGCCCATAAGGGTGCTCCTCATCAGCATCAAGAGCTGAATGCTTGGTGGCATATAAAACCAAGCCATCAGACAATAAATCAGAAAACGAGTGCACACCATCTGCAATTAAAGCGCCAGAATTGCCAATAAAACCTGCAATAATTTTAAATACCGCTAATAAAAAATCAACAACAGCACCCGCAAGGGTGACTTTTTGACTGGCTTGTGTGCGTTTAGCTAAATCCAAAGTGGAAAAAATCATGAATGACGATTGCCTTATTTTATGTTATCTCTGTTCAAATATGCAATTATTAAATCATGTCTAGTGGTGATAATGGCTTATTAGAGCTTTCTTTTTGTGCAGCATGTGAGTAAATCAAAGTAGAGCCTATGTATTCGTGACCTAAAAGTTTTTGTACAGTTTTAAGGCCAACTTGATTTTGTAATAAATGTACTGCATAAGAGTGCCTGAATGTTTGTGTGCTGATCTTAACGGTTATTTTTTGTCTTTTTTGCTGCCAAAGAAAGGTTGTAATTAAGCGTGTTGCTAATAATGGGCAATCTAATTAGCAGTCCATCTATGTTGTTGCATAATTGCTTCATTGGAAATAAATAACACTTATTTTGCCTGATTCGGTGAAAATATTTACTTTTTACATCTTTTTTAAATTGCTTTTTAACCAATTCGATTTGGCAGTTTAGATGGCTAATAATTTTAGTGGGTATAGATAAAACTCTAAAATATTTAGGGTTAGAAATGGTGAGTTGATTGGTGTCAAAATTAATGCTTTTGATTTTAAGATCAAGCGCCTCGCTTGATCTTAAACCGCAACCATACAATAAGTAGGCAATAAGTTGATAAGTGCCTTTTAGTTGGAAAATGACTGATTCTGCTTGTTCTTTAGAGGGAATATCAGGTAAGTTTTGTGTGTGGTTAACTCTTAATGTTGAGATTAAATCTTTTTTAATGCTAATTTTTGATATCTTTTGATAAAAAAATAAAATTGAATTTAGTGCTTGATTGTGAGTGGATACTTTTAATTTTTTTTATTAAGCAAATGAGTCAAATATTTTTCAATGTGACTTAAGTTAAATTGGGCATTTTCAAGATGATGATATTTTACAAAACGCAAAATTCAAGATTGATAAATAAGAACCGTTTTTTGACTGTAATGATGCTTATTTAATTGATGATTAATGTCTTGTTTGCTAATAAACTGCATTTTTAATTTAAGGATTAAAATGGTGAAATATCATCTTTCGAATTATTTGAAAAACCAACAATAATATTAAAATTATTAAACTTAGGAGTTTTATAAAGAGAGACCTTTGCGTAATTCATAATTCCCTCTCCAAAATTCCATTCTTTTTATTTTTTCTAAAAAATTTACCAGATTTTCTCATCTTTGCATAAAAATCTAACAAACCACCTTTTAAATAGATGCTTTTAGCATTTATTTTTCTTATTTTTTACACCATTCCAACCTTTAAACACAACAACCCCTCAGGCTTTGCATTCGTTTGAATATATTCATGCCAGTCTTTCAAGTTGTGACTCATGGCAATTAACTGAGCCCTGGTTTTATTTCTTTCTAAACCAAGGTATCTTACCTTGCCTAAACCATGATGAACTGCAATGCTCTAACCTACTTGGACACATTTCAAGCCGCTTTTTTCAATTCAGCCATCTTTTGAGCAGGTGTTAAATACCCAATCGCTGAATGAATCCTTTTGTAATTATACAAGTAGATATAACCCTCTACATTTTGCACGACTTCACTATGATTTGCAAAACTTTGATAATTTAATCTCTCAGTCTTCAGACTTCTAAAGAAACGCTCCATGACCGCATTATCCCAACAATTACCTCGCCTGCTCATGCTTTGAGTAATGTTGTTCTTGTTGCAATAATCAATAAAAACTTTAGAAGAGTATTGAGTCCCTTGATCAGAGTGGAACATGTGTTTATTTGTATTGGGCTGGTGTCTAGACACCAGCATTACTAAGCGCATCCTTTGCCAACTGAGCATTAGGCTGTTTTGACAATGCCCAACCAACAACTTGTCTTGAGCCTAAATCCAACACACTGGCTAAATAACTCCCACCTTGATAGGTTTTGATATAGGTAATATCACCAACCCAATGCGTATTAATTGATTGCTGCTCAAACACACGATTTAATAGGTTTTTTGCCTTTTTAAACATCAATCTAGTATTAGGGTAATAATGACGCTTTCTTGGGCGTATGGCAACTACATTGGCTTTTTTCATTAGCGTTGCAGTTTGGTAAATACCAATGTTATAACCTTGGTTATTCAAAACTACTCGCATTCTGCGTTTGCCATAGGTGTATCCAACTTCAATAGCAGTTTGTTTGATTAATTTAATCATAGCGTTGGTGTTGTTGTTTACTCGCTTATCTTTGACTTGATAGTAATAACTACTGCGAGGAAGTTTGAGTAATGCTCATAATTCTTTAGTATTGTATTGTTGGCAAGCCTTGTTTATCTTGATAATCATATCACTTGGTGATTGTCCACAGCGAACAAGGCTGTTGCCTTTTTTAAGATTTCATTGTCCCTTTGTGCGCGCCAAAGTTGTTTCTCAAGCAGTTGTATTGTTTGTTGTTCAGAAGTCAGCGCTTTGCCTGACTCTGGTGTTTGTCCACCAAGCTCTGCTAGGTATTGTTTTCTCCATCTGCTAACTGCTGAGGAGCAAGCTCCTGATATTATCATGATTTTTTTTATTGGTGTAATTCTCATGCACCATGAGTTTGGCATAATCTAGTGTTTCCCCCTCAAGGGGGTATTGAACAGAATGTTCAACGGTAAAAGTCACTCGTTGTTTTCTTGATTTATATTGTGTCATTACTGACCTCCTTATGGTTTGTATTATAAGGCTATCTTTGTGTCCAATAAAATTAGACTATTGCAGTATGGCTTTAGCACGATACTCATTGGCGCGTTGCTGGTTGATGCTGGCTTGACGATAAAGATTGTTGGCTGAGTTTTGTAGTAATCATGCCAACCATGAAGGCAGCATACAAACCCACCAAAGGGTGAACCTGAGTAACCAGTGCAAAACCACTGTCTCTGGTACTAAGGCAAGTGCCACGGTTAGGCCTGATAAAAAATCATTTTTAACATTATTGGGGCGTATTTATTAATCAATGAAAACATGTGTTCCTTATTTTGAGTTTGGGTGAATAAATCTACATTGAGGCTGGAATAATAGGCGTGATTGATGCAACATTTGAGTTTTGAGCTCGGTGACGCATGACGTGGTCCATAATGGTTATTGCCAACATGGCTTCAGCAATAGGCGCTGCACGAATACCCACGCAAGGGTCATGACGACCTTTAGTAACTACTTCAACGGGCTTTCCATTTTTATCAATACTTTCAATTGGCAGGCGCAAGCTTGAAGTTGGCTTTAGTGCAATAGACACTAAAATATCTTGACCTGAGCTAATCCCACCTAAAACACCACCGGCATGATTTGACTTAAAACCTACTAGGGTAATAGCGTCACGATGTTCAGTACCTTTTTGGGTGACTGCTTCAAATCCGACGCCAATTTCAACACCTTTTACGGCATTAATACTCATCATGCCGTGGGCAATATCTGCTTCTAATCGATCAAAAATTGGCTCCCCCAACCCGACAGGCATATTATTTGCTGTGATGTTAATTCTAGCACCTACCGAATCGCCTGATTTTCGCAAAGCGTCCATATATTCTTCTAATGCCTTAACTTTGCTAGCATCAGGGCAGAAAAATGGATTATTGTGCACTTCAAGCCAATCAAAATTTTCAGCCTTAATAGGGCCCAATTGAGATAAATAGCCTTTAATTTCAATACCGTACTCTTGTTTTAAATATTTCTTAGCAATGCCACCACAAGCAACGCGCATAGCAGTTTCTCTTGCAGAAGAGCGTCCACCACCACGATAATCTCTAAAGCCGTATTTTTGATCATAGGTGTAATCAGCATGACCAGGACGAAAGGTGTCTTTAATATTGCTATAGTCTTTAGAACGTTGGTCGGTATTTTGAATGATGAGTGCAATTGGTGTGCCTGTGGTTTTTCCTTCAAATGTGCCAGATAATATTTTCACTAAATCCTCTTCACAGCGTTGGGTGGTATGGCGAGAAGTGCCTGGCTTTCTAAGGTCTAAATCACCTTGTAAATCAGCCTCAGTAAGCGCCAGTCCTGGTGGACAACCATCTACAATGCCAATTAATGCCTCGCCATGAGATTCACCTGCTGTGGTGATTGTGAATAATTTTCCAATCGTATTACCACTCATTTACCACTCCTTGTGTTGAGTAACAGTGTCACAAATATTATCCCAGTTTGCTTTTGAGTCTGTGAAAATATGCTTCTCAAGAGGTTCTTTAATATCATTCGTAATTGTGCCTAGTCTAATTCTTGTGTGGTCTGGATTGTTTTTTAGCTTTGCCATAATGGGCGAGCCACAAGTTTTGCAAAAAAATCGACTTTTGTTGGCATTTTCTTTAAATTCAGTTAAGTTGTTTTCACCATTTATAAACTCAAAGTTTTCATTTTTTACATTGCCATTTGTTGCAAATGCTGTACCTTGAACTTTTCGACATTCAGAACAATGGCACATGACAATATCGGTAATTTTTTGATGTAGCTTAAATTGTACCGACCCACACAAGCATTGACCTTGATGCATAATAATCTCAGAAAAAATTCTAATTATACCTGTCTATTTAGCCAGTTGGTTATACAGCCAAGTAATCATAAAGCCACCAATGGTTACGTTAAAAAAATGCCTAAATCACGCCAATGATAATACCAATTAAATTTGCCACAATTGAAATCAATAGCAACCTAATAGAGCATATAGTTCCTAGTGCTATTGCTAGAACTTTCGTGTTAGTTTTGCTATATTTTAATGGTGCCCTCGACGCGATTTGAACGCATGACCTGCCGCTTAGGAGGCGGCTGCTCTATCCAGCTGAGCTACGAAGGCAATGTGATTATTATCCACAATGTGACTATCTATTGAACTCTTTGCATTATTTTTTATCCGCTCTTATTAGCTAGGTGTTGGGTAGATGTTTCTTTAAGTAGGCTTATGTTTTACAAATTTTCGTAATTTAAATCACAGTATAATTCAGGTATTTTTTTACGTAGTATTTATTTCAAAATTACATGAAAGATATTAAAGTTAAAGATAGGCTTATTTTTGCCCTAGATGTGCCAGAAGTTGAACAAGCTAAGGACTTAGTCATCCAACTAGATGACAGTGTTAATTTTTATAAAATTGGCATGGAGCTATTAATGACAGGTCAATACTTTAACTTGCTTGATTGGTTATTAGAAAAAGACAAGAAAGTCTTTGTAGATTTGAAGTTTTTTGATGTGCCAGAGACTGTCGGTAGAACCATTAAGCGTTTAAGCCAATATGGCGCTACTTTTGCTACCATTCACGGCAATCAAGCGCTTATGGAAAAAGCCGCTGAAAATAAAGGCGAACTTAAAATCTTAGCAGTAACCGTACTCACCAGTCTTGATAGAGGTGATTTGGATGATTTAGGCTTTGATTGCGATGTGCAAGAATTGGTTATTTCTCGTACCAAACGTGCTTTTGAAGCAGGCTGTGATGGCGTAGTATCTTCAGGACTTGAAGTGCCATTTTTACGTGAATATGTTGATAACAAATTAATCGCTGTTACCCCGGGCATTCGCCCCGTAGCTAATGATGATGATCAAAAACGCGTGGTTGATGTGGCAACTGCATTTAACTCAGGATCAGACTATATTGTCGTTGGTCGCCCGATTAAAAATGCCACTAGCCCGTACCAAGCAGCACAAGATATTCAAACAATTATCAAAGGTTGTTTTTAAGTATAATAGCCACTTCTTTTAGTCGCGTAGCTCAGCTGGTTAGAGCACTACCTTGACATGGTAGGGGTCGGTGATTCGAATTCACTCGCGACTACCATCAAAATCTAAGAGAATATCAATTCTCACCTATTTTTTTTTATGCCATATTTCTAATATTTTGTGTTTGTATGTTGGTTAAAATAAGGCTTAATTATTATTATAAATATTGTGGCAAGCCATGTTTGAACAAACCTCATGGGTGTTATTCTTAAAATATTTGCACGATTTAGAGCAAGACAAACAAACGGTAGCTGAACTCACTGGAAAGGCTTGTCAATCTATTATTTCCACCCAATTTCAATGGTCAGCTTGGGCAACACCAAAACTTGATAATGGCGATATTGACCATAACGCTTTAACAGGCGATGATTTATTAGATTTTGTTAACAACCAGTTGTTTCCTTATTTAAAAAAATTCAAAACACAAGCCATAAGTGCCAACACCATCGAATATAAAATTGGCGAAATTTTATCAGAATTAAAAAATCGCATTCAAAGTGGTTACAACCTATGAGAAGTGATAACGCTTGTTGATGGGTTGCGTTTTAGAACGCACCAAGAAAAACACGAAATGAGCCATTTGTATGAAAGCAAAATTAAAAACACGGGCAATGCTGGGCGTAATGGTGGCGAGTATTACACCCCTGGAGCACTTATTAAAACCATTGTTAAAGTGGTTTCACCCAAAATAGGTAATACTATTTACGATGGGGCAGTTGGCTCGGCTGGGTTTTTAGTGGAGGCGTTTGATTACCTTAATCAGTCTAGTCTTTCCACGAAACAAGCCCTTACTTTGCAACAAAATACTTTTTACGGTAAAGAGAAAAAATCCCTCGCTTATATCATCGGCATTATGAATATGATTTTGCATGGGATAGAAGCCCCTAATATTATTCACACCAATACATTGGCTGAAAATTTAAGCGATATTCAAGAAAAAGAACGTTATGACATAGTGCTTGCTAACCCACCTTTGGCGGTAAAGAGCGCTCAGGAGTACAGGAGTACAACAAAATTTCCCAATTAAAACGGGCGAAACTGCCAGTTTGTTTTTACAACATTTTATTAAAATACTCAAAGCAGGAGGTAGTGCTGGCGTGGTGATTAAAAACACCTTTTTAAGCAACACTGATAATGCCTCAATTGCCTTACGCAAAGAATTATTAAGTACTTGTAACTTACATACCGTTCTAGATTTACCAGGCGGAACATTCACAGGGGCAAGGGTAAAAAACAGTAGTACTCTTTTTTAAAAAAGGAAGTGCAACCTAAAAGACTTGGTTTTATCAATTAAACTTAGACAGAAACTTAGGCAAAACCAACCCACTTAATGAAAAAGATTTGAGCGATTTTATCCAATTATAAAAAACCAACGCTCAAAGTGAAAACTCATGGACAGTAAACATAAAAAATATTATTAACCAAGTAACCTTTGATTTATCCGTTAAAAACCCCAATACACTAGAAGAAGCCCCGCTGCGAAACCCTGAAGAGATTTTAAAAAATATGGCACAACTTGATAAAGAAAGCGCCACTATTTTAGAGACGGTTAAGGCTTTGTTATGAATAAAAAAAACAAAATTCAACTGTTTCAAGACCAAAAAATCAGAACCCACTGGGATGAGGATAAAGAACTTTGGTATTTTTCTATTGTTGATGTGGTGGCAGTTTTAAGTCAAAGCACAAACCCATCAGCCTATTGGCGAAAATTAAAACAACGCCTGTTGGCAGAAGGCAATCAAACCGTGATAAATTGTCACGGTTTGAAAATGAAAGCAGCAGACGGCAAAATGCGCTTAACTGATGTAGCAGATACCGAGCAACTTTTACGTTTAATCCAATCTATCCCTTCTAAAAAAGCCGAACCCTTTAAACTTTGGCTAGCCAAAGTTGGGGCAGAAAGAATAGCAGAAACCGAAGATCCAGAGCTGGCTTTTGATAGAGCAATGGCAACTTATCTTAAAAAAGGTTATTCCAAAGCGTGGATTAACCGACGCCTAAAAAGCATCGAAGTGCGCAAAGAGCTCACTGATGAGTGGAGCAAGCGAGGCATGAAAGAGGGTTTGGAATACGCTATTTTAACCGATGAAATCACCAAAGCATGGGCGGATAAATCCATTAAAGACTACAAAAAACTCAAAGGCTTAAAACAGAGAGCCTACGAGACAATATGAGCAACCTTGATCAGAGTGGAACATGTGTTTATTTGTATTGGGCTGGTGTCTAGACACAGCATTACTAAGCGCATCCTTTGCCAACTGAGCATTAGGCTGTTTTGACAATGCCCAACCAACAACTTGTCTTGAGCCTAAATCCAACACACTGGCTAAATAACTCCCACCTTGATAGGTTTTGATATAGGTAATATCACCAACCCAATGCGTATTAATTGATTGCTGCTCAAACACACGATTTAATAGGTTTTTTGCCTTTTTAAACATCAATCTAGTATTAGGGTAATAATGACGCTTTCTTGGGCGTATGGCAACTACATTGGCTTTTTTCATTAGCGTTGCAGTTTGGTAAATACCAATGTTATAACCTTGGTTATTCAAAACTACTCGCATTCTGCGTTTGCCATAGGTGTATCCAACTTCAATAGCAGTTTGTTTGATTAATTTAATCATAGCGTTGGTGTTGTTGTTTACTCGCTTATCTTTGACTTGATAGTAATAACTACTGCGAGGAAGTTTGAGTAATGCTCATAATTCTTTAGTATTGTATTGTTGGCAAGCCTTGTTTATCTTGATAATCATATCACTTGGTGATTGTCCACAGCGAACAAGGCTGTTGCCTTTTTTAAGATTTCATTGTCCCTTTGTGCGCGCCAAAGTTGTTTCTCAAGCAGTTGTATTGTTTGTTGTTCAGAAGTCAGCGCTTTGCCTGACTCTGGTGTTTGTCCACCAAGCTCTGCTAGGTATTGTTTTCTCCATCTGCTAACTGCTGAGGAGCAAGCTCCTGATATTATCATGATTTTTTTATTGGTGTAATTCTCATGCACCATGAGTTTGGCATAATCTAGTGTTCCCCCCTCAAGGGGGTATTGAACAGAATGTTCAACGGTAAAAGTCACTCGTTGTTTTCTTGATTTATATTGTGTCATTACTGACCTCCTTATGGTTTGTATTATAAGGCTATCTTTGTGTCCAATAAAATTAGACTATTGCACATTAAAGGTGGTGATAAGAAAGCAGAAACATTGCTTAAGAGATTACAAAAAAGGTAAAAACCTGCCTGTATTGTTTTTATAGTTTTTATATTGCTTAAAACGCTTATTAAGTAATCTTTCTTCTAAATTTGATTTAAGTATTAAATCAATAACAAGAATTAGCATCACCAATTGAGAAATTGGGTGAGTATTGCTAAGCAATAAGCCTGAAGATAATAATAACACACTGGTATACATAGGGTGGCGAATGAATCGATAAACGCCGTGGGTTGTTAGTTTGTGTTGTTCTTTAAGGGTAGGGGTGATATTGAGGTTATCTAGACGCATATTAATAAGTGCAAGTAACCCAATAATAAGCGACAAACTCAATAGCAATAGAGGCATAAGACTAAAGTCACTAATTTGTGAATTAATGATTAAATAGATAATACAAGCAAATTGGATAACAACATAAATCATAGTAAGTGCTCATGGTTATAATAAGCTTATTATCTCAAATTTTTTGTTGAATGAAAGTTGATATTGTAATTATTGGTGGTGGCCCAGCAGGTTTAAGTTTTGCTAGCGCCATGCTTGATTCTAACGTTAAAGTGTTGTTGATTGAAAAATCAAGCCTTGATTCTATTGCCAATCCTCAGGCAGGTGGCAAAGAAATTGCATTAACACATTTATCATTAAAAATTCTAAAGAAGTTGGGTGTTTGGGATTTAATTAATCAGGCAGAAGTCTCTCCTTTAAAAGAAGCGAAAGTGTTTGATGGTGATTCACCTTCTTTGTTGAATTTTACAACTAAGAATACTTCAATAGATGCCTTGGGTTATTTGGTGCCTAATTATCAAATCAAAAAAGCACTTTACACAAAGGTTAAACAGGCAAAAAATATTGATATTGTCACCGACATGGGTGTTGAAAATGTAGTCCAATTGGATGGTTGTTCGCAAGTTATTTTATCTAATGGTGATAAGGTTAAGGCTAAATTAGTCATTGCTGCTGACAGTCGTTTTTCAGACATTCGTCGAAAAGCTGGCATTCCAGTCCTAATGAAGGATTTTTCCAAAGTCATGATTGTTACTCAGATGAGCCATGAAATGTCACATAACAATGTTGCCTTAGAGCGCTTTGATTATGGGCGAACATTGGCATTATTACCAATGGTAGGCAAGGTTTCGTCTGTTGTGTTAACGGTTAAAACTGACCAATCTCAGGCAATGCTTGAGATGAATGAGGCTGATTTTAATCAAATGATGACACAATCATTTAAAGGTGGGTTGGGACAAATGATGCAAGTGGGCGAGCGTCATTCCTATCCCTTGGTTGCAACGCATGCGCAAACTTTTATTGCTAAGCGTTTTGCACTGATTGGCGATGCCTCGGTGGGTATGCACCCTGTGACTGCACATGGGTTTAATTTAGGTTTAAGAGGTCAAGACATATTAACAAAATTGGTTAATGAGGCGCTGGATAATGGCCAAGACATTGGCTCTGAATCTTTACTAAAGTTGTACGAGAAAAAGCATATTAATTTAACTAGACTAATGTTTTTTGGCACTAATGGTATTGTGGCATTATTTACTAATGATGCGCCAGTGATTAAACAAGTAAGGCGATTTGTGCTTAAGTTTGCTGAGCATTTTCCGCCCATTAAGTATCTAATTTCTCATCATTTAACACAAGATAAAAAGCACAAATTTTTACCATTTTGATGAAAGTTGATTTAACCAGTCTTAGGCATGAATTTACTCAAAGCGGCTTAAATCGGGCTGATTTGAATAGCAATCCTTTTGAACAATTTGAGTTGTGGTTTCAACAAGCCCAAGAAGCAGACGTGGTTGAACCAAGTGCCATGAGTTTAGCAACAAGTGATGATAGTGAAATAAGTATTAGAACCGTATTGCTCAAATACTTTGACAAACACGGTTTTGTATTTTTTACAAACTACAACTCTAAAAAATCCAAACAACTTCAAACCAATCCAAATGTGGCTTTATTATTCCCATGGCTGGCCTTAGAAAGGCAGATCAAAATTTCTGGTTATGTAGAAAAAGTCAGCACACTTGAATCTTTAAAATATTTCTCTTCCAGACCAAAAGCATCTCAACTGGGTGCTTGGGCATCTCAACAATCATCAAATTTATCCTCAAAACAGGTGTTATTATCTCAATTTGAATCAATGAAGGTTAAATTTAGTAAAGGCGAGATACCATTGCCTGATTTTTGGGGTGGCTATCGCGTTATACCATTAAAGATTGAATTTTGGCAGGGTAGAGAAAATCGATTGCATGATCGATTTATATACCAGTTAAGCGAAGATAAGTGGAGAATTGAGCGTCTAGCGCCTTAAACTACTTAGAACTTGTTTAGCATTAGGTTTTACACCTGTCCAAAACTCAAAAGCTGTTGCTGCCTGTTCAACCAACATACCTAAGCCGTCGCTAATCATTGAGCCGTGATTGGTTGTTGCCCAGTCCATAAACGGCGTTTGTTTGCCATACATTAAATCGTAACAAATTGCATTATTGGCGACACCAGAGGCGATACCAGGCATTCTCCCATCAAGTGATGCACTGGTAGCATTGATAATAATATCAACAGGGTTGTGTTTAATTTTATCCAGACCAAAACCGCAAGTCTTGCCAAATTTAGCAAAGTCTTTAGCCAATTTAATTGCTTTAGATGGGGTTCGATTGGCAATCATAACACGATTGGGTTGCTGTTTTAAAAGAGGTAATAAGATACCTTGTGTTGCACCACCTGCACCTAAAATTAGGATAACTTTATCTTCTAATTCAATACCAAGATTGTGAGTTAAATCATTGACCAGTCCAATACCGTCGGTATTTTCACCAATGATTTTATCTTGCTCTATTTTGATGGTATTAACCGCACCTGCTGTTTGGGCATTTAACGTGAGTTCGTTTGCAAATTCAAACGCGTCTAGTTTAAAAGGCACAGTAATATTAAAACCATTTGTACCTTGATTAATGAATGCTTGTGCCGAGGATGAAAAATCATCAATAGGTGCTAAGATTTTATCATAACTAACTTCAAACCCTGTCTGCTGAGCAAACTGAGTGTGAATATTTGGCGACAAACTATGTTTAATCGGATTGCCAAAAACAGCAAATTTGTACATCATTAATCTTGCTTTTTATTCGCCTCAGTTTGTGCATTTTGTTTTTGTTGAGGTTTTTGCTGTTTGGCAGTATTATTTTGCTGTTTATTTTGATTGTTGTTTCTATTTCGGCTTCTATTTCGATTCCTATTGTTAGGATTTGTTCTATGTTTGTTGGGTTGTTTTTTCTTCTTCCCAAGCAAAGCATTTTTTATTTTCTCAAACAATGAAATTTGCTTTTCAGGAACGCGCGTGCTGGGTCTATTTACATTAATAGCGGGAATTTCAGCTTGGTTTGAAAGACCATTCTCAGCCAGTACATGTTGTGGCTTTGAAATGCCTTGGTAGCTTTTATGCTGTGACTTCTTGTCCCCTTTTTGCTTATTAATGGTGAAATTAGGAAACGGCATATATGGATTAGGCAGTAAGGTAATTTTAATGCCATGTTTGTCTTCTAATTTTGTTACCTCTTGACGTTTTTCATTCAAAATATAAGTAATTACTTCCACACTTGATTGAATGGTTAAGCGTGCTGTTTGTTTAGCAGCATTACAACCGTCTTCAAGTTGTCTTAAAATGGTTAATGCTAATGTTGGAATGGTTGGCGTAGTGCCACGACCATGACAAGTAGAACAAGGTTTTTCAACCGATTCAGAGACTGAATTCATTAATCGCTGTCTTGACATTTCAAGTAAACCAAATTGAGAAATGGTGCCGATTTGGATGCGCGCTCGATCTGCGTTGGTGGCTTTTTCCATGGCTTTTTCGATTGACACTCTATGCTCTTCAGAAGCCATATCGATAAAATCAATCACGACCAATCCACCAATGTCTCTTAATTGTAGTTGTAGGGCGATTTCTTTGGTTGCTTCTAGGTTGGTGTTGTAAGCAGTTTCTTCAATGTCAGCACCTTTGGTAGCGCGAGCAGAGTTGATATCAATGGCAGTAAGTGCTTCAGTTGGGTCAAAGACAATGGTGGCACCTGTTCGTAGCGATACTTCTCGGTTAAATACGCTTTTAACCTGAGTTTCAACGCCCATATGGTTAAATAAAGAGTGTTCAGAAACATCAAAAAATTTGATGCGGTCTAAGTAGTGTGGCAACACAAAGCTGACAAATTCTTTGGCATTTTGAAAAGCTTCTAATTCGTCAATAATAACACTATCAGTGTCAGAGCGAAGATGGTCGCGTAATGTGCGAATAATAATATCACTTTCTTGGTAAATTAAGAAAGGCGCACTGCGTGCTAAAGACGCTGTATTAATTGATTTCCATAAGTTAGAAAGATAATCTACTTCCCATTGCAACTCCTCAAAGCTTTTGCCAGCACCTGCAGTGCGAATAATTAAACTTGAATGGTCAGGTAGAATAATTTTGCCAATAATTTCTTTTAAAGATTGTCGGTCTGAGGCGACTATTTGTCTTGATATGCCATGACTTTTCGGATTGTTTGGCATTAAAATCATATAAGCACCAGCAAGGTTGATATAAGTGCTGAGTGCTGCGCCTTTATTGCCACGCTCTTCTTTTTCAATTTGGACAATAATTTCTTGTCCTTCTTTTAAAACATCAGAAATGGTTAGTTTTTCACCCTTGGCTTTGGCATCATTATATAACGTTTCTGCAACTTCTTTAAAAGGTAAAAAACCTTGTTTTTCTTTGCCGTAGTTAACAAATGCTGCCTCTAGTGATTGCTCTACTCGAGAGATTCTACCACGGTAGATATTGCCTTTAGTTTTTTTATTAAGGCTGGTTTCTATATTAAGGCCAGTTAGTTTTTTGTTTTTGACAATACCTACTCTGATTTCTTCGGAATGAGTTGCATTGATTAAAATATGATTCATGGCTAAGTCCTAGTGTGAATGGACTTTGTTGCACATATAAAAGCTCAACACTGGCGTGCTGATTTGGTATTAAAGTGTAATTTATTCTTATCATAAAATGATTAAAAACTTATTCATTAAGGGTTCTAAACCCTTTTTTATTTAGCTACTTAAAAGCGGTTAAATAATTAATTTACTTTATATGGCAACAAAAAGCCCAAAATATTAATAGTATTTTTTGTGGTATTTATTTTTGGCACAAAAAACATTTGAAAAATCTTCTTAGAAGATGTAAATTTAAACACCAATTTTTTTCGGATTATATCATAAAAATAGTATGATATTTATCAAAGACCCTTATTGATTAAGTGTGCGACCACCATCAACATTGATAACTTGCCCAGTAATGTAGGTAGAATTAGCTAAAAATAAAACAGTATCAGCAATATCTTGTGCACTGCCTTGTTTTTTAAGTGCAATTTTTTTAAGCATGTTGTCTTTTTGGGCTTGGTCAAGTTCGGCTGTGTTTTCTGGCCACAAAATTGACCCAGGAGACACTCCGCAAACACGAACATTGGGCGCTAATTCTTTAGCCAGTGTTTTGGTCATCATGGCAATGGCTGCCTTAGAAATGTTATAAATTGCATGATTTTTTAAAGGGCGCTCGCTGTGAATATCCACAATATTGACAATGCAACCTTGGTTTTGAGCTAATTTTTTACTTAAAGTACTGGATAAAAATAAAGGTGCCATAACATTGATATCCATAATGGAGTGGTAGTCATGTTGATTTAATTGACTGATAGGTGTTGGGTAAAACACTGATGCATTGTTAACTAAAAGATTAAGCGACTTGATGGTATCGCAAAGTTTACTCACTTCTTGGCTATTGGATAATTCAGTTTGCAAAGTACTGGCAGAATTTTGGCGAATATTGTTAAGCTTATTTGCTAAGTTTTGAGCAGCTTGAGATGAATTTCTGTAATGAATAATCACATGATAATTATTCTTATGCAAAGTATGGCAAATTTGCGCGCCAATTCTATGCGCCCCACCTGTGACTAACGCTGTTTTCATATAAAATACGCCAAGTGAGTCTTGAACAAATTATTAAAAACACTATTATACAAAATGCTGGACCTATAAGTTTCGATGAATTTATGGATTTGGCACTTTATCACCCTACATTGGGCTATTATCGATCGGGTTTGGAAAAATTTGGCGAAAAGGGCGATTTTATTACCGCGCCAGAAACTTCAGATTTGTTTGGGTTTTGCTTATCCTGTCAATGTGCACAGGTGCTAAATGGCACTAACGATATTTTAGAGTTTGGTGCGGGTAGTGGTATTCTTGCTACTCAGATACTTTTCGAACTAGGAAGGTTAAACAGCCTACCCAAGAAGTACTATATTTTAGAGTTAAGTGGCGAGCTTAAACACAGGCAAGCGCAAACCATTAATAAAATACTGCCAGAATTAATGGATAGAGTGGTTTGGCTTGATGAGCTGCCAGTAGATTTTTCTGGTGTGGTAATTGCTAATGAAGTGCTAGATGCCATGCCGGCAAAACGTGTTGTTTATAAAAATAACCAATTTTATGAATTGGGTGTTGATTATCGTGGACATGAATTTTTCTGGAAAATATTTGATTTTCCTTATCAAAGTGATAAAGCACTTTTGCCTAACAATGTAGCTGAAGGTTATAAAACCGAAATCAATTTTCGTGCCACGGCGTGGATTGATTCCTTATACAAGGTTACTAATGAGGTGCTAGTATTGTTGATTGATTATGGCATGGGCAGGGATGAGTATTTTCATCCACAAAGGTTAAACGGTACTTTAAGGTGCTATTACCAACATAAGGCAAGTGAAAATCCGTTTGTAAATATAGGCGAGCAAGACATTACCACATCGGTTAATTTTTCTGATATTGCCGATCAAGCAAGTGTGAGCGGTTTTAAAATTAGTGGCTATGCAACACAGGCGTTGTTTTTGATTTCATTGGGTATTGATGAGTATTTACTTGAACAATTAGATGAAGATAAACGCATCAATTTGGCACAACAAGTTAAACAATTGGTTTTACCCAGTGCAATGGGCGAGAGTTTTAAGGTGCTGGCTTTAAGTAAAAAATTATCGGTAAAATTAACAGGATTTGCTGAACAAGACTTAAGCGGTAAATTGTAAGAGGCTTTTATAAAACATGGATATTCTTCAAACAATCGTTTTGGCATTAGTTCAAGGTTTAAGTGAATTTTTACCCATTTCCTCTTCAGCACATTTAATTTTAATACCAAAATTAACCAATTGGACTGATCAGGGTTTGGCGTTTGATGTGGTGGTGCATATGGGCACTTTAAGTGCGGTGATATTTTATTATCAAGCAATGATTAAGCGTTTGTCTTTTGATTTTTATCACTCAATAATTAAACGCCAAAGTATTGGCCAATCAAAGTTAGCATGGGGCATATTATTAGGCACTATTCCAGTAGGGCTGGCTGGTGTGATATTTAAAGATTCTATTGCAACTGATTTTCGTTCAGTAGAGATTATTGCTTATGCAACACTAGTATTTGGCATTCTTTTAGGCTTTGCTAGTTGGTTTAATCATAGGAATAAAAATCTAAAAAGTACAATTAGTTGGGTAGATATTGGCTTTGTCGGCATGATGCAAACCTTAGCATTAATTCCAGGAACTTCTAGGTCAGGAATAACAATCACGGCTTGTATGCTGGTGGGGCTGTCTAGGAAATTGTCAATACAATTTGCATTTTTATTATCCATTCCTGTCATTAGCCTGTCATTAATACTTATATTGATTGATTTGTACCATCAAGCGCAATTGGTGAATGTTAGTTTATTAGCCATGGGCTTTGTGGTTTCAGCAATTAGTGCTTATGTAACCATTGTTTTTTTTATCAAGTTAATAGACACAGTCGGCATGATGCCATTTGTTATCTATAGATTAACTTTAGGCATATTTTTATTTTTATTCATCTTATGAAAACATACCAATTCCAATCTAAACCTTTTTTATCCTTAACTTTGTCTCCTTGTTGTTGTTATTTAGTTGAGGCAATGCTACCACTCGAGAATATTGGGATTATTTAGATTATCAGGCGTTTGTTGCACTTAATCAATCACTTGTAGAATTTCACTCAATATGGCGTGGCTTTTGGGCAATACTCAGTGTTCGGGTTGCTGACCTTATTCCGCTATTTTTAATTGGCTTGTTTTTTACTCTGATGATGTTTTATTTAAAAATAAACACAAAATAATGGGACTGATTGGCTTTGTTACTTTACTAATTTTGATGCTATTGATGCGTGAGATGATGAATCTATATGTGGAGTATGCAAATTTAGGTAGAAAAAGTCCTACACTGGTTGTAGAATCGGCATTTCGTTTGTCTTCAATTATCCTAGTTTAGGCTTAAAAGACATGTCTGCACATAGCTTTCCAGGAGACTATGCTGCGGTTTTGTTTACTTGGCTTGGGTATTGCTTATTTTTTGCTCGCAACCGATGGCGTTGGCTCGTTTTTATTATTGTTCTGGTTTTTTCCATGCCAAGACTGATGGCCGGCACTCATTGGTTTAGTGACGTTATGGTTGGTGGTATTAGTATTGCCACAATGACTTTAGCGTTTGGGTTATATACGCCGCTACTTAATTATATTAATAAAACACAATGTAGCCTCTAAATCTTTAACAAAATGAACAAACCACAACCTATTTATCGTAAAGACTATACACCTAGTGAGTATTTAATTCGCACCACAGAGCTTGAGTTTGATTTAACTGAAACACAAACCATCGTGACTTCTAAGATTAGTTTTTATAAAAATCCGAAGTCTAGTAAAAAAACTAATAGCTTGTTTTTAGATGGTATCGATCTTGAATTGATTTCTATTTTGGTTGATAAGGCTAAGCCTGATTATAAGCTGGTTGAACAAGGGCTTGAGATTAATAACCTTGCTGATGAGTTTATTTTGCAGATTAAAAACCGCATTTTTCCAGAAAAAAACACCAGTCTCAATGGTCTATATCAATCTAGTAGCAATTTTTGTACGCAGTGTGAGGCGCATGGCTTTAGGCAAATTACTTATTATTTAGATAGACCTGATGTGTTAAGTGTGTTTACTACGCACATCAAAGCTGATCAACAAAAATATCCAGTACTGCTCAGTAATGGTAATTTAATCGAGCAAATAAATGGCAGTGCAACTTGGCATGACCCTACGCCAAAGCCTTGTTATTTATTTGCTTTAGTAGCAGGTGATTTTGCACTCAAAGAGGATACTTACACCACATTATCAGGCAATGAAGTGGCATTAAGGATTTATGTTCAAGCGCACAATATTCATAAAACCCAATTTGCTATGGCGGCACTAAAACGTTCATTTGCCTGGGAAGAGAAACGCTTTAGACTTGAATACGATTTAGACATTTATATGATTGTAGCCGTTGATGATTTCAACATGGGTGCGATGGAAAACAAGGGACTAAATATTTTTAATGCCACCTACGTATTAGCCAGTCCAAACACAGCAACGGATAAAGATTTTATTGATATCGAGGCAGTGATTGGTCATGAGTATTTTCATAATTGGACAGGTAATAGAGTCACTTGCAGAGATTGGTTTCAGCTTAGTTTGAAAGAAGGCTTAACGGTTTTTAGAGATCAAGAATTTACCTCAGATTTACACGCACGTTCCATCAAACGCATTGAGGATGTGAACGCTCTGCGCACCTTGCAATTTGCAGAAGACATGGGTCCAATGCAGCATCCAGTCAGACCAGAGCATTATATCGAGATGAATAATTTTTACACCCTTACTGTTTATGAAAAAGGCGCAGAAATTATTCGCATGGTGCATGCATTTCTAGGCGAGACAGGGTTTCAAAAAGGCATGCAATTATATTTTCAAAGGTTTGATGGCGATGCCGTCACTATTGATGATTTTATTCAAAGTATGAGTGATGCTAATAATTTTGATTTTAGTCAATTTATGCATTGGTATTCACAATCTGGCACGCCTAAAGTTAGCATTACTTCTGAGTATAATCAAAATGACAAGACATTTAACGTGTCCATTAGCCAGCATTCGCAATGTGACTATTTTTTCCCACTTAAATTTGCACTGCTTGATGATACTGGCACTGAACTTGAAAGTGGCGTATTAACAGTCAAAGACAAGGAACAAGTATTTACCTTTAACAATATAGGTGCAGAGCCAACACCCTCATGGTTGCGAGGTTTTAGTGCGCCCATTAAATTGACATCTGATTTAACTTTCAAACAAAAAATATTTTTAGTTGGGCATGATTCTGATGCTTTTAATCAGTGGGATAATGCCCAGCAATTATGGTTGTCTTTAATCCTAGCACCCTCAAGCATTGACCAAGATTTGTTTTTAGATGCCATTGAAAAAATTCTAAAAGGCACTTTTCTAGAGGGTAATCGTGTATCGCTTGCAGAAGATAAATCCTTAGTATGTGAAATTTTAACCTTGCCCTCTGAGCAGTTTTTACATCAGCAACAAGAGATTATTGATGTATTTGAAATTCATGACAAGCGTGAACAAGTCATTAATGAGATTATTCGGCGGTTTAAGCCGTTGTTTAGCAAAATTTATGCAAATCTTAACACCTATCAAGCTTATGAGTTAACGCCTGAAGCTGTGGGAAATCGAGCATTAAAAAATATTTGCTTATATTATCTAGCAATCAGTGGTGAATTTGAGTTAGCCTTTGAGCAATTTAAATCAGCCAATTGTATGAGCGATAAAATGGCGAGTTTAAAGGCGTTAATGGTTAATGATAATTCGTATAAAAATATCGCACTTGATGAGTTTTATCATGAATTTAAAAATGATACACAAGTTATGGATAAATATTTCTCCATTCAATCGTCTGCGCCAACAGCCGATGTTGATAATATTAAAACCCTCATGCAACACAAACTATTTTCATTTAACACACCAAACCGTTTGCGCAGTGTGATAGGTGGTTTTTTACAAAACCATGCTAATTTTCACAACCAACAAGGCTATGAGCTTTTAACTGACATTATCATTAAGCTTAATCAATCAAATCCACAAATAGGCGCAAAATTCACCTCAGTTTATAATCATTGGCAACGATTTAGTCCAGAATTAAAAGCCTTACAAAAACAACAATTAGAGAAAATCTTAGCCATTGACGATTTATCCAATGATATTTTTGAAATTATCCAAGCAGCATTAAAGTGAACACATTAATCACCTTATTAAAACAAAAGTCACTTACCATTGCCGTGGCTGAATCTTGCACAGGTGGCAATTTATCCGCATTACTCACCAGTCAAAGTGGCTCATCAGCCTATTTTGACAGAGGGTTTATCACCTACGCCAATCAAGCCAAAATCGACATGCTAGGTGTTAAGCCCACAACTCTAGACAAATTTGGTGCAGTTAGCGAGCAAGTTGCATTAGAAATGGCGCATGGCGTAATTAAAAACTCATCCGCCAATATTAGCATAGCTATCATTAGTATTGCTGGCCCTACTACTGGCGGCACAAAAAATAAGCCTGTGAGTATGGTTTGTTTCGGTTTTTGTTTTCATAAAAAATGCACAACCACCACACAATACTTTGATGGTAATAGGCATGAGGTGGTTAAGCAGAGTGTTGCGTTTGTAGTTAGTGCTTTAGAAAAAACAACTGTCAAACAATAAATTATAATATTGTTTTTAAATAAACAACAGGACAACCAAAATGCACGCAATATCAGATCTAAAAAAACAACAAGTTGGATTTAGAATGCCTACTTATTTATTGAATGAGGTTGATGAGGTTGTTAGTAAATATGAAATTAACCGTTCTGAGTTTCTAAACGAAGCCGCCAAAGACTACCTACAAGCAATTAAAAAACAAGAGGTTTATAGCCGTCTTGGCGAGGCATCTGTAATACCCCAAAAAACCACCATTCTAAAGTAGAAAATTCTATAATAAAAAATAAGGAGTTTTCACATGAAAAAATCAAGATATACAGAGTCATAAATAGTCAACATACTCAAACAAAACCAATCAGGCATATCTGTGGCTGATCTATGCCGTGAATACGCAATGTCTCAAGCCACATTTTACAAATGGAGATCTAAATACGGTGATACAGATTTTGTCTCTATGGTTAAACGCTTAAAAGAGCTAGAATCAGAAAATGCTCAATTCAAGCGTATGTATGCTGAGAGTGAGTTGAAACTGCAAATTACAAAGGATGCCTTAGCAAAAAAGTTCTAAAGCCATCCCAGTGGCGTGAGGATGGCTTTAAACATCAATGAACAAAATAAGAACACAAGTATCAAACTTATTTACGAAGTTTGTAGCATTAGTAAAAGCACTTATTATTATCAACCAAAACTCAGTGATGACAATGCTTTAATTGCCGATTGTCTACTGCGCTTAACCGCAACGCACAAGCGTTGGGGTTTTAAACTGTGCTATTTATATCTACGTAATGTTAAAGACTACAAATTTAACCATAAACGAGTGTATCGCATTTACCAAGAACTGGAGCTCAATCTAAGAATCAAGCCAAGAAGAAGAATCAAAAGAGATAAACCCGAAGCACTGAGTGTGCCAACAACTATTAACCAAACTTGGTC
This sequence comes from Isorropodon fossajaponicum endosymbiont JTNG4, assembly GCF_016592615.1. Taxonomy (NCBI): domain Bacteria; kingdom Pseudomonadati; phylum Pseudomonadota; class Gammaproteobacteria; species Isorropodon fossajaponicum symbiont. The sequence goes on from NZ_AP013043.1 coordinate 257,136, forward strand.
AATGGATTTTATGTCAGACTCACTCACTGATGGCAGGCACATTAGAACTTTTAATGTTGTCGATGATTACAATCGGGAAGGCTTGAATATTGATGTGGACTTGTCCATGCCAGCAAGACGAGTTATTCAATCATTAGAACGTTTGATTCAGTGGCGTGGCAAGCCCAAGGCTATCAGATGTGATAATGGTCCTGAATACATTAGCCAAGCATTAAGAGACTGGGTACAAGCCTTAGGTATTGAGTTAATGTACATCCAACCAGGTAAGCCAACTCAAAATGCCTACATTGAGAGATTTAACCGTACAGTAAGACAAGAGTGTTTAGATCTGCATTTGTTTGATTCTGTTGAGCAAGCACAAGATGCAACCACACAGTGGTTATGGGTTTATAATAACGAACGACCGCACTTTGCCCTAGGTGGCGTGATAAGATGACTAGCCTCTACTTTAGAGTTGTATGGAAAATTGGGGTATTACATATTAACAACACTCATAAAAAAACTACTACACAATTCATTCTTACTGAAATGTAGCATATCTATGATTTTTCTAAACTGGATAGTGTGATTTCTATAATTAGGTACGGTGAAAATATTAGAACTAAATTAAAAGATGATGGTAGCGAGTCTAAGCCAATACTAGTAAACTAATAATTCCCATCACAACGCCAACAGTTAGTCTAGTCAGTAACCATGGTTATCACAAGGATCATTCTGAACCAAAGAAGCGAAAATGAAAACAATTAGGTCTTATCATTACAGTAATTATAAAACCAACTCAATTGATGAAGGATTGACAAACGAGAAGCTGTCCATAATCACTTTCTGCAAAGCGTTTTAAGGCAAAATGAATGACTTAAGCTTTAATACAAAGATAAGCTGTTGTTAAATATGCATAACAATACAAAGCTCGCGTTCTTTGGTCTTTTCTATATTGATTATTGCCACGCTGTCTGCTCCTTGGTTCGACACAAGTTTTTATAATTATTTTTTTATTAAAACGTACGTTATTTCATTTGCTGTATTTGTTGTAATTTTGTGGCTAATCTATCGTGACTCCAATCAGGTCTTTGAATTTGGCTTGGTTTCTATATCGCTTTTAGCATTATTTTTACTAGGCATTATCAGCTTGGCTTATGGCGTTAATTTGGATTTTAGCATTTCCAAATTATTATTATGGCTGATTGTATTTTTTGCTTTTATGTTGGTAAGAACAATTAACAGCCAACCAAAAATCCTTAATTTTACCGCCTTATCATTAGTGTCTTCTTCTGTGCTCATTGCCTTAATAGGCGTATCGCAACATTTATTTTCCTATCCCATGTTGCAAGGCTCAATTAATCCCGCAGCAACATTTGGCAATAAAAACTTATGCTAGCCTTACAGCGTTGTTGTTTCTACTGATTATGATTAATTTTTCACCCAGTGGCTTTGAACCATTTTGGCACGATATTAATCAAGCAACAATCACCGCATTGAGTGATTACAGCAACGTTAATTATTCACGTTTTAATATTTGGGCGATTGCACTTGATATGTTTAATAGCTCGCCTTTGTTTGGCACAGGGTTGGGTAGTTTTATGCATAACGAAATGGTGGGCGGATTCCATACTATAAGCGCAATAGATTATCAGCAGGTGCATAATGATTTATTAGAGCTGTTGGTTGAGTTAGGGCTATTTGGCGTTGTGTTTTTTTTGGTTGTGTTTTTTTTAATTCAAGCGGTCATTAGACGCGCTAAAAATCAACACAAAAACGCCTTATTTTACATATTATCATTGATTGGTATTTTGGCTTCGTTTGTTAATATGCAATTTAGCTCTCCTTATCAAAATGCTTATCCACTGTTACTATTTGGTTTACTGCCTGGGCTTATTAGTCAATCTTCTCCTGTGGTATTAAGTATACAAATAAGCAGCACAATATTTCAGTTTAAGGGCTCTATCGTTGTTGTTACAGCCCTAGAAAGTAGCATTTACATTCAATGGATTGGCGTTTATAGTCATATTAACAAGTTTGTTGACACCAAAAAAATTAGATATTTAAACACAGCTAATAGCATTGTTTATCATCAAGATTTACAAACCATGCTAAAAAATCTAGCCTATAGTTATGATAAAAGAGGTGCGCCTATTTTAAATATATTGGTTGAGAATAAAATTTTAACCTACTGGGAGGATAATTTTTTATCCCTCATTAGAAAAGTTTGCAACTTATATAGAGTTGGTCGGTATAAATTAGTACTAAAACACTGAAAAAAGCCAAACATAATCAGCCAAAAAGTAATTATGACGCTGATATTATGGAAATTATAATCTTGATAAACACCAAACAGAATAAAACACTAATCAAACAACATCTGGACACACTACTAGACAAGGATGAGCGCTTATTCAAGACAAGCCCTCACTTTGAAAAAATTATTGTCAACTTTTTATCACTACATTAATCAATATTCAGATATTAAATCAAAGGACAATATACTAAAAACTCTGCAATTTTGTTGATATTTTAAGCCGTGGGGAAATTTAACAATGCCGATTGTTTGGAAATATTGCTGGCAAATTACTTTAACTTGCTCAATACCAATGCACCGCTCTAACTGGGCAATGTGGTTGTAAAGACTGATTTATGTTGATATGGCCATTTAATTCTTAAAAACTATCAATTTTGATAGTATGCATATTCCACAGAACTAGATATAATAGGCTTTAAGAAATCACAGCGAGGTATTTATGAAAATTTTTAATCTTAAAGTTTGCTATTCTTACTCTATCAATGCTTGTTGGCATTGCTAATGCACAACTGCCAATAAAATCAGGCGTGGTCACTGGTGGTATATCTCACACAATGTTGCCCTGGTTTAAAGACAGTTTTTTAGAAATTACTGACGATGTTGATGAAGCAAAGCAGCGCAATAAACATGTGTTGTTATTCTTTCATTTAGATGAATGTCCTTATTGTGGTCAAATGGTGAAAGATTTTAATAACCGCCGCTTAAAAATTTTATTCAACAACATTTTGACGTGATTGCTATTAATATTCGAGGCGATAAAGAACTGGCGATTAATGAAAATCAATCGTTGAGTGAGAAAGAACTGGCAGCACAAGTCGAAGTGCAATATACACCAACTGTACTTTTTTTAAATCAAAAAAATGAAGCGGTAGTGCGAACAAATGGCTATCGCAAGCCTAAAAAATTGAAAAAAATTTTAGACTATGTATATAGCAAGGCATATGCAGAATTAACCTTAGCACAATATATTGAAACAACTAAAAAAACGAGCAATTACCAACCACAAAGCCACGAAATGTTTCAAAAAATTAAGGATTTTTCCACTCTTAAAACACCATTAGCCATAATTTTTGAAGATAAAAGTTGCGACGCTTGTGCTTATTTTTATAATATAACGCTCAAGGACAGCGCTGTCGTCAATGGGTTTAACGCTTTTAGTGTGGTGCGTTTTGATGCTAGTTCCACGCAAACTATTATTGATAATAAAGGCAACCAAACCACACCTAAAGACTGGGTGCAACAACTTAAACTCAATTACCGACCTGGTATTGTTTTGTTTAATGAAGGCGATGGAATCACCCGCATTGATGGATTTTTATACAACTTTCATTTTCAAGAAGTATTGCGTTACGTCAGTGGTGATTTTTATCAAGAATTTGCAACTTATAACGCCTATCTTGCGTATAGACAAAGAGAATTGCTTAAACAGGGCATTGACATTGACATTCATAAATGATATTTACTTGCCGTAACTAAGCGTATAACATAGTAAGGCACAATTGATACATTGAGGAAAGAGGTATGAAACGTTTATTACTACCCTTATTTTTTATATTATCCACATTCTCATTAGCACAAGCAGAAGATGATTTGTTGCCATTAGATAAGGCATTTTCCTTTAAAGCTAGCGTGGTTAATAACGAAATATTGCTTAATTGGGATATTGCTAAAGGTTACTATCTTTATAAAGAAAAGATTAAGATTTCTGCTGATTTTTCAGCCCTGCTAGGCAGTGCTGAGTTCCCAATAGCAAAGATTAGAAATGATGAATTTTTTGGCAAAATTGGGGTTTATCGTGATAATGCCGTGGTGGTGGTTCCTGTGCTTAAAGGCGACGCCAAATCTATTTTATTAACCGTTAGTTATCAAGGCTGTGCCGATTTGGGTGTTTGCTACCCACCTATTACTAAATCAGTTGCGCTTAATATCGGCTCAATGCGCTCGAGCTCCTTGGCTGATAATGCATTTAATCTATTTTCACGAGCCACTAATAAGGCGCAATCAATTGTTGAAAAAATCATTTCAGTCTCTGATGAGCCTCTACCTGCAGACGATGCATTTAAATTTTCAGTGGTGGCAATTGATGCTAATACGCTACTAGCAAGATGGGCCATTCATCAAGAATATTATTTATATCATGATAAGTTCTTCTTTGATATCAAAGGGGCAAAATTTGGCGATATTGTCTTTCCAAAAGGTAAAATTAAAGACGATGAATTTTTTGGCAAAATTGAGGTTCACAAAGGCGTATTAGAAGTTAAGATTCCGATCACTAATGTCAGCAATCAGCCAATTACTGTTATCGTTAAATATCAAGGCTGTTGGGAGGGTGGTGTTTGCTATCCGCCACAAGAAAAAACTAAAGATATTATACTACCCTCTCAAACAGGTAGTTCTAACGTCAACACCACACCTGAAAAAACTTCAGCACCCAATACACAGGTTGAGTTAAACGAGGCTGACCAAATTACCGCATTGCTCCAACAAGACAGTATATTGTTAGTATTGGCAAGTTTCTTTGGCTTTGGCTTATTACTATCATTAACCCCTTGCGTGTTTCCAATGATTCCAATTCTGTCAGGCATTATTGTGGGTCAAAAAGGCGAAGTTAGCACTAAAAAAGCGCTGATTATGTCCATTGTGTTTGTATTATCCATGAGCATAACCTATTCAATTGCGGGTGTACTGGCAGGCTATTTTGGTGAAAATTTACAGGCGTTGTTCCAAACCCCTTGGATACTGGCTATTTTCAGTTTGATTTTTGTCGCCTTGGCATTTTCCATGTTTGGCTATTATGAAATCCAACTGCCTGCCAGCTTACAAGGAAAAATCACAAAAATAAGCAATGATCAAGAAGGTAGGCACCTAATTGGTGTGGCCATTATGGGCTTTTTATCAGCACTTATTGTGGGGCCTTGCGTTGCGCCACCGCTAGCAGGTGCGCTGATTTATATTGGACAAACTGGCGATGCATTATTAGGTGGACTATCGCTGTTTGTAATGAGTTTAGGTATGGGTGCACCACTTGTTGCGATTGGTGCAGGCGTAAGCAAACTACCTAAAGCAGGCGACTGGATGGATAATGTTAAATACGTCTTTGGTATTTTAATGCTGGTCGTAGCAATTTATCTTCTTGATAGAATTGTCTCACCCCTTGCATCACTTGTATTATGGGCGATGCTCATTACTATATCACCAATTGCGATGGGTACATTGAACACACAAACAAGCACTTCAAGCCCTTGGCAACGTATTTTTAAAGCATTAGGTTTAATCATACTGGGCTATGGCATCTTGCTTTGGGTATTAGTAGCACGCGGTGGTGGCGATATGTTCCAACCGCTATCAGATTGGGGCGCATCAAATGTAGCAACTGAATCAGTCCAAATAAAATTTGAACGCATTAAATCGGTGGATGAGCTAGACCAAATTCTAGCAAAAGCGAAGAGCAACAACCAAATTGTTATGTTAGATTTTTATGCTGACTGGTGTATCTCTTGTAAAGAGCTTGAGCGTTTTGTATTTTCTAATGCTAATGTGGTTAACGAAATGGCCATGGCTAATGTCATTACACTTCAAGCCGACGTAACTGAAAATAATGCCAACGATAAAGCATTGATGAAACGATTTGGCCTTGTTGGTCCGCCTGCTATTTTGTTTTTCAACAATGGTATTGAGAGTCGCTCGCAAAGAATTATTGGTGAGATTAACGTACAAGACTTTCTCATCCATCTTAATAAAACCAAATAAAATAAGCAAAAATGCCGATAAAACCAACTATCGTACACGATATTGGTGGTATAATCGGCTTTATTTAAATTTTTCTTATTAACAAATGGATGTTCTATTATTAAACGGTCCTAACCTTAATCTGCTTGGCACTCGCGAGCCTGACTATTATGGCGCACAAACACTGGACGATATTACCAGTCATCTTGCAAAAATAGCAAATGACGCCGAGCTTATACTTGAACACCATCAAGACAATTCAGAAGCAGGATTAATTGAACATATTCACAACGCCACCAATAACGGCGTTCAATATATCATTATCAATCCTGCAGCTTTCACACATACATCAGTCGCTTTGCGTGATGCCCTGCTCGCTGTAGGTATTGAGTTCACCGAAGTTCACCTATCTAATGTACATAAGCGTGAAGATTTTCGCAAACAATCTTATTTTTCAGACATTGCACAAGGTGTCATTTCAGGCTTTGGCGCTCAAGGCTATGAATTTGCACTACAAGTCGCAATTCAACATATTCAACAATTAAAGAGGTCATGAATGGACATTCGTAAAGTAAAAAAATTAATGGAATTGTTAGAACAATCTGGTATGAATGAAATTGAAATTGTTGAGGGTAAAGAATCCGTACGCATCTCGCGCTATGGCAACGCCCCTATAGCAGCACCAGCACCAGCACCAGTAGCAGCCCCAGCGGAAGCTCCTACAATAGTAACACCGTCTGAAGATAGTGCACCAACAGTAAATGGACATCCTATCACTTCGCCTATGGTTGGTACTTTTTATGGCGCAACATCGTCCACTTCTGATGCCTTTATTAAAATTGGTCAACACGTCAACCAAGGCGATACAATTTGTATCGTTGAGGCTATGAAAATCATGAACCAAATCGAGGCAGACCAATCTGGAACAGTCACTGAGATCTTATGTACAGATGGTGATGCGATTGAATTTGGTCAAACACTAGTCGTCGTTCAATGACGCCAATGAACAAAATCCGAAAGGTTCTCATTGCTAACCGCGGTGAAATTGCGCTTAGAATTTTAAGAGCTTGTAAGGAGCTAGGCATCAAAACCGTTGCTGTATATTCAACAGCGGACAAAGACCTTAAGCATGTGCGTTTGTCTGACGAGGCTGTGTGCATTGGTCCACATCCATCAAAAGACAGCTATTTAAACATCCCCGCACTGATTGCTGCTGCAGAAGTTACTCACGCTGATGCCATTCATCCTGGCTATGGTTTTTTATCTGAAAGTGCAGATTTTGCACAACGTGTTGAAGAAAGTGGTTTTATTTTTATCGGTCCACATGCGGATAATATTCGCGTCATGGGCGACAAAGTCGCTGCCATTAAGGCCATGCAAAAATCCGGCGTGCCTTGTGTACCTGGATCAGATGGTGGCTTGACTGAAGACGCTACTCAAAACACCAAGCTTGCTCGTGCTATTGGCTTTCCAATTATCATCAAAGCCTCTGGCGGTGGCGGTGGTCGTGGCATGCGTGTGGTTAAAAAAGAAGCCGACCTGCTTGATTCGATTGAGTTGACTAAAACAGAAGCACTTAACTTTTTTGGCAACGGCGAAGTGTATATGGAGAAATTTTTAACCACGCCTAGGCACGTTGAGATTCAAATATTAGCTGATGAACATGGCAATGCTGTGCACTTAGGCGAACGTGACTGTTCAATGCAAAGACGCCATCAAAAAGTAGTAGAAGAAGCGCCAGCACCTGGCATCACGCCAGAATTGCGCCAAAAAATCGGCAGTGCTTGTACGAACGCTTGCAAGGCAATTAATTATCGCAGCGCTGGTACGTTCGAATTTTTATTTGAAAATGATGAATTCTATTTCATTGAAATGAACACTCGTGTTCAAGTTGAACACCCTGTCACTGAAATGATTACTGGCATTGATATTGTGCGTGAACAAATACGCATTGCCGATGGTCAAACACTCTCATTCACACAAGATGATGTGAAAATCAAAGGCCATGCGATTGAGTGCCGTATTAATGCTGAAGACCCTAATAATTTTATGCCTTCACCAGGGAAAATCACTCAATATCATGTTGCTGGTGGTTTAGGCGTGCGTGTTGATTCACACATATATAACGGTTATACCGTGCCACCCCATTATGATTCTATGATTGGCAAACTGATTACTTTTGCTGATACTCGACTAGGCGCTATTATCAAAATGCAAAATGCACTGGATGAAATGGTGATTGATGGCATTAAAACCAATATCACCTTACAAAGAAGAATTATGGATGACAAAGCCTTCCAAAAAGGTGGCATGAATATCCACTACCTCGAAAAAATGCTGGGGGCTCACTAGTATGATTAAGGTAGGTATTGTTGGCGCTACTGGGTATACAGGACTAGAACTTATACGTCTTTTACACAATCATCCAAGTGCAAAAATTATTGCCCTATGTTCAAGGGCAAATACTGGCAAAGCCGTTGTTGAAGAATTTCCCAGCTTGACAGGCTATGTTGATTTTAACTTTATTGCGCCAGATGATAAAACATTATTTGAGTGCGACGTTATTTTCTTTGCCACACCGCACGGCGTAGCTATGAACAGCGTTAGCCAATTCTTAGACAAGAGCATCAAAATAATTGATTTAGGTGCTGATTTTCGTATTAAAGATAGCATTGAGTGGAGTAAATGGTATGGCATGACACACACACAAAGCGCTTTATTAGAAAATGCCATTTATGGCTTGCCTGAAGTTTACAGCTCACAAATCAAAAACGCCACCTTGGTTGCTAACCCTGGGTGCTATCCAACTGCAATCACGCTAGCACTTAAGCCTTTGCTTGAAACAAATTCCATTGATACAAAAAGCATTATTGCTGATTGCAAATCAGGCATTAGTGGTGCAGGCAGGGGTGCTAATATTGCCACACTTTTTTGCGAAGTAAACGAGTCCTTAAAGCCTTATAATGTTAATCAACACCGTCACAAGCCTGAAATACAACAAGTGTTAACAGACATTGCAAATACAGATGTGGATTTTATCTTTACCCCACACTTGATACCCATGACTCGGGGCATGCTTGCCAGTGTTTACGTTGATTTAACAAAGGACATCGATGCACAAGAATTGTTTGAAAACCACTACCAAGACAACAGATTTGTTCATGTATTGCCAGCTGGTATTTATCCACAAACCAAATCAGTTAAAGGCACGAATAATTGCCATATTGGTGTTCAAAAATCAAACAACAAGCTTATTATTATGACGGTTATTGATAACGTAGGTAAGGGTGCCTCAGGGCAAGCCATACAAAACATGAACCTCATGTTTGGACTTGATGAAGGCTTAGGATTAGAGCAAATTGGCTTATTGCCATAAGGGAGCAACATGGAAACAGAACAAGTTTTAGAAAAAGCAGACATTATTTTTAGCGACAATGCCGCTAAAAAAGTATCAACGCTCATTGAAGAGGAAAAAAACGACAACTTACATTTGCGTGTTTATATCACAGGTGGTGGTTGCTCTGGCTTTTCCTATGGCTTTACCTTTGATGAGGCCTACAAAGAAGGCGATTCAAGTGTTGAGAACAGCGGCGTACAATTAGTCGTTGACCCCATGAGTTATCAATACTTAATTGGTGCAACCGTTGATTATTTAGAAGACTTACAAGGCGCACGTTTCATTATTCATAACCCAAATGCCAAAACCACTTGTGGTTGTGGCTCGTCTTTTTCTGTTTAAAGAAAATAGATAAAAATGTCTACCAAGTTTTTTACTAACAAAGAAAAACACACTTTATTTAATAAACTAACGGGCATTTTTAAACACAATCAAAATATTAATCATTTTGATGTTTTAGTGGGCTATTTTCGCTCATCGGGGTATTTTAAACTCCACCCTCTGCTAGAGAATGTTGCTAATATCCGTATCTTGGTTGGGATAGATGTTGATAAATTAACACAAGAAAGTTGCTCTCTAGGATTGATTTATCAAGAAGATAAAGAAAAAGTTGAACAATCGTGGCAACAGAAATTCACTACCGATATTAAACAAGCCAATTATGATGAGCAGACCGAGCAAGGGGACAAGCAATTTATCCAGGATATGCTTAGTGGTAAAGTCAGTCTAAAGGCACATCCCAGTCAAAAAATCCACGCTAAAATCTATATTTTTCGTCCTGATAATTTTAACGAGCATGCTGCCAATAGCGTGATTACAGGCTCGCCCAATTTAACCGATACAGGTTAGGTACTCAGCAAACTGCCAATTATGAATTTAATGTTTTACTCAATGATTATGATGAGGTTAAATTTGCCACTGATGAGTTTGACCCAAATTCTATTAAAGATTTACCCAATGGTTTTAAACGTCTGTCTTATCAAATGGATGCGGTTAATGAAGGCTGGGAAATGCTTAAAAAACATAACGGCTTCTTTCTTTCCGATGTGGTTGGACTGGGTAAGACAATGATTGCTACTTTAATTGCCAAACAGTTTCTGTTCTTAGGTGGGCGAGACTATAACCCTAATATTTTATTAATTGTGCCACCCGCACCCGCCCTCAAACAAAATTGGGAAGACACTCTAATGAAATTTGAAATTAGAGGCAAAGTTAAAATTTTCACCAATGGCAGTCTGCATAAAATAACCAGTCCCAAAGATTACGATATGGTAATTGTGGATGAGGTGCAGAAATTTCGTAATAACACCGCCACCGCCCAGGCATACGATCAATTGCAACAAATTTGTAAAACAAAAACCTCTGCTAATAAAGCTAAAAAAGTAATGCTCATTTCTGCCGCGCCACTTAATAATCGCCCTGATGATTTATACAATCAGATTTTATTATTTCAAGATGGCAATAATTCGACCCTTGATTTCCCCTTAGCCAGTTTTTTCACCAAGGCAAAGAAAGAATATAAAGAAATATTACAACTCTTCAATAATAAAAAAGCCAGGGAACAAACAGCTAAACTTTATGAAGAAATTAGAGAAAGGGTAATAACCCCACTAATGGTTAGGAGGACAGGACACGCACTGATTTGATAAATAGTGAACGCTATAAGAAAGATTTAGACGAGCATGGCGTTGTCTTTCCGAAAACCACACCACCAAAACCAATTTATTATCAATTAGAGAAAGATTTAGAGTATTTATATAATGATACGATTAAAAAAATAGACAATAAAAAACAAGATAAAACAGGACTATTGCATACTCGTTATCGTGCATTACATCATCTAAAGCCAGAATTAAAACAAAACTACATTCGAGCAGATTTCATTGCTGAACGCCTAGTGGCAATCATTTAATCGAGCGAGAGAAAATTGGCAAAAAGCAGGTAGAAGTAAAAAATGGATTGAAAGGAGGATGAGCGGGCAAGAAACCCGCAACAAACTCACCGATTATTGGCAAGAAAATAAAGTTAAGGAAGGGCAAGAATTTGCTATTTTGACCAATATTATTCATTCTGAGTGGAGCGGTTTGTCTGTTACCGAGCATAAAGCGCTTAAAAATTTAGACAACCAAAACCTACGTGACCATATGAGTAAGGCAGAGCTAATTTTTACCGCTTTGGCAGAATTATCAACTCGACAAATTGCTAAAAATGACCTGGCAACTGGGCTTGAAGAAAACAAACAATCGTGCCAAAAAAGGCGGCACGATTGCCAAAAATGCCCGCAAAGAATTAGAAAAAAACACCTATAAAAAGATAGTGGATAAAACTAACTTTTTGAACCCGAATAGACTGGATAAAATCTAATGGAATTTTTTTAAAAAGCCTATGAAAGAGAAGATTACTTAAGCTTTTTAAACGATAAATTTAATTTTTCTGAACTTATTCAGACCACGCGTATTATCGATGATGATGTTCAAAGTTTTGAGCAATTAGGATTTATAACCATTGATGACAATAAGTTACCTGTGTTTGAGATTCACATCAAGCCCAATACCAAGTTAGCACGAAACCGTGTGCAATTACGCAATTTAGTTGTCAAACAAATCCAAACTGAAGACGACGCAATCGCCGTTTATGTAGATGACAAAAATAAATTATGGCGCTTTAGTTTTATTGCTATTGAATACAAATGGGGCGATGACGGCATAGAGAAAATACAAACAGCCAGCAAGCGCTTTACTTATCTTTTTGGCGAAGGGGCAAAAGTAAGAACGTTAACCCAGCGTTTTAAAGTGCTTAACAAGCAATCAACTTTAGAGGATTTAAAAACCGCATTTGCCGTTGAACAGTTAAACAAATATTTTACAATAAGTTTTATGAATGGTATGAAAAAGTCCAAACACAAGTTGAATTTCCCAATGATGAACATGATAAAAATCATACTCAGACTAGCCTTATTCGTTTTTTAACCAGAATATTATTTGTCTTTTTTTTAAAAGAGAAAAAACCTATCAATCCTGATTTATTTGATTTAGAAAAATTAAAAGACCTGCTTGATTATGAAAAAAATAGCAGTTTTTATAAAGCCATATTGCAAAACTTATTTTTTGCAAACACTGAACCGACAAATTAAAGACAGAGATTTTCGAATAAACGAAATCCTTATTCAAAATCCTTAACTGCTGCTTATTTAGGCATGAAACCAGAGTCCTTTTCAAGAACGCTGGCAGAACTGAAAAAGGATGGCATCATTCTAGATAATAAAAAAATCAAACTAGCCAATGGTCATGAATTGTGCGGTTATTGTGATAAAGTTACCGGTGCAATAGTCTAATTTTATTGGACACAAAGATAGCCTTATAATACAAACCATAAGGAGGTCAGTAATGACACAATATAAATCAAGAAAACAACGAGTGACTTTTACCGTTGAACATTCTGTTCAATACCCCCTTGAGGGGGAAACACTAGATTATGCCAAACTCATGGTGCATGAGAATTACACCAATAAAAAAAATCATGATAATATCAGGAGCTTGCTCCTCAGCAGTTAGCAGATGGAGAAAACAATACCTAGCAGAGCTTGGTGGACAAACACCAGAGTCAGGCAAAGCGCTGACTTCTGAACAACAAACAATACAACTGCTTGAGAAACAACTTTGGCGCGCACAAAGGGACAATGAAATCTTAAAAAAGGCAACAGCCTTGTTCGCTGTGGACAATCACCAAGTGATATGATTATCAAGATAAACAAGGCTTGCCAACAATACAATACTAAAGAATTATGAGCATTACTCAAACTTCCTCGCAGTAGTTATTACTATCAAGTCAAAGATAAGCGAGTAAACAACAACACCAACGCTATGATTAAATTAATCAAACAAACTGCTATTGAAGTTGGATACACCTATGGCAAACGCAGAATGCGAGTAGTTTTGAATAACCAAGGTTATAACATTGGTATTTACCAAACTGCAACGCTAATGAAAAAAGCCAATGTAGTTGCCATACGCCCAAGAAAGCGTCATTATTACCCTAATACTAGATTGATGTTTAAAAAGGCAAAAAACCTATTAAATCGTGTGTTTGAGCAGCAATCAATTAATACGCATTGGGTTGGTGATATTACCTATATCAAAACCTATCAAGGTGGGAGTTATTTAGCCAGTGTGTTGGATTTAGGCTCAAGACAAGTTGTTGGTTGGGCATTGTCAAAACAGCCTAATGCTCAGTTGGCAAAGGATGCGCTTAGTAATGCTGTGTCTAGACACCAGCCCAATACAAATAAACACATGTTTCACTCTGATCAAGGGACTCAATACTCTTCTAAAGTTTTTATTGATTATTGCAACAAGAACAACATTACTCAAAGCATGAGCAGGCGAGGTAATTGTTGGGATAATGCGGTCATGGAGCGTTTCTTTAGAAGTCTGAAGACTGAGAGATTAAATTATCAAAGTTTTGCAAATCATAGTGAAGTCGTGCAAAATGTAGAGGGTTATATCTACTTGTATAATTACAAAAGGATTCATTCAGCGATTGGGTATTTAACACCTGCTCAAAAGATGGCTGAATTGAAAAAAGCGGCTTGAAATGTGTCCAAGTAGGTTAGAGCATTGCAGTTTGAATACATTAGCCAAGCATTAAGAGACTGGGTACAAGCCTTAGGTATTGAGTTAATGTACATCCAACCAGGTAAGCCAACTCAAAATGCCTACATTGAGAGATTTAACCGTACAGTAAGACAAGAGTGTTTAGATCTGCATTTGTTTGATTCTGTTGAGCAAGCACAAGATGCAACCACACAGTGGTTATGGGTTTATAATAACGAACGACCGCACTTTGCCCTAGGTGGCGTGATAAGATGACTAGCCTCTACTTTAGAGTTGTATGGAAAATTGGGGTATTACATATTGAAAAATACTTAGACTAGAATGTGGCAAAATACTTTAACCTTAGAACCATAAACTACTTTTTTTAAAATGAACAATGACTTTCCACGAATAAAAATACTTAGACTAGAATGTGGCAAAATACTTTAACCTTAGAACCATAAACTACTTTTTTTAAAATGAACAATGACTTTCCACGAATAAAAAGACTGCCTGCTTATGTCTTTGCGGTTACTAACGAGCTAAAGGCCAAGGCACGTGCACGCGGTGAAGATATTATTGACTTTGGCATGGGCAATCCTGACCAACCAACGCCTGATCATATTGTTGAAAAACTGGTAGAAGCGGCGCGGCGTAAAGACACACATCGCTATTCTACCTCCCGCGGCATTCCGCGATTACGCAAAGCCATTGCTAATTGGTATAAAAGGCGCTTTGATGTTGATATTGATCCAGAAACTGAAGCCATTGTTACTATTGGCTCTAAAGAGGGGTTGTCTAATTTAGCACAGGCCGTTGTGGGTAATGGCGATACGGTATTAGTGCCTAACCCTGCTTATCCTATTCATCCGTATGGATTTGTGATTGCAGGTGCAGATATTCAACATGTGCCTTGCGGTCTAGATGATGATTTTTTAGCAGAATTAGAGCACTCTATTAAAAATACTTGGCCAAAGCCAAAGATGCTGGTTTTAAATTATCCGTCTAACCCAACCACACAGTGCGCTGAATTAGATTTTTTTGAAAAAGTCATTAAAATTGCCAAAGAGCATGAAATTTGGGTGGTGCAAGATTTGGCCTATGCAGACATTGTATTTGATGGCTATGTAGCGCCCAGTATTTTACAAGTAGAAGGCGCTAAAGAGATTGCTGTTGAGTTTTTCTCGTTGTCAAAAAGCTACAACATGCCAGGTTGGCGCGTGGGCTTTATGGTGGGCAATCCAACCTTAGTAAACGCACTTGCCAAAATCAAATCTTACCTAGATTATGGCATGTTCACCCCTATTCAGGTCGCCGCTATTGAGGCGCTAGAAGGCGACCAAAGTTGTGTGAAAGAGATATCTAATATGTACCAAGACAGGCGTGATGTACTCTGTGGCGGTTTGAAATCAATTGGTTGGGTGGTGACACCGCCTAAAGCCACGATGTTTGTTTGGGCAAAAATTCCTGAATTTTATCAGTACATGGGCTCGTTAGAGTTTACCAAAAAACTGCTTAAAATCGCAAAAGTTGGCGTGTCTCCTGGCATTGGCTTTGGTAGTTATGGCGATCAATACGTGCGTTTTGGGCTGATTGAAAACGAACACAGAACCCGCCAAGCAATTCGAGGCATTCGCGAGATGTTTAAACAAGATGGCTTGCTATAAAAACGAATTTGACGCAAACTCAAAATCATGAAACTATCAGCCAACGAATTCAAAAACTCTAATCACAAATGCTTAACGCTATTAGGCATGTCAGGCGTGGGAAAAACACACCTAGCAAAACTCCTTAACCGTCAAGATAAATACTTTCATTATTCTGGTGACTATCGCATTGGTGCTGAGTATTTGAATGATAAAATTTTAGACAACATCAAGAGTCACGTCAAACAAGACAAATGGCTTAGAAATCTGCTGGATAACGAGTCTATCAGCATTCAAAATCATATTACCTTTGATAATTTATCATCAGTCTCTGCTTTTTTAGGCAAGACAGGCAATCCTGAACTGGGCGGCACACCCATTGATACTTTTGTTGCCCGTCAAGCGATGCACCTAAACGCAGAAACCAAGGCCATGCTTGACGTGCCACAATTTATACAAAAAGCAAAAACACAAGGATTTAATCATTTTATTAATGATACAGGTGGTAGTCTGTGTGAATTAGACAATGAGCAGGTATATCAAACCCTAGCTGATAACACAGTGATTCTTTATATTAGAGCCAGTAAAACCAACGAAACCGCTTTGGTTGAACGTGCACAAACACACCCAAAACCTTTGTATTATCAGGCTGATTTTCTGAAGCAACAATTGGATGTTTATCTGCAAAAAAATCAGCTAATTTATATCGCACAAATCGACCCAAACGAGTTTGTACGCTGGGTGTTCCCACGCCTGCTTAAACATCGAAAGCCAAAATATGAAGCCATTGCTAAAAAATATGGCTACATCATTGATAGCGAGGATCTGTATCAGTGCAAGCATGCCAATGAGGTCTTTGAGCTTATTTATGGAGCGATGAACTAATGCCACTAATTGCACATTCAAACTTGCCTGCTTTTGCACGTCTTAAAGATGAGGGTGAAACCATTCTATCAAAAAACAGAGCAAGCAACCAAGCTATTCGTGAATTGCATATTGGCTTATTAAACATGATGCCAGATGCTGTACTTGAAGCAACCGAGCGCCAATTTTTTCGTCTTATTGGGCACTCTAACCAAATTGCACAATTTTATCTACATCCATTTACACTATCGTCAATCAAGCGTGGCGAAAAAACAAGCAAACACATCAAACAACATTATCAAATTTTTGCAGACATTAAAACCCAAGGGCTTGATGCACTGATTATTACAGGTGCACATATTGAACAAGCAGAGTTGCAAAAAGCACTTTTCTATGAAGAATTAAAAGAAGTGGTTGATTGGTCGTACGACCACGTTACTTCAACACTGTGCTCATGCTTGGCAACGCATGCTGTTTTGGAATTTAGATATGGACAAAAACGCCAAGCCATTGGTGGAAAATGTTGGGGTGTATTTCCACACCAAGTGCTAGAGAGGCAGCACCCTTTAATGAGTGGCGTGAATACGCGCTTTGATGTGCCCCATTCTCGCTTTAATGAAATTTCAAAAGCACAATTTGATGCTGCTGGAGTTAAAATTTTAGTTGAAAGCAAAATCGGTGTACACTTAGGCGTTAGTGAAGATTTATTAAGGATTGTATTTTTTCAAGGTCATCCAGAGTACGACACTATTAGCCTATTAAAAGAATACAAGCGCGATATTATTGCCTATTTGGAAAAAACACGAGATGACTATCCGCCTTTCCCTGAGCACTATTTAACCGAGCAAAGCAAAGCCATTCTCAATGAGTATAAAACCAAGCTTTTGTCCACAAAATTTAGCATTGCAGACTTTCCTGAACAACTCATTAGCAAAACCCTAAATAACACTTGGGGCAATGCCACTAATGTCATTATCAATAACTGGATTGGTTGCGTTTACCAAACAACTCATGAGGACATTAACAAGCCATTTATGGGTGACATTAATCCGCATGACCCGCTTAATTTAAAATAGTGCACTCAATCTCAAAGCCACTACTGAAGTGGTTTGACCAGTTTGGTCGTCACTGCCTGCCTTGGCAAGCAGTACAAGATATGCCAAACAACCCTTATCATGTTTGGCTGAGTGAAGTCATGCTGCAGCAAACTCAAGTAGCAACGGTTATTGATTATTTTAATAATTTTATTCAGCATTTTCCCACATTAGCCGCCTTAGCCAACGCTTCTGAAGACGCAGTATTGGCTCAATGGGCAGGCTTGGGATATTACGCCAGAGCAAGAAACCTACACACAACTGCCAATATCGTCATAAACCAATACCAAGGCAATTTTCCAACTGAGTTTAAACAAGTGATTGACTTGCCCGGTATAGGCGAATCCACAGCAGGTGCTATTTTAGCCATTAGCTTTAATCAAAACCACGCCATACTCGATGGTAATGTTAAGCGCGTACTCTCAAGATACCATCAAGTTAAGGGTCATTACGGACAAAGCAAAACACTTAAAGAGCTATGGCACTTGGCTAGATATCACACGCCTAATGAGCGTAACGCTGACTATACACAAGCCATCATGGATCTAGGCGCAACCCTGTGTACTCAACGTAAGCCAGATTGTGAGCAGTGCCCAATCCAATCCGATTGTTTGGCGCAACAAACCAACACTCAAGATAAATACCCCAATCCAAAGCCAAGGAAAAACAAACCCACCCGCTCAATTGCCATGCTAATTTTTAAAGATGACAAACACAACGTCTACTTACAAAAACGCCCAAACAAGGGTGTTTGGGGTGGGTTGTGGAGCTTTGTAGAGTGTGCAGATAATGGCAAAGATATTCAGCAAGCCATAACTGATTTTCACCCATCAGCTTTGATAGAAAAAAGCCTAGCCATTTTTAAACACAGCTTCACCCATTATCATTTGCTGATTCACCCAATACTCATCCACTGCCTAGATGTCAAGGGTGAGTTTAAATCCTTATCTCAGTTAAATATTGGTGTGCCAAAACCAGTTAATAACATCCTTCGCCAATTAGACTAAAATAAACGCTTATGAAACTCATTCGTGGCTTAAAAAATTTAAAACCTCATTCGGGCAGTGTCGTTACCATTGGCAACTTTGATGGTGTGCATATAGGGCATCAAAAAATTATCAAAACCTTGGTTAATAAAGCACAAGCCATGAATTTACCATCAGTGCTTGCTTCCTTTGCACCAACGCCACAACACTTTTTTGGACACGCGCAAGCCACACTGAGTAGTTTTAAGCAAAAACACGCCTTGCTTGCAAACCTTGGACTAGATGAGCACTTATTAATCAACTTTAATACGCCATTCTCACGACTCTCTGCTGACGCCTTCATTCAGCAGATATTGCTAGATAAACTCAATATTAAGTACTGCCTAGTTGGCGATGATTTTCGTTTTGGTTCCAACCGAACAGGTGATTTTTCTTTGCTACAAACTTTTGATTTTGAGGTAGAAAAAACACCCACTGTGTTTCACAACTTTGACAGGGTCAGCAGCTCAAAAATCAGACAATCACTTAAAGAGGGTGATTTTGATTTGGCAAATCAACTGTTAGGGCGAGAATTTTCAATCTCAGGAAAAATCATTCACGGTCAAAAACAAGGCAGAACCATCGGTTTTTCCACAATCAATATTCCCATTAAAAGAAAAATCAGCCCACTATTAGGCGTGTTTGCCGTTAATGTAGCATTAAATGGCAAGATTTACAACGGCGTCTGCAATCTTGGCAAGCGCCCCACAGTTGGGGGTGAAACAATCTTACTAGAAGTCTTTTTATTTGACTTTAACAGCCAAGTTTATGGCGAAAATGCCAAGGTTATATTCAAATACAAAATTCGTGATGAACAAAAATTAGACTCTTTTCCAGCACTAAAACAACAAATAAAGTCAGATGTTAAAAATGCTAAAAACTTTTTTGGACTCTAAATATTGCTTAGACATACCAATGTTTATGCTCTTAAATTTAGACAAAACTCCCCCAGACTTGCTTCTCAGCTTTCTCTGCAAGATACTTGCTATGTGTATTTAGGAATTTTTTTGAAGCGGTTTCCAGTTGTTTATATATATCTTTTATTTTTTCATTAGAGCGATGTGTTAAATATATAGGGATAACAATACTAGCAACCAATATGGAAAACAGAACCCACCACACCTCATCAAAATTATCAACAATATATTTAATTTGGGTTAAGTGTTGATATACAGTTGCAAATAATAGTATGCATAAAACTATTGCTATATTGAGATTAATCCACTTAGTCCAATACGATTCATCTATTTTTTTTAAGTAGAAAATTTCCTGTAGAAATAAATTTTTTGTAAGAATTTGTTACTGCCTCTTCTGCCAATCTATTAGAGTTATTTTGACAGTATTCTTTACTTCCTTACGGCTTGTTATTTGTTGTATTTTATCTTGTATTTGATGTTTGTTAAATAAAGGCTTAACCTCCCTATACGCCAAATTAAAAACAATCGAAATTTCTAATAAACATACTAAATCAAGAAAACCAGACGACATTATTTTTTTAATATTTTAAGAAAAATTAAGTGCACTAGACCCTGTAAACCAGATTGTGTAAACCCTCATATTTTATAATCCCCGAAAAGGAGAAAAAACATGAGTAACACAATACCAAGAAACAAAAAAAAAGCAACTTAACAACACAGGCATCAACCAGAAAAAGCTCCGTGCTTTTGCTGATGAACTTGCCAAAGACATCCACACCCAAGATGATTTAGCAGGTCTATCTGCTTCACTGGTTAAAATGACCATTGAAGCAGCATTAGGTGCTGAGATGGAACATCATCTTGGTTATCCAAAATATGGGCAAAATAGCAGCGAGCTTAATACAGACAGCAATGCTCGTAATGGCTATTACCCTAAAACCGTCAAAGGCAATCATGGTGAAGTTGAACTTGCTATCCCAAGAGACCGCAGAGGTAGCTTTGAACCTTTAATTATTGAAAAAGGTCAAACGCCGATTGGGTGCTTTTGATAGTCAGATATTAAGCCTATATGCCAAAGGCATAGGTACCCGTGATTGCAATAGTCTAATTTTATTGGACACAAAGATAGCCTTATAATACAAACCATAAGGAGGTCAGTAATGACACAATATAAATCAAGAAAACAACGAGTGACTTTTACCGTTGAACATTCTGTTCAATACCCCCTTGAGGGGGGGAACACTAGATTATGCCAAACTCATGGTGCATGAGAATTACACCAATAAAAAAAATCATGATAATATCAGGAGCTTGCTCCTCAGCAGTTAGCAGATGGAGAAAACAATACCTAGCAGAGCTTGGTGGACAAACACCAGAGTCAGGCAAAGCGCTGACTTCTGAACAACAAACAATACAACTGCTTGAGAAACAACTTTGGCGCGCACAAAGGGACAATGAAATCTTAAAAAAGGCAACAGCCTTGTTCGCTGTGGACAATCACCAAGTGTCAGTATTGAAGATGGTTTATTGGCAATGCAAATTGCTGAAGCCTCCATGGCATCTCTTCAAAGTGGTAAAGTTGTTCATTTATAATTAAATATAGGATATATCTTATGATTCCGCAGGATGTTAATGAATTAAATACTTTGTTGCAATCTAAATACGCCAAACTAAGTAAAAAAATGCAACTAATAGCTGTTTATATTATTGACCAACCACAACAGCTTGCCACAAATACTTTGGCATCAATTGCTGATGATGTTGGTGTATACCCATCAACTTTGGTACGCTTTGCTCAGACTATAGGTTTTAGTGGTTTTGCACAATTACAAAAGCTTTTTAAAGTTCGAATTGCTCAAACTACAATTAATTATTCTCAACGTATTGTAGATGTTAAAAAAGTAATTAAGAATGATATAAGTACGAGTACTACAAGTATATTTCACGATGTTATCGAACGAAATATTGGCACAATTAAGCTTTTGTCTGAGCAAATTGATCCGGCTCTGATAGACAAATCTGTAAAAATGATATATGGCGCTAGTGAAGTGCTTGTGTGTGGTACAAATAGGGCATGTCCTGTGGTAGTGTACTTTAACTATATGTTAAATAATTTAGGCATACGCTGCCGTATTGCTGACAATGCAAGTGTGGGTAGTCCTCCGCTAGATCATTGGTTTAGCGATAAGGCTGTGTTGATTGCTATAACTTATAACCCTTATTCTTTCGTTACCACTCAAACGGTAAAAATAGCAAAACAATCAAAAACAAAAGTTATTCTTATTACAGACACAGAGCTTAATCCTATAGCCGATCTTGCGGATCATTTATTTATAGTGCATGAGGCAGAAATCCATACATTTAGGTCATTAAATGCAACACTATGTTTGGCACAAACAATGTGTGTATCAATTGGCTACAATCAATAAAAACAAAAAACATGACACTATTATCACCACCTAATCTAACCTCAGATGGTTGCTATCAAAACATTACGCCAGAAGTAGCAAATTGGAAGTATGTTGGTTTTAAGGCCTATAAACTGGCTCCACAACAAAACCTAACATGGTGTTACTCAAATGTTGAACCATGGTTTGATAATTTTATCAGGTAGAGCAGATGATGGTCAGACATATTATAATGTTGGCGATAGGATGAATGTTTTTGAAGACAAAAAACCTCACGCTGTATATGTGCCCAATGAAAGTCAAATATCAATCAAGGCTTTAACCACACTTGAGCTAGCTGTAGCAACTGCACCTGGTTTTGGGAATTATCCTGCCAGATGGATAAAACCAGAACACATGTAGTCTGAAACCCGAGGACAAGACAGTAACACAAGGCATATTTGTAACATCTTGCCAGAACAAGACAAAGCAGACAGTTTATTATTGGTTGAAGTTAAAACACCTGCTGGAAATTGGTCTAGTTATCCGCCTCATAAGCATGACTGTGACAATCCGCCAATGAGTCTTATTTAGAAGAAATTTACTATCATCGGATTAATCCCGCCCAAGGTTTTGTTTTTCAGCGGGTATACACTGATGATTTATCTGTTGATGAGAGGATAAATGTGTTGTTATGGTACCTTGTGGTTATCATCCTGTTGGCGTGCCTTATGGGTATGACTCTTATTATTTAAATGTAATGGCTGGGCTAAAGCGCCAATGGATTTTCAAAAACCATCCCGATCACGTGTGGATGTTGAAGTCATAATGAAAAAATTAGATATTATTTGTTTAGGACGTGCGGTAGTGGATTTGTACGGGCAACAAATTGGGTCTACCTTTAGAAGACATGAGTAGTTTTGCAAAGTATCTTTGGCGGTTCATCTGCAAATATTGCTTACGGTTGTGCTAAGCTTGGTCTTAAGTCTGCAATGCTTACTCGAATTGGCAAGTGTTGGGGTGGATGTTTCTCATGTTATCACTGATAAAGAGCGTTTAACAGTCTTGGCTATCTTAGGCATAGAAAATAAAGACACCTTTCCACTGATTTTTTACCGTCAAGATTGTGCGGATATGGCGCTAGATGAAAAAGATTTTACAGCTGAATTTATTACCAGCAGCCAAGTGCTTCTAATTACAGGGACGCATTTTTCAACACAGAACACTTATCGTACCAGTATGAAAGCCATTGAGTATGCTAAAGCAGGTAAAACTAAGATGATTGTCGATATTGATTATCGTCCAGTGCTGTGGGGTCTTTGCTGGACTAGGTGATGGAGAATCTCGATTTGTGTCAAAGTGCTAGCGTCAGTCAGTCAACATATACAAACTATACTGCCTTATTGTGATGTTATTGTTGGTACTGAAGAAGAGATTTATATTGCCGGTGGTAGTGAAGACATAATTATCGCCCTAAAACAAATTCGAAAATTAAGTAGTGCTGTTATTATTTTAAAGTTAGGCGCTTTAGGCTGTACGATAATTGAAGATGATATTCCAAAAACCTTTAATAATTTTGAAATTATTAAAGGTGAAAAAGTCGAAATATTAAATGTGCTTGGTGCTGGCGATGCTTTTATGGCTGGATTTATGCGTGGTTATTTGAGAAAGGAGGTGCATAAAAAAAGTGCTATTTACGCAAATGCTTGTGGTGCATTAACGGTTTCTCGACATGGTTGCGCGCCAGCAATTCCAAGTGAAAGGGAATTGTTTTACTATTTAGACAACATACACAATATATCAAACCCAAGCCAAGATGCTTAACCACTTACATAGAGTTAGCATGAGGAGCAATACACCAACAGAAGTTTGTGCATTAGCGTTTGATCACCGTAAACAACTTTATGATTTAGCAATTCAGTGTGGAGAAAATCCAAAAAAAATAACTAAATTAAAACAACTTTTAGTACAATCGGTTGAGTGTGCTATCGATAAAATCGATTTTCCAGAGGAAAATGTTGGTGTTTTGATTGATGATGCACTTTATTCTACTGCTGGCAAGTCATGGTGGATTGCAAGGCCAGTAGCATTGCCTGACTCACGTCCGTTAGAATTTGAAGGCGAAGGCCCAATTGGATTAAAGTTACAAACTTGACCATTGACACATATTGTTAATGTTTGGTGTTTTATCATCCAGATGATTCACTTGAATTAAGGCTTAAACAAGAGCGGCAGCTGAAAGAGTTATACTTGGCTTGTATTCACAGTGGGCACCAATTGTTATTAGAAGTAATTCTATCTGAAAAATCTGAAGATAATATATTTACTATGTCCAAAGTATTAAAGAGGTTTTATCATCTTGGTATCAAGCCAGATTGGTGGAAATTGTCCCCGTTCCGTTGCAAAATAAATCTTGGCAATTGATTAGCGATATTTTATTGAGTCACGATCCGTACTGTCAAGGGGTGCTATTATTGGGATTATCGGCATCTATGAAAACCGTGAAAGAATCTTTTGCCATTGCTTCAAAACACGAGATTTGCAAAGGTTTTGCAATCAGTAGGACGCTTTTTACGAGCCAGCGAAACAGTGGATACAGCATAAAATAAGTGACCAAGAATTAATTGACTCTGTGTCTAACAATTACATAGAATTAATAAAAACTTGGAAAGAATACAAGTAGGTAGTCATAAATGAAGACAATTAGCTTGTTTAGGCAACACCTGCCCAAGCAGATAATTTATCAGAAAACCAAGTTAACAAGGCTATTGTTTTGCTGACCAATCGACCAAGAAGAAGTTTAAATTAGGTATTACTAACCAACAAAAAGCTGCACTTGGAATTTGAACTTTAGGATTAATAAATAAAGCCTATTTTAATAATAAGTAGTGAAGTAGTGCTTTTTTATTACTGGAAGTGCGAATGCTAACGTATAATTTTGATAATTATTGATTGAACTATAATTAATGGCATTAATTGTACAAAAATACGGTGGTACTTCAGTCGCTTCAGCTGAGCGTATTCAGGCGGTTGCACAAAAAATCAAAGCATTTAAAGAGATAGGTGACCAACTGGTGGTAAGTGTATCTGCCATGAGTGGTGAAACCAATCGAATGACTGCACTTGCACAAACCATTCAAGACACACCCTCTCTAAGAGAAATGGATGTTTTATTAACGACTGGTGAGCAAGTGACGATTGCTTTGTTGACTATGGCATTGCAACAGTTAGGTTGTGATGCGATTTCTTACACAGGTGCGCAAGTGCGTATTATGACTGACTCTGAGCATGGTAAAGCACGCATCAAGTCAATTGATGATTATCGCATTCGCCAAAGCCTAGCTCAAGGCAAAGTTGTTGTTGTAGCAGGGTTTCAAGGTGTGGATGCAGATGGGCATATTACCACATTAGGTCGTGGTGGTTCTGATACTACTGCTGTGGCACTTGCAGCTGCACTTAAGGCTGATGAATGCCAAATCTATACTGATGTAGACGGTGTATTTACAACTGACCCACGTATTGAACCCAATGCCAGAAAGATGGATGTTGTGAGTTATGAAGAGATGTTAGAGATGGCATCACTTGGCTCAAAAGTTTTGCAAATTCGTTCAGTGGAGTTTGCATCAAAATATAAAGTGCCATTAAGAGTATTGTCATCTTTGATTGACAATCCAGTAGGTACGTTAATTACTAGTGAGGAGAATATTGTGGAACAAGCCCTTATTTCAGGCATTGCTCATAATAAAGATGAGGCAAAATTAAGTTTAATCGGTGTGCCAGATGAGCCTGGTATCGCATTTAAAATTTTAAGCCCAATTAGCACTGCCAATATCGAAGTTGATATGATTGTGCAAAGTGTATCTGCACGCGAAGGCTTGACTAATTTTGCTTTTACTGTGCATAGAAATGACTTTAAAACCGCTAGTAAAATCCTAGACCGTTTGTGTCAAGAATTAGGCGCAATGGCTGTCCAAAGTGATGACAAAGTGGCTAAGGTATCACTGGTGGGTATTGGTATGCGCTCTCATGCGGGTATTGCCGCACAAATGTTTGAGGTATTGCATAATGAAGGTATTAATATTCAGATGATTTCAACCAGTGAGATTAAAATTTCAGTGGTGATTGATGAGAAGTATTTAGAATTAGCAGTGCGTTCATTACATACTGTGTTTGAATTGGATAAGGAATAAAAATGCATACATTTGACGATAGAGATGGTTTAATTTGGTTTGATGGTGAGTGGGTAGATTGGCGTGAGGCTAAAGTCCATGTATTGACGCATACTCTGCATTATGGCATGGGTGTGTTTGAAGGGGTTCGTGCATACGAAACCAAAAAAGGACCCGCAATTTTCCGCCTTGAAGAGCATACCAATAGATTGTTTAATTCTGCCAAAATTATGAACATGAATATTGGATTTTCCAAAGACGAACTTAACCAAGCCCAAAAGGATGCCGTTGTTAAAAATAATCTTGATAGCGCCTACATTCGTCCTATGTGCTTTTATGGTTCAGAAAGTATGGGGTTACGTGCTGATGGGCTTAAGGTGCATACCATTATTGCTGCTTGGGAATGGGGGTCGTATTTAGGTGAAGATAATATGAAAAATGGCATTCGCATTCGTACTTCAAGTTATGCGCGCCATCATGTTAATATTGCTATGACTAAAGCCAAGGCTAATGGCAATTATATTAATTCAATGCTAGCCTTGCAAGAAGCTTTAACTGATGGTTATGATGAGGCATTAATGTTAGATGTTGATGGTTTTGTGGCTGAAGGCAGTGGTGAAAATATTTTTATTGTACGAGATGGTGTTATTTACACGCCTGATTTGACCTCAGCACTAGAAGGTATTACCCGTGATACCGTATTCAAATTGGCAACTGATTTAGGCTATAAAGTGATTGAAAAACGCATCACTCGTGATGAAGTGTGCATTGCAGATGAGGCATTTTTTACAGGTACAGCGGCAGAGATAACCCCTATTCGTGAACTTGATAATCGTACAATCGGTTTAGGTACACGCGGTCCAGTGACTGAGCAGTTACAAACCTTATATTTTGATTGTGTTTATGGTAGAAATGAGCAATACCAACACTGGATTGCCAATGAATTTATCCGTAGATGATTTTCAAAAAAACATGTGAGTTTTAGTGTTGTGGAAGAAAAAAATTTGCCATTTCATTGTCCACCACCAGAGGCGCAAAAGTGGAATATGCACCCTAAAGTATTTTTAAAATTTGACAAAAAATGGTAAAGCATCTTGTCCATACCTGTAGTGCCAGTTACGAACTGGCATAGACTTTAATGAGTAGCCACTCACCAAATGTTGTTTTAGTTGGACCAATGGGCTCTGGTAAGACATCGGTTGGTCGCCGCTTAGCCTGCGTTCTTAAGCGTGATTTTTTTGATTCAGACTTTGAAATAGTAGCACGCACAGGTGTGGCCATTGACCATATTTTTGATGTAGAGGGTGAACAGGGCTTCCGTAAACGTGAAACACAAATGTTGGCTGATTTATGTGAAATTAAAAATATTGTCATCGCTACTGGTGGCGGTATTGTTATTAATCCTAAAAATCGAGAAATGCTTAAGCGTGATAATTTTGTGGTGTATTTATCTTCAACAATCGAACAATTGCTCAAATACACCATGAATTCTAAATCTAGACCACTACTTGAACAATCAAGCAATCGAGAAAAAACTATTCGTGATTTAGTATCAAAGCGCGAATCTTTATATCAAGAAGTGGCAGATGTAGTGATTGATACCACAGGTAAGAAGTTATACGCCATTATTAACGAAATTAAAAAAGTTATTCCAACATGAAAAAAAACCTAACCACTGCATTGATTTTTGTCACTTGTCTTGATGTTCAAGCAATGACACAAAATGAATTTATTGAGCGCTTAAAAGAGACGCATCCTTTTTTTACACAACTTGATTTGTCTGTAAAAATTAAACAACTTGATCAACAAGCAACCAAGGCCAATCAAGATTGGATTGTTGGCGTAAATACTAATTTTAAGAGTGAAGATGCGAGCAATATTTCATCCATAACGACTTATAATGATTTAAACACCACCTCAATTGATTTTTCAGCAACTAAGAAAATAGTAAGTTCAGGCGCTGATATTACTCTCAAGCACAGTTGGAAAGATAAAAACAAGGCTACAACCGCCGGTTTAAATACCAATAGAAATAAATTTTCTATTGATTATGTTCATCCACTATTGAAAAACGCAGGCGGTGTTAATGATCAGCTAAATACAGATTTATCTAATATTGATATACAAATATTTAGGCTTGATGCTATTGAGCAACAAGAGGTTTTTATGCTTGCTCAACTAAAGAAATTTATTGATTTAGCTTACGCTCAAGCGCGTTTAATGGTTAATAATCAACGGCTAAATTTAGCCACCCAAGAATTGACTTTGGTTAAACAAAAATTTACCATGTCAGTGGTTGATAAGGTTGATGTATTGTTACAAGAAGATGCTTATCAAAGCGCTAAACAGCAACAGCTTCAAACCCAGCAAGATTTAAATCTTTTGCGTCATGAAATAGCCATTACTTTAGATATTAGTTTTTCTGATGTTAAGGCTGAATTTGATTTATATCAGCGCTATATAACCAATGATGATAATCTTAAACAATACTTATTGGCGAATTCTAGAGTATTAAAAATGGCTGATTTAAGCCAAGACTTACTAAAACGTCAGCTAAAGAGTGACAAAAGCAATTCAAAAGTACAGCTTGACTTGAAGCTTGGTATTAGCAGTGAAGGTGAAGATAGTCGCTATATAGATTCTATTTCTAACCAAAGCTCATCATGGAATATTGGCTTGGATTTGAGCTATCCTCTTGGTGGCACGCAAGCCAAGTCGGCCATTGAAAAAACACAAATAAAACTTGCTAGAGCTAAAGAGCTAAAGCAAGAGCAATTATTAAACATCCATGCCAAGGCAAATGTATTAAAGCAAAAAATTCAGTATTTGGTGGAAATACTTGAATCCAATAAAATGCAAATCAAAATTGCCAAGGCGCGCACCAAAGAGGAAAAACGAAGATACAACAACGCTAATTCTCAAGCAAGTTTTGTTATTTCGGCACAAAACAATGAACAAAGTGCAAATCTTAACCACATTCAAGTGGCAAAAAATTATCAACAATCAGTGCTTGATTTTAAGGCGGCTATTGACCAATTATTGCCATGATGAATTTTGCTTTGGGTGATATAAATAACACCAGAATTTTATTTTTCAAAGCATTAAAAATAACGAAAAATGCCTTATGAGCATCCAATACACAGTTGCCATTAAAGATATTCATGCTCATATTTTTAAGGTTGTATTAACCCTAAAAAACCCTAATTCATTAGGGCAAGTATTCTCATTACCCAATTGGATTCCTGGTAGTTATTTGATTCGTGATTTTGC
Source organism: Isorropodon fossajaponicum endosymbiont JTNG4 (assembly GCF_016592615.1). Lineage (NCBI taxonomy): Bacteria > Pseudomonadati > Pseudomonadota > Gammaproteobacteria > Isorropodon fossajaponicum symbiont. Next base: position 286,522 of record NZ_AP013043.1, read on the forward strand.
TAAAAATATTATCAGTATTAAGGCTAAAAGCCACCACCAGCAAGTGCCGATTAAAAAACTTGATAAAAATCATTGGATTAGCTATCCTTGTGAAAATATACTAAGTATTGAATACGAGGTTTATGCCTTTGATTTATCAGTTAGGTCGGCTTATTTAGATAACGAGCGTGCTTTTTTTAACGGTAGTAGTTTGTTTTTACTGCCTTTAGGGTTTGAGTCAGATTTGTGTGAGCTGAATATAAAGCCTGCCAATCAAACCTTAGACAACTGGTCGTGTGCCACAGGTTTGACAGCCTTAGGTAATATGAACTTTATTGCCCACAATTATCAAGATTTGATTGACCATCCTGTAGAAATGGCAGCTTTTACCAAGCTAGAGTTTGATGCAAGAGGCATTAGCCACAAAATGGCAATCACTGGAAAGCACAATGCAGATATCAAGCGTCTAACAAAGGATTTGGCGATTATATGCACTCACCATATTGATTTTTTTAACGGCGTTATTCCATTTGATGAGTACTTATTTTTAACTCTAGTTAGAGCGAACGCTTATGGCGGATTGGAGCATAAAAACTCCTCAAGTCTTATTTGTTCTAGGAAAGAAATGCCAGTATTTAATGAGCATGATATAACACCAGAATACACAAGATTTTTAGCCCTATGCTCTCATGAATATTTCCACACTTGGTGGATTAAAACCATTAAGCCTGCCAGTTTTCATCAATTAGATTTGAATGCAGAAAACTACACTCAGCAGTTATGGATTTTTGAAGGCTTTACGTCATATTATGATGAATTGTCTTTATTACGCGTTCAAATTTTAACACCAAAGCAATATTTAATTCTTTTTGCTCAAACCATAACACGAGTGCAGCAATCTAAAGGTAGGCAAAAACAATCCTTAGCAGAATCTAGTTACGACACTTGGACTAAGTTTTACCAACAAGATGAGAACGCTCCCAATGCCATTGTTAGTTATTACACCAAAGGCGCATTGCTTGCTTTTGTGCTTGACATTAACATTAGACAGCGCACCAATGACAAGGCATCGCTGGATGATGTTTTAAAATTTGCTTGGGAGAATTATCAAGAATTTGGTCTAAAAGACAATACCATACAATGTATTGTCAATGATTTAGTTAAGGCTGATTTGTCTGATTTTTTCAATGATTATTTATATGGTGTAAAAGAGTTGCCACTACAAGAAACCTTTGCTTATGTTGGTGTGGATTGTGTCTTTAGCATTAATAAAAAAGAGCTATCTAATTTCGGCATTAGTGTTAATACCAAAGGAGAATTTGTCCAAATTACAACTGTGTTTTCAGATACTTGTGCCCAAAAATATGGGCTGTATGTAGGTGATAAAATCATCACCATTAATCATGAAAAAGTAAGTGGGAAGAGTTTAGTGGCAGTCATTAATCAGTATGCTGCTAATGAGATAATCAAAGTAGGGGTTTTAAGGGATGAATTGTTACTTGAGATATCCGTTAACATAACCGACAGCGAAAAGACTTTTTGCACACTAAGTATTCAAAATGATTTGAGTGCAGAAATTCTAGAAAGACAAAAAAAATGGTTTTCACAAGCAAAATAAACAATCCCAAAAACACACACACCGTTAAACCTAGAATGGTTTTGCCAAAATTACTAGTTAAACCAGTCGGGCGTGCAATTAGTGATTTTAAAATGATTAAGGAGGGGAATAAAATACTTTTGGCAGTATCTGGGGGTAAAGACTTGCTGGGTTTGTTCCATATTTTGCGCCATTTTCTTGCCTCTACGCCAATTCGTTTTGAACTTGGCGTGGTCACGATTAACCCCCAGGTAGATGGTTTTGAGCCACAAGCTTTGGAAAGTTTTTTAAATTTTTTTGACACGCCTTATTTTTTTGAAGCCTTTCCAATTATGAAGCAAGCCGAAAAAAGCATGAAGGGCAATTCATATTACTCTTTTTGTGCTCGCATTAAGCGAGGACTAATGTATCAAGTGGCACGCCGTGAAGGCTACAATGTTTTAGCATTGGGGCAACATTTAGATGATTTGGTTGAATCACTAATGATGTCAATGTGTCATAATGGCAAAATTCAAACCATGAAAGCTCATTATATTAACGACGCAAAAGATTTACGTATTATTCGACCACTAGCGTATGTTCGAGAAAGACAATTGGCTGATTTTGCCAAAACAACACACTTGCCCATCATTAAAGACTCCTGCCTAGCTTGCTACCAAATGCCCACCGGGCGAGCACATTTTAAACAGTGGTTGTTGACCGAAGAAAGATGTACGCCTAATTTGTATAAAAACCTACTAAGTGCCATGAAACCCATGCTAGATGAAACCAAGGAAGGCTTGAATGATTAGGTTTATTCTTTGGGTTTTTTCAATTATGTCACTAAGATTAAACCATTTTATGGGTACATTGATTGGCCAATATCTGTATTTAACACAATCTGATTCCAGGGCTGTGGTAAGTAAAAATATTCAACTTTGTTTTCCAAAATTAAATTTAAAGCAACAACAAACACTGGTTAAAAAATCACTCATAGAGTCAGGCAAAGGTTTAAGCGAGTCTGGATTTATTTGGTTTAGGGGGTTTGATGATAATGCTAAGTATGTTACAAAAACAATAGGTATGGAACATCTTAAAAGCGACAAAGCCGTTATCTTATTAGTGCCTCATTTTGGCTGTTGGGAATTGGTGGCTAGAATGGTGTCATTATCTGAACCAGTCGTATTTATGTATAAGACGTTAAAAGACAAACAACAAAATGCATTATTACTTTCAAAACGAGAGCAGGGTGATTTACTAATGGCACCAGCCAATAAAAAAGGCGTTATTAAATTGCAAAGAGCAATTAATAACAAACAACTTATTGCCATATTACCCGACCAAGATCCTGGCGAAGTGGGCAGTGTTTTGGTGCCATTTTTCTCACAAAATGCACGCACAATGACCTTACTCGCTAGGCTTGCTAGAAAGAACAATGCTCAAGTAGTAATGGCATGGGCAAAACGCCTACCAAGCGCTAAAGGTTATGAGCTTAACTTTAAACCAATAAAAATACTGTCTAATACTAACACGCTTGAAGATGATGTATCGCTGATGAATAAAGCCATTGAAGATTTGGTTACAACTCAGCCAGAACAATATTTGTGGAATTACAAGCGTTTTAAATCACTCGTTAAGTATTAGTCAATAAAGGCTTCTGCACATAAACGAAATTTAAGACATTAGGGTTGTGTGATATAATTTGACCATGAAATTTATTGAAGATATTCAAAGTATTTTTGATCGCGACCCTGCTGCCAGAAACACCTTTGAAATCATAACTTGCTATTCTGGTGTACAAGCCATGTTGTTTTATCGTTTGAGCCATCGATTGTGGCGATTAAAATTTAAATGGCTGGCAAGATTTATATCATCACTAGCAAGATGGTTTACGGGTGTTGAAATTCACCCAGGTGCCATTATTGGTCGGCGTTTTTTTATTGATCATGGCATGGGTGTGGTTATTGGTGAAACTGCTGAAGTTGGTGATGATTGTACTTTGTATCATGGTGTTACACTGGGTGGCACAACTTGGCAAAAAGGCAAACGTCATCCTACTTTGGGTAATAATGTCGTGATTGGTGCTGGTGCAAAAATACTAGGCCCGATTACACTTGGCAATCATGTTAGAGTCGGTTCAAATTCTGTTGTGGTTAAGTCTATCAATGAATTTCAAACGGTTGTTGGGGTGCCTGGGCGTGTGTTAAAAGACCAGCAAACTAAATCAGACTATTTTGATTCTTATGCTGTGGGTGGCGATGTTGATGATCCTACTGTTAAAGCTATTAATTCTATCTTGACACATCTGCATGACGTAGATTCTCAATTGCACAAGGTGTCAAAAAAATTAAACATCAAAGACCAGCAAGATACCTCTGTGAATGGCTTGGAAATTGAAAGTAAATAACCATTTAATCATTAAGGTTTTTTACTTGACTAAATAACTTGGTTAAGTGTATAATTCATCCTGTTATTAACTAGAATTAGGACTGATATGCAACTAACAACTAAAGGTCGTTATGCAGTAACTGCAATGTTAGATTTGGCATCTAACGACACTGGAAAACCCATTACTTTAGATATTATTTCACAAAGGCAAAATATTTCTTTGTCTTATTTGGAGCAATTATTTGCTAAATTGCGTCGCGTTGAATTGGTTAAAAGTGTGCGTGGCCCAGGTGGTGGTTATTTGCTTGATGCTAAGGCTTGCGATATTAATTTAACTCAAATTATCGAAGCGGTAGATGAAAATATTGACTTGCGTCGTTGTAAAGGTATCAAAGGGTGTAACAACGGGCGTCAGTGTATTTCGCATCAATTATGGTGCGAAGTTAGCGAACAAATTAGAACGTTTTTGAACGGCAAAACCTTACAAATGGTGATTGACGATCATAGCTTAAACAAAGGAGTATAAATATGTCAACCCCTACTTACATGGATTATTCAGCAACAACGCCCGTTGACGAGCGTGTTGCCAAAAAAATGATGCAACATCTAACCATGGATGGCGATTTTGGCAATCCAGCATCAAATTCTCATTATTATGGCTGGCAAGCTGATGAAGCTGTTAAAAAAGCCAGACAACAAGTGGCTGATTTGGTGGGTGCTGATTCAAAAGAAATTGTTTGGACTTCGGGTGCAACTGAATCTGATAATCTAGCCATTAAAGGTATTGCGCATTTTTATCACAAAAAAGGCAAACACATTATTACTTTAAAAACTGAGCATAAGGCAGTATTAGACACTTGTCGGCAACTAGAGCGTGAAGATTTTGAAGTCACCTATTTAGACCCAATGCCCAATGGCTTATTGGACTTAAATGTTTTAAAAGAGGCAATACGTGAAGATACTATATTGGTATCAATCATGCATGTTAATAACGAAATTGGCGTGATTCAAGATATTGAAGCCATTGGTAATCTTTGTCGTGAAAATAAGATTTTCTTTCATGTTGATGCGGCACAGTCAGCAGGCAAAGTGGCGATTGATTTATCAAAGCTACCTGTTGATTTGATGAGTTTTTCAGCTCATAAAATTTATGGACCCAAAGGTATGGGTGTACTTTATGTGCGTCGTAAGCCACGCGTGCGCATTGAAGCACAAATGCACGGTGGTGGGCATGAGCGAGGTATGCGTTCAGGCACTTTAGCCACACATCAAATTGTTGGTATGGGTGAAGCTTTTGCGATTGCACAAGCTGAGATGAAAGAGGAAAACGAAAAAATTAGACGATTGCGTGACCGCTTGTTAGCAGGTTTTGTTGATATGGAAGAAGTTGTGGTCAATGGCGATATGGATAGTCGTATTCCAGGTAATCTAAATATCAGTTTTAACTACGTTGAAGGCGAGTCTTTAATGATGGCCATTAATGATATCGCCGTATCTTCGGGCTCAGCTTGCACAAGTTCAAGTCTTGAGCCATCGTATGTTTTACGTGCACTAGGCTTGAGTGATGAATTAGCACACTCATCAATTAGATTTACCATTGGGCGTTATACAACCGAAGCACAAGTTGATAAGGCTATTAGTTTGGTACGTACTAAAGTTGATAAATTACGTGATTTATCGCCACTTTGGGATATGTTCAAGGATGGTATTGATATCAGTAAGGTTGAATGGGCGGCACATTAATGAGCGTAATAAATACATGGGTTAGCGACTCACAACAAGACTAGAATAACAACAAGCATTTAAAAGGAGAAATAAAGATGGCATATGGCGAAAAAGTGATGGATCATTATGAAAATCCACGTAATGTAGGCGTATTAGATAAGGACGCTAAAAATGTTGGCACAGGTATGGTGGGTGCACCCGCATGTGGTGATGTGATGCGCTTGCAAATTCAGGTTGATGATAATGGCGTGATTGAAGATGCCAAGTTTAAAACTTATGGTTGTGGTTCTGCTATTGCATCAAGTTCATTGTTAACAGAATGGGTTAAAGGAAAAACACTAGATGAGGCGGCAGAAATTAAAAATTCTGATATTGTAGAAGAGTTGTCTTTGCCACCTGTTAAAATACATTGCTCAGTCTTGGCTGAAGACGCTATTAAAGCAGCCATTAATGACATTAAAAGCAAAGCCTAATTAATAATGGCAATTACTTTAACTGACCGTGCGGCAGGGCGTGTTGTTGATTTTTTAACCAATCGCGGTTTTGGCATAGGTATTCGCTTTAGCGTGCAAACTACGGGCTGTTCTGGTCTTGGTTACAACATAGAATTTGTTGATAATACTAATAACGATGACACTGTATTTGAAGACAACGGTGTTAAAGTTATTGTTGATGCAAAGAGTTTAATTTATTTAGATGGCACGCAAGTTGATTATGTTAAAGAAGGTTTAAATGAGGGTTTTGAGTTTAACAACCCAAATGCTAAAGCTGAATGTGGCTGTGGCGAATCTTTTACGGTTTAGTTTTTTAAAAAATGGAAAACTATTTTGAGTTGTTTTCATTAGCAACTGACTTTGATATAAATATCGCTAAGCTCAACACTGAATACCAACAACAAGTCGCAAAATTTCACCCTGATAAATTTGCCTCTGGTAGCGATAAAGAAAGGGCTTTGGCATTACAAAATACCTCGTTAATTAACACAGCATTTGACACCTTAAAATCCCCACTTAATCGTGCTAATTATTTATTAGAACTAAATGGCATTAACGCATTTGATGAAACAAATACTCAAATGGATGTTGATTTTTTAATGGCTCAAATTGAATTAAGAGAGGCTTTAGAGCCAATTCAAGCCAGCAAAGATGAGACGGCTTTAGATGGTTTTATTGAAAAGATAGATAAAAAAATTAAGCATAATGTAGATAATATTAGAGCTTTATTTGCCAATACAAAAGCATTAAATGAGATTAAAGACCTGGTTAGGGAATTAAAATTTTATGAGCAATTAAATACTCATGCAAAACAATTAATGGATTAATGGATGAGTGGTTGTAGCAATCAATATCAATAATGGCTTTATTACAAATATCAGAACCTGGTCAAGTATCCGTACCACATCAGCATAAATTAGCGATTGGTATTGATTTAGGTACGACTAACTCATTGGTTGCATCCGTGATGAGTGGTCAAAGCAAAGTTCTCATGGATGAAAATAATCAGGTAATTTTGCCTTCGGTTGTACACTGTGGTAAGAATAATAAATTAACGGTTGGTTGTGATGCTTGCCCTTATGCAAACACTGATCCGACCAATACCATTATTTCAGTCAAACGTTTTATGGGCATGAGTTATAAAGAAGTTGCTACATTTAAAAATTGCCCTTACCAATTGCTTGAAAATGGCAATAATGTGTTATTTCACACCGCTACGGGAGATTTGTCTGCGGTTGAAATTTCTGCCAGTATTTTAGCCTCACTCAAGCAACGCGCTGAAAAATCATTGGGTGGTGCGCTATCTGGCGCAGTAATTACAGTACCTGCTTATTTTAATGATGCACAGCGTCAAGCAACTAAAGATGCAGCAACCTTAGCTGGACTCAAAACTTTGCGTTTGCTTAATGAGCCAACAGCAGCAGCGGTTGCTTACGGCTTAGAATCGGGTGAAGGGGGTGTACATGCAATTTATGACCTAGGTGGTGGTACGTTTGATATTTCAATTTTAAGCTTTAGCAAAGACGTGTTCAAGGTATTAGCAACAGGCGGTGATTCTACCTTAGGCGGTGATGATTTTGATGCGCTGATTATTGATGATTGTATCAAGCAATTGGGTATTAGTGAACTTACACCTACCCAAATGCAAAGAATTAAGCAATTTTCACGCACCGCTAAAGAAACTTTGAGCAATCATGAGTTTGCAGAGTTTGATTGCATTGAAAAACCTTATCGCATCACCAAAGAAAAATTTGAAACGCTAGCCAAAGCACTCATTAAACGCACTTTACTTTTAACCAAACGAGCCCTTAGAGATGCACAAATTGATGTTGAAGGTATTAAAGATATTATTATGGTAGGTGGTTCTACACGCATGCCCTTGGTTCGTTCTATGGTGGGTGATTTATTTAAAAAACCAGTTTTATGCTCCATTAATCCAGATGAAGTGGTTGCTAAAGGTGCAGCAATACAAGCCAATATTTTGGCTGGCAATAAATCACAAGAGGATATATTGTTATTAGATGTATTGCCGTTGTCACTTGGGCTTGAAACGATGGGAGGATTGGTGGAAAAAGTCATTCAACGCAACACCACAATTCCTATTATTCGTGCACAAGAATTTACCACCTTTAAAGATGGGCAAACAGCCATGAGCATTCATGTATTGCAAGGTGAAAGAGAATTGGTTAAAGATTGCCGCTCATTGGCTAAATTTGATTTGCACGGCATCCCACCCATGGTGGCAGGTAGTGCTCGCATTCAAATAGAGTTTCAAGTGGATGCTGATGGCTTGTTATCTGTGAGTGCTGTTGAGAAAATATCAGGCGTTAAAACAAACATCATCATCAAGCCATCTTACGGATTAACAGATGCGCAAATGGAAAAGATGCTTAAAGATTCTGTTTTATTTGCCAAAACTGATATTCAAACCAGACAACTTCATGAGACACAAGTAGAGGCAGACAGAACTATTCAAGCCATAGATTCAGCACTTAAAAAAGACAAGCACATGCTTGATGATAAAATGCTTAATAATATCTTAACTGCAAGAACGATACTATTTAACATGACTCACTCTGATGATAAAAAAGCCATTAAAACCGCCATTGACAATCTTGAGAACACTTGTTCAAAATTTGTCGAGATGCGTATGAACAGTACCGTTATGAAAGCCATGAAAGGTCATAATGTTGATGAATTTTAACAAAAATATTTAGGAAGCCTATATGCCACAAATCATTGTACTACCCCATCATGAATTATGCCTAGAAGGCATTGTTATTGAAACTCAATCAGGTGTTAGTGTTTGCGATGCACTACTTGCCAATGACGTTGAAATTGAGCATGCTTGTGAAATGTCAAACGCTTGCACAACTTGCCATATTTATCTGCGCGAAGGATTTGATTCAGTAGAGGAGTCAGATGAAATAGAGGATGATTTATTAGACAAAGCTTGGGGCTTAGACCCAAATTCTCGCCTATCTTGCCAAACGATTATGGGTGACACTGATTTGGTAATTGAAATCCCAAAATACACCATCAATCAAGTCTCTGAAACTCACTAAATGCCATTTTACTAAGGATACTCCTGACTAAACCCAACACAAATCAGTACAATCTACCACTAGTTTTAAAAATACTTCCAATCAAAGGAGTATCCAATGCCACAAAATCTAGCAACAAGCACATTCAAAAATACCCTCCCCCGAGTCTTCTCTAAGCCCTAAACCCCTCAAAACCCAGTGCCTTTGCACTTGCTCTTTTTAGTCTTTCATTCTCCATTGGCACACTACGCAACGCCCTAGGCTCTATAAACTAATTCACTGCTTGTGACCAATTTCTAATTGGCATCGTCCATTTCTTACTGGCTGCTTCAATGGCCAAAAAGACAACTTTAAAAGCAGAATCATCGTGATTAAAAATCTTTCTATTCTTGATAGATTTACGAATCACTGAGTTTAAGGATTCAATGGCATTGGTGGTATAGACTGCCTTTCTAATGGCTTCAGGAATTGTATTGTTGGCAAGCCTTGTTTATCTTGATAATCATATCACTTGGTGATTGTCCACAGCGAACAAGGCTGTTGCCTTTTTTAAGATTTCATTGTCCCTTTGTGCGCGCCAAAGTTGTTTCTCAAGCAGTTGTATTGTTTGTTGTTCAGAAGTCAGCGCTTTGCCTGACTCTGGTGTTTGTCCACCAAGCTCTGCTAGGTATTGTTTTCTCCATCTGCTAACTGCTGAGGAGCAAGCTCCTGATATTATCATGATTTTTTTTATTGGTGTAATTCTCATGCACCATGAGTTTGGCATAATCTAGTGTTCCCCCTCAAGGGGGTATTGAACAGAATGTTCAACGGTAAAAGTCACTCGTTGTTTTCTTGATTTATATTGTGTCATTACTGACCTCCTTATGGTTTGTATTATAAGGCTATCTTTGTGTCCAAGTAGGTTAGAGCATTGCACACTCACCGAAACCCTACATTTCCCTAAATCATGCCTTCATTGTGAAGATCCGCCACTGAATCAAACATTCTAATGATTGAATAACTCGTCTTGCTGGCATGGACAAGTCCACATCAATATTCAAGCCTTCCCGATTGTAATCATCGACAACATTAAAAGTTCTAATGTGCCTGCCATCAGTGAGTGAGTCTGACATAAAATCCATTGACCAAGTTTGGTTAATAGTTGTTGGCACACTCAGTGCTTCGGGTTTATCTCTTTTGATTCTTCTTCTTGGCTTGATTCTTAGATTGAGCTCCAGTTCTTGGTAAATGCGATACACTCGTTTATGGTTAAATTTGTAGTCTTTAACATTACGTAGATATAAATAGCACAGTTTAAAACCCCAACGCTTGTGCGTTGCGGTTAAGCGCAGTAGACAATCGGCAATTAAAGCATTGTCATCACTGAGTTTTGGTTGATAATAATAAGTGCTTTTACTAATGCTACAAACTTCGTAAATAAGTTTGATACTTGTGTTCTTATTTTGTTCATTAAATCCTGGCAATTGCCAGGATTTTTTTGATTTTGACGTATTAATTCAATGGTTAGTTAAATACCGAATTAACGATACACTAGCCAAAGGGTATTCTGAGTAATCCTTTGGAAGGGTTACTCAGAACCTTAATAAATACCTTAAGCAAAGAATTTTCTTAAGCCTTTTAATGCATGGCATTTAACCGCTGAGTTAATAATAGTTTAGTGTTAGGGATTTAATTATGGGAGGGTATTGTGTTATTGTTAGTTAATAGACTTTAGTTGGGGTAATGACTGCATCAGGTGTTATATCCCAAGGCTGGCTATCAATCTTAGTAACTTGTTGACAATCAAAAGCCAGTCCATAGAGTTTGGGATTGTTGTAGTTTGTTTGGTGTTTTTTAAAGGCTAGTGTGCGGTCATAGAAGCCACTACCCATACCAATTCTATTTTTATTTTTATCAAAACCTACCAGTGGCATGAAGATAATATTCATTTGTTTGGCGTTTAAAATTTGGGTAGAGACAGGCTCTTTAATGCCAAATCTATTTTTTTTGAAATACTTATTAACTTTTTCAAATTTAAGACTTTTATTGGCCAATATTGGTAAATAGATACTAAAACCTTGTTTTTTTAAGAAGTTAGTGATATATTTAGTATCAATTTCACCGTCGTTTGGCAAGTAAATGGCAATTTTTTGCCCATGTTTGAAAGTGACTAGTTTTTGTGTTTGGGACAATAAGCGTTTGGCGAATCTTTCTCGGTCACTGTGATTAATAGCACGTCTTTTTTGTCTGAGTGTGGGTCTTAATGCCTGCATAATTAAGCATTATAACTTTTAAAAAAGATCCATTGTGCCGTGTTGAAAAAAACCTGAACCATAAGGCTCAAGGCGGAAGTTTGAAGATTACCGCAGGCTCCCCATTTCAAGATGGGCTTGCTCAATAGTAAGCTATCGCATTTCCTGATTGTTTTATTTACCGGCTCAGGGGATATATATCAATCACAAGCACAACAGACAAGTATTATTATCGTCCTTTTTTAGATGCTGTATTGAATTTTTTATAAAAAAATGCATTTTTAGAATGAGTAAGGTTTGTTTCAAGTTAGTGGTGTGAAGGTTCTAGCATGAAAGATTGGCGTAAAATCTATCCCATACTCATTGACCTTTATTATTTTGAACACGATTGATTTTTATTCATTAGGTTTATATCCAGATTTATTAAAAAATTTAAGCACCTTAGGCTATGATTCAATGACGCCTATTCAGCAGTTGAGCTTGCCAGCTATTCTATCTGGTAAAGATGTGATTGGCCAAGGCAAGACAGGCTCGGGTAAGACAGCGGCATTTGGCTTGGGTTTGTTGCAAAAATTGGATGTTAAATCGTTTAAAGCGCAATCCATTGTTTTGTGTCCAACTCGTGAGCTGGCTAATCAGGTGACAGTTGAAATTCAAAAACTCGCCAGAGCCGTTCATAATATTAAGATTTTAGCACTGTGTGGCGGTACACCTTTTGGACCACAAATCGGCTCATTAGCCCATGGTGTGCATATTGTGGTGGGTACGCCTGGGCGCATTGAAGAGCATTTGCGAAAAGGTACGCTTAAATTGAACCATATTAGTACATTGGTACTTGACGAGGCAGATCGTATGCTAGATATGGGTTTTCAAGAATCCATTGATAATATTATTGAAACAATACCTATTAATCGACAAACTTTATTATTTAGTGCAACTTATCCAGATACCATTGCCAGTATCGCGCAGCGCGTAATGAAGTCGCCCATTATGGTTAAAGCACCATCAACACACGAAGAATCGACCATTAAGCAGTATTTTTACAAAGCTAATACGGATGATGAGCGAATGACGGCTTTGAGGCTTTTATTGGCAAAATACAAGCCTGAATCTAGTTTGGTTTTTTGTAATACCAAGCGCGATGCACAAGAAGTTGCTGACGAATTAACTTATTATGGATTTTATGCATTGGCAATGAGTGGCGATCTTGACCAACTAGAACGCGATCAAGCGCTGATTAGATTTTCTAATAAAAGCGTATCTGTTCTTGTGGCAACTGATGTAGCAGCTCGTGGCTTGGATATTGACTCACTTGATATGGTGATTAATTTTAACATTGCTCATGATGAGCAAGTCCATACACACCGTATTGGTCGTACTGGTAGGGCAGGACGTACTGGCATTGCTTGTACTTTGTATAGTGATAGAGAAACTTACAAACTCAATGTGTTGGACTTGGGCATTGAGGATGAGATTATTCCTGACCCATTACCAAGCGAGCATTACTTAAATAGATCCATTAAAAAACCACCCATGACAACCTTAAAGATAGATGGCGGTAAAAAACAAAAATTACGCCCAGGTGACATTGTGGGCGGGTTAACTGGAAAAGGGGGTATTGCTTTTGAGCAGATTGGTAAGATTAATGTACTTAGCCATTGGTCTTATGTTGCGGTCAGTTCAGAATTAGTTAAAACTGCATTAAAAAAGATAAGTCATGATAAATTAAAAGGCAGGTCATTTAAAGTAAGAATTCTTTCATAAATATTTAGCATTTAAGGATTGTCAATAGATTCAACACCTAGTATTTCCCAATTATCTGTTTGATAGTTGACAAGGTATCCACTAAGGCGTTTTAATATTTGGGTTTTAATTTCACTGGGTAATTGGAACACTCGATTGCATTGAGGATAACCACTTATGTTTTGATAAATATTGTCTGCAATAACTGCTTCTCTGGTTAGTTTGATATTAGAGAGTGCACCTACCAACACCTCACTAATAAATTCAGGCTTAACCAAAGGGTAATAACCCATTGAGTCATATTTTTTTACCATACTCACCCAATCCTCTAGCGCTGTCTTTAAATCTTTAGTATTTTCATATTCCTGTACAAGCGCATCAAGCTTACCATTAGCGATGGACATTGTATTTATTTGTGGGTAGACTTTAATTTTTTCGACTGACATAGTTGTTTTCCAGTTAATGTTTAAAGTGACGCATGCCTGTAAATACCATTGCAATATCATGCCCGTTTACTGCTTTTATAACTTCGGCGTCACGCATTGAGCCGCCTGGTTGAATAATGGCTTTAATGCCAGCTCGTGCTGCTGCGTCAATACCATCTCGAAATGGGAAAAAAGCATCGGATGCCATTACGCAACCTTCAACAATGAGAGATTCGTCAGCTGCCTTAATGCCAGCGATTTTGGCAGAGTAGACTCTAGACATTTGACCCGCGCCAACACCAATGGTCATTTGGTTTTTAGTGTAAACAATGGCGTTTGATTTAACCGCTTTGGCGACTTTCCAAGCAAATAATAAATCTTTAATTTGGTCTTTGGTGGGTGCTAAATTACTGACGCATTTAATATCATCTTCTGTGATAACGCCCAAGTCCTTATCTTGTACTAACAAGCCACCAGTCACACGCTTATAATCTAGCGAAGGGTTTGCTGTGTTTAAATCGCCACACTCTAGCACGCGTATATTTTGTTTGGCTGATAACACTTCTTTAGCGTCATCATCAACATTAGGTGCAATAATAACTTCAACAAACTGACGCTCAATAATACGCTGTGCCGTTTTTTTGTCTAGGTTACGATTAAAGGCAATAATGCCACCAAATGCCGAAGTTGGATCGGTTTTAAAAGCGTCATCATAAGCATCAAAAATGTCAGCACGTACAGCAACACCACATGGATTGGCGTGCTTAACAATCACGCAACACGGCTCATCAAAACTGCGCGCACATTCAAGCGCAGCATCTGCATCTGCCATATTATTGTATGACATTTCCTTGCCTTGGCATTGCGTTGAGGATGCTATGCAGACCTCGGTGATATTGTTCTCAACATAGAATGCAGCATTTTGATGTGGATTTTCCCCATAGCGCATTGATTGAACCTTGTTAAATTGTAGATTGATGGTGTTAGAAAAACCATCTTTTTCTTTGCCTAAATAATTGGCAATAGCACCGTCATAAGCTGCTGTATGTTCAAATGTTTTAAGAGCTAGTTTGGTTCGAGTTTTAAGTGTAGTATTACCTGATTTACTAATTTCACTCATGACTTTTTGATAATCTGCACTATCTACCACAACTGTCACAGATGCATGATTTTTGGCACTTGATCTTAGCATTGCTGGACCGCCAATATCAATATTTTCAATCGCATCTTCCAACGTGCAGTCAGCCTTGGCAATCGTTGCTTGAAATGGATAAAGGTTAACCACAACCAAATCAATCGGCTTAATGTCGTTTTCTGCCATCACGCCTTCATCAAGCCCACGGCGCGCTAAAATGCCACCATGAATTTTAGGATTAAGGGTTTTAACGCGACCCGCCATCATCTCAGGAAACCCTGTATAGTCTGACACTTCAATGACTGGAATATGATGCCCATTCAACAGTTTAGCTGTGCCAGCTGTGGAAATAATCTCGATATTTTTATTTGTTAAAAATTGGGCAAAATCAATCAATCCAGTTTTATCAGAAACACTGATTAAGGCGCGTTGTATAGACATTTTATTCCTTTAAAATTTGATAGGCAATTAGGGAATAATTATAAGGTGTTAGAGTTTGTATCGTTGAATTTTTTTCTTTAATGTACCACGATTAATACTTAGAATTCTTGAAGCCTCGCTTTGATTATTATTGACAAAGTCAAGCACAAATTTAATCACAACAGATTCTACATCATTGATGACCATTTTATGCACGCCACTTGCTTGCTCGCCATCCAATTGTTTAAAGTAACGTTTAAGTTTTGCATTAATGCAGGCTGGTAAATCAGTTGAGCTCATAATTGTTGCAGGTAATTTTCAAGTAGGTTGAATTGTTGTTTTTGGTTATTAATTCGGTTAACGTTTTGCCAAAATTGCTGGGCATGTTTTCTATCAAGGTGTGTAGCATACCAAAAAATGTGCTTTCTAGCGAGCCATAAACCTAAAAAATCGCCATAAAATTGATAAATTTGTTGAACATGGCTAAGAATGGCTTGCTTTTTAAGTTCAAGTGGGATAGTTTGGGCGTGTTGTCCAGTTTTGAGAAAATGGTCAATTTCATGAATAATCCAAGGGTTTCCCTGCGTTGCTCTGCCAACCATAACCCCACTTGTACCTGTATATTATAGGACTTGACTGACTTTGTCCGCATTGGTAATATTGTCATTGGCAACCACGGGAATATTAACTTAATGCACCACATCCTTAATGGTGTGATATTCTTCCTCGCCTTTGTGGATCTAACCGTGTATGTTCAGCATTTGAATACCAGCTTTTTGTGCAATTTGAGCGATGGTTGGGGCGTTTTTATGGCTAACATCCCAGCCAGTTCGCATTTTTAAGGTCACTGGAATATCAACCGCCTTGACAACAGATTCTAAAATATCTTGAACCAGCTGTTCATCTTGCACTAGTGCAGAGCCTGCTGCCTTGTTACAGACTTTTTTGGCAGGGCAGCCTATATTGATATCAATAATGTGCGCACCAAATTTAACTGCTTTTTGGGCAGATTTTGCTAATTCTAAAGCACTAGAGCCAGCTATTTGAATGCTAATTGGTGCTGTTTCCCTTTTAAAGTCTAGGCGGTATTTGGATTTATTAGTACTCAGTAAATGGTTTTGCAATACTACCATTTCTGAGGTTGTTAATGCCGCACCTTGGGATTTGTACAACAGTCTAAATGGCTTGTTACTAGTGCCAGCCATGGGTGTGCCCCGAGTAATACTTGCGAGCTAAGCTTGTACGGGCCAATTTGGATTGACACAGACTAGCCCTTAATCATCTTTTTTGTTTTTTCTAGTAGGCGTTTTTGTTTGAGTTTGGACAAATAATCAATAAACAAAATACCCTTTAAATGATCTAGTTCATGCTGAATGCAAATGGCAAGTAGCCCTGTTGCTTGCAAGGTAAATACTTCGCCTTTTTCGTTGAGCGCTTCAACTTTAATATGATTAGAGCGTTGCACTCCTGCTTGAAAATCGAGTACGGATAAGCAGCCTTCGATGTGTTTTTCTTGCCCGTCTTTTTCTTTAATTTTTGGGTTAATAAAACACAAGGGGTGATGTTTTTGTGGCTGCTTGTGTGAGTCCTTTTGGCAATTTTTTAATAAAAATTGATAGTCATCTTGCGAGTCTGGCACATCAATCACCACCACTTGTAAATGTTGGTCAACTTGAGTGGCAGCTAAGCCGATACCATCTTTGGCGTACATGGTTTCAAACATGTCTTTAATTAAAGTTTGTATAGTTTTATCAACCACGTCCACGTGTTTGGCTTTGGTTCTTAGGCGTTTATCAGGGTAGTTTAAGATGGGTAGAATCATGATTTTTTAATGATGGTGTTAGTTGCTTGGCTTGCTTGTTGTGGATAGTCCTCATTGTAATGCAATCCTCTGCTTTCTGTTCTGGAAATTGCAGATTGAACAATTAATTGTGCGGTTTGAACAAGGTTTCTTAACTCAATTAAATCACTAGAAATTAAATAAAGTTTGTAATAATCGTTCACCTCTGTTTGAATTTGGTCTAGGCGGTGCTGTGCATATTTTAAGCGTTTGTTAGAGCGCACAATACCAACAAAATTCCACATAATACGGCGAATTTCATCCCATAAGTGTGATACCACTACTTTTTCTTTTGAAGGTGCCGCTCTGGAGGCATCCCACGGGCTAAATTTTTTATACGTTAATGTTATTGACTGTTGGTTGATATGGTTGGCACAAGATTTGGCGAATACCATGCATTCTAACAAAGAATTACTCGCCATACGATTAGCGCCATGCACACCTGTGTATGCCACCTCGCCAACAGCATATAGATTGCTCACATTGGTTTGACCATCAAGATTGGTTTGCACACCCCCACAAGTGTAATGAGCCGCAGGTACAACAGGAATGGCATCTATAGCGATATCAATACCAAGTGATTGGCACTTTTTATAAATGGTTGGGAAGTGTTGTTTGATCCAGTTTTTGTCTTTAAATGAAATGTCTAAATAAACACAATCAAGGCCATGGGTTTTTATTTGTGCATCAATTGCACGAGCAACAATATCACGTGGCGCAAGCTCTTCTCGACTATCAAATTCATGCATAAAGGCTTGACCATTCGGCAAAACTAACTTACCACCTTCGCCACGAAGTGCTTCGGTGATTAAAAAAGATTTTGCGTGTGGGTGGTAAAGGCAGGTAGGGTGGAATTGGGTAAATTCCATATTAGTAATCACGCATTTTGCTCGATACGCCATGGCAATGCCATCACCCGTTGATGTGTCTGGATTAGAGGTATAAAGATAAACCTTTGATGCACCACCTGTGGCAATAATGGTTTTATGGGAGATAAAACTTTCAACTTGGTGGGTGTTTTTATTAAGAATATAGGCGCCATAGCAATCGTGGGATTTGATTAGTAAATCAACAGCAATATAGTTTTCAAAAAGTGTTATGTTGCTTTTTTCTTTAACGCTTTTGAGTAAATTGATTTGGATTGATCGCCCTGTTTTATCAGCAACATGTACCACTCTTCTATGGCTATGACCACCTTCAGTCGTTAGATGATACGCTTCTTTATTTTTGGTAAACTTAACACCTGAACGCTCTAATGAGGCAATGACTTTGGGCGCATTTTCAACCATAAAACGGATGGCAGTTTTATCACCCAGACCTTTTGCAGTCGACAAGGTGTCTTGCGCGTGAGTGCTAAAGTTATCATTGATATCTAGTACAGCAGATATACCACCTTGTGCATAGTATGAGCTGCCTTCTAATAGTTTATCTTTGGCAATCAATGCAATGTTCAAATCATCTGATAACTGTAGTGCACTCATTAATCCTGCACTACCTGTGCCGATGATTAGAACGTCAAAATGATGTTGTTTTGGCATGGGTATTAACGATAAATGAACACTACTGGCATAATCTTTTTTAATTCGTTAGCGCCTTATGGGTTGATTTTTGGCTTTACCATGAGTATTAACTTAGGCAATAAAGTTAAATTAGCAAGTAGCGCACTGAGCATTGCAATGGCAGTAAATACGCCAAAGTAAATACTGGGTATAAAGTTAGACAGGGCTAAAATTAAAAAGCCCATTGTTACCGTAATTGACGTATAAAACATTGCCAAACCAATACTGGCATGAGAGCGATACATTGTTGCCATATAATCCTTATCTTTTTTAAATTCATCCTTAAAACGGTGAATGTAGTGAATGGCATTGTCAACGCCAATGCCGATGGCAATCGCTGAAATGGTGATGGTCATTAAATCCAGTGGAATATTCAACAGCCCCATAATGCCAAGAATAAAAAGTGACGGTAAGGTGTTTGGAATTAGCGCAAGAATGGACAAACTAATCGATTTGAAAATAAACAAAAACATAATAAAAATCATTACAAATACCACGGCAATGGTCTTGATTTGCGACTCAAATAAACTTTGTAGCATGTTGTTATACAAAACTAACATGCCACTTAAATGAAAACTGTCCGGCTTAAACCCAAGGTTAGTAGAAATATGGCGTTGAATTTTATCAATCAACTCGCCGCGTTTTAATTCTTTATTAGTTTCTCGAATACGGATAACCATCCTGAGTTGTCCACTGTCCTCAGATAAATAAGGGTACAACACTTGCGTTTTAGCACTTTCAGGTAGTTGAGAACGGACAATGTTTAAGAAAAATCCATTAAGTGCCTCACCACCATTGGCTTGGGTTAAAAGTTGCATTAGAATGTCAATTGACAAAACCTTGCCAGTTTCTTTCAAAGAATCAAGATATTGATGAATATCATGTATCTCATCGCGTAAATCTTCATCAAACCAATAGTCTTCTGCTAAATCATCAAAAATAATTTCCAGCGGAATGGTACCCCCTAGTTTTTTATCAATTAAGGTTAGACCTTGGTTGATTTCTGTGTCTTTTTTAAAGTAATCAATAAAACGATTTTCAACGCTAAGTTTACTAACCCCAAACCCAGCACCTATTACAAATATTATCAATACCACTAATAAATGATTGCCAAATTTTTCTACAAACTTAGCCAATGAGGTGGTGACACTTAGTTCAGTTTTGTGTTTTGCAATTTTTGCTTTTGGTAATAAACTCATGATCATTGGAAAAGCAAGAAATGATAATATTAAGGCAATGGTGACACCAATTGACATCATCCAGCCAAAATCAATCACGGGTCTGATACCACTAATAAGTAAAGAACCAAAAGCCACAAACGTGGTTAGAGTTGTAAAAAGACAAGGCTTAAACATTTGTGACAAAGTGTCTTTAATGAGTTGGTTTGAGTCAAACTCTGGATTGAGTTGGGCGATTTCTCTATATCTAACCACGAGATGTATAACCACAGAAAGTGTCATCACCAGCAATAATGAGAAAAAGTTAGATGAGATAACAGTCACTTTCCAACCTAAATAAGCCAAAACACCTGTCATGATAAGCGCGCTAACAATACTAATGCCAATTGGCATAATGACCCAGCGAATGCTTTTGAAAATAATCAACAAGATTAAACTCATTAGCCCAATAACTGCCAAGCTAAATATAATCAAATCGTTACTAATATAAGCCACAATATCAGTGGTAATCATAGGTAGACCGCCTAAAAATAGATGAGCCTTGTCTGAATATTGGCCAATAGTGGTTCGAATTTGGCCAATTGTTTGCGCTTGTAATTCACTCTGGGCAGTGGCATTTTTTAAAACTTGCTTTTCGATAATTTTAAGTTTTAATTGCTGGTCATCTGACAATGTATTATTAGCCCTTTGAATACGCATTTTGTCACGACTTTCACGTAATTCTTTGAACTTCTGATTGTCTTTTAGTGCCACTAAAACAGCAGTTGTCTTGCCATCTTTGCTGACTAAATTATTAGCATATAAAGGTGAATTTTTAAATTCATCATTGGCTAAAGTTAAGTTAGCATTGCCATTATCAATGCTAATGTTTTCACCAGCTAAATCCGCTAAAAATAAGGGTGGTGATCTAAAGAGTGGCACGTCTAGAATAGTCGTTACCGACTTGACTTGGTCAATTTTGGTTAAATCTTGTCTAAATTTTCTAAGGTGGTTGAGTTGTTCAGGTGCCAGTAAATTGCCTTCAACCTGGTAAGAAATAACCAAATAATCATCAGACCCATAATTTTTTTTAATACTTTGGTAGTAGCGTAGGTCTTCATCACCTTCTAGTACCAAAGAATCTGAAGAGGCATCCAGTTGAAAATCAGGAATTTGAGCAATAAAAAATACAGCGACCAGTGACAAAAGTACAAGCCCTAATAAGGCTTTTTTCAGAACAAAGTTAAAAAACACATTCATGGTTTAAAACTCAAAACTGGCTGATGACTCTAACCCTTGCATGGGGTCTAATTGTGTTTCAAATAAGGATTTTGTATCCCATTTATGCTCACTAATACGAGTAATCAATTTTGCACTCATGATATTACCAGTACCTTCAATCACAAAGATTCTACCGCCTACATTTAATAAGTGAAAGTAACGACCTGTAATTTTAGGCACCGAACTACCAACAATAACCATATCAAAAAAATCATCAGAATGCCAGCCTTTTGAAGCGTCTCCCACTTTTAAATTAACATTATCAATCCCCAATGCATTAATTTTTTCTTGGGCGCTATGACTAAGTGTCTCATCAATTTCAATACTGGTTACAGATTTGCATAATTTTGACAGAACAGCCGTTAAATAGCCACTACCCGTACCCACTTCTAATACAGTTTCATGTTTTTGAATGTTAAGCGCATCTAGTAAGCGCCCTTCAATCTTTGGAAAAAGCATTTTTGCTTTATTGGTCAGTGGAATTTCAATATCTGCAAAGGTAAGGTTTTTATATTTCTCCGGCACAAAATCTTCTCTTGGCGTATCTTTAAGTGCATTATTAGCAATATAATTTAACCCACCCCAAGGACGAATTTGTTGCTCAATGACGTTTTTTCTTGCTTGATTTGTATTCATAATCTCTTCCTATTTTTTCTTTTTCGGCGGTAATAAATCTGTAATTGTACCCTGTGCCATTTCAGTTGCAAAGGCGGTGGTTTCACTTAAGGTTGGGTGGGCATGGATGGTGAGTGCGATATCATCCATATCGCAACCCATTTCAATGGCAAGTGTTGCTTCAGCAATCAACTCACCTGCATTAGTACCACAAATACCCATGCCTAAGATTCTACCTGTTTTTGCATCAAACAAGCCTTTAGTCATGCCTTCAGACCTACCAATACTTAAACTACGGCCTGAAGCTGCCCAAGGGAATACGCCTTTTTCATAAGCAATACCTTCAGCTTTGAGTTCTTTTTCGGTTTTGCCTGTCCAAGCAACTTCTGGGTCGGTGTAGGCAACGGATGGGATGGTGAGCGCATCAAAGCCTGATTTGTGCCCACAAATGACTTCTGCTGCGACTTTGGCCTCGTGTACGGCTTTGTGGGCGAGCATGGGTTGTCCAACAATATCGCCGATGGCGTAGATGTTTTGAACATTGGTTTTCATTTGTTTGTCTGTGGGGATAAAGCCCCAATCGTTGACTTCAACACCTGCTTTTTCGCAATCGATTAATTTGCCATTAGGAGTGCGACCAATGGCAACTAGCACTTTATCAAAGGTGTCAAATTCTGGGGCGTTTTTGCCTTCAAAACCAACTTTAATACCTTCGTCTAGCGCGTCCATACTGGTTACTTTAGTGTTTAGAAAAATATTGGCGTATTGTTTTTTAATGCGCCTAAATAGTGGATTGACAATGTCTTTGTCAGCACTGGCAATGAGTTGGTCTGATAATTCAACAATTGATATTTCACTACCTAGTGCGTCATATACCGTTGCCATTTCTAGGCCGATAATACCACCACCAACAACAAGCAAGCGTTTGGGTATGTTAGTTAAATCTAGCGCATCTGTTGAGTCCATTACGCGAGCATCATCAAACGGAAAGGCAGGAATTTTGGTAACGCGTGAACCTACGGCGATAATACATTGTTCAAATTCAATGATATCGTCACTATGTTCGATTGCAAGTTGATTGGCTGAGATGAACTTACCATAGCCTGTTATAACATCAACCTTTCTTGCCTTTACCAAGGCTTTGATGCCGCCTGTTAATTTAGCGACAATATTGGTTTTATTTGTGCGCACGTCATCAATGTTAATGTCTGGCTCATTGAACGTAACACCTAAATGTGAGACTTCTTTTGCTTGCATGATGATTTGGGCAGTATGAAGGAGTGCTTTAGAAGGGATACAGCCAACATTTAGGCACACACCACCTAAAACATCATAACGTTCAATTAGCGTCACTTGTTTGCCTAAATCAGCCGCTCGAAATGCGGCCGTATAACCACCAGGACCAGAACCAATAACAATAACTTGAGTTTTTATAATCATACAATCCCCTTCATGTCTTGCAAAGTATTGTTTAACTCCGCCATAAACTGCCCGCCTTGTACGCCGTCAATCACGCGGTGGTCGTAGGATAGTGCCAGTGGTAATGTTAAAATGGGGATGAAATTTTCACCACCCCAAACGGGTTTGAAATATGAGCGTGATACGCCTAAGATAGCCACTTCTGGCGCATTAACAATGGGCGTAAATTGCGTGCCACCAATACCACCCAAGCTAGAAATGCTCAAACCTGCGCCTTGCATATCAGCAGGTCTTAGTTTGCCTTCTCGTGCATTTTTTGAAGTTTTAAAGATCTCTTTGGCCAAATCAGCCAAGGATTTTTGTTCAACATCACGAATAACTGGCACAACTAAGCCTTTTGGCGTATCCATTGCAATGCCTAGGTTGAAATACTTTTTAATAATCAAGTTTTCACCTGATTCATCAAGTGAGGCATTAAAACGTGGGTGGTTTTTTAACGTTTGAACCAGTGCTTTCATGATAAAAACTAGGGGAGTGAGCTTAACACCGTTGGCTTTTTGTTCTTGTCGGTACGCCTCCATTTGATTAATATTGACTTCATCAAATTGGGTAACGTGAGGGATGTTTAGCCAGCAGGCGGTTAAGTGTTTGCCTGATAATTTATTAATTCTGGATAGTGCCAGTGTTTCAGTGTCGCCAAATTTAGAAAAATCAATCACTGGTGTTTTAGGAATAGCACCGCCTAAATTGCCAGAGGTCATTAGCTGTTTAACATAGCCTTTAAGGTCAGCATCTAAAATTCTACCTTTTTGCCCTGTACCAGTGACAGATGATAAATCAACACCCAGCTCTCTAGCCAGTTTACGAATAGAAGGTGAGGCGTGTGAATTGCCTTTGGGTAACGTTGAGATTGCTTGATTAACGTTTGTTGTGATGGGTGTTGGTGTACTAGGGGTTGGCGCTGGTGCGGGTGCGTGGCTTTGTGTTTTAGTTTCGATAGGTGTTTCGGGTGCTTTCTCTACACCTGTACTTTCAATGTTAAGAATTAACGTACCTAAAGAGATTTTATCGCCTAGTGCAACATTAATATCAATGACCTTACCTGCAACTGGTGTTGGGATTTCCATCGAAGCTTTATCGCTTTCTAAAGTGACTATACTGTCCTCTATAGATAGCTCATCACCTGCGCTGACTAAAATTTCAATCACTTCAACTTCATCAAAATCACCAATATCAGGCACAACAACGGGCACGATTTGTGGCTCAGAATGTTCAGTTTTGGTGCTTTGGCTCGTGTTTTGAAGGTCATCTTCACTTTCAGCGCTCAAAATGACATCACCTTGTTTAATTTTGTCGCCAATATTGACGTTAATTTTTGTGACAATACCTGCGAAAGGGCTTGGAATTTCCATAGAGGTCTTGTCGCTTTCTAGAGTAATTATGCTGTCATCAGCGCTTATCTTGTCGCCAATATTCACTAAAATCTCAATTACTTCAACTTCATCAAAATCACCAATATCAGGCAATGTTATATTTTTTATGCTTGTCATATGTTTTACATGTTTAGAAAACAATTTAAAGCAGGTAATTATCGCAAAAATAGCTAATAAAAGGGGATAAATGTTAAAATGTTTTGATTTTTTATTCTATTTTCTTTATAGGTTATATTCATTATGTCGGCTGCACTACTCATTCAAGGTTTAAAAAAAACCTATGCCAATCAATTGGAAGCACTAAAAGGCATTGATCTTCGCGTTGAAAAGGGTGATTTTTTTGCACTACTGGGTAGTAATGGCGCAGGAAAAACAACAGTTATTGGTATTATTTGCGGGCTGCTTAATAAAACTTCAGGCAATATTGAGGTATTGGGCTTTAATCAAAACAGCCATGCCAATCAGGTGAAAAAATTGATTGGATTAATGCCACAGGAATTTAACTTTAATCCTTTTGAACCTATTGAGGAAATTTTGATTAATCAGGCGGGTTATTATGGCATTGCCAAGTCAAAAGCTAAAATTCAAGCTGAGATTTTACTCAAGGAGGTGGAGCTCTGGGATAAGCGTTTTGATATGGCCATATCATTATCAGGCGGTATGAAGCGTCGTTTGATGTTGGCAAGGGCGCTTATTCATCAACCTAAAATATTAATTCTTGATGAGCCTACTGCAGGTGTTGATGTTGAGATACGTCGCTCAATGTGGCGTTTTTTGAGCAGGTTGAATCATCAAGGTATGACCATTATTTTAACCACGCATTATCTTGAAGAGGCTGAGTCGCTTTGTCGTAATATCGCCATTCTAAATGAGGGCGAAGTCATTAAGCAAACTAGTATGAAGGCGTTGTTGTCACAGGTTGACCAACAGGTACTGATTTTGGAAAGCTCAACAAAACTACCTCAAACAATAGTAACTGATAATTTTAAATGCGAACGCTTAGATGATTATTCATTACAAGTTACATTAGGATCAAATGTTAACATTACTAATGTATTGCAAAATTTGAGCATGCAGGGTGTTAATGTGGACCATGTTCGTAGTACGCAAAATCGTTTAGAAACCTTATTTTTATGTCTAACCAACAAGGAGAGGTAATGTGGATTGCTTATAAAACCATTGTTGTTAAGGAGATTCTAAGATTCTCTCGCATTTGGGTGCAAACTATTTTTCCACCCATCATTACCACGTCATTATATTTGTTGATTTTCGGCGGTTTGATGGGTGAGCGCATTGGCGATATGCAAGGTGTGGATTATTTGCATTATATTATTCCTGGTGTGATTTTGATGACCGTTATTACCAATTCTTATGCCAATACAGTGGCATCGTTTTTTCTAGCAAAATTTAACCATAGCGTTAAGGAGTTGTTAGTTGCGCCTGTGCCTTATTGGATTATTTTACTAGGGTATGTTTCTGGTGGCGTGGCACGCGGTTTTGCAGTCGGATTGGGCGTTTTTATTGCTGTGTGGTTTTTTATTGATTTTGAAGTAGACAGTATGCTTATCGTGTTAATTACCTTTTTACTCACGTCAGTCCTATTTTCATTGGCAGGGTTTATTAATGCTATATTTGCCCAATCGTTTGATGACATCTCTATTGTTCCAACTTTCATTTTGATGCCCATGACTTATCTTGGTGGTATGTTTTATAGTGTGGAAATATTGCCACAATTTTGGCAGGATATGTCTAAATTCAACCCAATTTATTATATGGTTGATAGTTTTAGATTAGGGTTTTTGGGTATTAGCACTTCTGAGTTTTGGGTGTCAATTTTAGTTTTATTAAGCATGATTGCTGTATTAGCGATACTTGCTTTTTACCTACTTAAAAAAGGTGTAAATATCAAGACTTAGTTGTAATTTTAGAAAGAAAATTATTAAAGACATAATGCCAGTCTATGACTAGCGAAAAGCGGAATTATTTTAAAGATTTCTTCTTCTTTGCTTTTTTCACTTTCTTTTTAGAAAAGTGTTCTATTTTCTTATCGTTATCTTTTTTATTTTTTTCAATTTTTTTGACTAACTTTTTATGCTGTGCATCCAGCTCTTTTTTCAATTTTTCTATTTTATTAACAGCTTTTTGAGCTTTTTCAGTCGCAATTAAAGCTTCAATTTCTGCCTTTCTGGCAATTTGTATAGCGGCTTTCAGTTGTTTTTTTTTATCTGACATTAGATGTCCTCCTTATTTTTATATAAATTACTTACACTTCCAATAATTTTTGAGTCAGGTTCGAAAACTATTTTAGCATCTTTGTTAAGATAATCTAGATGATAAAGAAAGTGCCTAATACAATTGATTCTTGCACGTTTTTTATCATCTGACTTTACAACAATCCAAGGCGAATCAGCAGTATTGGTATAAAAGAACATGTCTTTTCTGGCTTTGGTATATTGTTCCCACTTGGTTAATGATTGTAAGTCTATTTCACTTAGTTTCCATCTTTTTAAAGGGTCATTTTTACGTAGATGAAAGCGCCTTAATTGTTCCTGACGACTGACAGAGAACCAATATTTAGAAAGTATAAAGTCGTCATTAACCAACATGCGTTCTAATAAAGGTGCTTGCCGCATAAATTCAAGATATTCTGAGTTTTTACAAAAGCCCATAACACGTTCTACGCCGGCTCTATTATACCAAGACCGGTCAAACAGCACCATTTCTCCATTAGTGGGAAAGTGCTTAATATAGCGCTGAAAATACCATTGTCCTAATTCTACTCTTGATGGTTTTTCTAGCGCAATAACACGTGCGGCACGTGGATTGAGATGTTCCATAAAGCGTTTAGTTGTACCACCTTTGCCAGCTGCATCGCGACCTTCAAACAATAAGATAATCCTTTTGTTATGATTTTTAATCCAATCTTGCGCTTTTAGTAGTTCAGTTTGTAATAAATACTTTTCACTTTCGTACTCCTCGACACCCATCTTTTTAGCGTAAGGATAATCGCCTGCTATTTTTGATAAGCTTAACAATGCATTGCCAGACATGACATGGCTTTTATGCATAACATACTTATTATCTTGTAATTTTTTTATCTTATTTTTAGCATCTTTCTTGCTAAACTTTTTTCTGATTGACATAACTATTGCGACGTTTAAATTAAATAATTGTAACAAAATCTATATATTCTAATATTATACATTCATAATGAATGCACTATTTTATTTGTTTTAATGGGCGGGTTCTGAGTTTTAAGCGCTAACTTATTTTATTTTCTTGGTTGTTGAGCAGCCTTTTAATATTACTTTGATGGGTGTAAAAAATCCACAGACAGATTAAGGTAATGACATAAGTAGAGGCTAAATTATCAGTAATTAGATAAAAATAAACTGGCGTGAGCGCGGTAGCAATTAGTGCCGAAAGTGATGAAATTTTTAGTACTTTTGCCATAAAAACCCAAGTAATTATAAAGCCAAACCCAGTAAGATAACTGAGAGCAAATAAAGCACCCAAAAAAGTCGCAACCCCTTTTCCGCCTTTAAAGCCAAAGAAAATGGGATATACATGACCTAAAAATGCCGCCAAAACAACCCAAGTAACATCAAGCATGTTAAAGTCTAGGTAGTAGGCGATTAATACTGGAATTGCACCTTTGAGCCCATCGCCAATGAGTGTGATTGCAGTTGCTTTTTTACCGCCAATGCGCAATACATTAGTTGCGCCTGGGTTGTTTGACCCTTGAGTTCTAGGGTCGGGCAGATTAAGCATCTTACAAACAATAATTGCTGTTGAAATTGAGCCGATTAGATAACTAAGGAGAATAAGAATGGTAAAGGGTAACTCAGGTAACATAATGCTTTTTTGGTTTAATTGAATGAGTAATTTTAGTTGCTCAAAATGTTACTGTGGATATTGTATTTATACAAGGATTAAAAATTGATACCGTTATTGGTATTTACGATTGGGAGCGAAAAATTCGTCAAGATATTGTACTAGATATTGAAATGTCAGCTGATATTAAAGCGGCTAGTGAAACTGATCATATTGACCAAGCGCTGGACTATAAGGCGGTGTCAAGGCGTTTGATTGATTTTGTGCAAAATAGTGAGTTCCGGTTAGTTGAGACCTTGGCAGAAAAAATTACTCAAATTGTATTGGAAGAGTTTGGAGTTACTTGGATAAAACTCACCTTGAATAAAGGCGAAGTATTGACAGGTGCACAAGGTGTAGGTGTTATTATTGAGCGCAGTAATGGCTAATATTCACATCAATATCGGCTCAAATCAAAACCGTAGGGAAAATTTATCTAAGGCCATTGACATTATTAAAGTGACATTTGAAAACACGGTTTTTTCTAGAGTTTATGAATCTAAAGCCTTTGGTTTTGAAGGTGATGATTTTTATAATATTGGTATTAACGCAACGACTAATTTAACAATTTCTGAAGTGGTCAGTGTTTTACATAAAATTGAAAATAATCTTGGTAGGGATAGGCGTTCGCCAAAATTTTCATCACGCTCAATTGACCTTGATTTAACCTTGTATGATACGGTTTTTGATAAAAGCCACAATCTACCAAGAGATGATATTTTGAAATATAACTTTGTGCTTATGCCATTGGCAGAATTAAGCCCAAATCTAACTCATCCACAGCAACACCAAACTTATACGCAGTTACGTGCAACTATGGATGAGTTAAAATCGTATAATATTGAAATCTTAAACAAGGAATAACCATGAAAAAGACACTATTCGCTCTGCTGATTATATTTTCTAGTTTTGTATTTTCGCAGAATTATGAAGCTGGTATAGATTACATAGTGCTTGATAAGCCAGTCAAAACTACCACTGGCGATAAAATTGAAGTGCGTGAGTTATTTTGGTACTATTGTCTACATTGCTATAATCTTGAGCCTCTGATAAATGGTTGGCTTAAAACCAAGCCTAGTAATGTTGAGTTTGTACGTCAACCAGCGATGTTTTCTAAGCGTCGGTTAAATGGGGCGATTTTTTACTTTGTATTAGAAGAATTAAACCTAGTTGAAAAATTGCATGAAGTGTTATTTAATGCAATCCACGCAAAGAATAAACGCTTTAACTCTAAAGAGAGTTTTGTTGATTGGGTAGCAAGTTTTGGTATTGATAAAAACAAGGTAGAAAAAGCATTCGATTCCTTTAGTGTGAAAATTAAAGTCAATAAATCTGAGTTAAGTACACTTAAATATAAGATTACTGGCGTGCCAGTTATGATTATTAATGGTAAGTATTTAACTGATGCCACCCATGCAGGTTCACATACTGATATGCTAAAAGTGGTGGATTTCTTAATCAAAAAAGAAAGCAAACTTGAATGATACAGTTTTAGTTTTATCAGGACTTGACCCTTGTGGTGGTGCAGGGTTAGTTGCTGATATTGAAAGCATCAATCAATTTGGCGTAACACCACTTGTTATTACTACTAATCTTACTGTACAAAACACAGCATCAGTTGAAAGTTTGGTTGAAGTGGATTGTGATTTGATTATTAAGCAATTTAAGCATTTACAAGCTGATGTTGATTTTGAAGTGGTGAAAATTGGCTTATTATCCTCAATTAAGCAAATTAAAACCATTGCTAAGTTAGTTAAAAATAAAACCATCATTCTTGACCCAATTGTGAAGTCCAGTAGTGATTATGATTTTTTAGATTTTGCTTTAATTGATGCTTTAAAACAACAATTGTTGCCACTGGCAAAAGTTATCACACCTAATTTGGCAGAATTACAAATCTTGGCAGATGAGCAAGATGAACAAAAAGCCATTAAAAAACTCTTTTGTAATTGGATTTTACTCACCAAAACTGATTCATTTGATAAGGTGATTGAGCATTGCTTGTATCACCACGGAACACTCACTCAAAGTTTTGTCTATCAAAAGCTACCAGGTAATTATCACGGCTCTGGTTGCACACTTTCAAGTGCAATAAGCGCATTAATTGCATCGGGTTTGGGTATTGAAATTGCTTGCAAGCGTGCATTGGACTATACCTATCAAACTTTATTAAATGCCAAAAGTATCGGTAAAATGCAATATCATCCCAACCGACAATCGCCATCATGAGTTTTATTAACAACTGGCTACGCCCTGATATTAAAGCAATTAATGCCTATCATGTACCTCCTTCTGATGATATGGTGAAGTTGGATGCGATGGAGTCGCCATTTCCCTTGCCAGATGCGTTAATTGGGCAGTATTTGGCGTATTTGGCAGGTGTACAACTAAACCGTTATCCTAGTGCCAGTGCCAACGAGTTGCAACAAACTTTGCGTGAGTTAATGGATATTCCTGATGAGTTTGGCGTGTTGCTGGGTAATGGCTCGGATGAGCTGATTCAACTATTGGCATTGGCATGTGATACGGGGGACACCATTCTAAGCATTGAGCCAAGTTTTGTCATGTACGGAATGATTGCAAAATTTACACGGCTTAATTATCAAAGTGTTGCATTAACGAATAATTTTGAGATTGACGCTGATGCCATGCAAAGAGCGGTAGAAACTCACAATCCTAAGTTAATTTTTATCGCCTATCCAAACAACCCAACAGGTAATGCGTTTGATAGAACAGTTATCGAGACAATTATTACTTCAACCAATGCTTTGGTGGTGCTTGATGAGGCGTATTATGCCTATGCCGATAACAGTTTCTTGCTAGATATCAATAAATATCCAAATCTAGTACTGCTTAGAACCGTGTCAAAAATCGGTTTTGCTGGCTTGCGCATAGGTTTGTTAATTGGTACACAGGACATGGTGACAGCACTAGACAAACTACGCCTGCCTTACAATATCAATATGCTCACGCAGGTGAGTGCGAATTTTCTTCTCAAAGAAAAAGATGAAATCAACAAGAACGCACAAATTATCCTCAAAGAACGCACTGAGTTGTCATCCACGCTCGGTGCAATTAGTGGCTTGCAAGTCTACCCATCACAAGCTAACTTTATTTTATTCAAAGCACCCAATGCCCATCTTTTGTTCGAGTTTTTAAAAGCGAATGGTGTGCTAATTAAAGATTTAAGCACTGCCCCAGCATTAACAGATTGCTTGCGCGTTACCATTGGCACGCAAACACAAAATCAAACCTTTATCAACCTTGTAAAACGCTTCTATGATTGAAAACAAAACCTTATCCGCATACTGCCATGACTATCTTAATGTAGACACGTTTAATGATTATTGCCCCAATGGTCTACAAATTGAAGGCAAGCCTAATATTGATAAAATCATCTCAGGCGTGAGTGCTAATCAAGATTTGATCGATAGAGCGATTGATGAAGGGGTGGATGCGCTGTTTGTCCACCATGGATTTTTTTGGAAAAATGAAAACTTAGCTATAACGGGCATCAAAAAAAACCGCATTAAAGCACTATTAGATCACGATATTAATTTATTCGCCTACCACCTGCCACTCGATGCCCATCTAAAAGTTGGCAACAATGCCCAACTCGCCCAACGCTTTGGCATTAAAAACCCTGCCCCAATTGGTGATACGCTAGTCTGGCAAGGGGAGGTTGACACCACGCTAGGCAGTTTTTCCAATACCATCAAACAAGCCCTGAACCGTACACCGTTAGTTTTTGGCGCGGATGATAAAATATTAAAACGCATCGCATGGTGTAGTGGCGGTGCACAAACTTATATTGACCATGCCATTAACATTAACGCTGATTGTTTTATAACGGGTGAAGTATCAGAACAAATCCCCGCTATCGCTAAAGAAAATAACATCGCCTTCATTTCTGCTGGACACCATGCCACCGAACGTTATGGTGTGCAAGTCTTATGCCAACATTTGAGCCAAAAATTTGGGCTTAAACATCAATTTATTGATATTGATAATATTGTATAAATGAACACCAATGAACAGGGTTTAAAAGAAATACTAGAGCATGAATATGGTTTTGTTGTTGCTATTTTTATAATAGTGATTTCACTTGTAGTAAAGATTGCACATAGTCTTCCTCATATTAATGAATTTCTCGAAAGAAGGAACAAGTCCAAAGCTAAGAAAATAGAACAAGCTCTAAAATCACCCAATCTATCAGATGACGTTAAGACGTATTTACAAGATAAATTAATGAGTGAGTATTTTTACCATACGACTGGTGTATTAGTTGATGCTAACAATATTAAAAAAATTATTGCCATACATCAAGATGTAAAAAATGACATTATTGAGGCTGATTTTAGGATCGCTAGAGACTATATTAAATCAAGAATTGATGTAAAGTTGCTAAATACATTTTGGTATTATACAACTACATCGCTTCTATTTCTCCTTATATTTTTATTTAGCACTATTTTTATGTATGGCTTGCTAAATATTGGCAGTGAGAATTTTCAATCAACTGGTTATTTTTAGTTGATGATAATTTTCATTGGTTTTGTAACATTTTTTGGTGATTTTAAAAAAAAGAAACTTGCTTATGCCAGTGTAAAAAAAAATTAAACAATACTTAGATGAGAGCGAAACAGATGAAACACAGTCCATTTCTGACAAAGAAAACACCGATTAAAACTTAAGTATAATACTATCCTTTTATAACCTTATATTTTTTATACGATGAGCAAAAAGTTTGATGTTTGTGTAGTTGGTGCAACAGGTGCGGTGGGCGAGACGATTCTTTCTATTTTAGAACAGCGTAACTTTCCAATTAATAATTTATATCCTTTAGCGAGTGCTAATTCTGCTGGTAAGAAAGTGTTTTGTCAGGGTAAAAGTTGGACGGTGCAAGATTTAAGCACCTTTGATTTTTCGAAAGTGCAAATAGGCATGTTTTCAGCAGGTGACAGTATTTCTGAGAAATATGCACCGATTGCGGCTGAGGCAGGGTGTGTGGTAATTGATAATACGGCACATTTTCGTCGTGATAAGGATATTCCTTTAGTCGTTCCAGAGATTAATCCACATGCGATTGCGGATTACACCAAGCGTAATATTATTACTAATCCAAACTGTTCCACCATTCAAATGCTGGTGGCACTGAAGCCAATTTATGATGCGGTGGGGATTAAGCGTATCAATGTGGCGACTTATCAGGCGGTGTCGGGTTCTGGTAAGGAGGCGATTAGTGAATTAATCGACCAAACCACTAAATTATTAAGTGGCAATACTGAGGTTAATGTTGAAGTCTATCCAAAGCAGATCGCATTTAATGTCATCCCACATATTGATGTTTTTCAAGATAATGGCTATACCAAGGAAGAGATGAAAATGGTGTGGGAGACGCAAAAGATTTTTGAAGATGAAGACATTTTGGTTAATCCAACAGCAGTACGCGTGCCTGTTATTTATGGGCATTCTGAAGCGATTAATATCGAAACTGTTAGAAAAATTACTGCAGTTGAAGCCACTAATATTTTGTTAAAAGCAAATGGCGTTACGGTTATGGATAAACGTGAAGATGGGGGTTATGCTACGCCATTTGTGGAAGCCACTAATCATGATGATACATTTGTAAGCCGTATTCGCGAGGATATTTCTTGTGAAAAAGGCTTAAACTTATGGGTGGTTTCTGATAATATTCGCAAAGGTGCAGCGCTTAATACGGTACAAATCGCTGAAATTCTAATTGAGGAGTATTTATAAATCGTGTCATCACAAAAACTACCCACTAAAAGCCTTGTTGTTGCGATTCTTTTGGCCATATTTTTAGGGCCAATCGGCCTGTTTTATGCGAGTGTTATCGGCGCTTTGATTATGCTAGTCATTACTGCAATTGTTGGTTTTATAACCTTTGGGTTTGGGCTGTTTATCCCTTATATTAGTGTGATTTTATGGGCGATTATTGCTGTCAATAGTTATAATAAAAAGATAATTGAACTTGCAGAATAAATATGATTAAAGTTTCTAGAAAAACCAATGAGACTGACATTAGTGTTGAGCTCAATTTATATGGCACTGGTCAAGCAAATATAGATACTGGCGTGCCGTTTTTAGACCACATGCTGGATCAGGTTGCACGGCACGGTTTAATGGATTTAACCATTAAATGTGACGGTGATACACAGATTGATGATCATCACAGTGTTGAGGATATTGGCATTACATTGGGTCAAGCCTTTGCTAAAGCGGTCGGTGATAAAAAAGGTTTTACCCGTTATGGCCATTCTTATGTGCCACTGGATGAGGCGTTATCGTGCGTTGTGCTGGACCTTTCTGGTCGCCCTAGTTTGGATTTAAATGTGAGTTTCACGCGCGCTATGATTGGCACTTTTGATGTTGATTTGATTTCAGAATTTTTCCAAGGTTTTGTTAATCATGCCTTAATTACACTGCATATTGATAATCTTAAAGGGGTTAATTCCCATCATCAGGCTGAAACCATCTTTAAAGCATTTGGCAGGGCGTTGCGTATGGCAATAACAAAGGATGAGCGTCAAGAAGGTGTGCCCTCAACCAAAGGCTCGCTTTAAGCATTCGTGCAAAGTATTGCAATTATTGATTATGGTATGGGCAATGTGCGTAGTGTGCAAAAGGCACTTGCATATGTCGCTCCTAACGATCAAGTATTTTTAACTGATGATGCTGATTTAATTACCAATGTTGATCGCATTGTTTTTCCAGGTCAGGGTGCAATAGGTGCTTGTATGGCGGCCTTAGTAGAGCATGAATTAATTGATGTAATTAAGCGTTGTGTTGATGAGAAGCCATTTTTAGGCATCTGCCTAGGTTTGCAACTTTTGTTTGATTTTAGTGCAGAAAATGGTGGCACTGATGGCTTGTCTGTTGTGTCAGGCAATATTGTTAAATTTACTAAGAATAATCTTAAAGTGCCACACATGGGCTGGAATACAGTCAAACAATTAATAGAACATCCGCTTTGGCATAATATTGATGACAATGCGCGTTTTTATAGTGTGCATAGTTACTATGTAGAAGCAAGCCATACAAATATGGTTGCTGGGGTGACTAATTATGGGGTTGATTTTACTTGTGCTATTGCTCAAGATAAACTATTTGCAGTGCAATTTCACCCTGAGAAATCACAACATGATGGCTTGCAATTACTGAGTAATTTTGTTAATTGGCAAGTTTAGTCATTTTTTGTTAAAGAGTCTACTTTACTCAACTTTATAGTTGTCTAACTCAATAATAAGCCGAGTTTTTTCATTATGGGCAATGTCAAGCCAACTTCTACCCTCAAGTGCGCCAGTTAGTGCATACAAAAAGCATAAATGTGGCTCACCTAACTTGACGTAGGTAGCAATTGCACCTATTTCTTGTAAATCTTGCTTACTATAAATGCCTATTTTATTTAATTGCTGTTCAGTTTTTTTTGCCCAAACCGCGTAACTTTGCTAATTCTCCCATAACAATTCATGACATTTTTGTGGTAACTATAACCAAAAATATTAAGATGATTAAGGTAATGATACAGCATATACAAGGGTTTTCGCTTGTTAAACCCTTCTTCGAGTGGGAGAATGGCTGCATAACTGTTATAAAAATCATCTGAGAATCCACCAAACATAAAGGTTAGGGTAAAATCTGCCTCGCAGTGGTCATAATAACTAGCAGGATCGATAAAATAAGGATTGTTTTTTCCGCTCAAAACATTGCCAGACCACAAGCCTCCATGTAGCAAGGTTGGGTGATATTAATGTCTAATAAATTGGGTAATAATTTTTCTACGCTTAGTAGTTGCTTGTAGTTTTGTGCATTTAAATGACCATTTTGTTTTGGCAAGTTCAATTTGAAACAACAAGCGAAATTCCCAAAAAAATACCGACCAATCGCTGATGTGTTTACCAATCCCATTATATTGCGGTGTTTGCCCAATATGATTGTCAAATTCAAAGCCAAAATAGTCATGGGTATTTTAATGAAGTCTAGCTAGCTCAACACCCATTTGTGACTGTATATTTGCATTGTATGCAGTTTCAATCCATTCTAAAATTAAGCAATGTTCACAATGGCCTAATACTTTGGGTGTATGGATCGTTCTACCCAACTTTGAAAGCGCACTACCTTCTTATAGTAGTTGTTGACTAGGCACACACACTGGATTGATATTTAATAAAAACGTGACTACCATTATCTAGTGTCACTTTATAAGCATCAAATAATCCTGTGCTAATGATTGTTTGTTGATGAGTATTTGACCTAGATGTTTTTCAATATGTGACTCAACAGGCATTAGTGTGACTGGTTTTGTAAACAGTGAATATAAGATTGATGATCCATCGGCGTGTTGTTTTTTTGCGCAGAAAAAATCATCTGTGTAATACAATCCATCATTTTGTGCTCTGTTTGATGTGGGTCTTTGGTTTGGGTTAATATTTTTTGATAAATCTTTTTAATGCCAAGTGGCTGGTTAATTGAGAGTTGCTCTCTTAACGATAAATGTAGATAAGGATTGACCTCACCTTGCTCTGGAAAATAGTCAGATTCAATATCACTAATCAATTGGTGATACTCAGGGTGTATTTCAATCACCTATGTTAGTTGAGTTTCTAATGGGTCAAGCATTTGCTTGTTTAAAAACTTTTGCCAAGCATTGGCAAGGAACTGCCGCTATTGTGTTCTATCTTGAGTGTAAAACACTTTAGGATTTATAAGTTTTTCTCTTCGTATTCACAAAGATCAAGTAAAATACATTCTGTGCATAATGGAGAGCGAGCCTTACAGGTATAACGACCATGTAAAATCATTAAGTGGTGTGCAGGTACTCGGTATTCATCAGGGATGAATTTGACCAATTTTTTCTCTACTTCTAATACAGTTTTACCACTGGCAATAGCAGTGCGGTTTGCTACACGATAAATATGCGTATCCACCGCAATGGTTGGATGGCCAAAGGCAGTATTAAGCACAACATTGGCAGTTTTGCGACCAACACCAGGTAGTGCTTCTAGTTCTTTACGAGTTTCTGGTACGCCTGAGCTGTATTTTTCAATCAGAATTTTACAAGCTTGGATAATATGTTTGGCTTTTGAGTTAAATAGGCCAATGGTTCTTATGGTGTCTCGAAGTGTGTCTTCACCCAATTCAAAAATAGCTTCAGGCGTATTGGCAATTGGAAACAATTTATCAGTAACCTTATTAACGCTTTTATCCGTTGCTTGTGCAGATAAGGTAACAGCTACCAGTAGTTCAAACGGTGTTGAATAATTTAACTCTGTGGTTGGACTAGGTATCTTTTTAAGCAACCTTCCAAACATTTCTGTACGTGTTTCAGCGTTCATTTTTTCTTTGCTTGTTTTTTCTCAATGCCGAATATTATACGCTAGATTTAAATATAAGGCAAAACAGCCTAAAAGAACGATTTGCTATAAGTCTCAAGTTGCTGCCATAGTTTTTCTTGATGTGGATGTTGTGCTCTCATTGTATTGATTTTTTGAAGGTAATCATCAATAGTTGTGTAACCATTTTCACCCGCTTGAACTCGTCCTTGAACGGTTCCAAACCAATCTTCTTTTTCGTCTTCAGTTAAAGTATCAGGATAATTTCTAGCCTTAAAATGCATGAATAATGTTGAGAGCCTACCATCTTTAAATTTTGGATGAAATTCTTTTAACTCATCAACAGATAAGGTTTGGATTTGATTACAAATACGTTTATCAGCATTGTCAATAAAGCCATCATAAAGTGACTGGTCTACCTCTTTTGTCGCAATACGT
This sequence comes from Isorropodon fossajaponicum endosymbiont JTNG4, assembly GCF_016592615.1. Taxonomy (NCBI): domain Bacteria; kingdom Pseudomonadati; phylum Pseudomonadota; class Gammaproteobacteria; species Isorropodon fossajaponicum symbiont. The sequence goes on from NZ_AP013043.1 coordinate 324,656, forward strand.
TTTTGATCATTTTTGTATAAATTTTGCACGACTTTACCAATCTTAATTTGGTTGTCTTTGATAAAATCAAGATGTTTTATGCATTGATTCATGTCAATATTTAGCTGTTTAATAATTTTTGGTTCAAGTTTATAAATATTGGGAACGAACATTGGACTTTTATTAAAAATCAGTTCCTTGATTTGTAGTCTTTCCACTTCTTTTGGTAGTTCAGATTGCTTGGTAAACATTAGGATTTTAAGTGCTTCAATATCAAGCTCTAGCAAAACACAAGGGTCTTGATCAAGGTTAAACACAAGGGCTCGGTCGTTATACTCAGGATGATAAGCCAACGCAACAGACAATCGAGTACAAGACAATTGTGCTGGATACATGTCAGTTGTATGCAACATTGGTTCAAATAGGCTAATTTTAGAGACGACTATTTTCTTTTCTCTTAAGCTAAAACTGTAGTCGAATAATTGAGGTTGTGTTTGCTTGATAATTTTAGCAATGGCAATAGTAGCACGTACATCAGCTAGTGCATCGTGTGCATTTGCATGCTCAATGCCATTAGCAAGCGATAATTGATCAAGCTTAAAGACTGGCTTACCTTCTTCATTATGAACCCATTTAAGGCTTGCGTCTTTTTTAAGCGCATAACACAGTCGCACAACATCTAATATATCCCAACGAGTATTGCCATTTTGCCAATGCCAAGCATAAGGGTCTATAAAATTACGATACAGCGTGTGACGCGTAAATTCATCATCAAAGCGAATTGAATTGTAACCCACAACACAGGTATTTAGCGTTGAGAATTGAGCATGAATTTTTTTAATAAATTCATGCTCAATCATGCCTTTTTGTTCACATAATTGTGGGCTAATACCAGTTATAAAACAAGCCTCGGGCGATGGTAAGCAATCATGAGTTGGCTTGCAATAAAACATTTGCTCATCTAGAATATTAAAATTCTCATCAGTCCTGATGCCAGCAAATTGTGAGATTCTATCTATTTTTGGCGAAATGCCAAAAGTTTCATAGTCGTACCAATAAAATGTATTCATATTTTCTTTATCAATTTTTTACCCTAAAGAATAGAGTGTATTGCTATTTTACATTGTGCAGTCTAAAAAGGGTTTGTGTTTCAAGGTAGACCTTTAAGGTAAATTTTATCTAAATCTTGTTGTTCAAAACAAATAATCAATTCCTGTGTTTTTAATAATGTATTAAATATTGTTTCATATATTTTTTAAAGTGGCATCCATTATATTTTTATTTTTAATATATTAGCAATATCAATAGCAACATTATTAACAGCTAGATGTAGCACATCTAATATATTAGATACAAATATAAAAACAGGTGGCGAGGCTAATAATGCTGTTACTGCTCAAGCCAAAGAATTAAAAAAATGCGCTAAACCTCTTGGCGTTGCAGTACTGGTCGAACCTGAGTCTTCTAAGAATCCTTATGCTGTTTTAACACAACATAATTTACCTAGCCCCATTCCAATGATAAAACTAATGATGGCAAAAAGTAATTGTTTTCAAGTGGTAGATAGAGGTGCAGCATCCAAGGCATTAGAAAGGGAAAGAGCACTTGCATCTGCTGGAGAATTGGTCAGTAATAAAAACACAGCATCGGGAAATATGATTAGTGCTGATTGGATAATCACTCCAAGCATTATTTTTTCAGACAACAATGCAGGTGGCTCAAATCTTGCACTTGGTGGTCTTTTAGCAGGATTTTTAGGACCCATAGGTGCATTGGCTGGCAATATAAATATTTCTGATAAGGAAGTTCAAACATTATTAACCGCTGTTAATGTCAGAACGGGCTTGCAAGATGCAGTTGCAGAAGGCAGAGCCAAAAAAACTGATGTAGGCTTTGGTGTAGGTGGCGGTAGTTATGGAAGTACTGATATGGGTAAAATTGTTGTCGCTGCTTTTTTAGATGCGCATAACAAACTAGTAGAACAAATGAGTAAGTAACAAATAAATTTTAAAAGGAAAAAAAATGAAAAACAAAACAAAAATATTAACAACAGGGTTATTGGCTTTAACGCTTGGCGCTTGTGGAAGTGGTTCATCTTCATCGAATGGTGGTTCTGATGTTAATACTGGTGTTTTCCTAGATTCAGCAGTTAAAGGATTGACTTACAAAACAAACACTTAAAATGGAATAACTGACGAGAAAGGAAGTTTTAAATACAAAGATGGTGAAACTGTGGAATTTTATCTTGGAGGTATGAAACTAGGTTCAGCCGTAGGCTTGGGCGCTTTATATCCTGAAGATATTGATTTAAGTTTTACCACTGGAGACCAGAAAGGCATATCAATAGCAAGGGTTTTACAAACTATAGATTTTAATAATAATTTAGATGATAGCATTATTGATGTTTCATACATAACAGAGGAAACAATAGAATATGCAAATCAAGGTGGAGCACTTGGTAATACTAATCCTGATATTGCTTTTCTATATGGTAATACACCGAATTTTTTGCAATTTTTTGCCGAAGATATTTTAGACCACCACAATATTTTAGCAAGGACATTTGTAAGTGAAACGGATGCAAGAAATCATTTTGCAGGAACGGTTGAAGGTGTTATTGGTGGAGACTTAATTGCTGGAGAGTGGAGGCAATGTGATACAGCGGTTGGTGGCTTAAGTAGTTATGTTTTGACTTTTAATACTAATTAAAATACTTTTGAATCTACACAAAAATCATTTTTTGATTCAAACAATCTTAATATTTGTGCAGAATGGTGGTTCTGCAATACCATCTGTTTTAACATATGCAAAAGGAACCTATTCTGTTAAAAACTATAATGTTATTGGAGATGATAAAGTAATAGAGATTCAGTTAAACTTTGCAGAATCATTCTTCAATGCAACCTCGAATACATATCACTTTGTAATTAAACTAGATGGTAATTTATTGATACCTAATGATTCTCAAATAAATGAGATTGCTGAAAACTATCGAATCTCGGGAGTACCTCTAACTTCAAATCTGTGGGTTATAAAGCGATAGTAGGTAAATTTCACTACTCTTAACGAAGAAGTTTTTTTTAAAAATTAAATTATTTTGGGTAAACGTTCGCAGCTTGCGGACCTTTTTCACCGTCTTCTAGGTCAAACTCTACCTCTTGACCTTCTTCTAATGATTTGTAGCCATCGCCTTGAATAGCGCGAAAATGAACAAATACATCGTCACCACTTTCTTGCTCAATAAAACCAAACCCTTTTTTTGCGTCAAACCATTTGACTTTTCCTGTTGTAGACATTGTGTCTCCTATAAGTTAAAAATTACCGAAAAAATAGACTACCTTTATAGAGTACGAAAACCGACAATGAATCAATCAACAACATAGATATAAATAGCAACTGTAGCCCAAAACTAATTTTTATAGGGCATATTCTTCACAGTAAGCCTGATTTTAGCATATTTTTTTGTTATTAAGGTCGACATTCGTTAAAAATAAGTGCTTGACAGGTTACACAGGTTTTTGTTCTAGTTTTTTATGAATATGATTAATAGCTTGTGATTTTGAGTCGAAAAAGTGTGATGCCAATTTTTTGGATGAAATTCGACTTGGCAGCAAACTCATAAATGGAGGCTTTAAGCCCGACAAAATATAAGCCACCATTGTTTTACTAGGCGATTGTTTTCTGAAATGAGTGCTCCTGTGCCTGCTAGGTCAATAAAATTAATGCCACTAGCGACAATCAAAATATGATTAATACGTTCGTTTTCTACGATGGCAGCAATGCGTTTTGAATGTGATTAACCGAGCCAAAATAAATAGACATATCAATACGAATAATGACCGTGTGTGAAACAAAATTAACTATTGAACCTAAGCGTGCTAAGTCAAATGCCAGTTGATAAACACCAGCAAGAAAAGTGAGTGTGAGTGCTAATGACAAAAATTCAGCACTGCCTGGTTCGGCGTGATGACTAATGGCGGAAAAAACCACGATGGAAATGGCTGTGGTTGGTCCTGAAACTAAATGTAATGATGAACCGAACAGTGCGGGCAATGATTGGGGTAACCATTGCAGTATATAGACCATATTCAGGGGGTAATCCAGCAATAGTGGCAAATGCTACACCTTGTGAGGTAGAACAATAACAGCGCTAGTTAATCCTGCAATTAAATCCGCTTTAAGAGAGGCTTTATTAACAAATTTAAGCCAGATTAAAAAGGAAAAAACGCGAGAACTTCATTATGTTTTATCTTAACGTGAAAATTTTGGTTTTCTGCCGTGTTTGTCATCTCTTTTGTTTTTGCCATGATAGTCTTTATTGCTACGTCGGTTGTTGCTTTTACCCTTGGAGAATTTTCCACGACCAAAATTACGTTTTCCTGCTTGCCCTCCAATAGTGGTCTTGTTATTTTTTTCAGTGAGTTTAACAATGTTTAGGCGCTTGCCACAAACCACGGTCTTTTTTAAAACCTCAAATACCTTATCTGGCATCTCATCTGGCAAGTCAATGGTCGAGCAATGATCAAAAATTTGAATTGAGCCAATATATTCACTGTCCATGTCAGCTTCATTGGCGATAGCACCTAAAATATTACCCGGCTTAACATTATTATTATTACCCACTTCAATCTTATAACGACACATTGGGATTTTCGGAAAGTCCTTCAAAGGTTCGGCTTTGATAGGGATTATTTTTTCTTCTTTCGGTGTTTGATTGCTACCAAAATTTGGTTCTTTTTCTGATAATAGCAATGGCTCATTGCCTTGCGCAATGAATGCCAAGGCAGCAGAGATTTTTGAGATTTCAACTTCTGGGTTTTCTTGCTGAAATTCGCTGACTAATTTTTCAAATATGTCTAAGTTTTGATTGTTGATGGTTTGTGCTATGTTTTGTTTGAATGTTTCAATGCGTTTGGCATTAATAATCTTTGCACTGGGTAGTTCAATGGGGGTGATTTTTTGGCGAGTAACACGTTCAATAGTACTGAGCATACGCCTTTCACGGTTTGATACGAATAAAATTGCGTCACCTTTTCGGCCTGCGCGTCCTGTTCTGCCAATGCGGTGTACATAAGATTCAGCGTCTTGAGGAATGTCGTAATTAACCACGTGTGAGATGCGATCTACATCTAAACCACGGGCAGCAACATCGGTGGCAATAAGAATGTCAATTTTGCCTTTTTTGTAGTTAGTGATGATACGTTCTCGTTGGCTTTGTTGAATATCGCCGTTAATGGCTTCTGCTGAAAAACCACGGGCAGATAATTTCTCTGCCAATTCTATCGTGAGTGTTTTGGTTCTAACGAAAATAATCATCGCATCAAAGGTAGTGACTTCAAGAATGCGAGTTAAGGCTTCTAATTTTTGTGATAAGCCACCAACCATGCAGTATTTTTGGGTAATGGTGGTCGCTGTTTCTGTCTTGGTTTTTATCTTAACAATTTTTGGCTGGTTTAAAAATTGTTCAGCCACTTTTTTGATAACGCTTGGCATGGTGGCAGAGAATAGGGCAATTTGTCGTTGTTCAGGAATGCGTTGCATGACCCATTTTATGTCATCGATAAAGCCCATTTTGAGCATTTCATCGGCTTCATCTAGAACGAATGACTTAAGTTTGTCTAGTTTTAAGGTGCCTTTTTTAATATGGTCCATCACCCGACCAGGTGTGCCAACAATAGCGTGTACACCACGCTTTAGAGGGCGTAGTTGAATATCATAAGATTGCCCGCCATAAATAGGCAACACATGAAAACCTTTCATGCCTCGTGCATAGATTTGTACTGCTTCTGATACTTGAATGGCAAGTTCACGGGTGGGCGTTAAGATTAATAATTGTGGTGCATTAATGTTTAAGTCAATTTTGTCAAGCAGTGGAAGAGCGAATGCTGCTGTTTTCCCCGTGCCTGTTTGTGCTTGACCGATAATGTCTTCGCCATTTAGTAAGTGGGTGATGCATTGCTCTTGAATGGGAGAAGGGGTTTCGTAGCCAATAGAATCCAATACTTTTAAAATGGTATTAGACAATCCTAAACATTCAAATTTAGATGGCGACTTATGGCCAGATTTATTTTCAGACATGTGATTTGTGGGATAAATGAAGACCAAAATTATACCTATTTAGGTGACGCTTTATCGAACTATATTAGTTTTTTATTATATTTATCAGTTAAAATATGATTCATTTCCAATATAAATGGGCAGTTTTATGGATACTGAACAAATATTATTAAGCCGTAGCCAGTCCAAATGCGAGTTGTGTGGCAATGAGCATGATTTGTCAGTATTTGCAGTGATGCCTTCAGATAATAGTGACAATCAATCTATTTTAATTTGCAACATTTGCCATAATTCTATTGATAATCCTAAGCAGGGAAATATTAACTATTGGCATTGCTTGAACGATTCTATGTGGTCGTCAATAGCAGCGGTGCAAGTAGTGGCTTGGCGTATATTGACTAAGTTAAGTAGTGAAGGCTGGCCACAGGACTTGCTTGATATGCTTTATTTGGATGACGAAACATTAACTTGGGCACAAGCAATGGATGAGCGCACTAGTGACGAACAAACATTAAAACACAAAGACAGTCATGGCACTCAGTTAGACTCTGGTGATACGGTCATCCTAATCAAAGATCTTACAGTTAAAGGCGCAAACTTTACTGCTAAACGCGGAACAGCAGTACGTAATATATCATTAGTAACTGATAATGCTGAGCATATTGAAGGCAAAATAGAAGGGCAGAGAATTGTTATTTTGACAAAATTTGTTTAAAAGGTATAAATATGGATATTTCACAAGACTTCTAAAGAAACGCTCCATGACCGCATTATCCCAACAATTACCTCGCCTGCTCATGCTTTGAGTAATGTTGTTCTTGTTGCAATAATCAATAAAAACTTTAGAAGAGTATTGAGTCCCTTGATCAGAGTGGAACATGTGTTTATTTGTATTGGGCTGGTGTCTAGACACAGCATTACTAAGCGCATCCTTTGCCAACTGAGCATTAGGCTGTTTTGACAATGCCCAACCAACAACTTGTCTTGAGCCTAAATCCAACACACTGGCTAAATAACTCCCACCTTGATAGGTTTTGATATAGGTAATATCACCAACCCAATGCGTATTAATTGATTGCTGCTCAAACACACGATTTAATAGGTTTTTTGCCTTTTTAAACATCAATCTAGTATTAGGGTAATAATGACGCTTTCTTGGGCGTATGGCAACTACATTGGCTTTTTTCATTAGCGTTGCAGTTTGGTAAATACCAATGTTATAACCTTGGTTATTCAAAACTACTCGCATTCTGCGTTTGCCATAGGTGTATCCAACTTCAATAGCAGTTTGTTTGATTAATTTAATCATAGCGTTGGTGTTGTTGTTTACTCGCTTATCTTTGACTTGATAGTAATAACTACTGCGAGGAAGTTTGAGTAATGCTCATAATTCTTTAGTATTGTATTGTTGGCAAGCCTTGTTTATCTTGATAATCATATCACTTGGTGATTGTCCACAGCGAACAAGGCTGTTGCCTTTTTTAAGATTTCATTGTCCCTTTGTGCGCGCCAAAGTTGTTTCTCAAGCAGTTGTATTGTTTGTTGTTCAGAAGTCAGCGCTTTGCCTGACTCTGGTGTTTGTCCACCAAGCTCTGCTAGGTATTGTTTTCTCCATCTGCTAACTGCTGAGGAGCAAGCTCCTGATATTATCATGATTTTTTTTATTGGTGTAATTCTCATGCACCATGAGTTTGGCATAATCTAGTGTTCCCCCCCTCAAGGGGGTATTGAACAGAATGTTCAACGGTGTATTGTGCATATGGTTAGAAACTCCCTTAAATATGTGGGTTACAAAGACAGAAAGCAGGTTGCCAGTAGTCTTAAACAAAAATTAAAATTTGACAAAAAAGACTGATTAAAAATTATTCAATTAACGTACGTCAGATTATTTAACTAATTAAATCTATACCTAGTGATTCTAGCAATCTAACTGCTTCATAACGGCAAAATTTTGCAGTTCTAATGATGTTATTATTTATATTGATATCATAATTAGTGGCTAAATTAAAATTTGCTTCTCGAAAATCAACATCATGTGCCTGACACGCTTCAATTGTAATTCCTGCTTGATTAAGCCCGTAAAACGAAGATGAGTTTATTAAGCATTTTTTAAACTGTAACTGAGACCCTAGGACTAACCCACGCCAGTAAGCTTTCGTCCAATCAATGCCCAACATCTTACATTCTTGAAACTCGACTTCTAAAAACTTGCTATTTATGGTGCTTAGAAGGCTAAGACTGCAGTTCACAAACTTGCAATTAGAAAACTTACAGTTTCTAACTATCGCCTCACTAAAATCACAAGAATTGAAAACACAGCAGTCAAACTCTTTTCCTGTTAGCTCTTTTCTAGACAAAGATATATTAGCAAATTCTTGGCTATAGAATTCTTCTTTACTGGTAATAACGTTTTCCAAAAAACCTCTATGATTAAATTTAATCAGGCATGTTTGATTTTATCAAGGAGGTTATTTTTAATACTGTTCTGCGTTATTTTCACTTTCAGATTCCTCGTCTTCTGTTTCAGCAATTTTTGCAATAGAGACTAATTTTTCACCTTTAGCGATATTAATCAAGGTAACGCCTTGGGTGTTGCGACCAATGATAGAAACATCAACCGCTCTAGCACGGACTAAAGTGCCTTTGTTGGAAATTAACATCATCTCATCTTCATCAGTGACCTGAATAGCGCCAACAACTTTGCCATTTCTATCTGAGGTTTTAATAGAAATAACACCTGAGCCACCTCGTGCTTGAGCACGGTATTCATTAAGATGTGTACGTTTGCCGAAGCCTTTTTCAGTTGCTGTTAGAATTGGACTGTCTTGATTAGCAACAATAAGAGACACCACTTTATCAGTATCTGCTAATTTAATACCACGTACGCCAATGGCTGTACGTCCTACGACACGTACAGCCGATTCTTTAAATCGAATGGATTTACCGTAGGCTGAAAATAGCATAATATCATGCTCACCTGAGGTGATTTCTACACCAACAAGTTGGTCGTTATCTCTTAATTCAATAGCAATAATACCACCTTTGCGTGGTTTTGAGAAGTTAGTGAGCGCTGTTTTTTTACACGTACCACTACTGGTTGTCATAAAGACAAAATGATTTTCATCAAACTCTGAAACTGGCAAAATAGCATTAATGACTTCTTCTTTTTCTAATGGTAATAAGTTAACAATTGGTTTGCCACGTGCTATGCGTGATGCCATTGGCAACTCATAAACCCTAAGCCAGTATACTTTTCCTAAGGATGAGAAACACAAAACTGTATCGTGAGAATTGGCGATAAATAACTGATCAACAAAATCTTCATCTTTTACTTTAGTAGCTGCTTTGCCTTTACCACCACGGCGCTGAGCTTGATAATCACTTAAAGATTGTGCTTTCACATAGCCACCATGAGACAAGGTGACCACGCGCTCTTCTTGGGCAATTAAATCCTCCAGCGTTAAGTCAATCTTGTGCTCTAAAATTTGCGTCATACGAGCATTAGCATAGTTACTTTGAATGTCTATTAACTCCTCACGGATAACTTGCATGAGTCTTTCAGGTGTTTGTAAAATATCCAATAGACGTTTAATACGCTCTAACAGTTCATTAAATTCATCAAAAATCTTGTCTTTTTCAAGCCCTGTTAAGCGATGAAGTTTTAAATCTAAGACGGCTTGTGCTTGTTTTTGTGATAATTGATAATCGCCATTCACTTGCAAACCTAACTCTGTTGGCAAATTTTCTGGCTTAAACATTGCCATGTCACGATCGCCAATCAACTCCTTAATCACTGAGCCTTGCCAAGTTTTAGCCATTAATGCCTCTTTTGCATCTGCTGGGTTTGAAGCAGATTTAATCAGTTCAATAATGTCATCAATATTATGTAATGCAACTGATAAGCCTTCTAATAAGTGCGCACGATTTCTGGCTTTGTTTAAATCAAAAATAGAGCGACGAGTCACCACATCACGTCTATGAGCAATGAATGCTTCTAGGATGCCTTTTAATGTCATTAACTTTGGCATGCCTTTGTCAATTGCCACCATGTTAATACCGAATACGGTTTGCATTTCAGTCAATTTATACAAATTATTAAGCATCACTTCTGGTACTTCGCCACGACGCAACTCAATCACCATGCGCATGCCGTCTTTATCAGACTCATCACGAAGCCCAGTGATACCATCAATGCGCTTATCTTTAACAAGTTCTGCAATTTTACCAATCAGTTTGGCTTTATTAACTTGATAAGGCAGCTCGGTCACAACAATACTTTGCTTGTCTTCACCTTCAGTATGGGATACTGAACGCAAGTAAATTTTGCCTTTGCCAGTCTCATAGGCTTGGCGAATACCACTTGCACCATTAATAATACCTGCTGTTGGAAAATCTGGACCTGGCATGATTTTTAACAATTCATCAATAGTGATGTCTTCATTATCAATGGTTTTCAAACAGACCTCAATCACTTCGCCCAAGTTGTGAGGCGGAATGTTAGTCGCCATGCCTACTGCAATGCCTGATGAGCCATTAGCCAAAAGGTTAGGTACACGAGTTGGTAGTACTGAAGGTTCTGATTCTGAGCCATCGTAATTTTCAATAAAGTCAACAGTGTCTTTTTCTAAATCTCGCAATAACTCATGTGAAAGTTTGGCCATACGAATTTCCGTATAACGCATAGCAGCAGCCGAATCACCATCAACTGAGCCAAAGTTGCCTTGACCATCGATTAAAATATTACGCATTGAGAATGGTTGCGCCATACGTACAATAGTGTCATACACAGCAGTATCACCATGTGGGTGATATTTACCAATCACATCACCAACAATACGGGCTGATTTTTTATAAGATTTATTGTAATCATTGCCCAAGACCTCCATGGCGTAAAGTACACGACGATGCACAGGTTTAAGTCCGTCTCGAACATCAGGTAATGCACGCCCAACAATAACACTCATTGCGTATTCCAAATAGGAATTGCGCATCTCGTCTTCAATGGTAACTATCGGGAAATTTGGCTCGAAATGGTTGGGATTTTCAGTATGCTCAGACATGATAAAAAGACTTGATTTAAATTGCCTTTTATTTTACCTAATTTGAGTACAGGTATTGATTTTGTTTCAAGCTAAAACCTTGTCTTTTGATAAACTCCATGAGAGGGTGAGGCTTTTTAGTTTAAAACTATGTATTTCTTGCTTGAACTGATGATGCTAGTACTTTAAGTAAATTTTCAGTATCTTGCCAACCAAGACAAGCGTCAGTAATACTAATGCCATATTTTAACGATTTTAACTCATCTACCGCTTGAGCGCCTTCATTGATATTGGACTCAATCATCACCCCAAAAATCTCATCTGAACCTGAACTCACTTGCTTGGCAATCTCATCACCTACTAGCAACTGGTTTTTAAACTTTTTCTCACTATTGGCATGGGAAAAATCAACCATAACCCTACCTAATAAACCATCTTTTATTAATTGCTTGGCGGCATTGTCAACATTTTCTTTGCTATAGTTAGGTCCATAGGTAGCGCCACGAAGGATAATGTGGCAATTTGGATTGCCAGTTGTGGTGTAACGATTTGTCAAGCCTTTTTTGCTAATTGACCAAAACATGTGTGAATTTGAAGCCGATACAATCGCATCAATGGCAATTTGGATGTTGCCATTTGTGCCATTTTTAAAACCCACTGGACAAGACAGACCAGATGCTAATTCTCGGTGCGTTTGGCTTTCGGTTGTTCGTGCACCAATTGCCCCCCATGAAATCAAATCAGAGATGTATTGCGGGGTGATTAAATCAAGATATTCTGTTGCACTTGGCATGCCCATTTTTGACAAATCTAGCAGCAAACTTCGAGCCAAATCAAAGCCTTTTTCCATATCAAAACTGTTGTCTAAATCAGGGTCATAAATCAGCCCTTTCCAGCCAATTGTGGTACGTGGTTTTTCAAAATAAACACGCATAACAATAAATAAATCTTGACTTAATTCTTGCTTTATCTTTAACAATCGTTGCGCATAATCTCTAGCAGCTTTTGGGTCATGAATGGAACAAGGCCCAACCACAACTAATAAACGCTTACCCTTGCCAGAAATGATATCGGCAATGGTTTTTCTTGAGTGGATAATAAAATCAGACTGTGACTTTTTGACTGGATATTTTTTAATAAAGCCTATTGGCGGGGTAATAGATTCTGCCTTGGTGATGCGAATGTTACTAATTTTATTTAAGATTTTTTTTAGCATTTTTGATTTTCAATAAGTGCATAAGCTGAATGGTTATGAATCGATTCAAAATTTTCCGATTCAAGACGATAATAACTAATTTTATCATCTGCATTTAAATCGACTGCAATACCACGTACTAAGTCCTCAACAAATGCAGGGTTATCATACGCTCTTTCAGTCACCACTTTCTCATCATCGCGCTTAAGAATGGCATAAAGTTCGCACGAAGCTTTACGTTCAGCCAAATCAATCAAATCTTCAATATGCAACGTTTTACCTTTGGCCGCTTTAGCCTTAATGGTAATGTGCGAGCGTTGATTATGCGCCCCATATTTAGAAATACTTTTTGAACAAGGACATAGACTGGTCACAGGCACCACGACTTTCATCATCACTTGCACCTCGCCTTTATTTAACGTGCCGTATAAAGTCACTTGATAATCCATGATTGACTCAACGCCTGAAGATGGGGCTTTTTTCTTCCTAAAGAAAGGAAAATTAAGCGTAATGTGTGCAGTATCCGATTCAAGTCTTTCTTTTACTTTATTAATAATTTTATCGAAATTATGTGCACTAAATTCACAAGGACCTTCGTTTAAAATCTCAATAAAGCGTGACATATGCGTACCTTTAACATGCTCTGGTAAAGATACTGTCATGGTAAAAATACCTATTGTAGGCATTTTATTGCCATCGCAATCAATATAAGTAATAGGATGGGTAATGTCTTTAATACCTACTTTATCAATGATAATTTGACGAGTATCGGCACTATTTTGTGTATCAGGTAAATGAGTTGCGCTCATAAGTCTCCTTGGGAATAAGTCACAGATGCTCTAGGCGTTTCCCAAATGGTCACTTCCTTGACCTTGACATCATTAGTATTAATTAGTTGCCCCACTTCATCAAAAAAATACTTAGCAATATTTTCTGCGGTAGGATTGAGTTTATCAAAAGGCGCTATCTCATTCAAATATTGATGATCTAGGCGCTTTACAACAACCTTGGTTTGTTTTTTAATTTCTCGAAAATCAATAGCAATACCATTACTGTTTAATTTTCTAGTAACAACCATCATTTCAATTTGCCAGTTATGACCATGCAGGCGTGAACAATCACCTGGATAATCCCTGAGTGAATGAGCTGATGCGAAATCGGTAACAATTTTTAGGACGAACATTTTCGGAAAAACTGGTAAAAACATTGATTATACCTACGACCTGCTAAAAATTACCCCCTGAATTGATGGGTAGATTATTGGCTTATCTAAAATATTTTGATTTAATCAATTGCTTCAATGGAAGAGACATTTTGATAGCCTTTAGGTAAAAGGTTACCACGACACGCTCTGGCACTTATGTAATTACTCAAATCTTGAAACTTGATGGTCAAATGACGCTTGCCTGCAATGACTTTCAAATGTTGAGTTTCTAGCAAAATACAGACACTCATCACAAACTCTTGTCTAGCCTTGACATCTTTAGTAGGGATTTGAATAAGTTTATTACCTTTACCTTTAGATAATATTGGCAATTCAGATATTGGAAATACCAATAATCGCCCACGATTTGTTGCCAGTGCAATAAATTGATTATCTAGATCATCCACATTAATAATCTTCATCACTTGTGCGCCTTTAGGCAGAGAAAGGGATGCTTTTCCTGCTTGTCTTGAAGATAACAAATCACCAATAGTAGCAATAAAACCATACCCTGCATCAGAAGCCAATAGGATATTTTGACTCGCCTTGCCCATCACCACATCAACAAATTGCGCCTCTGAAGGTGGACTTAGTTTACCTGTTAATGGCTCACCTTGCCCTCGCGCACTGGGTAGTGAATTAGCCAGTAGTGAATATGACCTACCTGTTGAGTCAATAAAAATTGCAGGTTTGTTGCTTTTGCCTTTCACACTGGTTAAATAACCATCGCCTGCTTTATAATTAAGCGTTGTTGGGTCAATATCATAACCTTTAGCACTTCGCACCCAGCCTTTATCGCTGAGCACGACAGTGACATTTTCAGCAGGTGCCAAATCATCCTCACTAAAGGCTTGAGCCGTATTTACATTGCTTTTAATGTTAGATCTACGCTCATCACCAAACTTTTTAATAATGGTTTTTAGTTCTTTTTTAATCAAGGTTTTAAGGCGCAAGTCACTTGAAAGTAGCAGTTCTAATTTTTCTTTCTCTAATGCCAAGTCTTGTTGCTCGGCTTGAATTTTAACTTCTTCTAATTTTACAAGATGGCGCAATTTTAGCTCTAAAATTGCCTCTGCTTGAATATCGCTCAATTTAAAATGATCGATTAATACTGGTTTAGGCTTATCATGCTCACGAATAATGGCAATCACTTCATCAATATTTAAAAAAGCAATGAGCAAGCCTTCTAAAATATGCAAACGCGCAAGAATTTTATCAAGGCGATAGGTTAAACGATTAGTCACAACTTGCATTCTGTAGCTTAACCATTCTTTAAGCATTGGAATGAGTGGCAGAACGCTTGGCTTGCCGTTTAAACCAATTACATTCATATTAACACGGTAGCTTTTTTCAAGTTCAGTTGTGGCAAATAAGTGTAGCATTAATGCATCTGCGTTGACTCGATTAGAGCGTGGAACAATAACAATACGCGTTGGGTTTTCATGATCCGACTCATCTCGAATATCATCCACCAAAGGTAGTTTTTTCGCGCGCATTTGTGCTGCAATTTGGGTGATTACCTTGGCACCAGAAGTTTGAAAAGGCAACGCTTCAATTACAATATTGCCTTTTTCTTTTTGATAAATAGCACGCATCTTAACCGACCCATGACCTGTTTCATAAATTTGCCTAAGATCTGTAGGTGAGGATACAATGTCAGCATCGGTAGGATAATCAGGTGCTCGAATAATTTGCATGATGTCGTCTAAATCCATAGATGGCTTGTCCAATAGTGCAATACAAGCACTCACCACTTCGGTCAAGTTATGCGGTGGCACATCCGTTGCCATGCCCACAGCAATACCTGAGGTACCATTTAGTAATAAGTTGGGTACTTGTGCAGGCAGATTTTTAGGTTCTTGAAGCGAGCCATCAAAATTATCTACCCAATTAACCGTGCCTTGATTAATTTCGCTGAGCAATAAATCTGCATAACGAGAAAGCTTACTTTCGGTATAACGCATCGCTGCAAATGATTTAGGGTCATCTGGTGCGCCCCAGTTCCCTTGCCCGTCAATAAACGGATAACGATAAGAGAATGGCTGCGCCATTAGTACCATCGCCTCATAGCAAGCACTGTCGCCATGCGGATGAAATTTACCAAGCACATCGCCCACCGTACGGGCTGATTTTTTAAACTTTGCTGTAGATTTCAGACCAAGCTCACTCATTGCATAAACAATACGCCTTTGAACTGGTTTTAAGCCATCGCCAACAAAAGGCAATGCGCGATCAAGAATAACATACATCGAATAATCAAGATAAGCACGCTCACTAAACTCGGCGACACTTTGTTGTTCAAGACTAATCTGATTCATTGATGATGTTAAGAATGGCTAAAATTAGACTGTATTTTAATTCAACTCTGTAGCCAAAAGGATAAAATTAAAAGTGGTTTTATGGCATCTAGGTAAGTTCTTATGTGGTGTGTTACTATTGAACATATCAAAGACAATTGACACTTTGCAATGCTCTAACCTACTTGGACACATTTCAAGCCGCTTTTTTCAATTCAGCCATCTTTTGAGCAGGTGTTAAATACCCAATCGCTGAATGAATCCTTTTGTAATTATACAAGTAGATATAACCCTCTACATTTTGCACGACTTCACTATGATTTGCAAAACTTTGATAATTTAATCTCTCAGTCTTCAGACTTCTAAAGAAACGCTCCATGACCGCATTATCCCAACAATTACCTCGCCTGCTCATGCTTTGAGTAATGTTGTTCTTGTTGCAATAATCAATAAAAACTTTAGAAGAGTATTGAGTCCCTTGATCAGAGTGGAACATGTGTTTATTTGTATTGGGCTGGTGTCTAGACACCAGCATTACTAAGCGCATCCTTTGCCAACTGAGCATTAGGCTGTTTTGACAATGCCCAACCAACAACTTGTCTTGAGCCTAAATCCAACACACTGGCTAAATAACTCCCACCTTGATAGGTTTTGATATAGGTAATATCACCAACCCAATGCGTATTAATTGATTGCTGCTCAAACACACGATTTAATAGGTTTTTTGCCTTTTTAAACATCAATCTAGTATTAGGGTAATAATGACGCTTTCTTGGGCGTATGGCAACTACATTGGCTTTTTTCATTAGCGTTGCAGTTTGGTAAATACCAATGTTATAACCTTGGTTATTCAAAACTACTCGCATTCTGCGTTTGCCATAGGTGTATCCAACTTCAATAGCAGTTTGTTTGATTAATTTAATCATAGCGTTGGTGTTGTTGTTTACTCGCTTATCTTTGACTTGATAGTAATAACTACTGCGAGGAAGTTTGAGTAATGCTCATAATTCTTTAGTATTGTATTGTTGGCAAGCCTTGTTTATCTTGATAATCATATCACTTGGTGATTGTCCACAGCGAACAAGGCTGTTGCCTTTTTTAAGATTTCATTGTCCCTTTGTGCGCGCCAAAGTTGTTTCTCAAGCAGTTGTATTGTTTGTTGTTCAGAAGTCAGCGCTTTGCCTGACTCTGGTGTTTGTCCACCAAGCTCTGCTAGGTATTGTTTTCTCCATCTGCTAACTGCTGAGGAGCAAGCTCCTGATATTATCATGATTTTTTTTATTGGTGTAATTCTCATGCACCATGAGTTTGGCATAATCTAGTGTTTCCCCCTCAAGGGGGTATTGAACAGAATGTTCAACGGTAAAAGTCACTCGTTGTTTTCTTGATTTATATTGTGTCATTACTGACCTCCTTATGGTTTGTATTATAAGGCTATCTTTGTGTCCAATAAAATTAGACTATTGCAGTATGGTATGTGCTATTTCAGGTTGTTGTGGGTAATTCGCTAACTTTAGAGACTCGTGAGGTGTTCTATACTCCAGCTCATTATACGGGTTTGTGGGATATGCGATTAAATCTTAGGAAATCTGAGAGTTTAATTACTAAACACCAACAAACTAATAAGCCAAAAATTGACGAGCTGATACTGCCTGATGACAATATCATTGATATTGGTAAAAGTGCAGATATTCAGCTTGGTTTTGATTTTTAGTGCTATTTGTTTCAGTTAAAATCACAAACCTTTCAAAGTCATATTTTTCAGTAGTGCGGAGTTTAGTATATGCAATATATTCGCTCTTTTCCCATTACCTGACAACCTGTAATAAATATTGTACCTCTTAAATGCATAGCGTCTTATTCCTTTGGGTTCGTTGTATATAGGGCAAAATAGTGGAAATTCTGAAATTATATTTATACTACTTGTTAAGAGCTCCACACTAAAACTTTCAGCTCTTTGTAGGTTGTCTTGTGCAATATATTCTTTGAATATATCTAGGTCTTTTCTCGCCTTGCGAGAAATATGAACTTCTACCATTGTGAAATAGGTTTAGCAAGTACCTCTTCAATATTATCGTGTCTTAATTCCATAAAACGACCAGCTTCAATATCGGCTATTCCCTCATTGATGCCCTCATTAATTTTGTGCCTTACTAAAGCTTCTAGAGCCTCATAAACAAGGTCTTCTGCTGATTGGTAACTACCAGTAGAAACCTGTTCTTGCACCATTTCAGCTACAGAGCCATGTAGTGTTATTGTCATAATTTTTACCTTACAAATTAATTATAATCACTATATCAAATCCACGGATAAGTCAATAACAAATATAAGGTATCTAAGAGATTTTCAATTTATCCAAATAATCAGTATACCACTGCATTAATTCTACCCTTTCAGGTAAATATTCAGCACGATTATAAGCTCCACGCACTTTATTTCGTTCTTGATGGGCAAGTTGTTTTTCAATCACATCGGATTTGAAATTATGCTCATTTTAAAATAGTTGATGCCATGGCTCTAAAGCCGTGCATCACCATTTTGCCAATATATTTGCCATTATTAATGTTTGCGAATGGCTTTGTTAAGACCCTCAGGACACATGGCTCTATTGCTGTCTTTGTCATTTGGGAATATGTAGTCGCTACGTCCTGTAGTGGGTTTGAGTTTTAATAGTAGTTCTTTTACTTGTGTTGATATTGGGATTAAGTGGTCTCTTTTCATTTTCATAAACTCAGCAGAAATAATCCACTGGTTTTTATCAAAATCAATCCATTCCCATTTTGAGTTTGTTAACTCGCCGGTTCTTATAAAAATATATGGGATGATTTGCAAGCCATACTTAACTTTTTTTGCCGTGATAATCTGAAATGGCTTTTAGAAGTTCAGCTATTTTTTCTTTATCAGTTAATGTTGGCATATGTTTGTTGATAGATGTTTTTAGCGTTCCCCTGTAATCTGCTGTCATGTCTCTTGTGCAGTATCCCTTGGCTACACCGTAACGAAATACCATAGAAGCACAGTTATGGCCCTATTGCTAGTTTCAATAAGCCCCTCCTCTTGGATGTTTTCCATGATGTTAAACAGCATTGGTGGTTCAATTTTTTTGGCTGGTAATTTGCCAATTTTAGGAAAGAGATAATTATTTAGTCTACCTAATACTTTGTTGTCTTTGTATATGCCAGTTTTCTGTTTTTTATCATGCCATTCAAGTACCACTTCTTTAAATGTTCTATCAGAAGTAAGTTTTACTTTCTCACTAAATTTATATGTGGATGGATTAATGCCTTTATCAATCAAATCTAGGTATTGCCGATGTTTTGCTTTTGCTTTTTTGATTTCAAATTCTGTTGCCATGATGTTTTATCTGCTGGTAATTTTTGATATTTTACTGGTATATCATTAAAAAATGTATACTAAATTGTATACCACTTTTTATGAAAATCAGTAAAACTTTATGAAACGATTTGAAACAAACTATTGTTGTAAGTTATTGAAAATAAGGTGTTATTTACAGTAAACTGAACAATTATGAAACAGGATAAAACATAGGTTCTGTGGCACCTATAACCACCATATAATATCAATGTTTTAACACGTATTTTTTTGTCTATCATATAAGACTAGCCTCATAATTGAGTCAGTTGTTCCTATTGTGTGATCACTTTTTGTTATAAAACAATCATTTGGGAGTGTCTTGATTGAAGGGTGGTTTTTACGTATAATTATTCAGTTTTTGTTCAAGGAATTTTATATGCCATCACGCAGAGATTTAGCAAATGCCATTCGTGCTCTAAGCATGGACGCAGTTCAAAAGGCAAATTCAGGTCATCCAGGTGCACCAATGGGTATGGCAGATATTGCACAAGTACTTTGGAATGATCATTTGAAGTACAACCCAACACACGCTAAATGGGCTGACCGCGACCGTTTTGTGTTATCAAACGGGCATGGCTCGATGCTGATTTATTCATTGCTACATTTATCAGGTTATGACCTTAGCATGGAGGATATTAAAAATTTTCGTCAATTGCATGCCAAAACCGCAGGTCATCCTGAATATGGTTATGCAGATGGTATTGAGACAACAACAGGTCCATTAGGACAAGGTCTTACCAATGCAGTTGGCATGGCAATTGCCGAGCGTACATTAGGGGCACAGTTTAACAAGCCAGGTCATGATATTGTTGACCACAATACCTATGTATTTATGGGTGATGGTTGTTTAATGGAAGGCTTGTCTCATGAATCTTGCGCTATGGCAGGCACGTTGGGGCTTGGCAAATTGGTTGCGTTTTGGGACGATAATGACATCTCTATTGATGGCCATATTTCTGATTGGATGGAAAAAGATGTAGCAGGTCGTTTTGAGTCTTATGGTTGGCATGTTGTTCGTGATGTTGATGGTCATGATGCTGACGCAATTAATGTAGCTATTAATGCAGCCAAAGCTGAAACCGCTAAACCTTCACTTATTTGTACACGCACAACCATTGGTTTTGGTTCGCCTAATTTATGTGGCACGCATAATTGTCATGGCGCGCCATTGGGTGATGATGAAATTGCAGCAACTCGCAAAGAATTGGGTTGGGATTCTGCACCATTTGAAATCCCTGCAGATATTTATGCAGGTTGGGACCATAAAGAAAAAGGTGCTACTGATGAATCAGCTTGGGATGTTAAATTTGCAGCTTATAAGGCTGGGTTTCCGGCAGATGCTGCTGAGTTTGAGCGTCGCATGTCGGGTGATTTGCCTGCTGATTTTGCAGTTGAAATGGATAAATTTATTGCTAAAACGCAAGAAGAGATGCCAAACATTGCTTCTCGTCAAGCCTCTCAACGTGCGATTGAGGCCATGGGCCCTTTACTACCAGAAATGTTTGGTGGCTCTGCTGATTTGACTGGCTCTAACCTAACTAATTGGTCAGGCACTGTAAAAGTCAATGCACAAAATGCAAATGGTAATTATCTTTCATGGGGCGTTCGTGAATTTGGTATGGCGCACATGATGAATGGCATGGTGCTTCATGGTGGTTTTAAGGTTTATGGCGCAACCTTCTTTATGTTTATGGAATTTATGCGTAATGCGTTACGCATGTCCGCACTAATGAAAATTGGCACAATTTATGTTTATACCCATGATTCTATCGGTCTGGGTGAAGATGGCCCTACGCATCAGCCAGTTGAGCAGTTGGCAACCATGCGTATGATTCCTAATTTCCAGTCTTGGAGAGGATGCGATGCAGTGGAATCAGCAGTGTCTTGGAAAATGGCGATGCTTAGAGGCAATGCACCAACAGGATTGGTTTTTTCACGCCAAACTTTAACAGCAATGGCGCGAACTTCTGAGCAAGTGGCTAATATTGAAAAAGGCGGTTATGTCCTTAAAGATTGTGAAGGTGCGGCTGATATTATTTTTATTACAACGGGTTCTGAAGTGGGCTTGGCAATTGAAGCAGCAGCAGCAATGGATGTCAAGGTACGCGTCGTTTCAATGCCTTGTACAAATGCTTATGATGATCAAGATCAGGCTTATAAAGACTCAGTTTTGACACCAGGTGTTAAGCGCCTTGCAATTGAGGCAGGTGTTGGTGATGGATGGTACAAATACGTAGGTCTAGATGGTGATGTGGTTTGTATGACAACCTTCGGTGAGTCTGCGCCAGCGGATCAATTATTTAAAGCATTTGGTTTTACAACAGATAACGTTATTGCAAAAGCGAAAGCCGTTATTGGTTAAATAATGAATTTAAACACGGTGAGAGTTACTGATAATTTTTTTAGTGTTTTTAATGAGATTTATGCCCAAATGGCATAATGTAATGAAGTAAAAAAGGGAGTGAGAAAATGGTAATAAAAATAGGTATTAATGGTTTTGGTCGTATTGGTCGTATGGTATTTCGTGCCATTGCAAAGGATTTTCCAGAACTAGAAGTAGTCGGCATTAACGACTTATTAGACAATGATTACTTAGCATATATGCTTAAGTATGATACAGCCCACGGTCGTTTTAACGGTGATATTGCAGTTGATGGTGATAATTTTGTCATCAATGGCAAAAAAATTCGCTTGTCAGCTGAACGCAATCCTGCTGATCTTGCGTGGGGTGATATTGATGTAGATGTGGCCATTGACTGTACTGGTTTTTTCTTAACTGAAGAATCTTGCCAGGCACACATTGATGCAGGTGCAAAAAAAGTGGTTCAATCAGCACCTTCTAAAGACGATACACCAATGTTTGTCTATGGTGTAAATCACATCAAATATGCAGGTCAAGCCATTATTTCAGCAGCGTCTTGCACCACCAATTGTCTTGCGCCAATCGCTAAAGTGATTAATGATAATTGGGGATTAAAGCGTGGTCTAATGACGACAGTTCATGCATCAACAGCAACACAAAAAACGGTTGATGGTCCTTCAATGAAAGATTGGAGAGGTGGTCGTGCGGTGTTTGAGAATATCATTCCTTCATCAACAGGTGCTGCTAAAGCAGTCGGCGTTGTATTGCCAGAGCTTAATGGCAAATTAACAGGTATGGCATTTCGTATTCCATCGGTTGATGTTTCAGTGGTTGATTTAACTTGCGAGTTGAACAAGAGTGCCACTTATGAGCAAATTTGTGATGCTATGAAAGAGGCATCAGAAGGCTCAATGAAAGGCACATTGGCCTACACTGAAGACTTAGTTGTATCAAGTGATTTCCGTGGTTTTAGCGCTTCTTCAATTTTTGATTCTGGTGCAGGCATTGCACTGGATGATACGTTTGTTAAAGTTGTGTCTTGGTATGATAACGAGTATGGTTATACTTGTAATATGCTTCGTTTAGTTGAGCATGTTGCTTAAACTATTAAAAATACGGCTCGTGATACGAGTCGTGCTTTTATGTCAAATTTATATATTAAAAGCTCACAACTTAGTGTTGGTGAGGTAATTGAAAAACTCAAGCAGGCCGTTATAGACAACCAATTTGGCATTTTGCATGTTTTTGACATTAAACAAACATTGGCAGAAGAATGCCACATATTCGAAGTTTGTAATCCAAAAATTGCAAAAGATATTCTTGGAAAGGGTATTAATTTAGCCATAATGTTGCCGTGTCGAATTTCGGTATATACTCAGGATAATGTTACTAAAGTTGGATTGGCATTACCCTCTAAGCAGATTTCTCAACTGTCAAATGCTAATGGGGGCTATTGTCATTAGTTGAGCCTGTTGAAAAAAGCCTGATTAAAATTGTTAATCAGGCTATTGCATAAATTAAGTAGGAGAATTATTATGTCAGTTATTAATTTATCAGATTTGGATTTAAGTTCAAAGCGAGTGTTAATTCGTCAAGACCTTAATGTCCCAATTTCTAATGGGGTTGTTACCAGTGATAAGCGTATTAAAGCTTCTCTGCCAACCATTGAAATGGCTTTAAAACAAGGTGCTAAAGTCATGCTAATGTCACACCGTGGGCGTCCAATTGAAGGCGAGCCAAGTGATGAATTTAGCCTACAACCTGTTGCTGATCGTTTGAGTGAATTGTTAAACATTACAGTACGTTTAGAAAAAGATTGGTTAGATGGTGTTCAAATGAACGATGGTGAAGTGGTACTTTGTGAAAACGTACGCTTTAATGCTGGTGAAATGGCTAATGACGATAACTTATCTAAGCGTATGGCTTTGATGTGTGATATTTTTGCGATGGACGCATTTGGTACTGCGCATCGCGCTCAGGCGTCTACTCATGGTGTTGCTAAATATGCACCCATTGCTTGTTCAGGTCCATTATTATCGGGTGAGCTTGATGCGCTTGGCAAGGCATTAGATAACCCTAAGCGTCCAATGGTTGCGATTGTTGGTGGCTCTAAAGTTTCAACAAAATTGACCGTACTTGAGTCTTTATCCAAAATAGTGGATCAGCTGGTTGTAGGTGGTGGTATTGCCAATACCTTTATTGCGGCTCAGGGTTTTAATGTGGGCAAATCTTTGTGTGAACATGATTTTATTCTAACGGCTAAAAAACTCATGGAAGATTGTGAAATTCTAGTGCCAACAGACGTAGTTTGTGGCAAGGAGTTTTCAGAAACTGCTGAGGCACAGGCCAAAGCATCTACCGATGTTGCTGATGATGATATGATTTTTGATATTGGACCTGAGTCTGCTAAGCAGTTAGCTGAAATTATGAAAAATGCAGGTACGATTGTGTGGAACGGCCCAGTTGGGGTGTTTGAATTTGATCAATTTGCTGGTGGTACCAAGACATTGGGTAAGGCAATTGCTGAATCTGATGCATTTTCAATTGCTGGTGGTGGTGATACATTGGCAGCTGTTGATAAATACGGTATTGAAGACAAAATAAGCTATATTTCAACAGGTGGCGGTGCATTTTTAGAGTTTTTAGAGGGCAAAACATTGCCAGCAGTAGAAATTTTAGAACAAAGGACTGCGGGTGTAGATTTTGCCTAGAAGAACTAAAATATTAATCACACTTGGTCCTGCAACAGATAAAGAGGGTGTATTAACCCGTATTCTTGGAGCAGGTGTTAATGTTGTGCGCATTAATTTCTCACACGGTTCAGAGGAAGAGCATTTAAACAGAGTGAAGGCAGTACGCGATTGGGCGCAAGCCAACCAGACTTATGTGGGTGTTTTGATGGATCTTCAAGGCCCTAAAATCCGCATTGCTGCTTTCAAAGATGGCATGAAAATCCAATTGAGTAATGGCGACGCCTTTGTACTTGATGCTGATTTGGATGAGAATTCAGGTAATAAGCATTCGGTGGGTATTGCGTATAAAAAATTACCACAAGAGGTGCAGATTGGTAATGTCTTATTATTGGATGATGGAAAAATAGTACTAGAGGTTACTAGCATTAAAGACAATAAAATTAATACCATTGTGACACAAGGCGGTATTTTGTCAGATAAAAAAGGCATTAACCTTCGTGGCGGTGGCTTGTCTGCTAATGCATTGACTGAAAAAGATAAAAAAGATATCCTAATTGCAGCAAAAGCTAAAGCAGATTATGTGGCCTTATCATTTCCAGTTAGTGGCGATGATGTTCGTGAAACTAAGCAATTATTAGAACAAGCGGGTTGTAATGCCGGTGTAATTTCAAAAATTGAACGTGCCGAGTCTTTGGTAGAGGATGTTATTTTAGATATCATCAAAGAGTCGGTAGGCATTATGGTAGCACGTGGCGATTTGGGTGTTGAAATTGGTGATGCACAATTACCTGCACAACAAAAACGCTTAATTAAGTTGGCCAGATCAAATAATCGAATTGTTATTACTGCAACACAAATGTTGGAATCAATGATTATCAGTCCAACCCCAACTCGTGCTGAGGTTTTTGATGTTGCTAACGCAGTATTAGATGGTACTGATGCAGTAATGCTTTCAGCTGAAACAGCGGTAGGTGATTTTCCTGAAAATGCTGTTAAAACTATGCATGATGTTTGTATTGAAGCTGAAAAAAACCCCATTGCTAAAATATCCCATCATCGTCTTGATGAAACCTTTACTTATATTGACGAAACCATTGCTATGAGTGCAATGTATGCTGCTAATCATATAGGTGCTAGGGTGATTGCAACCCTAACAGAGAGTGGTAAAACTGCCATATGGATGTCAAGAATTAGTTCAGGTATTCCTATTGTAGCGATGTCTGATAAAGTATCAACTTTGCAAAAAGCTACCCTCTATAGAGGGGTTCATCCTTGTTTTTTATCAACTAGAAAAGATTGGGCAGAGATAAACAAGGCTGTTATCAAGCGTTTACAAGTTGGCGATTTTGTTGATGATGGCGATACTGTTATACTAACCAAGGGTACGTATACAGATAAGTCTGGCGGTACAAATCTGATGAAAATTTTGACAGTGGGTGATTTAGAGTATTAAAATAAGAGTAAAAAAGCGTAACTATTAAATAGAAAAATGCTAAACTTTAACGACTTAAAAAGGAGAAAAATATGTTAATTTCATTAAGAGAACTATTAGACCACGCAGCAGAGAATGGCTATGGTATGCCAGCATTCAATGTTAACAATATGGAGCAAGTCCATGCTATTATGCGAGCTGCAGATAAAACCAACAGCCCTGTTATTATGCAAGGTTCTGCTGGTGCAAGGGACTATGCAGGCGAGCCATTTTTACGCCATTTAATTTTAGCAGCAACCGAAATGTATCCACACATTCCAGTGGTTATGCACCAAGACCATGGCTCTGAGCCATCTGTTTGTCTGCGCTCAATTCAATCAGGTTTTTCATCAGTGATGATGGATGGTTCATTAGAAGCAGACATGAAAACACCGGCTTCATTTGAATATAATGTTAATGTGACTGCTGAAGTTGTGAAAATGGCACACGCAGGTGGTGTTTCCGTTGAAGGTGAGTTAGGTTGTTTAGGTTCATTAGAAACTGGTATGATGGGCGAAGAAGATGGTCATGGTGCTGAAGGTAAGTTAGATTTAGATATGTTGCTAACCTCAGTTGAAGAAGCCGCTAATTTTGTTAAGGTAACTGATGTTGATGCATTAGCCATTGCTATTGGTACCTCGCACGGCGCTTATAAGTTTACTCAAGAGCCAACAGGCGATGTGTTGCGCATTGACAGAATTAAAGAAATCCATGCACGTATTCCAGATACGCATTTAGTGATGCACGGCTCTTCTTCAGTGCCACAAGACTGGTTAAAAATTATTAACGATTTTGGTGGTGACATGGGTCAAACTTATGGCGTCCCTGTGGAAGAGATTCAAGAAGGCATAAAACACGGTGTACGTAAAGTTAATATTGATACTGATTTACGCATGGCGTCAACAGGAGCGGTTCGCAGACACTTGGTTGAAAATACATCAAATTTTGATCCGCGTAAATTTTTAAAAGAAGCAACCAATGCAATGAGTGATATTTGTGCAGCACGTTTTGAAGCGTTTGGCTCAGCGGGCAATGCAGATAAAATCAAAGTTTCTTCATTAGACACTATGGGTCAAAGATACTTCTCTGGTGAATTGGACGCCCAAGTTAAGTAGACGCTTAGCAAGCAAGAATCAAAAAAAGCTCGTTTAAACGGGTCTTTTTTTGATTCTTGAGTCATGAACATGGGGCAAACTAAACACTATTCAGTGATTGTCATTGGTGGCGGTCATGCTGGCACAGAGGCGGCACTTGCGAGTGCTCGTATGGGTGTTAGTACGTTGCTTATTTCTCATAATATTGAAACGCTTGGGCAAATGAGCTGTAATCCTGCAATTGGCGGGATTGGTAAGGGGCATTTGGTTAAGGAAATTGATGCGATGGGCGGTGTTATGGCACACGCGATTGACAAATCTGGGATACAATTTCGCACGTTGAATGCTTCAAAAGGTCCTGCAGTGCGTGCGACTCGTGCGCAAGCTGATCGTATTTTGTATAAAGCACAGATTCATTATGCTTTAGAAAATCAAGATAACCTATCTTTATTTCAGCAGGCGGTTGATGATTTAATCATGGAGCATGATCAAATTAAAGGCGTGGTAACTCAGATGGGGCTTGCCTTTATGGCGGATAAGGTTATTTTAACATCAGGTACTTTTTTTGGCGGTGTTATCCATATTGGACAGTGTAATTTTCAAGGCGGTCGTGCAGGTGATGCGCCATCAAACGCCTTGTCAAGAAAATTGCGCTCTTACGATTTGGGCGTTAGTCGACTAAAAACGGGCACACCACCAAGACTGGACGGTAGAACATTGGACTATTCTCTCATGCAGGTACAACCAGGAGACACGCCACTACCGACATTTTCATTCATAGGTGTTAAAGAAGACCATCCAAGGCAAATCCCTTGCTATATCACGCATACTAACGAAAAAACCCATGATTTTATTCGCAACGGATTAAAAGACTCACCCATGTTTACTGGTAATATCGAAGGTGTTGGCCCCAGATATTGCCCGTCAATTGAAGATAAGGTGGTGCGCTTTAGTGAACGTGATTCACATCAAATTTTTGTTGAGCCTGAAGGACTAACCACCAATGAGGTTTACCCAAATGGGGTGTCTACATCGTTGTCTTATGAAATACAATTAGATTTTATTCATTCAATTAAGGGTTTTGAAAATGCTCAAATCATACGTCCAGGCTATGCGATTGAATATGATTTTTTTGACCCAAGAGGGCTGAAGCAAACACTAGAAGTTAAGAAAATTTCAGGGCTATACTTCGCCGGGCAAATTAATGGCACTACAGGCTATGAAGAAGCAGCAGCCCAAGGGTTGTTGGCAGGTGTTAATGCGGCATGTGCTATATTAGAAAAAGACGCTTGGTTACCAAAACGTGATGAGTCTTATATTGGCGTTATGGTGGATGATTTGATTACTAAAGGCACTAATGAGCCTTATCGAATGTTTACTTCACGCGCTGAATATCGACTTCTATTAAGAGAGGATAATGCAGATGAGCGCCTTACGCCCAAGGCTAAAGAGCTTGGGTTGATTAGTGAGGCGCGTTGGCAGTCTTTTCAAGTTAAATATGAGGCTATCGTACAAGAAAAAAATCGTCTTAAAAATACTTGGATACAAGCGAGGGACACTCAAGCTGGCGTAGTTTTAAATCAAAATTTAAACCATGAATATTCTTTACTTGAGCTGCTTAAACGGCCTAAGGTTGATTATCAAACATTAAGCCAAATCGAATCTGGCAAACCGTTTTTAACGGATGCTACTTTAATTAATGCGGTTGAAAATCAAATCAAATATGCCGGTTACATTAAGCGCCAATTAGAGGAAATTGAAAAATACCGCAAGAATGAAAATACAGCACTATCTGCAGAGATAGATTATGACTCAATTAAAGCACTCTCTGCTGAGGTCAGACAAAAACTTGAACTGCACAAGCCAGAGACCATTGGTCAAGCAAGCCGTATCCAAGGTGTCACCCCTGCTTCTATTTCCATTTTGTTGGTTTATTTAAAAACGTATCAGTCAAAATGAGTTCTGAAGCGTTGTTAATAGAAGGTGCCAGCTTGATGGGTATTAAGCTTGAAAGTGAACAAATCAGCAAATTGATGAACTATCTTGAGTTGATTATTAAATGGAATAAGACTTACAACCTAAGCGCCATCAGAACCATAGAGCAAGGCGTTTACAAGCACTTATTAGATAGCTTATCAGTCATTACGTATATTAAAGATAAGCCCTTATTAGATGTCGGTTCTGGTGCGGGTCTACCAGGTATCGTGATTAGTATTATGAGACCTGAGCTTTCAGTTACTGTGCTTGATACAGTTGGTAAAAAATGTTGTTTTATGCAATTTGTCAAAACCCAACTACAATTGAAAAATCTTAATGTGATTAATAATAGAGTAGAAACTTATCAAGTTGAGTTTCGCTTTGGACAGATTATTTCAAGAGCCTTTTCAGAGGTTGAAAAAATATTGAAATTGACACAACATTTATTATGCGATAATGGCGAATACTTGCTGATGAAAGCAGCGAGCTTTCAACAAGAGACATTGCCTTACGGTATAAACATTCAGCCGTTATGCGTTCCAGGAGTCTTGGGCAGGCGATATTTATTAATTCTTAGGAGAGAAAAATGAAAAAAATAGGGTATTTTCTAATAGGTTTGATTATTGTTTTAGCGCTTATTATGACGTTTGCATTTGACCCAATGGGTAAAAAATATGCACAACAATATGCACAAAATTTACTCAAAACACCGGTAACCATTAGCCAATTTAGCAGTAGTTTTTTAGATAAACGTCTAAATATTGATTTTATTGAAGTGCAGAATCCACCAAATTTCAACAATAAAGATGTCTTTTCTTTAGACCACTTTGTATTAAAAATAAGTGATGAAACCACCTCAGATTTGATTGTCATTGATGAGCTATCTTTTGATGGAATGCATTTTGTTTTGGAACAAAATAAAGCCAATGTGAATTTAGTTACACTAATTGATAACTTAGATAAAGCGAGTAGTGACACTACTTTATCTTCATATGAAAAGACCCAAAGTGCTGGCAATAAAAGAATTAAAATTAATCAATTTAATGTCATTAATACCACATTAAAAATTGACACAAAGTGGCTTAAAGAAACCATCAAAGTGCCCAATATTAATCTTCAAAAATTCGGTGGTGGTAATGGTATTGCACTTAGTCAAGTTGGTCAAGAATTGATGACAGTTGTGCTTAAAAATCTAAAAGGCGCTTTAGAGAAAAAAGGCATTGAACTGGGTAAGAAAGAAATTAAAGAGACCTTAATGCGTAAATTGGGGGTGGATAATATTAAAGAAAAATTTAACTTAGATAAAATTAAAGACTCATTGAATTTTGGTGGCACAGAAGAGCTAAAAAACAAAGCCAAAGATTTATTTAAGCAACTTGGTTTTTAATTAATTGTGCAAATAGTTGACTCGCATTGTCATCTTGATAGGGTAGATTTATCCGCTTTTGGTGGTAGTGTTGAGCGTATGCTTGTTCACGCTAAAGAATTATCGGTAACGCAATTTTTATGTGTGTGTATTGATTTAGAGCATTTTGATGAGGTGCTTTCTTTAGCGAAAAACCATTCGCAAATTTACGGCTCAGTTGGCGTGCATCCTTGTGAACTAGAGGGTAAAGATCCAAGTGTGAAAGAATTATTAGCATTGTCAGAACATGACAAAATTATTGCTATTGGTGAAACTGGCTTGGATTATTTCCATGTTGAAAAAGACACGGCTGACTGGCAAAGAGATCGTTTTAGGCGGCATATTAAAGCCTCAAACCAATCAGGCAAGCCGATGATTATTCATACACGTAACGCCAAAGAAGACACCATTGCAATTATGCAAGCTGAAAAAGCTGAACAGGGCGTTATGCATTGCTTTTCTGAGGACTGGGAAACTGCTAAGGCAGCATTGGATTTAGGTTTTTTTATTTCTTTTTCTGGCATTGTTACCTTTAAAAGTGCTAAAGATTTACGTGAAGTGGCAAAAAAAGTACCCAGCGATAGATTGCTAGTTGAGACTGATTCACCTTATTTAACGCCTGTACCTTATAGAGGCAAGCCTAATTCACCAGCTTATAGCTATTATGTTGCTGAAAAGTTAGCTGAAATTCGTAGCGTGAGTATTAATGATATTGCCAATACAACCACAAATAATTTTGAACAACTTTTCTTAGCGTGAGCGTGAGTTTTCAAACGGTTGATGAATTTTCAGAGGGTCAACGCCTGGATAATTATTTGCTTAAAACACTTAAAGGCGTTCCCAAATCACACATCTACCGGGTTATTCGCAAAGGTGAGGTGCGCGTTAATAAAGGCAGAAAAAAAGCGGACTATAAACTCATTTTGGATGATGTTGTGCGTATTCCGCCAATTAAAGTGTCTGTCACTAATTCTGTATATACCTCAGATAGCTTAAAAAAATTATTAATCGATGCTAAGTTGTATGAGGACAAGGGTTTGCTTATTATCAACAAGCCAAGTGGCTTGGCAGTACATAGTGGCTCTGGGGTTGATGTTGGTGTTATTGAAGCGCTTAGGCAAATGTATAAAGAGCCCATTGAATTGGTACACCGATTAGATCGCGCCACTTCTGGGGTGCTTTTAATTGCTAAAAAGCGTAACGTTTTAAAAAATTTGCACGAGCAACTCAGTCAGCACACTGTTGAAAAACGCTATACAGCCTTGGTTAAGGGAGTCTGGTCAAAAAAGCGTCATACTATTGATGCACCACTTTATCAAAACTCAAGATACGTTGTGGTGGATGCTAAGGGTAAATATGCAGTTAGTCATTTTCAGCCACTTAAAAATTTTTCTGCTGGGGATTTTTCTGCTTCATTGGTTGAGGTTAGTATTGAAACTGGACGCACTCACCAAATCCGCGTGCACGCAAAGTATGCTGGACATGCACTGGCTTGTGATGACAAATATGGGGACAAAGAATTTGACAGGCAAGTTAAATTCAAAGGCTTAAAAAGATTATTCCTACATGCACATCAGCTTATCTTCACCAATCCATTAACCAATGATATTCAGAAAGTGAATGTATCTTTGCCAGTCGAACTGGAAGAATTTTTAGCTAAACTATGAGCTCGCAGCCCAAGACTACTTCCTTCGGGGCATATTTGCGCCTGATGCGTTTAGATAAGCCAATTGGTATTTATTTATTATTATGGTCAACATTGTGGGCGTTGTTTTTGGCAGCAGAAGGCGTACCTGATCTAAAATTATTATTGATTTTTGTTTTGGGCGTTGTTTTAATGCGATCAGCAGGTTGTGTGATTAATGACTATGCAGACAGACACATTGATAAACTCATAGAACGCACCAAACACAGACCCATTACTTCAGGTGAGATTAATCATAAATCTGCGCTTAAATTGTTTGTGTTACTAATTATGCTGGCATTTGTATTGGTACTATTAACCAATTGGCTAACCGTTCAACTTGCGATGATTACAGCACTATTAACAATTTTGTATCCATTCACTAAGCGTTGGACTAACTTGCCACAGTTTGTATTAGGTTTGGCATTTTCTATGAGTGTGCCAATGGCTTTTTCAGCAACCCTTAATACCATGCCAATTACTATTTGGTATGTATTTGCAGCAACGATAATTTGGACGGTAATCTATGACACGATGTACGCCATGGCTGATCGAGAAGAAGATTTAAAAATTGGGGTCAAATCAACTGCTATTTTATTTGCTAAATTTGACCGATTAATCATCGGAATTCTGCAAATTGGATTGTTGTTAATTCTAATAAAAATGTCAGATGTTTTCAATCTAACTATCCTTTATGACATTTCATTAGTCTTGGTTGCATTGTTAATGATTTATCATCAATTTCTTATTAGAAATCGCAAGAAGAACGACTGTTTTCACGGATTTTTACATAATAATTATATAGGCATGGTCATTTTTGCAGGCATTGCACTATCTGTTGCTTTATAAGTATTTTGGCGTATTAAAATACTTTATTTTCTTAATGAATTAGATAATGCCAAGCAATGCCCAAGAACTCGTGAATGGCAATTTCTGATTTTTTAAAAGCGCCAATAGTTGGTTGAGTAAGCCATGCTTGATTCTTCCCATGAAAATCTGTGGGCGCAGCAATTGGGTTCATGCCCATATTTTTGAATAGTGTCATGGCCCTAGGCATATGTGATGCTGAAGTAACAAGCGCAAAAGACTTGTCATTAATAATTGATTTAGCAAGTACTGCCTCTTCTTGAGTGTCTTTTGGTTGCCCATTAATGATTATACTTTGATGACTAATGCCCGCAACTTTGGAAATTTTTGCATTGGTTATGAGGTTGCTTGACCCCTCATAACCAGTAAAAATCATCTTTAAATTGGGATTATTGATGGCCTTAAAGATGCGAACACCCTCTATGGTTCTTTTTAAGCTAGCATTGCTGATTTGGCTAGACAATGGCCGGTTAGTATTATCATAATGGTCAGCACCTAAAACATGGATATATTCAATGTTGTTATTGTTAAGGTTGTATTTTTGGTAAGTGTTTTCTAGTGGTATTATTAAATTATTAGCAACTGGTGGGTAGCTAAAAAATAGCAACAAGAAGACAGAAATACTTAGAAGCACCCTAGCCTTTGTATAACTAGACCGATATAAGAAATACAAGCCAACAAGTGCTAAGGCTAGTATTAACCCTAATGGCTCAACAAAAAAAGTAATGAACTTTTTTGCTAAGAAAAGAAGTGTCATTTGCTTGTTTAAATGCCTCGTAAAAGCTCGTTGATACCCACTTTAGAGCGTGTCTTGGCATCAACTTGCTTGACAATTACTGCACAATAAAGCGAATAAGTGCCATCTTTGCTTGGTAAATTGCCAGATACAACTACTGAACCAGCAGGAATACGTCCATACGTGATTTCTCCCGTTTCACGATTGAAAATTTTGGTGGATTGTCCAATATAAACCCCCATTGAAATAACCGCATCTTGTTCAACAATTACGCCTTCCACGACTTCTGACCTGGCACCAATAAAACAGTTGTCTTCAATAATCGTTGGACTGGCCTGTAATGGCTCTAATACACCGCCGATGCCAACACCACCTGATAGATGAACGTTTTTACCGATTTGTGCGCATGAGCCAACTGTTGCCCAAGTATCTACCATCGTGCCTGAGTCCACATAAGCGCCAATATTGACATAACTGGGCATTAGCACTGTGTCTTTAGCAATGAAAGAGCCGCGGCGTGCACTTGCTGGTGGCACCACACGAACACCTGCTGTATTAAATTCATCTGCTGACATATCAGCAAATTTAGAAGGCACTTTGTCAAAGTATTGAGTAAAACCACCTTGCATAACGACATTGTCTTCTAATCTAAAAGATAACAGGACTGCTTTTTTTAACCATTCGTTAACAACCCAATCGCCCACACCTTTTTGCTCGGCAACACGTGCTTGGCCTGAATCAAGCAAATGGATGGCCTCAGCAACGGCTTGTTTGATTTCTATGCTGGCTGATTGTGGGTTAATATTAGCTCTGTTTTCAAAGGCTTGTTCAATAATATCTTTCATGTTAAATCCTGTCCAAAAAATTAGGCATTATATCAGCAAGCGAGTTTTATTGATAAGTGGGTTTAAATTGTTGTATTTTTTGATGCAAATCAAGAAAAAAATTAGGATTGATGATATGATACGCAAGGTTAAAATATCCCCCCCCCCCCCCCCCCATTAAAGAGGCAAGTATGACAGACAAAAAAATCCAAGTAGAAAGCCTATATGAAGAGGGTGAACAATGGGTACAAAACCTAGGGGATGAAACCATTCATGCAAAACGTATGAAGGGAAAGTTCCGCAATTTTAAATGGTTGGCCATTATTGTTTGGTCGCCATTTTTTATTGGTCCATACCTTACTTGGAATGATAAGCAAGCTATTTTATTTGATATAGATAAAAGACAGTATCACTTATTTGACATTACTATTTTCCCACAAGATATTTGGATGCTCACCATGGTGTTGTTGTTTTTAGCGATTTTATTAGCAGCTATGACCACTGTTCTAGGTCGAGTGTTTTGTGGTTATTTTTGTTTTCAAACGGTTTGGACGGATATCTTTACCAAAATAGAGCAATGGATTGAAGGCACGCCAGCCCAGCGCCGAAAGCTAGATAAGGCGCCAATGAGTTTTAATAAGCTCAAGCTCAAACTGGCTAAACATTCTATTTGGATAGCAATCGCACTTTTCTCTGGTATTACTTGGATGCTGTATTTTGGAGTCACTTGGGCTGATTATTTTAAGGGTGATATTACCTCTACAACGATAGCCATCACCGCCGCTACTGCACTTGGTGCTTACGTATTTGCTGGGTTTATGAGAGAGCAAACTTGCTTGTGGATTTGTCCATATGCGCGCATTCAAGGGGCAATGGTTGATGACCAAAGTATTCTACCAACTTATGACCATTATCGTGGCGAGCAGCGTGGCAGGCTTAAAAGAAGTGAGTTTGTTGAAGGGTTTGGCGATTGTATTGATTGTCATCAATGCGTTGCTGTTTGCCCAACAGGTGTTGATATCCGCAAAGGTCAGGAGTATGGCTGCATTACTTGTGGACTGTGTATCGATGCTTGTGATTCGGTGATGGAGAAGGTTGGTAAGCCTAAAGGCTTAATTCGTTATACCTCCTTAGCTGAAATGAAATTTAACAAACCAGTTAAAGCACTTTATAAACGCCCAAGGGTTATTATTTATGCATCAATATTATTATCAGCATTATCAGTATTGACTTATGGTATTTTAAATCTTGCGCAAATGGATTTAAAAGTATTGCACGACAGGCAGCCACTATTTGTACAGCTTTCTGATGGCTCAATTCGCAATAAATACGAACTAAAAGTCATGAATAAGACAGATAAAGTCATGCCAATTAGTATTAGTTTTAGCAGTAAAATAGGAAACCTAAAATCTAAAAAAGCGTTCAAAGTAGTGATGATTCCAAGTGGTAATGTTAAATCTATTTATGTTTATTTAAGCGCCTTTGAAAGTGATGTAGGCGCTGATAACGATGTTATATTTGTGGTTAAAAGCGAACAAGCCACTTTAGAATATAAGACTTCATTTTTCACACCTAAGAGTATGTAATGAGTATTCACAAAAGCCCAATTATGATGGCCATGCTAGTGTTGTTTATCACTTTAGTGGGTGCGACTGTCTATCGAATTATTACCGCACTTGAAACCCATCCAGGGTTAGTGGTTGAAGATGCATATTCGAGTGGCAAACGCTACGCAGAAACATTGAACCATAAGAAGCAATTAGCACGGCTTGGCTGGACATTAAACCTTACTATTCCTAAGGTTGTGACTCATAATATTAAACAAACCTATATGGCTAATAGTGCACAGAACGGCAAGACCCTAGCAAATGCTTTGGTTACAGCATATTTTTATCGTCCTTTAGAAAAAGCACATGATTTTTCTATCAATATGGCATTTCACCAAGAAATAAATCAATATCAAGCACAAGTAACATTACCCTTAAAAGGGCGTTGGGATGTGGTGGTCGAAGTGGTTAAAGGGGAATTTTTACAAAGAACTTCTAGAAAGCTATTTGCTCAATAGTTATTAGTTTCTTATAAAAGCCATTACAGGGCCAATAATATAACAAGAAATACGATTTTATTGTTAGTCATTATTTGGTAATTACTGACCCTGTGCCAGCAAGACCAACAGCTGAGATTAAGATAGAATGTGTGTTTTTATTATTCTTAAGTAAATTCATTAGTTTTTATTATTCGCCTTGTTAAGGAAAGAATTATTTTATATTTTATATAAAAACTCTATATATAGAGTTTTTTAAAATTAATTTAGCATATTCTTTTAAAACTTTCTTAAGTTTTAAAAGAATATGCTAAATGTCGAATTCAAGTCAGATGAAGTTTCAGATTTTCATTTGAAAATCTCTCAAAATATAAAACGAATTAGAAAGCAAGCAGGCATTACGCAATTAAATCTTGCTGTTGGAATAGGTATCAATTCATCAGGTTCTTATTCAGATTATGAGAACAATAAGAATAGTAAAAAATTTAATTTAAACTATTTGTATAAAATTGCAAAAGTTCTGGAAGTTGATGTTTGTGAATTTTTTATTTAAGAGTTTATGTTAATGTTTGTGTTCATGATTATGATGATGCTCATAAGTGGCCATAAGTTCATCCATTTGGTCGGCAAATAAATCATTAAATTGAGCATCTTTTAAAATGGCTTCTGGTTGTCCCATGCAGCAAATATGGTGGTATAGGCATAAGACTTGGGTTGATTCTTTCATGACTCTATGCAAGTCGTGTGATACCATGAGCACGGCACAATTTTGTTGCTTATGAATATCTTGAATGAGTTTATATAAACTCATTTGGCCATTCACATCAAGGTTTTGGGCAGGCTCATCAAGGATTAAGACATTGGGTTTTGCAAGTAAGGCGCGGGCTAACAATACACGTTGCATTTCACCACCAGATAAATTTTTTAGTGATAAATGCAGCAATGTTTCAATGCCTGTGAGTGTGGCAGTATCTATTAAAAACTGGGCATTAATTTTTTGGTTGAGTTTTAGAAAATCAATGACTGAAATGGGGATAAACTCATTAGGGATAAATTTTTGTGGTGTATAGCCTAGCCTAATATGCTTAGATTTTTTAATCTTACCATTGTCAGGGGTAGTAAGCCCAAGTAGGATTTTAATTAACGAACTCTTTCCAGCACCATTTGGACCAATTAAGGTAATGAATTCGCCTGTTTTTAATTCAAAACTAACGTCATCAAGTACCTTCTTGCCATGATGGCTAAGGCTAATATGATTTACACTAATAAGGGCTTCTGACATGGGTTAACAATGATGAATGACTAGTTTGTATTTTATACGTACAATTTATATATCTTGGCTTATCTTAAATTGGTAAAATCTAGTCCATGCCACATAAACTAATTTTAATGGATGGCTCGGCTTTTTTGTTCCGAGCTTATTTTTCTACACTAAAGCAAAACTTAACCAATCAAGACGGCTTCCCAACAGGTGCTATGTTTGGTGTTATTAATGCCATTAAACGCCTTCAAAAGCAGTATCCAGAGGCTAAGATAATCACCATATTTGATGCCAAGGGTAAAAATTTCAGACATGATATTTACCCGCAATACAAAGCACATAGAAAGCCAGCTGATAGCGAATTGATGATGCAAATTGCGCCTTTGTATGAGATTATTAAAGCCATGGGGTTTCATTTTATGTGTGTGCCTGATGTTGAGGCGGATGATGTGATTGCCACCTTGAGTTGTTGTGCCAACCAAAACAATATTAAGACCATTATTGCTAGTGGCGATAAAGATTTAATGCAATTAGTGGGCGCTAATATTTCTCAATTAGACATGAAAGGC
Source organism: Isorropodon fossajaponicum endosymbiont JTNG4 (assembly GCF_016592615.1). NCBI lineage: Bacteria > Pseudomonadati > Pseudomonadota > Gammaproteobacteria > Isorropodon fossajaponicum symbiont. Next base: position 362,789 of record NZ_AP013043.1, read on the forward strand.
ACTGTGTATGATCGCCAAGGTGTGATTGAAAAAATGGGCGTTGCACCGGAGAAAATTTTAGACCTTTTAGCCCTAACTGGCGATAGTACAGATAACATTCCTGGCGTGCCTAGCGTTGGCCCTAAAACAGCCATTAAATGGTTGCAAACTTATAGTGACATTGCAGGTGTTAAGGAAAATGCCGCACAAATTAAGGGTAAAGTGGGCGAAAAGTTACGTGATAATTTTGATTTGTTGGATTTGTCCCATCGATTAGTTAAGCTTAAATTTGATGTTGCCTTGCCTTGTAATATTTTGGATGACGAATCAGGGCAGGATATTGCCAAACTGGCCGATTTGTATCAGCAGTACGGCTTTTCGATGTGGTTAAAGCAGCTAGGCAATGTGTCTATGCTAGACCAAGAAGGCGCCCAAGCTATTGAAGTGGCTGAAAGTACTAGCAATACGGTTGATGTTCTTGAGGATTATTCACAAACATTAGTACTAGATTTGGATGGATTTAATACAATGGTTAGTCGGCTTAAAACCTCAAAGAGGTTTGTATTTGATTTAGAAACCACGTCGCTAGATTATATGAATGCCACCATTGTTGGCTGGGTATTTTTAGTTGATAAGGGTAGTTTTTATGTGCCTGTTGGTCATGATTATTTAGATGCACCAAAGCAGTTGGATTTTAAGGCTGTGCTTAATCAACTAAAGCCAATTTTAGAGGATGTGTCTATTGGAAAAGTCGGGCAAAATCTAAAATATGATGCACACATCTTAGCCAATTACCAAATTGATTTGCAAGGCATTAGTGATGACACCATGGTGAAATCTTATTGTTTAAATTCAGTTGCCACAAGACATAATATGGATGATTTGAGTGAATATTACTTGAACCATCAAACCATCCATTTTGCTGATGTTGTAGGCAAAGGTAAAAAACAAATTACTTTTAATCAAGTAGATTTAGAAACTGCCTTTCCTTGTGCTTGTGAAGACGTAATAGTGACGGATTTGTTAAATCGCGTGCTAGATGAGGAAATTGCCCAATATCCTAAATTGGTTAAGTTGTATCAAAACCTAGAATTACCATTGATTAAAGTCTTGTTGCACATGGAGCGTAATGGTGTTGAATTAGACGTGAACGCACTAAGCGCCCAGCAAATAGACATTATTCAACAAATGAAGGATATTCAGGCTCAGGCATTTGAGTTGGTAGGTGGCGTGTTTAATCTTGAGTCGCCTAAGCAAATTCAACAAATTTTATTTGAGCCCGAAGGTTTAGGGCTAACCCCTTTGAAAAAAACCCCCAAAGGTGCACCTTCTACGAATGAAGAGGCATTAAAGCTTTTAGACCATCCATTGGTTGATTTAATATTAGGCTATCGCACATTAACCAAGCTTAATTCCACGTATCTTGAAGCACTACCCAAGCAAATTGATTTAAACACACACAGGCTTCACACTTCTTATCATCAAGCAGTAACTGCCACAGGTCGGCTATCATCAAGCAATCCAAATTTGCAGAATATTCCTATTCGTTCCGAGCAAGGTGCGCGTATTCGTGGTGCGTTTATTGCCGGCAAAGATAACGTTATTATTGCCGCTGATTACTCGCAAATTGAACTGCGAATTATGGCGCAATTATCCCAAGATAAAAGTCTATTAGACGCTTTTAATCATGATAAAGACGTGCATAGTACAACAGCATCAACCATGTTTAATGTGCCAATTGATGAGGTGACAAAAGAACATCGTAGGCGCGCCAAGGCAATTAATTTTGGCTTAATTTATGGTATGAGTGCCTTTGGTTTGTCAAAACAAATTGATGTTTCTAGGACTGAGGCAAAACAATATATTGATGCTTATTTTGATAATTATCCTAGTGTGCTACATTACATGGACAACACCAAAGAAAGCGCAAAGGTACAAGGTTATGTTGAGACTGTCATGGGCAGACGTTTGTATTTGCCACAAATTAATGCCAAAAATAAAATGCACCAACAACACGCACTTAGAACCGCTATTAATGCACCTATGCAAGGCTCTTCAGCAGATATCATTAAAAAAGCCATGCTTGATGTTCACGCATGGATTGGGCAAAACAATCCAGATATTAAAATGATTATGCAAGTGCACGATGAGTTGGTATTTGAAGTGAGCGTATCAAAAGCTGATGAATTCGCCCATAAAATACAAGACTTAATGGCCAATGCCTATTTATTGGATATTCCTCTTAAAGTAGATGTGGGGATTGGTGGTTCTTGGCAACAAGCACATTAAATTATTATGAAAGAACAATTACAAAAAATATTAAAGCAAGCCCTAAACTCATTAGTGAATGAGGGTGTGCTTGAGGGTGTGCCTGAGAGTATTCGTATTGACCATTCCAAGGACAAAACTCAAGGCGATTTTGCCTCAAACATTGCCATGGTTTTGGCAAAGCGAGCAGGGCTGATTCCGAAAGTATTAGCACAAAAAATTATTGACAACTTGGGTGATAACACGCAGATTGATAAAGTACAAATTGCAGGCCCCGGGTTTATTAACTTTTTTATTTCCCAAGGTGAAAATACACAAATAATTGAGCGAATTATTAATCAAGCAGAACGCTATGGAAAAGCGGACGTAGGCAAAGGTCAGCGCATATTGTTGGAGTTTGTATCTGCCAATCCGACTGGCCCACTTCATGTGGGGCATGGTCGTGGAGCGGCGTATGGGGCGACAGTTGCTAATCTTTTGCGCGGTGTAGGGTTTGAAGTTGATAATGAATATTATGTGAATGATGCAGGTCGGCAGATGGATATTTTGGCGACTTCGGTTTACTTGCGTTATGTTGAAACTGAGCAATTCCCAGATAATGGTTACAAGGGCGATTATATCTTTGATATTGCTAAAAAAATTAGTGGTGTAAAAAAGTGTGATATTTTCGATGGTGTTTGCAAAGATGAGAAAAATGGTGGTGACAAAGAAAAGCATATTGATAATTTGATTGCTAATTGCAAGTCTCAATTGGGGCATGATTACAAAAAAATCTTTGATTTGGCGATTAATAATATTTTGAGTGGCATTAAAATTGATTTGGCTGGGTTTGGTGTTGAATATCAGCAGTGGTTTTCTGAACAGTCTTTAGTAGATAGTGGCTTGAGTAAAGAAACCGTGAAAAAACTACAGGACTCAGGATACATTTATGAAAAAGAAGGCGCACTTTGGTTTAAAACCACCGATTTTGGCGATGATTTAGACCGTGTAGTGGTTCGGGAAAATGGGATGCACACTTATTTTGCCTCCGATATTGCCTATCATCTTGAGAAGTTTGAACGTGGTTATGACAAAATTATTAACATTTGGGGCGCTGACCACCATGGTTATATTGTCAGGGTTAAAGCCTCGATTGAGGCGCTTAATCACAATTCTGATAAGTTAGAAATCTTGTTGGTGCAATTTGTTAACCTATATCGAGGTGGTGAAAGAGTTTCCATGTCAACTCGTAGCGGTTCGTTTATTACTTTGGAAGAATTGCGTAAAGAGGTGGGTAATGATGCGGCACGTTTTTTCTATATTTTGCGCAAATCAGAACAGCACATGGATTTTGACCTAGATTTAGCCAAATCAAAAAGCAATGAGAATCCAGTATTCTATATTCAATATGCTCATGCACGTATCTGCTCAGTCTTAAAACAAGGCAAGCTTTCTATGGTAGGTATTGATTTGTCGGTATTAAACAATGAGTCAGAAGTCTTGTTAATTAAAGAACTTAATCGCTATAAAGACATCTTGCAATCATCTGCACTTAATTATGAACCACACGTATTGGCTTATTACTTGCGTGAATTGGCTGGCCATTTTCACAGCTATTACAACAATAGCGAGTTTTTAGTGAATGACGAAAAATTGCGAAACTCAAGATTATTGCTTATTACAGCAGTGAAACAAATATTGGTAAATGGTTTAAATTTATTGGGCGTTAGCGCACCTGATTCAATGTGAATGACCAAACGCAAAGGCGACAAGCATTAGATGTTAGTCAATCTTTTATTGTTCAAGCACCTGCAGGCTCGGGGAAGACAGAGTTATTAACGCAGCGTTATTTGAAATCGTTATCAGTGAGTGCTTCGCCTGAGAGTGTGATTGCAATGACCTTTACTAAAAAGGCGGTGAGTGAGTTGACCACTCGGGTGATTGAGTCTTTAAAATTAGCCCAAGGCAATCGACCAAAAGAGTTACATAAGCAAATTACTTATGATTTGGCTCTTAAAGTATTAGAAAAATCCAAGACATTTGATTGGCAATTATTAAACATGCCTGAGCGGTTTAAAATCTCAACGATTGATGGTCTGTCAAGTTTGATTACCAGTCGTTATCCAAGTAAGAATCAACTAATACCCAAGCAAATCATAGCTCAAAATTGGGCAAGAAATGATATTTATCTTCAAGCTGCCAAGCAAACATTATTGGCAATTGATGAGTCTGAATATCAAAATAGCATTGAGTCAGTGCTGCTATATTTGGATAATAATGTTAATAAGTTTTATCGTTTGATTACGGACATGTTGGCTAAGCGTGATCAGTGGCTTTTGAAGTTGTACCAGCATGGTGTGCTTAATATTAAAACCTTACGGTTGAGTTCTGAAAGGGTGATTACGCAGCACTTACAATTGTTAAAAAATGAGGCTAAGCACCACCTTGATGGTGCTTTTTTTGACTTATTAAAATATAATACTCAATCTAAATTTTCGCAAATACAGGCGCTGCCAAATACAAGTATTGAGTGTTTAGATGTATGGGTAAATATAGCAGACCTATTGCTTGATGGTAAAAGCAAAAAAAACAATAAGTGGCGCAAAAGTGTTAATACAAACAATGGATTTCCAGCTGAAGTAAAGGCACAAAAAGACGAGTTTATTAAATTTTTAAACCATCTTCAAGGTAAAGATAATTTCAAAGATTTGTTATTTGAGACACTTAATTTACCTGATGTTGATTTTTCAATCAATCAAATTAACGCCCTTCAAGACATTGCACAAGTATTAAAGTTGGCCGTTGCTCAATTAAATGTTTTGTTTGATGTTAATCAAACGCATGATTTTATCCAAGTTGCCCTAGATGCAGACCATGCGTTAGATGAACATCAAGTGAGTGATGTTGCACTATTCTTGGACAACAAGGTTCAGCATATTTTGATTGATGAGTTTCAAGACACCTCAGCCACTCAGTTTGTTTTATTAGAAAAGTTGATTGTTAATTGGCAAGTAGGTGATGGTAAAACGCTGTTTTTAGTGGGCGACCCCATGCAGTCTATTTACTTATTTAGGCAATCTCAGGTGGGCTTATTTTTACAGGTTCGGACGCAAGGCATTGCCAGTATTAAGCCTGAATTTTTACAACTGAGTACTAATTTTCGCTCCTCTAGATCTGTGGTTGAAGGTAATAATAAAATATTTTCAAAGGTATTTCCTCAGCAGGAAGATGCCTCTAAGGGTGCAATTAAGTATGAACATTCACAGACCAATTCTATTGACAAAGATGGCAATGCCATTAACTTTTATCCATTTGCGCACAAGCGTTATGATTTTGAGGCACAAAAAGTGCTTGAAATTATCCAAAGCAACCCGGCAAAAGAGATTGCTATTTTGGTTAGAAACCGTTCACACCTAGGTAATATTGTGCCCGTTTTGAAGTGTGCTAATATTCAATTTGAGGCATTAAAAACATCCCCATTAAAGCAAGATTTATTTACTCGTGATTTGCTTAGTCTGACTCGAGCACTTAAACATCTGGGCGATAAACTTGCCTGGTTAGCTATTTTAAGAGCGCCTTGGTGTGGATTGTTGTTAGAAGACTTGCTTGTATTGTCACAACAGACTGAGTGTGTTATTTTTGATTTAATTCAAGATGAACAAGTTTTACAAGGTTTGAGCGAGAACGGACAATTGTGCGTGCGAAATTTTGCCCATGTTTTACGTGATATTGTTAATCAACAATCTAGATTTAGTTTCACAAAGGTGCTTGAATTTGCGATTAACCAGCTAGCACCGCAGAATTCCTTATCTGTTAAGCAGTCTATGATTAAAGCTCAGTTTTTGCAAATTATTCATGATTGTGAGTCTGCGCAACAACTTGATATTGAGACCATTAATCAAATGTTAGATGAGTTGTATGCACCTAGTGTAAATGCACGAATTAAGCTAATGACCATCCATGAAGCTAAAGGTTTGGAGTTTGAATTGGTTATTATTCCTGGGCTGGGTAGAGCGCCACAAAATAACAAACCACCCATCATTCACCTGCAAGAATTTAGCAATCAGTCGTTATTATTAGCACCAATAAGGGCTTATACGCAATTAGATGACAGCCGTACTTATACCTACTTAAGGCATATTGAATCACAACAAAATAAGTTTGAAACCATGCGTTTATTGTACGTGGCAATGACACGTGCTAAGTTTGAAATTCATTTATTAGGAACGCTAAATCAAAGCAATCAAGCCAGTAGCAATACTTTTTTAAAACTATTGGCACCTATATTTCAGCATCAATTTGACAAGCTCAAACTATCAACCACTGAGGATAATCAATCCGTTCAAGCACCAGAGTTGGTGCGTTATATTGAGCCTTTAGAATATGATAATTTGCCTGATGAAAGTAAGGAAAAAATGGACTTTCAGCTTAGTGTTGATTTGCAATACAAAAGCTTGCTTGGTACTTTGTTGCATCAATATTATGAAGACGGGTTGTTTTCACCAGATAAACAAAGTATAAGAGTAAGGCTAATGGAGTGTGGTGTTGGTAACACGGACATTGACAGTCATATCGATTTTATTGTCAACATGCTTAATTTAACGAAACAAGATAAACACTTTTCTTGGTTGTTTAAGCAAAGAATATCAACCCAAGTTGAGGCAGAATTTATAAGTCACAAGCACAGTGTTATTATTGATCGATTATTTATTGATGAAGATACTTTGTGGATTATTGATTTTAAAACTGCAACGAAATCGAATGATGAATCAATCGCACAATTTATACAAAGGCAAAAAACCAAATATACGCAACAATTATTGTCCTATAAAGTGGCTTTATCAGCGTGTTATTCAATGGAAATCAAGTGCGCTTTGTATTGCCCAGCAGTGCAAGAATTGATTGAAATTGACTCAATGAAATCTTTGCATAAATAAGGCAATCATCACCTTTTTAGTACCTTCTTAATTTTTTAGATGCTACTCTGTTGATAAGAAATTCATCTTATGTTTGTCAATTAAATCCAGCGCAAGTGCGCCACCACGAGCGACACAATTTAAAGGCTCTTGTGCAATACGCAAGTTAAGATTGGCTTGGTCTTTAATGAGTTTATCTAGCCCCTCTAGCAAAGCCCCGCCACCTGTGAGCATAACGCCATTTTTTGCAATATCAGCAGACAATTCTGGCGGAGTTTTTTCTAATGCGTCTCTGATTGAACTAATAATGGCTTTTAAGGGCTCTTTTAATGCCGATAAAACTTGAGCACTGGTCATTGTAAATTTGACTGGCAAAAATACATTTCTTGCACCAGCTTCAACAGCGCTTTCTTTAATTGCACGACGCTCGACTTGGGTAGCGCCACAAGGCACACAAATTAAAACATTAGGACTGGGTGAGAAAATCTTAGCGTCTAATACTTGATGAATAAAATGCTGCAACATTTTCTTGGTAATGGTGAAATCAGCAATCATCTTGGTTTCTGATAATCTTTCGTCATCACGAACCGCTACGACTGATGACTCATTTAGAACCAATTTATTATTTAGATAAATAAGTGTATTAACTGTGCCTAAGTCAATTGAAAGACTCTTTGGTTTAAATAGTTTGAACATAGGCATCCCAAGTTAAGTTGTATTTGTGTTCGGTTTTTAGTTGTTTAAAGTTTAAACTTAATATCTATTTAAGAAGACGGGACAACAAAAAATTAAATTGGTAATATTAAACTAAACCTTAAATTTAGGTATTGTACACCAACCTAGATACATACGAAAGAGGTGATGGTTTCTAGTGATTTTTCTCAAACAAAGTGTTAATCATTGCGACTGCGTCACAGCCAGCATCAAACGCTTGTTGTTGGTTATGAAAGTCAATGCCACCAATGCCAACAATCGGTATGCGTAATATTTGTTTGGCTTTTGTGATTAAACTCAGTGGGCAATGTGGCGCACTAGGTTTTGTGTTGGAGTTAAACAGCGCACCAAAGGCGACATAATTAGCACCTTGATTTTGAGCTTGAAGTGCTAGATCAACATCATCATAGCAAGACATGCCAATAATAGCGGCATCGCCTAATTGCTGCCTTGCTTGTTGTATTGAGCCATCATCTTTGCCTAAATGCACGCCATTAGCACGGATTTTTTCTGCTAGGTTGATGCCATCATTAATGATAAATAAAGTGTTATGTTCCAAGCATAAAAGACGTAATGCATATGCCTCTTTGAGTTTAATATTGTCGTCGTTAATTTTATGTCGATATTGGAGTATACTAATCCGATGTTCGATAATGACCCGTTTTATTAAAGTAGGATCAAGAGAGGTATCGGGTGTTATGGCATAAATATTTGATATTTTTTTATTAAACACCATGGCTAGTTTTCAGTTGAGGCATAATTTATTAAGTACAATTTCTATTATAGTGATTATTGGTGTTATATGGCTTCTGATAGCGTTATTGTTGCCTTTATTTTCCACGCCAGAAGATAAAAAACAAGCCTCATTAATACAAAATCAAATCACTTCTAAAGGAGAGACTTATCTTGAAAAAATTGATAATTTTTCCTTGCAAGAATTTGATGCTAAAGCGCAATTGTCACATTTTGTTAAAGCCAAAAGCTATTTTAGTTTTAAAAATTCTCCAGCATTGTTAATAGAGCCAAAAGTAGTATTTTATGATGAAAGAGGTTTTAAAGACTATGTGCTAAATTCTAAACGAGCCCACTATACTGATAGCGGTGAAATTAAATTTAAAGGTGAAGTTAGCATTCAATCTAGCAATGGACTTAGTCATAAAATAAATACAGAAGAATTATTAGTCGGCATTAAAACCAGTGACTTGATAAGCAAAAAACCAGTGACTTATTTGGGTGAAAATGTTAAGATTATTTCTCAAGGCATGCATATGTATGCTAAGGACGATACAATGAAGTTAATAGGTCGTACCAAAATTAACCAAGATAGTGGGCAACAAATATTAACCAAAGATTTGTATATCAGTCAATCCAAAGGTCAGAAACATTACTATTCAAATAGTAAAACCACTTATTTGGCTAAGAAAAACACAATCTATGCCAGTGGCGTTGATATGGACAGACAAAAACAAGTGATACAATTATTAGGCAAGGTAAAAATTGTGCAAGATTCTGGCTCTAAAATTACGACCAAAAATTTAACTATTGACCAGTCAAATGGTTTAGAAGTGTACCGAACTAAGGAAAAAATACATTATCAATCTAATATTGCTGATATTCATGCTTTTGGTATGAATTATGATGTGATTGAGCAAAAAATTAGATTGACGGGTGGCGTGGTAGGGCGCTATGAGTAAAGTTCTTTTAATGTGTTTATTGGTACTATCTGGACATACAATCGCTTTAGTGATTGACAGTTCTAAGCCCATCAAAGTTAGTGCCAGTATGGTTGTGATTGATGAGAAAAAAAAAATAAGTACTTATGTGGGCAAGGCTAGTATTACTCAAGGCTTTCTTATGTTAAGAGCTGAAATCATACAATTATTTAGCAATCAACAAGAGGTTATTAAAATTATTGCCAAAGGCACTCATAAACAACCTGCGCATTACCAACAAAATCAGCCAAACCAGTCTCGTTTTATAGAGGCGCAAGCACTTAATATAACTTATTTAACCAAACAAGAGCTTGTACATCTTAAAGGCAAAGCACACCTAGTGCAAGGATTTGATTCTTTCAGTGGTGGCACGCTTGATTATGACATTAAAAATGACAAGATAATCACCAGTATGTCAAAAGATGGCACGCAAAGAGCTCGATTTAAAATCAAACTTTAAATGTGGTTGTTATTCATTACTGCCACATAGATATTTTAAACCCATATATCTATGGGGATATATGGGAATATCCCCATAGAGTAATATGGGTAAAAATGACAGTGTGTATAATTTTTGGTTTTATATTTAAGATAGGATTGCAACATGTCAAAACTGGTCCCACCACATGGCAGTGACACACTAAAGCCATTAGCACTAGAAGGTAGCGCTTTAACAGCTGAGTTAGAAAGAGCAAAATCACTACCAAAAGTTAACTGCTCTTCAAGAGAAGTGGGCGACATCATTATGATGGGAATTGGCGGCTTCACGCCGTTAGAAGGCTTTATGGGTAAAGCAGATTGGCAAGGTGTTTGTGATAATATGACCATAGAAAGCGGTTTATTTTGGCCAATTCCTATTACCTTATCTACTGATAGTGAAGATGTTAACCAAGGTGATGAAGTTGCTTTGGTCAATGGTGAGACGGATGAAATTATCGCAATCATGGTTATTAGTGAAAAGTATTCAATTGATAAAGCTCATGAGTGCAATACCATTTATAAAACAACTGAGATGGCGCATCCAGGGGTTGTCATGGTAATGGCTCAAGGAAAATACAATCTTGCTGGATCTATTAAAGTATTGTCAGATGGCGGTTTTCCTGAAAAGTATAGTAGTTTATACATGACACCGATGGAGACTCGTGCTTATTTTGATGACAAAGGCTGGAAAACAGTTGCAGCATTCCAAACACGTAATCCAATGCACCGTTCACATGAATACTTGGCCAAAATTGCAGTGGAGATTTGTGATGGCGTTATGATTCACTCAGTATTAGGCGGCCTTAAGGCTGGCGATATTCCTGCTGATGTACGTTCAGAAGCAATTTCAGTGTTAATCGAAAACTATTTTGTAGATAATACCATCTTACAATCTGGCTATCCATTAGACATGCGTTATGCGGGCCCTCGCGAGGCATTATTACACGCATTATTTAGACAAAACTATGGTTGTTCACACCTGATTGTTGGTCGTGACCATGCGGGTGTTGATGATTATTACGGTCCATTTGATGCCCATAATATCTTTGATGAAATTGCTGATGACGCATTGGTGACAAAAGCGCTAAAGATTGACTGGACATTCTGGTGTCATAAATGTGGTGGTATGTCTTCAATGAAAACTTGCCCTCATAGCGCGGAAGATCGTGTGTTACTTTCAGGTACTAAAGTTCGTAAAATGCTTTCTGATGGTGAAGATTTACCAGAGACTTTTTCTCGTCCTGAAGTGGCCAAAATTTTACAAGCCTATTATGAGGGTATTAAGGATGAAGATAAAGTAGAAATTAAGCTGAGCGGACACTCAGAAAAATAATAAACCATGTCTATAATCAAGACATTTTTTTAAACCATTTTACTAAATAGTAAAATTGAATGTTGAGCATGTTAACTTTATATATCTAAAGAGATACATTGCTTTATTACCATAAAGCAATAGGTTTCATTTTGAAAGTTAGCTTTATGTAAGTATAATAGGTCGGATTTTAACAAAGTGTCATCGAAACGTTAAGACAAATAAGACCAAATAAAAGAGTGCTGATTAAAAAAAATTAGCGAAATTCAGAATGAGAGTGATTTAACTTAAGGAGAAAAACCAATGATTGATATCAATTCAACACCAATTGCTAGTTTATTAGCAGAAGGTATTTCGTACGCAGACATGCAAATGTATGTCGTCATTATGATTGCCCTAGTGGTTGTTATGACGGCGCTAGATTTGCTACATAAGAAAAGTGCAACTTACTTTTTCAATGCAGCAGCAAAAGCTGAAAAAGATTTAGCTGCAGGTGATGCACCATGTTCATTAGGTAAGGAAGAAGGTAGACTTAAAGTATTAAGCGCTGGTGATAAAGTAAATATATTAGCAAGTACAATTGCAATAGACGTTGCAACAGCTGGTGAATTTAGCAATGGACTTCGTAGATTGGTACATATCCTAACCATGTGGGGTTTCACCCTCTTTAATGGTGCAACTGCAATTATTATTTTTGGTGCACAAGAAACTCAGATATTGGCACAAGTATGGAATGTTGGTGCAATCATGTTATTTATTGGTACATTTTGGTACTGGTTTGGCTTCAAAGTAGATAGCCAAGCGGAAGGTTATTCATGGACAAGAGTTGTTATTAAAAAAGACATGTTTAGTTTGTCATTAATGGCGACTTCAGTAACTGCACTAGGTTGGAACATCTTTGGTGGCGGTACTGGCGCGTGGTTTATCTTAGTTCTTTTTGCTACTGCATCCCTGTTTGGCGGTGTATATTGGTCTAAATTTTCTCATATGTTCTTCAAGCCTGTTGCTGCGTACAATAAGCGCATCATTAAAGCTAATGGCACAAATGAGAACTTGCCTCACGAGACAAGAGACGACGTGTGGCAACAAAACAGACATTCAATGGAGCTTCTAAAAGATGCACCAATGAATATGGGCCTTGGTATTAAGCGTGAAGCGCCTAAGCACTACTAAATTAATTAAATAAGAAGAGAGGAAAATAATATGCCAACTTTTGTATATATGACTCGTTGTGATGGTTGTGGACATTGTGTAGATATCTGTCCATCTAACATTATGCACATTGATGAAAAATATCGTCGTGCTTATAATATTGAACCAAGCATGTGCTGGGAGTGTTATTCATGTGTTAAAGCATGCCCACATCAGGCAATTGATGTCCGTGGTTATGCAGACTTTGCGCCATTAGGGCACAGTGTTCGCGTTATTCGTGACGAAGAGAAGGGTACCATTGCATGGAGAGTTAAGTTCCGTGACGGTCGTGTTAAGAATTTTTTATCGCCAATTACGACGCAACCATGGGGAACCAAGATTCCTGATTTCAGAAATGAGCCTGAGCCTAGTGATGACATGCGTAACTCGCAGTTGTTAGCATTTGAGCCTAAATATATTCGTATGGATGATGGCGATATTCACACGTTAGAATCTAACGGCTTGAAATTTAAACAAGGAGTGTACTACTAATGGGTATTAAAACAATTGTAGAAGACAACATTGATATTTTAGTTGTTGGTGCTGGTTTAGGTGGTACGGGTGCCGCTTATGAGGCTAGATATTGGGGTCGTAATAAAAAGATCATCATTGCAGAAAAAGCAAATATTAATCGTTCAGGTGCTGTTGCTCAAGGTCTATACGCGATTAACTGCTATATGGGCACTCGTTTCGGTGAGAACAATCCTGAAGATCACGTGCGTTATGCGCGTATGGATTTAATGGGTATGGTTCGTGAAGACTTGCTGTTTGATATGGCTCGCCATGTTGACTCCGCAGTACATAAGTTTGAAGAATGGGGTCTTCCATTAATGAAGGACCCTAAGAGAAAAGACATTGGTGCTTACATGCGCGAAGGTCGTTGGCAGATTATGATTCACGGTGAGTCATATAAGCCTATCGTTGCTGAAGCTGCAACTAAGCAAGTTGACAAAGTTTACAACCGTATTATGGTTACCCATTTGCTAATGGATGACGCACAGGAAAATCGTGTTGCTGGTGCTGTCGGTTTTAACGTACGTACTGGCAACTATCACGTGTTTAAGTCTAAGGCTACTATTGTTGGTGCTGGTGGTGCGTCTAATATCTTTAAGCCTCGTTCAGTAGGTGAAGGTATGGGTCGTGTGTGGTATGCACCATGGTCTTCTGGTTCTGCATATGGCTTACTAATTGAAGCTGGTGCGAAGATGACACAAATGGAAAACCGTATCGTTCTTGCTAGATTTAAAGATGGTTATGGCCCTGTTGGCGCATATTTCTTACACCTTAAAACTTATACTCAAAATGGTTATGGTGATGAGTATGAATCTAAATGGTTCCCAGCATTATCGAAAATGGTCGGTAAAGAATACTTAGATACAGAAGGTCAACATTTGTCTCATAAACCAATTCCAACTTGCTTGCGTAATCATGCATTTATCAGTGAGGTAAATGCTGGTCGTGGTCCAATTCACATGGTAACAATGGAAGCATTCCAAGACCCTCATTTAGAAGAAGTGGGTTGGGAGAACTTCTTAGGCATGACAGTTGGTCAGGCAGTACTTTGGGCAGCAACAGATGTTGATCCTAAATATGAAAACCCTGAATTAACAACATCTGAGCCGTATGTAATGGGCTCACATGCTACTGGTTGTGGTGCATGGTGTTCAGGTCCTGAGGATATTTCTCCTGATGAATACTTCTGGGGTTATAATCGTATGACGACGGTGGATGGTTTGTTTGGTGCAGGTGATGCTGTTGGTGGTACGCCACATGCATTCTCATCAGGCTCATTTACTGAAGGTCGTTTAGCTGCTAAGGCTGCTTGTAAGTACATTGATGATGGCAAAGCAGAAGGGATTAAAGTATCTGACAAGCAAATTGCTGATCGTAAAGCGCAAATCTTTAAACCTTTAGAGAATTATACAATTGGTCGTAATGAAATTGTTGCTGGCACAGTATCACCAAGTTACATTTTACCAATGAGTGGATTGCAACGTTTGCAAAAGCTTATGGATGAGTATTGTGGCGGTGTTACAGTTTCTTATGTAACCAACGACAAGTTGCTAAATATAGGCTTGAAGAAGTTAGCTATTTTAGAAGAAGATTTAGAGCATATTGGTGCAGAAGATCTTCATCAATTGATGCGTGGGTGGGAGTTAAAACACCGTCACCGTACTTCTGAATGTGTGACTCAGCATACCTTGTTCCGTAAAGAAACTCGCTGGCCTGGTTACTATTATCGTGGTGATGCCATGAAATTAGATGATAAAAATTGGCATGTATTGACAGTTTCTCATCGTGATCGTGTTACTGGTGAATACACACTAGAGAAGGCGCCTTGTTACCATTTAGTTGACGAGGAAGATGAAAAATAGAGATTTAGTTTAAATTTTTATTTCGATAAAAAGACTAACATTTGTATGTTGGTCTTTTTTATCTATTGTATATTTTAAGAAAGAAGGTTTTATCACCCTCAAGTGGGGTACTAAAAAGAGTGGAGTATTAGATAAATGAACATTATTGATAAAACAGATGAAGAAATTTTAGCGATTGCAAGCCCAATGTGGGATGACTTGGTTAAATATTCTAATAATAGTAATTATGGTGCTTTTAGTCGTCATTTTTCAGAGGATTTTTTGCGTGGCGCTAATGAAATTGAAATGGGTAAGCAATTTGCTCGTAGTGAACTAACTAAGGGTCTTGAAAAGGGCGCAGAATATTTAGGTATGATTCGCCGTGGTCAGCATGTGACTGTATTGTATAAGCAAACCCACTCTAAAAAAGAGGGCGAATATTTAGGAAGACTTGTGCTTGGTTATGAAGATAATGTGGTAAAGATTTTTGGCACAACAATTTTTTAAAAGTTGTGGATAATATTATTCAAGAAGCTAAATATGTTGAGCTTATCTATAAAGTCATTGATAAGAAAACCGGCAATGTCTTTTCAGAAATTGAGTATCCAGTCGGCTATGTGCACGGTGTCAACGATACACTAGGCAAAGAGGTTATTGCCGAGTTAGAAGGCAGGGGGCAAGGCGATATCATTGAGATTAACATTGATGTAGAAAAAATCTATGGATCTCGTGACGAAACTTTAGTTTTTATTGATAAAATTGAAAATGTTCCACCAGAATATCAAAAAGTTGGCACCAAAGTTATTATGGAGAATTCCAAGGGAGACCCCAAGGAGTTTTTAGTAACTAAGGTGGATGATAAAACAGTCACCATTGATGGTAATAATCCTCTTTGTGGTCGTGAAGTTAAGTTTTCGCTCGAAATTCTTCTGGTGCGTGATGCAACGGATGAAGAAATTGAAGCAGGTGGCATGATAGATAAGCAGCCAGATATGGAACAATTATTAACAATGCATTAATTATGAGTATTGACTTTTCAGAATCAGAAATAAAGACCATTCAAAGTGCGGTTGACCATCGTTGGAGGAAAGAAAAAATTGAAGTTAATTTGGCTGATATTGAAATTACCAAAGAAGGTGAGGATGAGCTAACGCTTGCTCCAGCAGTCGTTTGGGAAGATAAAAACTCAACTTTTATTATTTTAAAAATGGGTGCATTTTCCTATAAAAGTTTCTTTTATTATTTGACTGATCAGCGTTTTGATACTGGTGTTCCTGAATATAACGATTTGTACGAATGTGCGGATAAGTTATTAAAAGCGCAAGCAGATTTTATGCTCAGTAAACACACCAAAGACCTAAATTTACATATTCAAAAATAACATCTATTTAAGATTTAAAGTTAAAAAAAGACATGTTACTCATGTCTTTTTTTGTTTTAATAGTGTGAAATGTTCTGTTAATAAGCATAATAATTTCTTTTCTTTGGTTGTTTATTGCTTCAGGCATAAAAAAAGAGGAGTAAGTCACCCTCCTTTTTTAATGGATCAATTGATTATTACAAAAGAGGAATAATCATAATCGCAACAATGTTAATAATTTTAATCAGTGGATTAATAGCAGGTCCTGCTGTGTCTTTGTATGGGTCGCCCACTGTGTCACCGGTGACAGCAGCTTTGTGAGCGTCTGAGCCTTTACCGCCAAAGTGACCGTCTTCGATATATTTTTTAGCGTTGTCCCATGCACCACCACCCGTGGTCATTGAAATTGCAACAAAGATACCCGTTGCAATAGAGCCGATTAATAATCCCCCTAGCGCCTCAGCGCCTAATAATAAGCCAACGATAACTGGAAATGCAATTGGCAGAATAGAAGGTAATATCATTTCTTTAATGGCAGATTTGGTTAGCATATCAACTGCTTTAGAATAATCAGGCTTTTGCGTGTAATCCATAATGCCTGGCATTTCTCTAAATTGGCGACGAACTTCATTGACAATACCACTTGCAGCACGACCAACAGCTTCCATTGCCATTGCACCAAACAAATAAGGCACTAAACCGCCTAAGAATAAACCAATGATTACTTTATGGTTAGATAAGTCAAATGCAATGTCTTTGAATTGTTCAATAGTACGTAGTTCATTAGTAAAGTCAGCAAACAATACCAATGCTGCTAAACCAGCAGAACCAATTGCATAGCCTTTGGTTACCGCTTTGGTGGTATTACCAACAGCGTCTAGAGGGTCGGTAATGTTGCGAATTTTTTCTGGAAGGTTAGCCATTTCTGCGATGCCACCTGCATTGTCCGTAATTGGACCATAGGCATCAAGTGCGACAATAACACCTGTCATTGATAGCATAGCCGTTGCTGCAATTGCAATGGCGTATAGGCCACCCAGTTCATGCGCACCCCAAATACTCGCGCATACTGCAAATACAGGAAGGGCAGTAGATTTCATACTCAAGCCAATACCAGCAATAACGTTAGTACCATCACCTGTGAGTGATGCTTCGGCAATATGTTGCACAGGGCTATATTCAGTTGACGTGTAGTACTCTGTTACCACAACCATAACAGCTGTTAGTGCTAAACCAATAAGTGATGCGTAGAATAAATTCATGCCCATATTCATATCATTGGTGATAAAGTAAAAAGCAATTGCAGCCAGTCCTGCTGAAACGATTAAGCCTTTATATAGAGCACCCATGATAGAGCCATCATCGGAGACTTTAACAAAAAAAGTACCTACAATAGAGGCAATAATTGAAGCTGCACCTAAAGCCAAGGGGTACAAAACGGCACTATCGCCCAAGCCTAGAACACCTGCAAGCATCATAGTTGCAATAATAGTAACTGCATAAGTTTCAAATAAGTCAGCAGCCATACCTGCACAATCACCAACGTTGTCACCAACATTGTCAGCGATTACTGCAGGATTGCGTGGATCGTCTTCTGGAATACCAGCTTCAACTTTACCAACAATGTCAGCACCAACATCAGCACCTTTAGTAAAGATGCCACCACCTAAACGCGCGAAAATTGAAATGAGTGAGCCACCAAATGCAAGACCAATAAGCGCATGCAATGCGTCTTTTTGTGCAACGCCATATTCAATCATGCCAGCATAATAACCAGAAACACCTAATAGTGCCAAACCAACAACCAACATACCTGTAACAGTACCACCTTTAAAAGCAACTTGAAAAGCGGCATTCATGCCGTTATTGGCTGCTTGCGCTGTGCGAGAATTAGATTTAACTGACACGTTCATACCAATGTAGCCTGTTGCACCTGACAATACTGCGCCCACTAAAAAGCCAAGACCAACGGTAACACCTAAAAAGTAAGTAATGATAATAAGCAGCACAATACCTACCATAGCAATGGTTGAATATTGACGATCTAGGTAAGCATTTGCACCTTGTGCAATTGCGTCTGAAATTTCCTTCATTTTGTCATTACCTGCAGGTTGTTTGTTAATCCAGGTAATTGTAAACAGGCCGTATAAAACAGCGATAATTGATGCCGAAATGGCAAGGATAAGAATTGTATCCATTACTTTATTTTCTCCTTTTTAGTTGTGTGCAAATTTTCTTCAGGATTGATTATAGTTAATAACTGCCTATATAGTAAGATGATAATCTAATAATTTAATAGAACTAACTTATGTTAATTATTGATAGAGTGTTATTGAGTGCTAGTTCTCGTTCCAATATTTGGTTTTAATACCATGACCTAAATTTGCCTCAATTAAGCGAGATCTGAGTTTAAGTAGTTTTTTAATCAGGGCAGGCTCAGCTTTCTCATAACTTGAAGCATCTGAGGTGCGCTTAACCACCACGCCTAAAAGTTCTGTAATAGCATTGCCAATTGAATTTTGGGAAATGGTGACAATGAGTTTATTGTCACCATTGCGATAGATAAGCTGTTTGAATGCTGGTTGCCAGCGAATGGAGGATGAATATTTGGCATCATTAACGCATTTGTCACGCACTTTTTTAGCAGCAAATAAAAATGATTATTAAACAATAGAATTTTCTCAATTTCTTTTGGGAAGTAGGCATTATTTGGTACGCCAGAATTTCTACTGGATACTTGAGCAAAAAACTGCGATAGAAGTCTAAAAAGCCTTTTAAAACTTGATCGTACTCTTTCCAAAAATCAATATTTTTGAGACTCTCAATACCGCCTTGAATTTCCCAACTAGGCAATCCTTTTGGATATCTAGTTAGTTTAAGACTTGAGGCTTCACCAGTGATGGGCTTAAGTATTTTTAAGTCTAAAGCGGATAAAAATTCAGTGTAATATCCTGCATATAGGCAGTAAATAAGGAGTGTTGACCACCATCTGTTAAGCTAGGATTGTTAGTGTCAGCCAGTTTTGCGTGTGTAAGCGCTTCTTTATCAAAGACGATAAAGTGATTATGCAGCATTCTAATACTGGGTACACCTGCATTAACCATTGGCCAAGTGGCATCCAGTGATGCTTCGCCAGCAAGAATGAGATGCTTGTCTGGACCTGGGTAATGTTCCAACATAAAACCAATGATAATTTGGTTCATGCGATTCCATACATTTTTTGCCTTATCAGGTAATTGCGTGCGTCGCACTGGACGACCCAAAGGGTTTAGAATACTTTTGGAGGTGTTATAAATAATAGAACAATCGAATTCATTTGAATGCCCCAGAGCTTTTCGATAAAGCAGTAAATCTTCATCGTTGGTTAATAAACCGTTATTTTGGGTTAAATCTTGAAGACTTTCAGGCGAGTTAAAAAACTCGTTAGGTTTCAATCCCCTGCGGCACATCCAAAGGGATGGGGCGAAAGGGAATGTTAATTTCTCTTGGACCAAATTTAGTCATAAGAGATTAAATCACTTAGCTTAGTTGTGCGTAAACACGATCTCTAACTTCATCAAGCGTGCCTACGCCAACAGCTGCACCATATTTAGGTGCAGCGCTATCTTTATTCATCCAAGATTGATAATAATCAACCAGTGGTTGGGTTTGCTCATGATAAACCTCTAGACGTGCACGTACTGTATCTTCAGCATCGTCTACACGTTGTACTAGTTCTTCACCAGTGATATCATCAATACCTTCAACTTTAGGCGGGTTGTAGACAATGTGATAAGTGCGACCTGATGCTAAGTGAGCACGACGACCTGACATGCGTGCGATAATATCTTCATCTGGCACTTGAATTTCAACCACAAAGTCAATCTTAACGCCATCCGTTTTTAAGGCTTCTGCTTGAGCGATTGTGCGTGGAAAGCCATCAAATAAAAAGCCATTTTCACAATCATTCGTTTGAATTCTTTCTTTAACTAAGCTGATAATAATATCATCAGAAACCAAACCACCCGCATCCATGACTTTTTTAGCTTCAACACCTAATGGCGTACCTGCTTTAACAGCACCGCGTAACATATCGCCAGTTGAGATTTTAGGAATTGAATACTTTTGACAAATGTTAGTTGCTTGAGTACCTTTGCCTGCGCCCGGAGGGCCTAATAAAATTATGTTCATTTTTTCTCCTTGTCTGTTTTTAGTTAATATTTTTTAGTTAAAAATAAGGAAGCCTTGCCCCTTGTAATAAGGCTTAAATCTCGAATGGGGGTAATTTTTTATCCGCCATTATTTTTTTCATCACCACATAATCAGGCAAGCCATTTTTATATGGTGGATAGTCTTCACCTTCGATAAGTGGTTGTAAATATTCACGGCAAGCGTCGGTAATGCCAAAACCATCGTCAGAAATGTAGTTCATAGGCATCATTTTTTCAATGTTAGCGACATCTTTTAACTCACCTGAACCAATCTCCCAAGTATAAGGGTTGTTTGAGGTGCGAATAATGGCAGGCATGACTGAATTTTTGCCTTCAAGTGCCATATTAACAGCCGCTTCACCTAGTGCATAAGCTTGTTCAACATCGGATTTTGAGGCTAAGTGACGAGCAGCACGTTGCAAGTAATCTGCAACTGCCCAGTGGTATTTATAACCCAAGGCATCTTTGATTAAATTAGCAACAACAGGTGCTGCGCCACCAAGTTGTGGATGACCAAAGTCATCACGAGTACCTTGCTCTGCTAGGAAACGATCATCTGGCCATTTTGTGCCTTCGGATACAACAATTGTGCAGTAACCAAATTCTTTGACATTTTTGTCAACTTTAGCTAAGAATTTCTTTTCATCAAAATCAACTTCTGGGAATAAAATCACCACAGGAATTGAATCATCAACCAAACCACCTGCTGCTGCAATCCAACCCGCATGACGACCCATCACTTCAAGAACGAAAATTTTAGTTGAGGTTGCTGCCATTGAGGCGACGTCAAAACTAGCCTCCATAGTAGAAACAGCAATATATTTAGCAACCGAGCCAAACCCTGGGCAATTATCTGTAATTGGTAAGTCGTTATCCACTGTTTTAGGCACATGAATGACTTGAATTGGGTAGCCCATTGATTCAGATAATTGAGAAACCTTTAGGCAAGTATCTGCTGAATCGCCACCGCCATTGTAAAAGAAATAACCAATATTATGCGCTTTAAAGACTTCGATTAATCTTTCGTATTCTGCCTTGTTGGCTTCTAAAGATTTCATCTTATAACGACAAGAGCCAAAGCCACCAGAAGGCGTATGTTTTAAGGCTTTAATATCAGCATTAGATTCTTTTGATGTGTCAATTAAATTTTCAGTTAACGCGCCAATGATGCCGTTTTGACCTGCATATACCGTACCGATTTTATCTGGATGTTTGCGTGCTGTTTCAATCACGCCACAAGCTGATGCATTAATCACAGCAGTCACGCCACCTGATTGTGCATAAAAAGCATTTTTCATAATTAGTTTCCTAAAATAACAAACTAATAATTATACTTTATAAACTAATTATGATTTTTCTAAAATGTGTTTAAGGTTTGTAAAGCCTTGGCTTAGTTCAAAGGAAATTTTTTTAGCCAACAACAAGTGTTCAAGTAATTAAACGGCGTCATCCATATATTCGTGTACCAGTTTATTGCCAATAGACGCATGTCTACCCAATTGTCAGTATTATTAATAATATTAAGCCGCTCTAATCGATGTAGATTATCAATCGCCGTTTTTTGGATTTCGCCAGATTGCTTGAGGAAAAGTGGTAATAATTTATCCACAAACATGTCTTGCATGCGTGAAAATTTAGACACAAAAGATTCTAACCTGTCAATGCCCTTAGGCGTTTTCTAACCACTTAGTATTTAAATTATCTTGCAAGAATAAGCGTCCAACTACGCCTTTTACTAACAAATCTTCCTTGTCAAGAAGAATCATAATTTGGTTAATTCTATCCCTGTTTTAAGCGCTTGTTGTTGAATGGCATTTGGTATTTGATTTGGCTCTAGGGTGATAATGTCAATTTTTTGAACGCCCAATTGTTTTTGTAAAAGCGTATTAAAACGCAATACTTTACGCGTTAAATGTGTGGTTTTTTCACTAAATTCTAACAATAAATCAATATCACCACCTTTAAGGTTGTCATCTATTCTTGAGTCAAATAATCTAACTGTTGCTTGATGATTAAAATGTTTTTTTAGTAGTTTGTTTAATGATATTTTTTTGTAAATCAGTGAACCCATATGCTAAATTTATTAATTAGTTGGACATATGCTTCGATAAATACTGTTGCTATTGTCGATATCTGTTGCTTGTGAATTATAACAAGTAATGCCGCCAGATACTGATTTATTAAAAGTACCAGGGTCTGCAACAATGTTGCTATTTTCAGCAAAATAAGAACTGTAAGTGCTTACGAATAAACCACCATCAATAACTGTATTGCTGCCTGTATACATATGAGAGCTGTTATTTAATTGAACATTCATAACAATTGTACCACCAACCTCAAAATCTAGATTAGAATTGCTCTCAACTTGGATTTGTCCAGTTTCACCTTGTGGCGGTTGAATCACGACGCTATTAACTATGCTGTTATTATCATCCCAAGTATCGACTTCAAATGACGAATTTCCATCAATATCAATCTTTTTTGAGGTGACCAAAATTGCATTAGCATCAATACCGCTTAAACTCATAGAAGAGCCTGCACAAACTTCAATTTTCACAAACCTCTAAATTACCATTAATACGATTATTTGAACAGTCTGCACTACGTTTTATTTGCTCAAATGAAGCGTTTAGATACACGCCAAGATTACTACTTGTGTTATTTTTGCCTTGTTAAAGATACCGAAGTATTGCCAAACACAATTAAACCAGAATCACCATCATTGCTTGATGCAAAATTCAACGTGTTTGTTAAATTCTTTTTGTACCAAGCCAACTGGATTAGTTGCGTTAAAGTTGTAACTTTCACTTTGCTGCACTGCTAAATCCACTTGCATCGCCAGTAACTGTATCTACGCCATCATCAGGATTGCCTCGAATGGTGAGGCTTTTATGCAGGTAGATATCGTCGGTACAAGTGCCAGAGATTTCAATAATAACCTTGCCGTGTAAGGGCGATCTTTTAATCGCTTGTTGTAAAGAGCCAGTACTACAGTTAACATAAATGATTGGGTTATCCGCTATAGTAAATGTTGGGCTTGAACCACCACTATTTTCTAGAGTGCTGATGCGACTGCCATAATCTATCGAGTGTACTGCCAATATTACCAAAACTTGTTGCAATGTCGTTATCACCCCCCTAAACTTTTAACACTCGCTTCTAAAGTAGTGAGACGACCATTGTTAGTGTTGATGTCGTCACTATTAGTACCGACACTGGTGTTATTGTTGCCAATGTTTGTACTGTTGGTGTTAATGTTACCAGTATTGGTAGTAATGGCTCCATCAGTAGCATCAAATACACCATCGCCATCACAGTCTCTTAGTAGTGCGCAAGAAACAGAATCTGCATTTGTACCAGTATCAGTATCAGTATTATCGCCCACGCCGTCGTTATCAGTATCGAGTTGTTCACTACTGTCTAATGGAAATGCATCCTTATTATCTAAGGTGCCATCACCGTCATCATCGGTATCAGCATTATTACCCACCATTATTATCAGTGTCAACTTGCTTATTTTTATCTAGTGGAAAAGCATCATTAGCATTGAGCGTACCATCATTGTCTAAATCAGGATTAGTTTGTGCAGGGGCATCGTAACTTCTATCGTTGCTAAATTAGCTGTATTTGTGGTCGTTTCATCCTTCAGAATTTGATTGACCTCTTTAACTGTCTTGGTAGTATTTGGAATAGACAAGGTTGCAATGCTCTAACCTACTTGGACACATTTCAAGCCGCTTTTTTCAATTCAGCCATCTTTTGAGCAGGTGTTAAATACCCAATCGCTGAATGAATCCTTTTGTAATTATACAAGTAGATATAACCCTCTACATTTTGCACGACTTCACTATGATTTGCAAAACTTTGATAATTTAATCTCTCAGTCTTCAGACTTCTAAAGAAACGCTCCATGACCGCATTATCCCAACAATTACCTCGCCTGCTCATGCTTTGAGTAATGTTGTTCTTGTTGCAATAATCAATAAAAACTTTAGAAGAGTATTGAGTCCCTTGATCAGAGTGGAACATGTGTTTATTTGTATTGGGCTGGTGTCTAGACACAGCATTACTAAGCGCATCCTTTGCCAACTGAGCATTAGGCTGTTTTGACAATGCCCAACCAACAACTTGTCTTGAGCCTAAATCCAACACACTGGCTAAATAACTCCCACCTTGATAGGTTTTGATATAGGTAATATCACCAACCCAATGCGTATTAATTGATTGCTGCTCAAACACACGATTTAATAGGTTTTTTGCCTTTTTAAACATCAATCTAGTATTAGGGTAATAATGACGCTTTCTTGGGCGTATGGCAACTACATTGGCTTTTTTCATTAGCGTTGCAGTTTGGTAAATACCAATGTTATAACCTTGGTTATTCAAAACTACTCGCATTCTGCGTTTGCCATAGGTGTATCCAACTTCAATAGCAGTTTGTTTGATTAATTTAATCATAGCGTTGGTGTTGTTGTTTACTCGCTTATCTTTGACTTGATAGTAATAACTACTGCGAGGAAGTTTGAGTAATGCTCATAATTCTTTAGTATTGTATTGTTGGCAAGCCTTGTTTATCTTGATAATCATATCACTTGGTGATTGTCCACAGCGAACAAGGCTGTTGCCTTTTTTAAGATTTCATTGTCCCTTTGTGCGCGCCAAAGTTGTTTCTCAAGCAGTTGTATTGTTTGTTGTTCAGAAGTCAGCGCTTTGCCTGACTCTGGTGTTTGTCCACCAAGCTCTGCTAGGTATTGTTTTCTCCATCTGCTAACTGCTGAGGAGCAAGCTCCTGATATTATCATGATTTTTTTTATTGGTGTAATTCTCATGCACCATGAGTTTGGCATAATCTAGTGTTCCCCCCTCAAGGGGGTATTGAACAGAATGTTCAACGGTAAAAGTCACTCGTTGTTTTCTTGATTTATATTGTGTCATTACTGACCTCCTTATGGTTTGTATTATAAGGCTATCTTTGTGTCCAATAAAATTAGACTATTGCAGTATGGTATGTGCTATTTCAGGTTGTTGTGGGTAATTCGCTAACTTTAGAGACTCGTGAGGTGTTCTATACTCCAGCTCATTATACGGGTTTGTGGGATATGCGATTAAATCTTAGGAAATCTGAGAGTTTAATTACTAAACAACAGAAACAACAGAACAAGCAACACTCATCGATTCGTTATATTGTTGAGCGAACCTTTGGTTTGCTCAAGCTTCATCATGGTTTAGGCAAGGTAAGATACCTTGGTTTAGAAAGAAATAAAACCAGGGCTCAGTTAATTGCCATGAGTCACAACTTGAAAGACTGGCATGAATATATTCAAACGAATGCAAAGCCTGAGGGGTTGTTGTGTTTAAAGGTTGGAATGGTGTAAAAAATAAGAAAAATAAATGCTAAAAGCATCTATTTAAAAGGTGGTTTGTTAGATTTTTATGCAAAGATGAGAAAATCTGGTAAATTTTTTAGAAAAAATAAAAAGAATGGAATTTTGGAGAGGGAATTATGAATTACGCAAAGGTCTCTCTTTATAAAACTCCTAAGTTTAATAATTTTAATATTATTGTTGGTTTTTCAAATAATTCGAAAGATGATATTAACAAGACGCACAAGTTACTTGTAGTCAAATATACTGATAAAAATTATGGGTTTTCACTTGGAGGTGGTAAAAGTTCAAAAAGAAATGAAAAGGGTATAACCGGCTTGGTATACAACAGAAAATAATACTACATTTAATATTTTGACCTTTGTAGATAATGAGAATTCCATCAAAACAAAATATAATGGTATTGGCTTGAATTATCAAATTGATAAAAAAGCAATATAACATTCGCCATTCAAAAAGAGTCAGGGGAAATCTCGCACAGAAAAAAGCCTGGGTTATGGTTATGATTTATTTAAAGAAGTTCGTTTTGTTGCAGAAGCAATTAAACTTGATAAAGATAACAATGAAAACGACCGCTACGGCCTTGGTTTAACGTTTGAATTTTGAGTTAAATTCTTTTTTTTAATAAAAAAGCATCATGGTAAAAGAATGCTAGAAATAGAATAGGTGATAGAAATGTTAACCAGTAATTCGTTCTATGCCCCACCAAATTCCAATTAAAGAAATAACAATTGAAGTTGGGATAATGACTATTTTTTTATAATTTAAATTCAGTGATTTTATGAAAAATAAAAGTAATACTACACCTGATACAATCACAATTTGTGCCAATTCAACACCGATATTAAAACTGATTAATGTGGTTAAAAAGTTGTCTGACGACATTTTAAAACTTTTTAACATACTGGAAAAACCTAGACCATGCACAAGTCCAAATAAGAATACAATGATACTTTTTCGCTTGATAGACTGGTTGGGTAATAAATTTTCAATTGCCACATAAGCAATTGAAAAGGCAATCAGTGGTTCAATAATTCGCCCTGATATTTCTACAATACCAAGCATTGCCAAACCCAATGTTAAAGTGTGTGCTAGCGTAAAAGCGCTGACTAATAATAACAATCGTCGCCACATCAATGAAGATAATGCCATGCCAATAATAAATAGAATATGATCCCAGCCTAATGGCATAACGTGGTCAAAGCCAATACTTACAAATTGTAGCATCCTTTGCATGGTTGTTATTGGTTCTGGATGGTTAATATCAATCACACCACTTGTCGCACCATTACGCAACCAATGCCACTGACTCCAATTATATTCACCCTCTTCATATATTTGATAACGCAATGCGCTATCCCCATAGGCTTTATTGTATTGCCACGACAGAGTCTTTGGCCACTTTCTCAGTTGGGTTGAGTAAGTTAATAGGGTTTTTCTAGGTCTTTTCTTATAGCCCACAATATCAATCTTTGCTGAAGTCAGTGTTAGCTGTTGAGGTCTTTCATTGATTGTTAATAAAATATAATTCAGAAACTCAGTTTCAAAAGCCTTGAATTGCTCTCTCAAATCATCTGCTGTTAATGAACGAAGTGTATCGTATTGTGCTGAGTTTGGTGCGTCTGTAGTATTTTTATATTGAGTGCCAATGCCAGTTATTAAAGCTTCAAGACTTAAATCAATCACAATGTTGACTTTTTTATCAGGATAGATTGAGATTTCCACCAAAGCAGGCTTGACCACATCTGCTATTGACACACCGATTAACAGCCAAAATAAGGCGATGACCTTAATCAAATACGGCATTTATTTTTTATTTTTCTTATCTAGACGCTGTTGTTTTTTGCGCTTAACCTCATCCCAATCAATATTCTCACAAGCCTCACAGTGGCGGTTGACAATGCCTATTTTAACCAACAGCGCATAGATTTTACAACCGGCACAAAAACCCACAATTGCCTCTAGCCACATAAATAACAAGCATATCCACACTAAGTTAAGCGCCAACCAGGAAGGCACATAATTTTCATCAACAGGAATATTAGTGCCTAATAAATTGTTAACCCAAAGTGCAACTGCGTCTGGATTAAAAAAGACAATACACACAGAAATGAAACTCGCCCCTATTATCCAAGCACAACGCTTAGGACCGATAGGCTTCCATTCAGGCTTTCTACCAATCACTAAAAAACTGACTAATAAAATCGTGGGAGAAAATCGTGCGCCAATAGTTGACATACCTAGTAGCATTTCAATCAAAGCATAAACCAGCAATTTGGTTTGAAAAGAATAGTCAAACACTCTTTTTGTTACCTCTACTTGATAAATAATATGATCGTCCTAATCGGTTTCAAAGGTGTCCACTGAGGTGGTATTGAGTACCGCATCAATCAAAGTGAAGATCATATAAATCGGGATAATCAACAAAATACCTACACGAACACGTACGCAGTATCATTAATATGTATAGGATTCTCGCCTAGGTCGCGAAACCAAAGATTTTTAATGGTATTTTTTAGTTTATCTAACACGCTAAGACTATAATAATATTTATTGAAAATTTAAATCAGTTTGCCATCATAGTTTTCAATACCAGGGTTGTTGTTTACGCCCTTAATGGTCGGATGATTAACTTTAGTCAAATTAAGATGCTTTTGTTTGCGTAAATAATCTGCTGCCACATCCCACATTAAACGACCATTGCCAACACTGCCTACCTGTGCCCAACCTGATACTTTATAAGATTTATTCGGATCAATAGGTGTGCCCTCATCATCTTTCATATTGCTAATACGCTGACCAAGACCTAAAGCTGGGTCAATCGTATAATCCATACCACCCATGCGCACCATATCGCCACCTGACTGTAAATATGGGTCTTGTACAAATAAGTTCTCAGCAATACCTTCTAAGATTTCTTTAAGTTGTGAGCCTTTTAACTCATTCACGTAAGTTTCACCATAAGTCATTGAAGTGTTGGTCATTAAATCTTCCATTGTTACGTCGTGCCCTGCTGGTACGCTGGTACCCCAACGAACACCTGCTGACATAGCAAAGTCTGCATCGTGCTCTTCACGTAGTGAATTAACCAGCACTTGATCCCAAGTACCCATAAAATTACCACGACGATATAGAGTTTGCTCGGTGGTGCATAATTTTTCCGTCAAAATTGCATCATAGGTTTTACCAACGCGATCAGGGTTGTTTGACATCTTAGCACTACGTGCTTCGACCACATCTTTGTCATATTTAGTAGTACGCATTTTATTAATAAACGACACCATGGCTGCATCAGGCTTAATAAAGTCAGTCAAAATAGGCAACATTTTGTATTCATAGCCTATAACCTTATGGTCTTTAATGTTCAAATCCATGACGCCAATATACTTACCCGAACAGCCTGCATTAGTAACAACAGTAACGCCACCTGCATTTTTAACCTCAACTGGCGTAGGCATACCATCATGCGTATGACCACCAAAAATTGCATCAATACCACTAATACGTGATGCCATTTTGATATCAACATCCATACCATTATGCGAAATTATAATAATGGCATCTGGTTTTTCATTTTTACGAATATCAGCAACCAACTCGCTCATTTCATCCTCACGTAAACCAAACGACCAATCTGGAAAGAAATATTTTTTCGGATTGGCATTTGATGTTCTTGGAAAAGCTTGACCAATCACTGCAATACGATGACCACCAACATTTTTAATCGCATAAGGCTTGAATGGCAGCCCCTCATCCTCATCAAACAGACCGTTACCGCCATACTTTTCAGTCATGGTGATGTACTCATCACCCATTAATGCATCTTCTATAATGCGTACATTTTGACCTAAAAAGTCACCTTTAAAAAAGCCAATGTTTTTTAGTGTTTCTTCTTCTTTATAAGTAAACTCCCAATGGCCAACCATAACATCTACCCCTAGAATATTACAAGCTTCAACCATATCAGCACCACGCGTCCAAAGTGACGTGCCTGAGCCTTGCCAGGTATCGCCACCATCTAAGGTGAGTGTATTTTGTATGCCACCTGCGCTTTCACGCAATGAATCTAGCACGGTTTTAATTTGACCAAAACCACCTGTCTTGCCGTATTTAGCTGCTAACTCTTCAAAGTTGTTGTAAGTAAAAGCATAAGCATCAGCTGAACCTGCCTTAACGCCAATTTGCTTAAGTAGTTTGTTGCCCACAACATGTGGCAATTGCCCAAAGGTAGGACCAAAACCTAGATTAATATTAGGCTCACGAAAATAATTAGGGAGTAAGTTACCATGAGTATCAGTGATATGCAAAATACGGGCATTGCCTGTTTTTGCCACCTCGTATCTATTGTCTTGAGAAGACAACTTATCTGCATCATTCCCACAACCACTAATCAAACCTGCTGCCGAACCAGCACCCAATACTTTAATAAAATCTCTACGTGTTAACGCCATAACCCCCCAGAAAACTATTTGTTAAAAAAATAACATAAAATTCTAACTGATTTTTTCACCTAAAAAGATACACTAAAAAATAACACCTTTGTTTAAAATCAAGAAAAAAACACCAGAGTTAGTGTGGAGTATAACGAAAAGTGTGCAATTTAAAAATAGTTTTATAAAAAATATTTACAGTGTCGCTATATAACTTGTAAAAAATCTTATAATACCGGTATGAATATTGCCCAGCTTTTAGCCAACATTGTACAAACTAAAATAGACATAGAGATAAAAGGTCTGTGTCTTAATACTCAAAGCGCACAACCTGGCGATTTGTTTATCGTCCTCCAAGGAGAATCGGCACACGGTGCTGATTATATCAGCCAAGCGATTGACAAAGGCTGCGTTGCTATATTAGTTGACTCAAAAGAGATAGAATGCGCCATCCAATCTATTTGCATTGACAACTTATCTCAATATTTACAAACACTGGCAAGCACTTTTTATAGCAATGCCACAAAAGTTAATATCACAGGTATTACAGGCACAAATGGCAAAACTTCTGTCGCCCACTTTGTCTCGCAATTACTAACCAAACTTGGGGTTAAAAATGGCTTGATTGGCACTTTGGGTATCACTCATAGTCAGCAGTCGTCCCTTAATACAACGCCGGATATTTTAACGCTTTACCGAACATTAGATAATTACTATCAGGACAATATCCACCACGCCGTACTTGAAGTTTCTTCGCATGCACTCGCTCAAGATAGAATTGCTGGACTGACTATTAAACAAGCAATATTTACCAATCTTACTCAAGATCATCTTGATTATCATCACACACTTGATGAATATCAAGCAAGCAAGCAAAAATTATTCGCTCTTGATTGTGTTGAATCCGTTATTCTTAATCAAGATGATAGTCATTACAAACATTTTCTAAATGCTGCTAAAGGCAAAAAACAAATCAGCTACTCTCTAAGTGATTTTGACTCAGTCAAAATCATTGAACAAGGCTTTTTAGTACAATTAGACCATTATGTTTTTGAAATCCCATTTTTAGGTGAATTTAATTTGCTGAACGTTTTAGCAGCATTAAGCAGTGTTGAAACGCTTGGATTTAAACGCGATGATATTATTCCGCTACTTCATCAACTATCGCCACCACCCGGTAGAATGCAGAAAATTGACCCTCATCTTACTTGGATAGACTACGCCCACACACCCGATGCCATTGAGAACGCCATCAGCACTTTGCAAAAACACTATCCAAACTTTAAAATTCGCATTGTCTTTGGCTGTGGTGGTAATCGAGATAAAGACAAACGCGCAAAAATGGGCAAGATTGCCTCAAAACTAGCAGATACCATTATTTTAACCAACGACAATCCTAGGTCTGAAAACCCAAAAGCTATTATTGAGGACATCTTAAGTGGTATTGACGATAGTTATGAATTAGACATTATTGAAGACAGACAGTTCGCCATTGAAACAGCTGTTATCACTTTGGGTGAAAACGAATGTCTACTCATTGCCGGGAAAGGTCATGAAACTACCCAGACATTCAAAGACAAAACCATTGAATTAAACGACAAAGACATTGTTCTCACTGCAATTATTGAAGGCAACAGATTAAAAAAGATAAAAAACAGACAATAAAGCCAAACAAATAACATTTGTCTTTTTTTATTTAACTGTTATTCTAATTATGGCAAAACCTTTGAAAATATCCAGCGTCTACGCAAACGCTATTACCAAGCCTATCAAGGCAAGCAAGCCTTATTGGATTTAATTTCAGAAACCGAGGTTGGAGAGCAAGTTTATAACTCAAACGCCATCGAAAACTCCACACTAACTCTAGGTGACACCGAAAAAGTTTTATTACAAATTGATTTAGATAAATATATTTCTGAGCGAGAATTATTTGAGGCAAAAAATCTTGCTAGAGTGGTGAACTATCTTAACAAAAAAGCCACACAATCAGAACTCACTTTGGAGGTTATTTTATTATTACATCAAATGTTGCTGGCTAACATTAATGATAGTTTTGCTGGTAAATGGCGAAATAAAGACGAATGGGTAAAAGTCGGTAACTATATTGCCATTGCTCCTGAGCAAATTATCGATAAATTACACAAAGTGTTGACGGATTATTTTGCGACAAATAACGAACATATCATTAAACGCATCGCTTTATTGCATTTACAATTTGAGCAAATTCATCCCTTTGTTGATGGTAATGGACGCATTGGCAGAGCGCTAAATAATTACTTACTGATACGTGATGGCTTTGTGCCGATTAACATTAAGTTTATTGATAGAGCGGATTATTACACTACCTTTAATGAATTTAACGAGACTGGCAAAACCAAAATTATGGAAAGCATTATCGGTAAAGCACTCACTAATAGTTACCACAAGCGCCTGACATATTTAGAGGGCAAAGAGATTGTCTCTCTAGTAGATTATGGCAAAATATCACACTCTAACCTTATCAACAAAGCCAAACGCCAAACCACTGAAGCCTTTTCAGAAAAAGGTAAATAGAAAACTGCTGACAAAAACAACCAATAAACCGCGCTTATCAGTTTGACAATATTATAGTAATATCCATAAAAAGCCCCATTTTTCACAGGGCTTTTAATAAAAAGCATTAATTTTACCGTCTACACCAACACCATAAAACACATCAGTCCCATCCGTTTTTGCTGATACGCTAGTATTGTTATTTATAGCAGTAATATCCCAAGAATGAGCACCTAACTTAACAAAGGGTGAAAAATCTGATTGTGGATTAAAATGATACAAGCCAGCCACACCAATACTACTGCCAGACATTGCTACTACTGTAGCAACATTATTTTCCGTTATATTTTCTTTAGCAAAATCAGCATATTGTAATTCAATAGCTATACTATCGCTTAAACGTTTTCCAATTAACGCCCTGTAATTATTTTTTTTTATACTTTAAAGCGTAGTTTGTTCCGCTAATATTAACACTACTTTTTGATGTTGTTTCATTAAACCCAATGCCAAAATATAAATCACTTTGTGCATATACTGACGAAGATAGTAAGCCTGCCAATACTAATATTTTTATCTTATTTTTCATCTTTTCTCCTATTATTGTATTAATAAAAAACTACTATAGTAAATATTACTATAGAGATTTTTGTTGGATATAAACATTAGCAAAGCATACTTAACTATTGGAAAAAATGTTAAAAAACAACGCATAAAAAAGGCATACCACAATTAGCACTGGCATTAGAAATGGGGTATGAATCTGTTAGTATCGTTTCTATGTCTGAAGTTGGTGCAAGAGATAAGCACTTTAATATTGAACATTTGTTAAAAATTTCTAAAATTTTGCAAATAGACGTTTGTTGTTTCTTTGAAGACGTTTTATAATGGAACAAACTAATCACAAACCCTCATGCTACAAACTACCACAAACACCATTGCCCAAGTATTAAAAACAGATTGTGCTACCGATGTTGAATTTAAAGGTGTTTGTACCGACACTCGTAAACGCATGGATGGTGCACTGTTTTTAGCCTTAGTTGGTGATAACTTTGATGCGCATGACTATATTGACCAAGCACAACAGATGGGCGCAGTGGCAATTATTGCTAGCAAATCTGTAGACAGTCAACTGCCAACATTGGTGGTGGATGACACACAAATTGCACTGAGTACAATTGCCAGTTGGCATCTTAGAAACATCAAACCTATTGTGGTTGCTATTACAGGTAGTAACGGTAAAACCACCACCAAAAACATGCTAGCAAATATCTTAAATTTGCAAGCGCCAACGCTAAAAACTCAAGGTAATTTAAATAACCATCTGGGCGTGCCAATGACCTTATTAACACTGGAAGAGCAACACCAATATGCAGTGATTGAAATGGGGGCTAACCATTTGGGAGAAATTGCACATCTTTGTTCCTTAGTTAATCCTGATATTGCCCTTGTGACCAATACGCTTGATGCACATATTGGTGAGTTTGGCGGGTTTGATAATTTAGTCAAAGCCAAAAGTGAGATTTACTCAAATAACTCGCAAAACATTGTTAATACTCAAAGCACTTTTATGGGTGATGTTAGTTTTGGTAAAGGTGGTGATATTTTTGCTAGCAAACTTGTTAATAACAAATTTGATTTAAATATTCATCAGCAAAAAATATCAGTCACACTTAACCTGATTGGTGCGCATAACATTGAAAATGCCTTGGCAGCTAGCGCCTGTGCTTATGCACTAGGGATTGATATTAATCTAATCAAGCAAGGTTTGGAAGCGACGAAGGCAGAACATGGCAGATTAGAAATTATCAACACCAAAAAATTTAGAATCATTGATGATACTTACAATGCCAATCCACATTCTACAACTGCCGCCCTTAAAGTGCTACAAAATTTTTCTGGAGAAAAAATTGTCGTACTCGGTGCTATGGGAGAATTAGGCAGTGATTCGGAAGCACTCCACCTTAAAATCGGACAGCTAGCCAAAAAATCTGTCGATACTCTTTATAGCTATGGCAAGACAGCGAAGCACTACTGTGGTATTCACTTTGACAGCAAACAGCAATTGGCCAACCACCTGTTAGCCAACCATGCCAACGCTACTGTACTAATAAAAGGCTCTAGAATGGCAAAGTTGGATGAGTTGGTTGATTTACTAAAAAAATAAACTCAATTGACCTTGACCTTTAATGCAAATATAGCGATAATAACGCTCTTGATGCGCTCGTGGCTCAATTTGGATAGAGTACTCGGCTACGAACCGAGCGGTTGCAGGTTCGACTCCCGCCGAGCGCACCATATATATTTTTCAACACTTGTCATAACAACCAACCTATGACCACAATTCCAAACATTCTAACCCTGTCAAGAATTTTTCTAATTCCAGTGTTTGTAAGTTTGTATTATTTTCAGCCCGCCTACTCTACAACACCTGTGTTTACTTGGATTAATTTCTTGCTTACAAGCACTTACGCACTCATTAGTGCAACGGATTATTTTGATGGCTACCTAGCAAGAAAGCTTAATATGACCTCACAACTTGGCGCTTTTTTAGACCCTGTTGCGGATAAACTCATGGTCTCCACTGCGCTCATCCTTTTAGTGGACTTCTACCCAACTGACACACATTGGTATATTAGCGTTTGTGCGCTTATTATTATTTCACGTGAAATTCTAGTCTCGGCACTTAGAGAATGGATGGGAACTATTGGACAAAGATCAAATGTCAGTGTTTCCTGGATGGGCAAAGTGAAAACTTTTGTACAAATATTTGCCATTTTATTTTTGTTGTACCAGCAACCTTTTTTTGGACTGCAAAGTTTTGAAATTGGTGTTGTTTTATTATTAGTGGCAACTTTTTTAACCTTATGGTCTGGGTTTATCTATCTAAAAGAAGGACGCAAAACTTTTAATAATTAATGCTAAATCTAACTTGACTATTATCTAAAAAACACTATAATTCATCACCTATGCGGGAATAGCTCAGCTGGTAGAGCATCACGTTGCCAACGTGAATGTCGCGAGTTCGAGTCTCGTTTCCCGCTCCAAATTTAAAGGCTTTTTTCCAAAAAAAGGATGAGTACAGGTCTTTTTATTATCGCCTTTGCAAGTGTTAACATGGCTGGGTAGCAAAGCGGTTATGCAGGGGCCTGCAAAGCCTTACAGACCGGTTCGACTCCGGTCCCAGCCTCCAACAAACACCTCATTTGATTTTTTTATTCTAAATCAAGTATTACACAGTCCAATCCTGCTTAACCCAAAAAAGCATGTACTACTTTAGCGCCTTAAGACGCAAGCGCAATGCATTGAGCTTGATAAATCCAGCAGCATCTTTTTGATTGTATGCGCCTTCATCGTCCTCAAAAGTGGCAATTTTTTCGCTGAATAAACTGTCCTTAGATTGTCGACCTACAACAGTGACATTGCCCTTGTAGAATTTAAGGCGAACAATGCCATTGACTGTTTCTTGAGTGTTGTCAATGGCAGCTTGTAGCATTTCACGCTCTGGCGCAAACCAAAAACCGTTATAAACCATTTCGGCGTATTTGGGCATTAGTTCATCCTTAAGATGTGCTGCTGCACGATCAAGGGTGAGTGATTCCATGGCGCGATGCGCCTTTAGTATGACAGTACCTGCAGGTGTTTCATAACAACCACGAGATTTCATACCCACAAAACGATTTTCCACAATATCATCACGACCAATACCATGTGCACCTGCACGTTTGTTTAAATCTTCCATCACTGAAGCGGGGCTCATTATTTCGCCATTGATGGCTACAATATCGCCTTTTTTGAAAGTAATTTCAACATATTCTGCCTTGTCAGGCGCATTTTCAGGTGAAACTGTCCAACGCCACATATCCTCTTCAGGCTCTGCCCAAGGGTCTTCTAAAATATCGCCTTCATAAGAAATATGAAGTAAATTTGCATCCATTGAGTAGGGGGGTTTTTTTGATTGCTTTTTGTAATCAATCTCAATACCGTGTTTTTGTGCATAATCCATTAAACTTTCACGCGAGGACAAATCCCATTCACGCCACGGCACAATCACTTGAATATGTGCATCCAGTGCATAAGCATTCAACTCAAAGCGAACTTGATCATTGCCCTTGCCTGTTGCACCGTGGCTGATTGCATCTGCACCTACCTGATGAGCGATTTCTACTAAGCGCTTAGAGATAAGCGGACGAGCAATGGAGGTACCTAATAAATATTCACCTTCATAAATAGCATTAGCACGAAACATTGGGAATACAAAATCACGTGCAAATTCTTCACGCAAATCTTCAATGTAAACCTCTTTGACACCTGCAGATTTTGCCTTAGCGCGTGCAGGTTCTACCCCCTCACCTTGACCAATATCAGCTGTGAAGGTAACCACTTCACACTGATAAGTATCTTGTAGCCATTTAACAATAATGCTTGTATCTAGTCCGCCCGAATAGGCGAGTACCACTTTATTTATGTTTGTTTTGTCCATGTTTTCTTTTAAAGCAAATACGACTTTACTCGTCTTTCTTTTTATATATGAATGTTTTGGTTAATAAAATTTCATTTTGTTGATTGAGCACTTCAACTTTCCACTCTCCTGTCCATGTGTGCCAAATATTTTTATTGACCACACACGCCAACGTTTTCCTTTAATGTTAAAACCAATCTCAGCTTTAACCTTGTCCTTATAACTCCAGCGATGTGTGATTTTATCGCCTGTTAAATT
Source organism: Isorropodon fossajaponicum endosymbiont JTNG4 (assembly GCF_016592615.1). Classification (NCBI taxonomy): domain Bacteria; kingdom Pseudomonadati; phylum Pseudomonadota; class Gammaproteobacteria; species Isorropodon fossajaponicum symbiont. The sequence continues at coordinate 400,307 of NZ_AP013043.1, forward strand.
GCGAATATTAGTAAAAAAGTAAATTTTACCTAAAGTATCATCGGTCTCTGTAATTACCTCATGGGTACTCTATCCTTAATTGATCTGGCAAAAACAGCATTTTATATATGCTCATGCGGCCAGCTTGCCAAAGTAGCATTAGCCAAAAACCCTAATAGTAATAATATATATTTTTTCATCATTTCACCCGGTTAATTATATGTAAATCAATCTCATCTTCATCTAACTCATTATCTAAAAAAGTGCGCCCACGTACAGAAATACCTGCTAAATGTACAGTTTCTACATCGCCACTAATGAGTAGATACTAATCAAACAATGGCTTTTTCTCATGCAAAAGTCGATAGACATATGTACTTGGTAGCCGATTAAATTTATGACCCCAATCTGGGCTAATGGTTAAACAATCTGGCACCAGTTGTTGACGCATCTCATAATGTGGGCATTGGTAACTTTGCTCGTCTATATAACGACAAACCACATCAGTAAAATAAATATCGCCCGTGTCTTCATCTTCCAGTTTGTGCAAACAACAACGCCCACAATTATCGCATAAGGACTCCCACTGTGAGTGTGTCATATCTTCTAATGCTGTATCTTCCCAAAAATTTGAAACATTGGTTGTCATAAAAAATTTATAAATTAGCGATTAAATATAACAAAATACGTTTGCCTTGTTGGCTACCCTTTCGCGTTGTTATGCTTGCCCAATAATAAGCCTTATTGTAATCTGTCTGTACACCAACACCCTTCATATACATGATGGCCAAGGCGTTTTGTGATTGAGTAATGCTTTGGTTGGCAGACTGGCGCATGAGTATAAATGCCGCTCTATTATCTTTACGCACAACCTTGCCTTTGCCATAAAGCACACTTAAATTATATTGAGCAATAGGATTACCTTGTTCAACACTAACAAGTAATGCTTCCAAATTAGTACTTGAATTGGTATTGTAACTAAGCGACTTAGCAATCTCATTTTGATTGGGAATAAGACGGTTTATGTTGCCAAATAGTTGCTCGTTAAAATTAAAAATAGGATGTTGGGATGTTTTTGCCATAATTGGCTCGATAGTGATCACTGGCTTGATAACGCTTTGAATGGTGCTTTTTTCTTGCTCATTCTGCACTGCTTGTTGCAATTTAGATGGTAACTTTTTCAACAATTTAACCGCTGATGCATTATTTTGATTAGCCGCTAATTCTAAATAATAAGTCGCCTCTTTAACCATGTCCTGATTAAGAAAAATTTTTCCTAATTGATATTGAGCTTTAGCATATCCTGCCTTTGCCGCTTTAAGTAAATAAGTTTTGGCTAACATCTCATCCTTAGCCACAGCGCTACCCTTGTTATAAATCAAATACAATTGATACTGCGACACTTGATGACCCTGTTCAGCCGCTTTTTGATACCAATAAGCAGCTTGTTTACTGTCTTTTTTAACACCTTGAGTCAATTGATAACGTAGTGCTAATGAATACTGCGCCAGCTTATGCCCCGCTTGAGCGGCTTTTAATAGCCACTTTACTGCCACTTGATAATTTTTTTCAACACCTTCACCAAGTAAATATCTAAGTGCTAACGAGTATTGTGCACTTGTGAACCCTTGCTGGGCAGATTTTGTATATAGATCAAGAGCTTGATGGGTATCTTTTTCAACGCCATCGCCATTTAGATATAAAGTTGCTAAGTTGTATTGCGCTTGTGCGTGACCATTTTTCGCTGCTTTTTCATACCAAGCAACGGCACTGGATAAATTATGCTCAACTTTGGCACTTTTTCGATAAATTACACCCACTAAAAATTGTGATTGCGCATCATTTTGATTAGCCGCCATTAATGCCCAATATAGAGCCTTAACATCATCTTGTTTGACCAAATAACCAATTCGATACAAGGCTGACAATCTAGCTTGTGCATCAACAAAACCCTGATCTGCAGATTTTTTATAATAATCTAATGCCTTACTAGAACCCCCTTCACGCTCATAAAAATCAGCCAAGTAAAATTGTGCTTCAGGGTCAAATTGATTGGCCGCTGCTTCATACCACCGCTGTGCTAACGTTAAATCTCTATCAACACCAATACCTACTTCATATAACTTAGCAAGACTAAGTTGTGCTGCCCCATATCCCAATAATGCTGCTTTTTCATACCAATACAAGGCCTTAACATTATCAACGGATGTACCCTTACCAAGACGATACATCATCGCTAAATTATACTGCGCATTCACAAAATCTTGTGTGGCTGATTTTTCATACCAATATAATGCTTGTTCTAAATCTTTACCGACCCCTAAGCCATAATAATAACTATTAGCCGCGTTAAATTGCGCGCTTGCATAACCTTGTTCAGCCACCTGCAAGTACCAATAAAAAGCCAATTTATCGTCTACTATTACAGTAATACCATTATGATACATATTGGCTAAACTAAATTGCGATCTAGCATCGCCACGCTTGGCTGATTTTTTTAATTTAGTTAGTAACTGTTTAGCAGACAATGGTGCGTCTAATTGAGGTGCGTCTAATTGCTGTTGGACAGCTTGATTATCATCAATAGGTTGTAGAATTTGCAATGCCTGTATTGGCAAAGAGAATAAAAGAACAAGGTAGATAAATTTAATCATGGGTTTTTTGTTTTTGGCTAATTAAAATCATCCCTATTTTAATCTGAGTTCAGCTAATTTGTGTTAATAATCGATTAATGCCTATCGCCACACCCGCACATTGAGGCAAAGGCTTGTTAAGCTTAGATAAAAATGAGTCATCAATCTGTAGTATAGGCTTGCCAAGCTGCTTGCGTTTGGTGATTTCACATGTAAAAACTTGCTGGTATTCACCCTTAGTTTGCAACTCGTCATAGCCATTTGCCACTTCAATGCCATTTAAATACAATTCAAAACGATGTGCCACTTGGTTTTTAACTTTGGCAAGTGCAGATTGTGATTCGGGATAATCATAAATAAAGCACAGGGGTAGATTTTTTAACTTCGGCTCAACTAAATGCACAAATAGCAACATTTGCAACTCTTCAATCCATGCAAAATCAGTGCCCAAACCTAATTTCGAAGCGATTACTTTAAGCGCATCAAAATCAGTATTTAAAACATCAATATCTGCGTATTGACTAAAAACTTGAGCATAGGATAATTGATGCACTTTATCTTGAAGGCCTAATGCTTGCAACAAATTAACCATATCAGCCATTAACTGATGAATATCAAAACCTAAGCGATAATATTCAAGCAAAGTAAATTCATTAGAATTACGCTCACCGTATTCGTTATCACGGAACACTTGGCAAATTTGATAAATATCCCCACTACCTTGCGCCAACAGCTTTTTCATTTCTAACTCTGGGGAGGTGTGTAGATACTGAATGCTTTGCATGCCGATATCAGCGTTCATACTCAATGAAATACTGTCAATATAAACATCACTCGTTGGTGCGTTTATCAGTGTTGGTGTGTGAACTTCTAAGACTGCTTGTTGTTCAAAGAACTGTCTAATTTTTTGAATAACTCGCCGTCTTTTAATCAGCCCTGATTTACCTTGCATGCTTTAATCATTAAATAAAAATTTCATTTTCTAGCGAACCATACAAGAAAAAATTGACCACTACACACGCCCTGTATATTCATTAGTACGCGTATCTACTTTCACTTTATCACCAATACCAACAAAAAGAGGCACTTGCACCACAACCCCTGTGTTCATTGTCGCTGGCTTACCACCTGTGCCCGCAGTATCACCTTTTAAGCCTGGATCAGTATCGAGCACTTCAAGAATAACATGATTAGGCGGGGTCACTGAAATAGGATTATCATTCCAAAGCGTCACCGTACACATGTCCTGTTCAACCAAATAACCTTTAGCATCACTCATAGCAGTACCATCAATGGCATATTGCTCAAATGAGTCTAGGTCCATAAAATTCCATGCACTGCCATCATTATAAAGATATTGTAAATCCAATTCCATTACATCAGCACCCTCTAAAGACTCACCAGACTTAAAAGTTTTAATCAGTGTTTTGCCAGTAATTAAGTCTTTAAATTTAACTCGATTAAACGCTTGACCCTTACCAGGTTTAACAATTTCGTTATTCACAATCGAGCAAGGATTACCATCTAGCATAAGTTTTAAGCCGTTTTTGAATCGGTTGGTAGCGTAATTTGCCATTTTTTAAAAAGTTTGCGTGTAAAATTATTAGACGTTTTATTTTACTCATTTTTCATGCACATACACGAATACCAAGCTAAAACATTATTTAGCCATAGACACATTCAAATTCCCAAAGGCATTCTTATTGATAGAACTGCCAAAGCTAGCGGTGCTTGCAAGGCCTTGGGGGGTGATGTTTGGGTTGTTAAAGCTCAAGTTCATGCTGGGGGGCGTGGCAAGGGTGGTGGTGTTGTTTTGTGTCGTAGCGTTGAAGAGGTTGAGCATGCGTGTAGTCAACTATTAGGCTCGCAACTTGTCACGCCACAAACAGATGTTAAAGGGTTGCCAGTAGGTCAATTATTAATTGAAGCGGGGCAAAATATTGAGTGTGAATTGTATCTTGGTTTGTTAATTGACAGGCAAACGCAAAAAATAACTGTTTTGACCTCTACTGAGGGTGGCATAGATATTGAAAAAGTTGCCAGTGAAACGCCTGATAAAATCATTAAATTTGGTATTGATCCACTGGGCAGTTTATCTGTGCAAGATTGCACCTTAATAGCAGAAAAACTAGGACTTAATGTTGAACTCACTAAACAATTTAACAGCACTCTTTTGGGCTTGTATGAAATTTTTACTCAAAAAGATGTTAATTTGATTGAAATTAATCCACTTATTGTTACTCAAGAAAACCAATTATTGGCACTTGATGGCAAGATTGATTTTGATGATAATGCGCTGTATCGCCATGAAGATATTGCCAAATTACGCGATATTTCACAAGAGGACGAAAAAGAAAGACTTGCCAGTGAATATCAACTTAACTATATCTCGCTTGATGGCAGTATTGGTTGCATGGTGAATGGTGCAGGATTGGCAATGGCAACAATGGATTTAATTGAGCATTTTGGTGGCTCACCTGCTAATTTTTTAGATGTGGGTGGTGGAACCACTGCTGACAGGGTTGCTAAAGCCTTTGAACTGATTCAAACTGAGGTGAATGTTAAAGGCATTTTGGTGAATATTTTTGGCGGTATTGTACGCTGTGATTTAATCGCACAAGGTATATTACAAGCCATCAAAACAGTTGGCTTAACCCTACCAATTGTAGTGCGCTTGGAAGGCACTAACGCCCCAGAAGGGTTAAACTTACTTGGTAAGTCCGAATTTAATATCCATGTAGAATCTGATTTAACCAAAGCCGCTATAAAAATTGTGGAGTTGACTAAATGAGTGTTCTAATTGACAAAAATACACGAGTAATCACTCAAGGCTTTACAGGTAAACAAGGCACATTCCACTCGCAGCAATCCATTGCCTATGGCACACAATTTGTCGGTGGCGTAACGCCAAACAAAGGCGGGCAAAAGCACCTAGATTTGCCTGTTTTTAACACAGTAGCGCAGGCGATGAATGAAACGGGTGCTAATGCCAGCATGATTTACGTGCCACCCCAATTTGCTTATGCCTCAATACTTGAAGCTATTGAAGCACAAATACCCGTGATTGCTTGCATTACTGAAGGCATTCCCGTGCAAGATATGCTTAAAATTAAAGCCATTTTAAAAACATCAGATTCAATGTTGATTGGCCCTAACTGTCCAGGTGTCATTACACCTGATGAGTGCAAATTAGGCATTATGCCTGGCAACATTCACCAAACTGGTAGTGTTGGTGTCATATCTCGCTCAGGCACACTAACCTATGAAGCCGTACACCAAACCACCCAAGCAGGCTTAGGGCAGAGCACTTGCATTGGCATTGGCGGCGACCCCATTCAAGGCATGAGTTTTATTGATTGCCTAGCCCTATTTGAGGCCGACCCACAAACCCAGTCCATCATTATGGTGGGTGAAATTGGTGGCTCAGCTGAAGAGGAAGCAGCGGAATACATCCAATCTCATGTGTCCAAACCTGTGGTGTCTTATATTGCAGGGCTGAGTGCGCCAAAAGGCAAACGTATGGGGCATGCAGGTGCAGTGATTAGTGCTGGCACTGGCAAAGCAATCGATAAAATCAACGCCTTAAAAAAAGTCGGCGTAGCAATTGCGCCCACACCCGCAACCATGGGCAAAACCTTACTTGAAGTATTGGCATGAAAAACCCCATTGTTATCTTAGGTATTGGTGAGTTGGTGAGTGTTTTCTCTCGTGGTTTTTTAAAGAATAATTACCCTGTTTACCTCATCACCCGACAAACTAATATTGATGAGTTGGCAAATACCATCAGTCCAGAATTTATCTTAGTTTGCACAGCAGAAGCTGATTTACAAACCCCACTGTGATTTCAGCCTGGTTTGAAAAAAAGATACGCCCACCATTTGCCTTGGTTTGGTTAATTTTGTTAATGGTTGCTTGGCTAATCTCAAACGTCTCGCTGTGCATAACATGGTCTTTAATGTTGTCAGTTTTGACAGGGACAAACGTACCTGCACCAACATGCAGTGTAACAAATGAGTGATTAATGCCTTGTTTTTTAACTCTGTTAACAATTTATCATCAAAATGTAGCCCTGCGGTTGGCGCATCTTGGGATGCGTACACAGTTTGGTAGCGGCTTAAGTCTTGAGCATTATCTGCTCTTTCAATATAAGGGGGTAATAGGGTATGGCCAATATTACCAAGCAAATCAAGTAAAGAATTGGTTTTAAATATTAGCGTATAAAAGCTGTTGTTCTTTTGCTGAACTGTGACGTGAACGCCATTTTCTAAAATAATGTAGCTGCCGACTTTAGGTGCCCTGCTGACCCTAATCATTGCTAGTGCTTGATTTTCATCTAAAAGGCGTTCAATCATAATTTCAACTTTACCGCCTGTTGCTTTTGCACCAAACCAGCGCGCTGGAATAACTTTGGTATTATTCATTATCAGTAAATCACCTGATTGAAGAAAATCGCCTATTTGATTAAATTGTGCATCTATAATGCTTGATTGCTTGACTAAAAGTCGTGAATCTGTTCTATTTTTTGGTGGATTTTGGGCGATAAGTGAGGCGGGTAAATCAAAATCAAAATCTTTTAATTGCATGGTTTTTGCTAAGTAAGCAAGGCTCGTTTAGTAGCTCTAAAACTTGATAAGTAGCAGTAACAATAGCGCGTGGGGTAATGGTTGCACCAGTAAACGCGTCAAATGTACCGCCGTCTCGTTTCACTTTCCAATCTGTCTTACCTGGATTTGAGAGTGAAAGCCCAAGAAATTGCTTAATCCAATTTGATTTTTTAAGCTCAACTTTATCACCCAAGCCCGGGGTTTCTTTATGTGTTATAATGCGAACACCTAGAAGTTTTTTGTCAACACCCACGCCTGTTAATAGGCGAATATCACCGTTATAACCATTGGGGTAGGTGTGTTCAATCAAATAGGCAAATATTTTATGATTTTTTTTTGCTGGATAGATATTAACAACTTGTGTTACGTTGTGTAATTTAAGCGTTTTGGTGTATTTATCTGCCAATATATCATTACTATAATCACTAACCAGCTCACCCAAACGTTGGATTAATAATTGCTTTTCATTGTAAGCAATAACGTCTTTGGTGTTGGTTTGTGTCAGTGAGACAAAAAATACACTCACCACTGTGAATACAAACAATAAAACCCCTGATTTTAAAATAGCACGTAACATTATCTCCCAAATACCTTGGGTTGCGTAAAGCTATCAATAAGTGGTGCGGTCATGTTCATTAATAATACTGCAAAGGCAATACCATCAGGATAGCCACCAAAAGTGCGGATGATAACAATTAATACACCTATCAAAAAGCCATAAATTATTCTGCCTTTGGGTGTGGTGCTGGCAGACACTGGGTCGGTTGCAATAAAAAATGCACCTAACATCGTACCACCGAGCATAAGATGATTTTGAGTAGGCAAGTATAAATCAGTGTTGCTAACAAACAATAATATTGAACTAATCACAATACCTGCTAAAAAAGCCACCGGAATTTGCCAAAAAATAACCTTTCTGAGTAGTAAATACAAACCACCCAATAAAAACCCTGCATTAATCCACGCTTGAGAGGTTGAATGTAGATCTAATTGTTGAATTGAGCCTGCGAGTGACAAGCCGTTTTTTACCTCATCCAGTTTTGTTGCGCCACTAATGACATCAATATTACTTAAATCAAACACCACGTCTAAAGTTTGACTAAGGCTTAAAAAATCAACCTGCCAAGTGCTCATTTGTAGCGGATAAGAAATCAGTAAAAATACGTAGCCTAGCATGGCAGGATTAAATGGATTATTACCCAAACCACCGTACAACTGCTTGCCAAAAATAATCGCAAAACTCACCCCCACTACAATCACCCACCACGGTGCAATACTAGGAATAGAAATGGCGAGCAGGATTGCTGTGAGCACTGCTGAGCCATCACTAATTGAGCTGATAACATCACGACCTCTAAGTGCTAGAAATGCTGATTCAACTACCATAGCTGTGACCACACCCAGTGTTATTTGCAACAAAATACCCCAGCCAAAGAAATAATAAGCCGCCATCACACCTAATACTAAGGCATAAATTACTTGGCGCATCATCCATGAAGTTGAGCTAAATATTGATATCATCATTTCTTATCCTTTGCTTGTTGTACTCGCTGTATTGCCTCAGCAATTTTTTGTTTTTGAGACTGTTCTTTTGCCATTTTTTCTTTTAAGGCTTTTTTCTTATCTGCCATCATTCGAGCGCGCTCAAGCTTATTGCGCTCTAGACGATATTCTCTAAACTCAAATCTTTCTCTAGCAATGTTAATTCTAACCTGCTCACGAGTTTGTTGCTTGTTAAGCGCCTTAGCAAAAGAAAAATAGTTTGCCAGTGGTATATGACTCGGACATACATAATCACAACAAGCGCACTCAATACAATCAAGTAAATTATAATTTAAAGCTTTCTCAATATTCTCACTTTTAGCATGCCAATAAAGCTGCTGAGGAAGTAGTCCTACAGGGCAAACTTCTGAGCATTGGCCACAACGAATACACTCTTGAATAGCAGGCTTTTGTATATGATTGTTCACAAAAATAGCATTGGTAATCTTACAAATAGGGGTTTGGATATCAGCCACATCAACACCCATCATCATACCACCCATACGATAATCATGCACTTTTTGACTAGGACTAGCCATTGAAATAAGGCTTTCAAACGATGTACCCAAGCGCACCTCAAAATTATTAGGCTTAACACCACTGCCTGTAACCGTAACAATACGTGATACTAATGGCTTATGATTAACCACTGCATCAAATATTGCCTTAGTAGTGGCTACATTTTGGCAAGCAATACCCCTGTCCATAGCAAAACCTCCTGATGAAATTTCAATACCAAGCAAAGCCTTAATGAGTAGTTTTTCAGCACCAGAGGTGTATTTAGTTGGGATTTGATTAATGCTAATTTTGTCATTATGATTAAACATTAATAATGCTTGATAAGCCGCTTGTTTATCATCCTCAATGGCAACAATCGCACGCTTTGCACCACAAATATGTAGCAAAATTTCTACACCACGAATAATTTCTCTTGGATGAAGCTGCATCAAGGCATCATCACACATAACCCCTGGTTCGCACTCAGTACCATTAATAATTAAGGTATAGCATTGTTTAATTTTGCCAAGTTTGGCGTGCGTTGGAAACCCTGCACCACCCAAACCCACAATACCTGATTTTTGAATATAATCAATAATAGTCTGTGCCGAGCAATGCAAAAAATCAATACTGCAGCCTGAATTATCTATCCATTTGTCTTGGCCATCAGATTCAATCGTAATACACTGAGATTTAAGCCCTGATTTATGCGGTATCACTTGCTTATCAATACTTAAAACCACACCAGAAACTGAGGCATGAATAAACACACCAAAACTGTCTTCAGTACTAGCAATTACCTGCCCAGTAAGCACATAATCGCCAACACTCACGCAGGGCTTAGCCTGCTCACCAATACGCTGCTGCAAAGGTATGATTACTTTTTTTGGTAATGGTGCTTGGATAATCTCCACCTTATCCACTGGATAAGGATTTCTAATCACAATACCACCATTAAATGAATAATCAGCCATGTTTAACCTTGGATATATCGGGTACAAATGTGGTTAATGCAGGCTCAATTTCTTGCACATGAATACAATCAACAGGGCACACAGGAATGCACAAATCACACCCTGTGCATTCATCAATAATCACTTGGGTCATCACCTTAGAAGCACCCACAAATGCATCTACAGGACAGGCCTGAATGCACAAAGTACAGCCAATACAAATAGCCTCATCCACAAATACCACATGATTAGGCTTAAGTTCCCCGTGTCCGGCATTTAATGCCAAAGTCTCAACTCCTAAAAGCTCTGCCAAAGCATCAGCACCTTCTTGCCCGCCTGGTGGGCATTGATTAATTTGCGCCTCACCACTAGCAATTGCTAGTGCATAAGGGCGACACCCAGGATAATCGCATTGACCACATTGAGTTTGCGGCAAAATGGCATCTATCTGGTCAACCAAAGGATTGCCCTTTAACTTAAATTTAATCCCAGCATATCCTAGCACTAAACCCAATACTAGTGTCAAAGCAGAGAAAATTAAAACTGAATCAAACAACTCAGGCAAGTCCAATAAAGCCCATAAACGCCATCGACATCAATCCTGCTGTAATCAGCGCAACAGGCGCACCTTTAAAAGCTTCTGGCACATCTGCCACGTCAATCCGCTCACGCATAGCTGAAAACAACACCAACACAAATGAAAATCCAATAGCAGCACCAAAGCCATAAACGCCCGATGCTAAAAACCCATTGTCCTGATTAACATTTAACAATGCCACACCTAGCACAGCGCAGTTAGTCGTAATCAAGGGCAAAAATACACCTAAAGACTGATGTAGAACAGGGGAAGTTTTATTAACCACCAACTCGGTAAAGCCAACCACACCAGCAATGGTCACAATAAAAGCAATGGTTCTTAGATATTCCATTTCAAATGGAACTAAAATATAGGTGTTAATCAAATAACTAGAAATACTCGCCAAAGTCAGTACAAAAGTCGTGGCAAACCCCATACCAATTGCGGTGTCAATTTTTTTTGAAACGCCCATAAACGGGCACAACCCTAAGAACTTAACTAAGACAAAATTATTGACTAAAATTGTACTCACTAAGATTAAGATATATTCATTCATAATGATGATTTTAACCTAATTTTAATTGGTGTTTAATGCATAGCAAACCCCTGACATTAGCTCATCAACCTGGCAGTTAAATATCGTGCGCTCAAAGTCTTGAGGAGAGAGGTTTGTTTTAACCCTTCAAAGACCCTGTAAACCAGATTGTGTAAACCCTCATATTTTATAATCCCCGAAAAGGAGAAAAAACATGAGTAACACAATACCAAGAAACAAAAAAAAAGCAACTTAACAACACAGGCATCAACCAGAAAAAGCTCCGTGCTTTTGCTGATGAACTTGCCAAAGACATCCACACCCAAGATGATTTAGCAGATCTATCTGCTTCACTGGTTAAAATGACCATTGAAGCAGCATTAGGTGCTGAGATGGAACATCATCTTGGTTATCCAAAATATGGGCAAAATAGCAGCGAGCTTAATACAGACAGCAATGCTCGTAATGGCTATTACCCTAAAACCGTCAAAGGCAATCATGGTGAAGTTGAACTTGCTATCCCAAGAGACCGCAGAGGTAGCTTTGAACCTTTAATTATTGAAAAAGGTCAAACGCCGATTGGGTGCTTTTGATAGTCAGATATTAAGCCTATATGCCAAAGGCATAGGTACCCGTGATTGCAATAGTCTAATTTTATTGGACACAAAGATAGCCTTATAATACAAACCATAAGGAGGTCAGTAATGACACAATATAAATCAAGAAAACAACGAGTGACTTTTACCGTTGAACATTCTGTTCAATACCCCCTTGAGGGGGGGAACACTAGATTATGCCAAACTCATGGTGCATGAGAATTACACCAATAAAAAAAATCATGATAATATCAGGAGCTTGCTCCTCAGCAGTTAGCAGATGGAGAAAACAATACCTAGCAGAGCTTGGTGGACAAACACCAGAGTCAGGCAAAGCGCTGACTTCTGAACAACAAACAATACAACTGCTTGAGAAACAACTTTGGCGCGCACAAAGGGACAATGAAATCTTAAAAAAGGCAACAGCCTTGTTCGCTGTGGACAATCACCAAGTGATATGATTATCAAGATAAACAAGGCTTGCCAACAATACAATACTAAAGAATTATGAGCATTACTCAAACTTCCTCGCAGTAGTTATTACTATCAAGTCAAAGATAAGCGAGTAAACAACAACACCAATGCTATGATTAAATTAATCAAACAAACTGCTATTGAAGTTGGATACACCTATGGCAAACGCAGAATGCGGGTAGTTTTGAATAACCAAGGTTATAACATTGGTATTTACCAAACCGCAACGCTAATGAAAAAAGCCAATGTAGTTGCCATACGCCCAAGAAAGCGTCATTATTACCCTAATACTAGATTGATGTTTAAAAAGGCAAAAAACCTATTAAATCGTGTGTTTGAGCAGCAATCAATTAATACGCATTGGGTTGGTGATATTACCTATATCAAAACCTATCAAGGTGGGAGTTATTTAGCCAGTGTGTTGGATTTAGGCTCAAGACAAGTTGTTGGTTGGGCATTGTCAAAACAGCCTAATGCTCAGTTGGCAAAGGATGCGCTTAGTAATGCTGTGTCTAGACACCAGCCCAATACAAATAAACACATGTTCCACTCTGATCAAGGGACTCAATACTCTTCTAAAGTTTTTATTGATTATTGCAACAAGAACAACATTACTCAAAGCATGAGCAGGCGAGGTAATTGTTGGGATAATGCGGTCATGGAGCGTTTCTTTAGAAGTCTGAAGACTGAGAGATTAAATTATCAAAGTTTTGCAAATCATAGTGAAGTCGTGCAAAATGTAGAGGGTTATATCTACTTGTATAATTACAAAAGGATTCATTCAGCGATTGGGTATTTAACACCTGCTCAAAAGATGGCTGAATTGAAAAAAGCGGCTTGAAATGTGTCCAAGTAGGTTAGAGCATTGCAGTTTGAATACATTAGCCAAGCATTAAGAGACTGGGTACAAGCCTTAGGTATTGAGTTAATGTACATCCAACCAGGTAAGCCAACTCAAAATGCCTACATTGAGAGATTTAACCGTACAGTAAGACAAGAGTGTTTAGATCTGCATTTGTTTGATTCTGTTGAGCAAGCACAAGATGCAACCACACAGTGGTTATGGGTTTATAATAACGAACGACCGCACTTTGCCCTAGGTGGCGTGATAAGATGACTAGCCTCTACTTTAGAGTTGTATGGAAAATTGGGGTATTACAGCAATGCAAGAAGTTAAATTGATGATAGATGGTAAAACTCCATCAAGACCTGCTAGAGGTTTATTAGATGAAATTTGATATTGAAATAACCGATAAATTTTCAAAATCATTTAAGAAGCTTGCCAAAAAATACAAAAAACATTAGACAAAATTATAAATACCTGATTGAAATTTTAGAATCTGCCGGATTACTGAAGCAAGGAAGCAAAAATATGGATGCTAAATTAAAAGAGATAATAAAATTATGAAAAAATTTAATAAAAATGATTTTATAGAAGAGTTATTCAACTCTAAAATGAATGATAAAACATTTGATAAATGGATGGATAACCCAGAAAACTTTAATGACAAAGGGGAAAATAATACTAGAGAAAGAGGGCATGGGAAATATTGAGACAAAATAAGAAATTTATTTAATCAAGTTCATAATGGAGCAAGATTATTTCAGGCAGAAGAGGTAAGGAGAATAGATGATGAATTTTTGAGAGACATTACACATGATAGTTATTTTAGTAGACTGTCAAAGGCATCAATGAGTAATGAGATTTTTAAAAGTATAGAAGAAAGTAATAATAAAGATGCAGTTTTTGATTTATCGAAAGCAAATAATAATTTATTTATTCTTAATAATATCAGAAATGATATAAATAAAATTCACGAAAATAAGCAAACAAAAAACAAAATATATTTGCATGGGTTAAGTGGTTTGGTGAATTAGTAACAATCATTAGTAGTGAAAATCAAAATACACTACTTTTGAAAAATAACGATGTTGAATATCAAGTTAAACATACTGATTTTTTAATTGACGACATAATTATTGATAGTAAATACAAGACAAAATACAAAAATACACATGTTAACGATGATATTGCACGGCTTGCTAGATATGGCAGAAATAAAGCCATTCGTGAAGGTGTTAAACTTAGATGAAAAAATTGCAAAATGTTTAATTATCTATCCTAATAGAATAGGTGAAGAGCTTTTAGATAGAGATTTATGGCAACAAGCAGAGGAAATAAAGGCATTTAAAGCGTTTAAAAAAATTGCCATCAAACTCCCATCTTTTGATGCATAAACTCTCAGTAGCGCCAATGATGGATTGGACGGATAGGCATTGCCGATATTTTTATCGGCTGATGTCAAACAATGTTCAACTTTGGACTGAAATGGTAACAGCTAAAGCGATACTTTATGGGGATAAAAACCGTCTGTTGGGTTTTAATGCGTGTGAACATCCGTTGGTGTTGCAATTGGGTGGTAGTGAGCCAAAAGAGATGCTACAAGCAGCAAAAATAGCGCAAGATTGGGGTTATGATGAGGTTAATATTAATGTGGGCTGTCCTTCTGATAGAGTGCAATCAGGCAGTTTTGGGGCGTGTTTGATGCAAACGCCGCAGGTGGTGGCGCAATGTGTTGATGCAATGAGGCAAGTGGTAGATGTGCCAATTACGGTTAAGTCACGTATTGGTGTGGATGATATGGATAGCTACGGTGAATTGGTTAATTTTGTTGCAACAGTTGAAAGTTCGGGTTGTGATAATTTTGTGATTCATGCCAGAAAGGCTTGGCTAAAAGGTTTGAGTCCTAAGGAAAATCGTAGCGTGCCAAAGCTTAATTACGGCTGGGTGTATCAGATTAAGCGAGACTTCCCCCATCTTGTCATTGGTATAAATGGTGGCATTATGGACATGGAAAGTTCATTGCAGCATTTAGAATATGTGGATAGCGTTATGTTGGGCAGGGCAGTGTATCATCAGCCTTATTTGTTAAGTGAGGTGGATGGTTTGATTTACCAGCAAAAATCATCAATATTGAGTCGTGAACAAGTATTATTAGCATTCATTGAATATATGAAAGTTCAACATGCTAATTCTGTACCAATTAGATCCATGACACGGAATATTTTGGGTTTGTATCATGGGCAAAAAAATGCTAAAAAATTTAAACGTTTGTTAAGTGGTAAAACAGTTGGGTTTGAGCACCTGTATGAATGGTTAGAATATATGGATAAAAACAATGGCTAGTGATAATTTCTTTGCAAGTATTGATATAGGCACAAGCAAAATTGCGGTGTTAATTGCTGATGAGGAAGATGGCAAAATAGAGGTATTTGGTCATGGCATTGGTTTGTCAGACGGGGTGAAAAATGCGCTGATTGTTGATATTGATAAAGTGGCAAAAGCAATATCAAAGGTGGTAGAAACTGCTTATCTTAGTTGTAATACTAGAATCCATAATGTATCCACCAATATTTGCGATTTGCATCTAAGTACGATTAATCAAGATAGGCAAATACCGGTTAGCGGTAAAAAAATCACCAAAGAGCATGTTATTGCGGCAATTAATTCGGCATCAGCCACACCTACGCCTGCTAATAAGCAAACGCTAAGTGCGAGTATTAATAGCTTTACCATTGACCAAGATACAACAGCAGTTGACCAACCAATTGGACTTGAGGCAACTCTTTTAGGTGCTCAAGTACATGTGAGCATTGTTTCAAACCAAGCCATGAGTAGCATCCATCAAGCGGTTGAAAAAAGTGGACTAGGGCTTAGTGAAGTTGTTTTGGATTCTATAGCCAGTAGCAGGGCTTGCATTACTCAGGATGAGAAAGACAATGGTGTTTGCTTGCTTGATATGGGGGCGGGTGTGAGTAATATTTCTGTGTTTATGGGTGGCGGTATTACTTATAGTCATGTTTTTAAAATGGGTGGTAATCAAATTACCCAAAATATTGCCAATGCCTTTAGCGCCTCATTTAAAGAAGCGGAAAGACTCAAAATTGAATATGGTTATGCCCAATTAAAGATAACACCAGTGGATAAATTAATTCAGTTTAAACAGCTGGATTCTATTGAAAATCGCTATTTATCATTACACAATTTGGTTGAAGTTATAGAAAATTCTTATTTAGATATTTGCCGTATGGTTAAGCAAAATCTAAAAACTAAAAAGTTAGATAGATCGCTTAAATCAGGATTTGTGTTAACAGGTGGTGTGTCCTTAATAGAGGGTTGTGAAGGGTTGTTTGTTAATACTTTTAGAATAAGAACCAAGCTGGCTAAAGTTAATGTGAATAAAATCACAGGTAAAGATATGATTGTTTCTAACCCTATTTATACATGCGCATTAGGTTTATTGATGCATGCTGATAATAACGCTTATTTAGAAACGGTGCAAGCGCACCAACAAACTAACTTTGTGAGTAAAATAAAATCATTATTGGAACTATAAATATTATGATCAAACAAAGAACCATTAAAAAAGAAGTGAAAGCTAGAGGTGTTGGTATTCATAGTGGCAGTGTTGTAAATATGACTTTAATTCCTGCCAAAGAAGATCATGGCGTGGTGTTTAGGCGCATGGATGTGGGTGGTAAATTGGTGCGTGCGCACAGTGCGTTTGTTAACGAAGTAGTACTTTCTACGGGGCTTGAAAATCAAGGCGTTAAAGTGTCAACGGTTGAACATTTGATGAGCACATTTTCAGCCCTTGGGATTGATAATGTTTTAGTAGAACTTGATTCGTTTGAAGTGCCAATCATGGATGGCTCATCTGCTCCTTTTATTTTTCTAGTTCAATCTGCTGGCATTAAAGAGCAAGATGCCCATAAAAAGTTTTTTGTCATTAAAAATACTATACGGGTAGAAAATGGTGATTCATGGGCACAAGTGTCTAAATATGAGGGTTTTAAGGTGTCACTTGAGATTGATTTTGATCATAAAAAAGTTAAAGAAAGTGGGCAGAAGCTGAGTATTAATTTTTCCAAACAGTGTTACTTAAAAGAAATCTCACGTGCTAGAACTTTTGGTTATATGAAAGATGTAGAAATGATGCAAAGGCAAAATTTGGCACTAGGTGCCAGTATGGACAATGCAATTGCTTTGAGTGATGATGACGTTTTAAATGAAGATGGCATGCGTTATCAAAATGAATTTGTTAAGCATAAAATTTTGGATATTGTTGGTGACTTGTATTTATTAGGTGGCAATCTAATTGGGCACTATGAAGGGTACAAAACAGGACACCTGCTTAATAATCAATTATTATCAGCCATTTTAGCAAAACCAGATACATGGTCTATTGAGACATTCGAAAAAGAAGCCACACCTATTCAATTTTATTCTGAAGATTGGAAAAATTTCTTGTAATAGAAGGTATAATTAACGGGTTTTACGCTCACACTGAAAATAATGAAGTTAAATGGTGCTCAAATATTAATTAACAGTCTTAAAAGTGAAGGGGTTGAGCACATCTTTGGCTATCCTGGCGGTGCCATTTTACACATTTATGATGCATTAAATATGTGCAATGAGATTAAACATATTCTTGTTCGCCATGAGCAGGGCGCTGTACATGCAGCAGACGGCTATGCACGCACCAGTGGCAAGTGTGGCGTAGTGCTTGTTACCTCAGGACCGGGGCTTACTAATGCAGTAACAGGTATTGCTACAGCCTACATGGACTCTATTCCTATGGTGGTCGTTTCAGGTCAAGTTTCTTCTGTAGTTATCGGCAATGATGCTTTTCAAGAGGTTGATGCGGTTGGTATTACTCGTTCGTGTGTTAAGCATAATTTCTTAGTAACAGACATTAATGATTTGGCAAATGTTGTTAAAAAAGCATTTTATATCGCGACTACAGGTCGCCCTGGTCCTGTTCTTATTGATATTACCAAAGACACAACGATTGCTGAGATTGAGTTTGACGGCTATCCTAAATCAATTGATATGCGTTCGTATCAGCCTGAGATAAAGATTGAAGCAGATCAAATCACCAAGGCGGTTGCGTTAATTGTTCAAGCAAAAAAACCTATTATTTATTCAGGTGGTGGCAGTGTGATTGGCAATGCTGATAAAACACTGCGTATTTTTACTCGTCATACAGGTTTTCCAATTACCCAAACTTTAATGGGATTGGGTGCTTATCCTGCAAGTGATAAACAATCATTAGGCATGTTAGGCATGCACGGCACTTATGAGGCCAACATGGCAATGCACGATTCAGATTGTATTATTGCTGTAGGTGCGCGTTTTGATGACCGTATTACTGGTAACTTAGACAAATTTTGCCCTTATGCAAAAATTATTCACATTGATATTGACCCATCTTCTGTAGGCAAAACTGTGGGTGTTGATGTGTCGATTATCGGGCAAGTTAATGATGCTTTGGGCGCATTAACACGAGCACTGAAAAACAAGCAATTGGCTGATATTACTCAATGGTGGGCGCAAATTGAGATGTGGCGTGGTGTTGATTCATTGGCGTATCAAACCAAAGTAGGTGTGATTAAGCCACAAAGCGTAATTGAAGCTTTATATGAAGTAACCAAAGGCGAGGCGATTGTTACCAGTGATGTTGGACAACACCAAATGTGGGTAGCGCAATATTATCCATTTGATAAGCCACGCCGTTGGATTAACTCTGGCGGCCTAGGCACAATGGGCTTTGGACTACCTGCGGCGATGGGTGCAAAATTAGCAATACCTGAGATGGATGTCGCTTGCGTAACAGGCGAAGGTAGTATTCAAATGATGTTACAAGAACTTTCTACTATGTTGCAATACAACACTCCGGTAAAGATTATAAATTTAAATAATGGTTATTTGGGCATGGTGCGCCAATGGCAAGAGTTTTTTTATGACAAACGTTATTCAATGTCATACATGGATGCGTTGCCTGATTTTGTAAAACTAGCAGAAAGTTATGGGCACATAGGTATTAAGGTCGAAAAAGAGCTGGATTTAAAACCAGCATTGATTGAAGCATTCAAGCAAAAAGACAGAACGGTATTTTTAGATATTTTGACCGACCCTACAGAAAATGTATTTCCAATGATTCCATCAGGTGCAGGACACCACGAAATGCTGTTAGCAGGTCGTGATAAGATGGCGTCAACTAATGACAAAGGCTTGAATTTAGTATGAGACACATTATTTCAGTATTGTTAGAAAATGAAGCGGGCGCTCTTTCTAGAGTGGCAGGGTTGTTTTCTGCTCGCGGATTTAACATTGAGTCACTCACAGTTGCAGCAACTAATGATTCAACTCTATCACGCATGACCATTGTCAGCATTGGTGATGATAGTATTATTGAACAAACTGTTAAGCAACTTAACAAGTTGATTGATGTGGTCAAAGTAACAGATTTGACCGCAATTGAGCACATTGAGCGTGAATTATTACTGGTTAAAGTGGATGTTAATCAACAAACACAAGCTGATATTGACAAACAAATTGATATTTTTTCGTGCAAAATAGTTGATGTATCAGAAGATACTTATACAATTGAGTTGGCAGGAAAAAGTCAAAAAATTAATGACTTTTTGGCAAGTTTAGATGTGTCAAAAATTTTAGAGGTTTCTAGAACAGGCGTGACTGGCGTTTGCATGAAAAGAACAAGTTAATAAAGACGCATTAAGCATTAAAAAAATAGAGGAAAAAAATGAACAGATATTACGATAAAGATGCAGATTTAAACATTATTAAAAGTATGAAAGTTGCTATTGTTGGCTATGGCTCACAAGGTCATGCACATGCAAACAACTTAAAAGATTCTGGCGTTGAAGTGGTTGTTGCGCTTCGGGCTGGTTCTGCATCTGCTGAAAAAGCATCTGCCGCTGGATTAACTGTTAAATCAATTGAAGAAGCGACCGCTTGGGCAGATTTGGTTATGGTTTTGGCACCTGATGAATTTCAAGCTCAAATTTATACAGATAGTATTGAGCCAAATCTTAAACAAGGTGCAACCTTAGCATTTGCCCATGGTTTTAACATTCATTACAACAGAATTACACCACGTACTGATTTAGACGTTATTATGATTGCCCCAAAAGCACCAGGGCACACAGTGCGCTCAGAATTTGTTAAAGGTGGTGGTATTCCAGACCTTATTGCGATATCCCAAGATGCTTCAGGCAATGCTAAAGCCATTGCACTGTCTTATGCCTCAGCCATTGGCGGTGGTCGTACTGGTATTTTAGAAACTTCATTTAAAGATGAAACTGAAACGGACTTATTTGGTGAGCAAGTGGTGTTATGTGGTGGCACAACTGCTTTGGTTCAAGCAGGTTTTGAAACCTTGGTAGAAGCTGGCTATGAGCCAGAAATGGCATACTTTGAGTGTCTTCATGAATTAAAGTTAATTGTTGATTTAATGTATGAAGGTGGTATTGCTAATATGCGTTATTCAATTTCAAATACGGCTGAATATGGTGATGTGACTCGTGGTCCTCGTATTGTGACTGCTGCTACTAAAGTGGAAATGAAAAAGATTTTGAGTGAAATTCAAGACGGTACTTTTGCTAAAGAATTTATGGCTAATGTGGGCGAGCTTCCAGCACGTCGCGATGTCCAGCGTAAGCATCAAATTGAACAAGTAGGCGAGTCACTCCGTTCTATGATGCCTTGGATTAACAAAAATAAGATTGTTGATCAATCCAAAAACTAGTTATTCTTTAATCAATGCCTAATTTGATTGGGTATTTTAGCGAATAACATATAATGGAAAGAAAAGCAAAAAGGGGTATTTACTTACTGCCCAATATTCTCACAACATTTGGGCTATTCTCTGGTTTTTTTGCTATTATTCTTGCTACTAAAGGTCAGTATACTGATGCTGCTATTGCAATATTTGTTGCCATGTTATGGGATGGGCTTGATGGTCGCGTAGCTCGCTTAACCAACACTCAAAGTGAATTTGGCGCACAGTACGATTCTATGGCAGATATGATTTCATTTGGCGTGGCACCCGCGCTATTGATGTATTTTTGGCTGTTGTCTGATTTAGGAAAAATTGGCTGGCTGGCTGCTTTTGTCTATGTGGTAGCAGGTGCACTTCGTTTGGCGCGCTTTAATACTCAAATTGGTATTGAGGATAAGCGTTATTTTCAAGGATTGCCTTCCCCTGCTGCTGCTGCATTAATTGCAGGTTTGGTTTGGACCTTTGATGTGATTGGTGCAACTGATTATGATCAATATTTAATTTTAGCCAGTTGGATTATTCTGGTTGGCTCTGGTGTGTTAATGGTTAGCAACGTTCGTTATAACAGTTTTAAGGAGATTAATCTAAAAGGCAGATCCTCATTTAAATTATTGTTATTTACCACTTTAATTATTATTGTCGTCACTTTAGAGCCTAGTGCTATTTTATTTATTTTCTTTTTTGTTTACGCATTGTCAGGCCTATTAACAACAATGATTGAAGTAAGAAAAAGGCGTCATTTAAAAAAACGCACTAAAAAGGGTTGAATTTCTTCTATAATTCTTCTTAGTATGACTAATCAATTTAAATTTTATTCTCCTATAGAAAGCATTTCTTTGTTTTCATTACGATTATTGCCCTAGGGCAATAATTATTCTGTGCACGATTGAAAAATCTTGCTTCTCACAATTTGTAAACTTAAACAAACCAATAGGAGACTTAAATGTCTAATAAACTAATTATTTTTGATACGACCCTTCGTGATGGTGAACAATCACCTGGCGCGTCCATGACTAAGGATGAAAAAGTACGCATTGCCAAAGTGCTGGAAAAAATGAAAGTAGATATCATTGAGGCGGGCTTTGCCATTGCATCAGTGGGAGACTTTGAAGCCGTACAAGCTGTGGCTAATGCGGTGCAAGATTCGGTTATTTGCTCATTGTCCAGAGCGCTTGATAAGGATATTGATCGTGCAGGAGAGGCGTTAAAAGGTGCTAATGCATCGCGTATTCATACTTTTATTGCTACATCCGATATTCACATGAAGATGAAATTGCAAATGACCCATGATCAGGTGGTGGAGCAAGCAGTTCGCGCTGTTAAGCGAGCCAAGCGATACACGGATGATGTTGAGTTTTCGCCAGAAGATGCAGGTCGATCAGATGAGGATTTTTTGTGTCGTATTATCGAGGCGACGATTAACGCAGGTGCAACAACTATTAATATTCCTGATACGGTGGGTTACAATATTCCACATCAATTTGGCGTAACCATTAAATCTTTGATTGAGCGCGTGCCAAATTCTGACAAGGCTGTTTTCTCAGCGCATTGTCATAATGATTTGGGTTTGGCAGTGGCCAATTCGTTGTCTGCCGTACTAAATGGTGCAAGGCAAGTTGAATGTACTATTAACGGTTTGGGCGAGCGCGCAGGTAATACATCACTAGAAGAGCTGGTCATGGCAGTGCGAACTCGCCAAGATATTTTTGATTG
Organism: Isorropodon fossajaponicum endosymbiont JTNG4; assembly: GCF_016592615.1. NCBI lineage: Bacteria > Pseudomonadati > Pseudomonadota > Gammaproteobacteria > Isorropodon fossajaponicum symbiont. Next base: position 423,056 of record NZ_AP013043.1, read on the forward strand.
TGATACCAATATTAACGCCACGCATATTTTGTCAGCCTCACGCTTGGTCTCAAGTGTGACAGGTTTTATTGTACAACCCAATAAAGCAATTGTTGGCGCAAATGCTTTTGCCCATGAGGCGGGTATTCATCAAGATGGCGTGCTTAAACACCGCGAGACTTACGAAATCATGCGTGCTGAGGATGTTGGCTGGAATACCAATCAATTGGTGTTGGGTAAACATTCAGGTCGCAATGCATTTAAAGTCAGATTGGCTGAATTGGGTGTTGAATTTAATAATGAAGAAAGTCTTAATGATGCTTTTAGGCGCTTTAAAGAATTGGCAGATAAAAAGCATGAGATTTTCGATGAAGATTTGCAAGCACTAGTATCTGAAACGCAAACAGAGACTCATGAGGTTATCAAACTAGTGTCTTTGAAAGTATGCACGGAAACGGGTGAAGAAAATACAGCAACTGTTGTGCTGTCAATTAATGATAAAGAACAAACAGCAACGGCCAATACTTCAGGCGCGGTAGATGCTACTTTTAGTGCAATTGATTCATTGGCAGATATTAAAATAAACCTGCAATTGTATTCTCTTTCAAACGTTACCCAAGGCACAGATGCACTTGGTGAGGTGAACGTGCGCTTAGAATATAATGGTCGTATCGTTAATGGGCAAGGGGTTGATACTGACATCATTACTGCCAGCGCAAAAGCCTATGTTCATGGTTTAAATAAAGTACTGGCTGCCACTAATAAGGCACACCCTCAAATATGAATGCGTCACTAAGGTCTCATTATTTAGAGGTGCTTGGCATACCTGAGTTTTTGCATATTCAAGCAAAAATTCAGGGTTTAAACACGCCAAAAATTGATACACAGTGCTTAGCAATTGAAACCAAAAACACTCATTCATTTTGTCAAATAGGCAAGACTCAAGACTTTTTATTCAAAATGCTAGGCGCTATTGGACTTGAAAAATCTGATATTAAATATGTTAGTATCAATACTGATGATTTAAATCAAACACTTCAGCAATATAATGCAAAAACAGTATTATTGATGAGTGCAGGCTTAAAGCCATCTTCATATAAACATTTTGCTACCCATCACCCGGGCGAGGTTCTGACAAATGAGCAATTCAAGCGTGAAACTTGGGAAGTGCTAAAAAGGCTTAAGCAGTGTTTCAAGTAGATTACAACCTATTAGGCTACAAACGTCCTAAATTAACCACTCCAAATGGAGAAACCAAACTACTCATGCATTCTTGCTGTACGGCCTTGTGCTGGGGAAATCATGGAAGCTTTAGCAGCATCAAATATCAACACCACTATTTTCTTTTACAACCCAAATATTCATCCAACAGAAGAGTATGAATTACGCAAAGAAGAAAATATTCGCTTTGCACAAAAGCTCAACATGCCATTTATTGATGCAGATTATGACCGTGATAATTGGTTTGATCGCACCAAAGGTCAAGAAAACGAACCAGAACGTGGCAAACGTTGCACTACCTATTTGATATGCGTTTTGAAGTAACTGCCCAATATGCCCAAGATCATGGCTTTAATTTAGTTTCCTTAACCCTTGGTATCTCCCGCTGGAAAGATATGAATCAAACTAACAACTGCGGTATGCGTGCAACACAATCATTTAAGGGTATTTCTTATTGGGATTTTAATTGGCGTAAGCAGGGCGGGTCAAGTAGAATGTTAGAATTGTCTAAACGTGAAGCATTTTATCAACAAGCGATGGAAAGTCTTAAAAGCGATTAATTTAATAAATATAACAGCAATGCTTTTTGCACGTGTAAACGGTTTTCAGCTTCAAACCAAACCAAACTTTGACTGCCATCAATCACATTGGTAGACACCTCTTCGCCACGGTGTGCGGGTAAGCAATGCATAAATACAGCACTAGGTTTGGCTTTTGACATTAAGGCTGTATTGACAGAAAAGTCTTTAAAAGCAATTTCACGCTTTGTTTGTTCAGCCTCTTGCCCCATACTTGCCCAGACATCAGTTACCACCAAATCAACCTCTTGGCAGGCTTTTTGTGCATCGGTGAATAAATGAATATGGTTGGCATATTTTTTAATAAAACTTTGATCTGGTTGGTAATTTTGAGGTGTGGCAATATTAAGTTTAAAGTTAAAGCTTTTTGCTGCTTGCATATAAGTGTGGCACATGTTGTTGCCATCGCCAATCCAAGCCACGGTTTTATTGGCAATTGAGTCATTGTGTTCTTGGTAAGTCATCATGTCGGACAGTAGTTGGCAAGGATGGGATTCATCAGACAAGGCGTTAATAATAGGTACAGAGGAGTTTTCAGCAAAAGTGTGAATATCTTTATGAGAAGAGATGCGCATCATGATGGCATCAACCATTGAACTAATCACAATTGCACTATCAATAATTGGTTCGCCACGACCCAATTGAATGTCTTTATCGGATAAAAATAGAGCACGGCCACCTAATTGGGTCATGCCTGCTTCAAAGGAAACGCGTGTGCGTGTGGAGGACTTGTCAAAAATCATAGCCAATGTTTTGTGCTCTAATGTTTTGTTGATCTTGCCAGATTTATATTGCTTTTTGAGTGCAATTGCTTGTTTAATGATTTGAGCTAAATCATGATTTGATAAGTCATCCAGATTAATAAAGTGTTTTATCATGGGTGTCTCCTACTTATAAAGCATTGACCAAATCGCTAACTTTGTTAATAAGAATATCAGCGTCAGATTTGTCAATAATCAAGGGTGGTAGTAAGCGTATTGATTGCCCAGTGATGTTAATTAAGAGCTGATTGTCTAGTGCTTTTTTTAAAAGCGCAGAACAGTCTTGGTTTAGTTCAATGGCGATCATTAGACCTTTTGAGCGAATTTCGAGTACCTTGTCTGAGTCTTTAAGTTTATTTTTAAAGCCTGATGTGATATATTCACCCATCATGACAACATTATCTAAAATATTGTCTTTTTCAATAACATCCAATACGGTTAGTGCTGTTTTGCAAACCAATGGGTTGCCACCAAAAGTGGAACCATGTGTGCCAGGTGTGAGTAATTTTGAGGCTTTGCCCTTTGCAAGACAAGCGCCGATTGGCACACCATTGCCAAGCCCTTTTGCTAGAGTGAGCAAATCTGGCGTTATGTTATTATAAAAATGTGCAAATAGCTTGCCGGTACGGCCTATGCCTGTTTGTACTTCGTCAAGAATTAACAACCAATTGTTATTATTACAAATTTCTTGAACTTGATTTAAGTAATAACTATCTGGAATAATAATGCCACTCTCACCTTGGATAGGTTCAAGCATAACTGCAACAATGTTATTGTTATTTACATGGGCTTTAATGGCATTAATGTCATTAAAGTCAATGTAAATAAACTCGCTAACTAATGGCGCAAAACCTGCTTGTACTTTAGGGTTTCCAGTGGCTGAGAGTGTTGCCATGGTGCGCCCATGAAAGCTTTGATTAAATGTAAGTATGGTTGGGTTGTTAATGTGTTGAGAGTGGCCATGCAAACGTGCAATTTTAATAGCCGCTTCATTGGCTTCAGCGCCAGAATTAGCAAAAAAAGCGGTGTCCATATTAGACAATTGACATAATTTTTCAGCCAAGTCTTCTTGGTGTTGGATATGGTACCAGTTGCTGGTATGTAGTAAATTTGCAGCCTGTGTTTGAATGGCTTTTGTAATATCTTGATGGCAATGCCCAAGGCCAACAACGCCAACACCACAAAGTGCATCTAAGTATTGTCTGCCTTTGTCATCTGTCAGGTAGCAGCCCCTACCTTTAACAAAGGTAACTTCAAGTGGCGTATAGTTTGACATTAAATAGGACATTGTGTTTATCTCAAAAAAGAAAAAAGCCCCGTTTCGGGGCTTTTATTGCCAATCAGAAAGTTATTATGACTGGTAGGTTAATGGCGGTGCCATTTCATCGTTAATTTCATCTAATTCTTTTTTATAGCCTTCATAAAAAGAACCTGCTGGTGGATTAATCCACTCTTCATAAGAAAAGCCATTGGCTTGTGTATGAGCTTTGAACGTATTTTGTAATGCAATTCTTTTTGCACTTAATTCATTAGAATGTTGATTTGTTGCGTTCATTTAATCTCCTAAATATTTAAGTAAGTAAAACCGCCATTATATACATAAAATAGGATTTAAGGGTATTTTATTTGCTTTAAACACGTACAAATACCTTACAATTTGGTTGGAGTTATGCTTTAATATAAGTGATTTTTCAATAACATTTAAGGAGTGTGTATGCAGTTAAATATTTCTGGTCATCATCTTGATATTACCGAAGCAATTAAACAACATTCACTTGTAAAATTATCCAAAATAAAGCATCATTTTGATCAAGTAATTAATATTAATATGATTTTAGAAGTTGAAAAAGATGTACAAAAAGCCGAGGCAACAATCCATGTTAGTGGTGCAGATTTATTTGCAAAAGCAGAAAGTAGCGATATGTACAACTCTATTGATCAAATGGTTAATAAGTTAGATGCTCAAATTAGGAAACATAAAGAAAAATTAAACGACCATAGAAAAAACTAATAATAATTTAAGCAATATTGAAATATTCATATCGCTTATATAGATAAGAATAACGTCCATGTCAGAAGTTGAAAACACTTCTTTTAAAGATTGCCTTCGAAGATTAATGACATCTTTGGAGGGCTTGAAGTATGAAGAAGCCACCTCCCAGCTTGCCGCTTTGCATTCGGCTGAAATTGCTCGTCTATTAGAAAGTGTACCACCTAAAGGCAGAACCCAGCTTTGGCTGAATATTGATTCTGAAACCCAGGGTGATATTCTTAAAGATTTAAATGAAAATGTCCAATCTCAATTGTTAAATGAAATGGATGTTGATGGTATTGTAAAAGCCACAGAAGGCTTAGACATGGATGATTTGGCTGATATTGTGCCTGTATTGCCTGAATCGGCATTGCACAATTTGTTATTAACACTAGACTATAAGCACAAAGATCATCTAAAACGAGTTCTGTCTTATCCTGAGGATTCTGCTGGCGGTTTGATGAATATTGATATCATCACTGTGCGTAGTGATGTGACAGTGCGCACAGTTATTCGCTACTTGCGCTTGTTAAAAGAAATGCCAATTGATACTGATCAGGTGTTTGTGGTTGATAGAGCTTATCAATATTTGGGCTCTATTTACATTTCTACTTTGTTAACCAATGAAGCTGAGCAAAATATTGACCCGCTTATTAACAAGGATTTAAAGCCCATTTTAGCCACCACTGCTGATAATGAGGTCGCTAGCCTTTTTGAAAAACGCAATTTAATATCTGCCCCTGTTGTTGATGAAAATAATCAACTAATTGGTCGCATTACTATTGATGATGTAGTTGATGTTATTCGTGATGAAGCCGAACATTCAGTGATGTCAATGGCAGGCTTGAATGAAGAGGAAGATGTATTTGCGCCTGTTATGCAAAGTACTAAGCGTCGTAGTATTTGGCTTGGTGTTAATTTGATTACGGTCTTTATCGCTGTCTTTTTTATTGGCCTTTTTGAAGCCACTTTGCAAGCAAAAATTGCACTGGCAATTTTGATGCCAGTTGTGGCTTCAATGGGCGGTATTGCTGGTATGCAAACGCTTATCTTGGTAACGCGTGGCATTGCAACGGGCAGAGTAACCACATCTAATCTTAAAGTATTAATGAACAAAGAAGTGGCAATTGGCTTTTTAAATGGCATTGTCTGGTCTTTGGTTATCAGTGTGGCAACTTATGTTTGGTTTGCAGATTTGATGCTAAGTTTAGTGATTGCATTGGCAGTTATTGTTAACCTAATTTTTGCTGCTTTTTCAGGCGCATTTTTACCCTTACTATTAATTAAATTTAAAATTGACCCTGCACTTGCTGGTGGCGTTATTTTGACAACAATTACTGATGTGATTGGCTTTTTGGCTTTTTTAGGTTTGGCATCGTTAGTTATTTAGATATGGGTTTATTTTTTTAAAGTTGTTTCCATTTTAGCCTTATTGTTTTCCTTTTATGCTTTTATAAAAACACGTAAATTAGACATTAAAGAATTGACTGATTCTATCAGTGATTCTGAATATCGAATCATTTACGATGAGTTTATTTTAGCTTGTGCAGAGCTGCAACAAGTCATGATTCAAATGAAAGAAAAGTGTTTAAAGTCTTACAAGGGGCTTGAAGCAGCGGCTGTAAAAAATAAATCTCAGGTATTTAAATTATAAGAGAATATTATGCTTTATGAAAGATATGCACAATATCAATCTTTGATGGAAATAATTAGCAAGAGTACATTGGTTAACTTGTATCAGAAAAAAGAAACTCCGTATTTAACGGTGAGCGAGATTGTGTATTTTAGAGCTGAAATAAATATGATTAATAAATATCTTTGCAGAACAACCTCTAGTTTTTATTAACAATTATTTTAAAAGTCTTGGATGGAAATATTGTTGTCTCTTAACCAAAGTTTAAATTTTTCTTGAATTTCATTTAGGGTTTTTTCATCGTCTGCTTCAAAACGTAATACCAAGCATGGTGTCGTGTTAGAAGGGCGGACCAAGCCCCAGCCGTTATCGTAATCTACGCGCACACCATCAATGGTGATGATTTTTGCATTAGGAAAGTCAATGTTTTTAGCTAATTTATCCATAGCGTCAAATTGCTGGCCTTGTTTTTCAAAGTGAATGTTAATTTCAGGTGTGTTAATGCTGTTTGGCAAGTCATCGAATATTTGCGCACAAGTTTTATCAGTTTTTGATAAGATTTCTAGTAGACGCGAGCCTGTATATAAAGCATCATCAAATCCATACCAACGCTCTTTAAAAAAGATATGTCCACTCATCTCGCCGCCAAGTGCCGCACCAGTTTCTTTTAATTTGGATTTAATGAAACTATGCCCTGTGCGTGATATAATTGCCTCGCCACCATGCTGAGCAATGTCTTTGGGCAATAGTGATGAGCATTTAACATCAAAGATAATTTTAGCACCTTGATTACGTTTGAGAATGTCTCTTGAATACAATATCATTTGTCTATCAGCCCAAATTACGTTACCTTTGTTGTCAATCAAACCTAATCGATCACCATCACCATCAAAGGCAAAACCCATATCTGCACCTGTGTTTTTAACTTCTTTGATAAGACCTTCAAGGTTATGAAGTTTGGAAGGGTCGGGGTGATGGTTGGGGAAGTTACCATCAATCAAGCAAAATAATTTTGTGACTTTAACGCCCAGTTGTTCAAATAGTTTTGGTGCAATATTGCCTGCAATACCATTGCCCGCATCAACAACAATATGAAGTGGCTTGTCTAATTTAACATCACGAGTGATGCGCTCAATATAATCTTGTTCAATGTCCACCTTGGTTGAAGTACCATGACCTGAAGAAAAATCACTCATTTGAATACGCCGGTAAAGTGCTTGAATGCGCTCACCTGAGAGCGTCTCGCCCGCAATCATGATTTTAAAGCCATTATATTCTGGTGGATTGTGCGAGCCTGTAATCATCACACCTGAGGTACTGGCTTTAGTATGTGTTGCAAAATATACCAAAGGGGTTGGTACCATGCCAATATCCACAACATGACAACCGCTTTCTTGAAGACCTGCTTTTAAAGCTTGCATCAAATCCACACCACTTAGACGACCATCACGACCAACAACAACACCACGCTCATCTTTGGCAATGGATTCACTACCAATTGCCAAACCGATGAGTTTGACATTTTCAGGGGATAAATCCTGCTTAACAATGCCACGAATGTCGTAAGCTTTAAAGATTGACTGAGGAATGCTCATAATTTGATAAAATAACGTAAAATAAAAAGACTTATTTTAAACACAAAGGTTAATTAAGTGAAAGAACAGTTTGAAGTTATTGAAATTGACAATGAAATGATGACACTTAAAGTTAATCAAACAGGTGGTTGCCATAGTTGTGAAGCGAGTAGTGGCTGTGGTACAGGTATATTGGCTAATTATTTTAATCATTATTCTGTTTTTAACAAGCCATATCAAAATGGCGTATCGGTGGGTGATTTTGTAACATTAGAAATTTCCTCAAGTGAATTATTTTTGCGTGCATTTATGCTTTATATTGCCCCGATATTAGCCTTATTTTTAGGCGGTGTTATTGGTGTGGCGCTTTTTCCTCAACAAGAGTTTTGGCATATTTTGTTCTCAGGTATTGGCTTTATTACAGCGTTATTGGGTTGTCGATGGTTTTTCAAGTAGAGATTTTTATATAATTTAAATGGTTATTTTCTTTTCTATAAAAAATGCTTATGTTTCGTTAATTTATGGATAATTAACCCATTTATTTAATATAAATTCTTAAATTATGCCAGGTCAAGACATCGATCCTTTAGAAACCCAAGAATGGTTAGAAGCTTTTAAATCTGTTGCTCGTGTTGAAGGTGATGATCGTGCCAAGTTCTTATTAAATCAACTAATGGATATGGCACATCATGAGGGTATGGATTTGCCAACGGGTGTTAATACCTCTTATCTCAACAGTATTGCTAAGGAAAAAGAGGTCACAACGGACATTAATGCGGATATTGAAGAAAGAATTTCGGCCATTATTCGTTGGAATGCAATGGTAATGGTGGTGAAAGCTAATCAATTGCCATATGATTTAGGTGGGCATATCGCTTCATTTGCATCAAGTGCAACTTTGTACGAAGTTGGTTTTAACCATTTTTATCGTGGTCCTGATGCTGACCAAGGTGCAGATTTAATCTTCTTCCAGGGGCATATTTCGCCAGGTATTTATTCTCGTGCTTTTTTAGAAGGTCGCTTGACTGAAGCACAAATGTTGAAGTTCCGTCAAGAGGTTGGAAAGGAAGGATTATCTTCTTATCCACACCCATGGTTAATGCCAGATTTTTGGCAGTTTCCAACAGTGTCAATGGGCCTAGGGCCAATTATGGCAATTTATCAAGCACGGTTTATGAAATATCTTCATCACCGTGAAATTAAACAAACTGACAAGCGCACTGTTTGGGCATATTTAGGCGATGGCGAAACTGATGAACCAGAATCGTTGGGTGCTATTTCAATGGCAGGACGTGAAAAGTTAGACAATCTTATTTTTGTTATTAATTGTAATCTTCAGCGTCTTGATGGACCTGTTCGTGGTAATGGCAAAATCATTCAAGAGTTGGAAGGCATGTTTCGTGGTGCAGGTTGGAATGTGATTAAGGTTATTTGGGGTGGTAAGTGGGATGCATTATTTACTAAGGATACTCAAGGGCTCTTAAAAAAACGCATGGAAGAAGTCGTGGATGGTGAATATCAGGCTTATAAAGCCAAAGATGGTGCCTATGTACGTAAGCATTTTTTTAGCAAGTATCCTGAATTATTAGCTATGGTTGAGCACATGAGTGATGATGAAATTTATCATCTTAATCGTGGTGGTCATGATCCTTATAAGGTATTCCAAGCTTATTATGCAGCCAAAGCATGTCATGATAAACCAACAGTTATTTTGGCTAAAACTGTTAAAGGTTATGGTATGGGTGAGGCAGGAGAGGGTCAAAATACCACGCACTCTCAGAAGAAACTAGGACTCAAACAAGTTGAAATTTTTGCCAAACGTTTTGATGTGCCAGTTACTGAAAAAGATGTTAAAGCCTTGAATTTTTACAAGCCAGCACTTGATAGTGAAGAAATGGTTTATATGCGAGCTAGACGTGAAAAACTGGGTGGTTCATTGCCAGTACGTGCATTTAACTTAGAACAAATAAAAATACCTGAGTTGAGTGTGTTTGAAGCACTACTAAAATCCAGTGGTGATCGTGAAATGTCAACCACAATGGTACTTAATCGAGTGATGACGTTACTGGTTCGAGATAAGCAATTAGGCCCTAAAATTGTACCCATTATCCCTGATGAAGCACGCACTTTTGGCATGGAAGGCCTGTTTAGACAATTGGGTATTTACTCCGCTTCTGGGCAACTTTATCAGCCTGAAGATTCAGACAAGGTCATGTGGTACAAGGAAGATAAAAAAGGCCAAGTGTTGCAAGAGGGTATCAATGAAGCTGGTGCAATTTCTGATTGGATTGCAGCTGCCACAGCTTATGCAACGCATAATACCACCATGATTCCGTTTTATATCTATTACTCAAAATTCGGCTTTCAGCGTGTAGGAGATTTGGTTTGGGCGGCAGGAGATATGCAAGCTAAAGGCTTTTTAATCGGCGGTACAGCAGGGCGTACCACACTTAACGGTGAAGGTTTGCAGCATCAAGATGGTGATTCTCAATTGGTGGCAAATACAATTCCAAATTGTGTTTCTTATGACCCAACTTATAGCTACGAATTGACAGTTATTATTCGTTCTGGGCTTTATAGAATGTATGAAAAGCATGAGAATATTTTCTATTATATCACCACAATGAACGAGTTATACACCCATCCAGAAATGCCAAAGAATTCTGAAGAAGGTATTATTAAAGGCATGTATAAACTAAGTGTTATTGGCAAGAGTGCGACACAAGTGCAGTTAATGGGCTCTGGAACTATTTTAAGAGAAGTAGAAAAAGCCGCACAAATGTTAGCTGATGATTGGAATGTGAAATCCAGTATTTGGTCGGTGACAAGTTTTAACGAATTAACACGTGAAGCACAAGCTATTGATAGAGTAAATCGCTTTAACACAACTGGCATTGCACAAGTATCCTATATTACAAAATGTTTAGAAAATACCAAAGGTCCAGTCATTGTAGCAACTGATTACATGCGCAATTTTGCCGAGCAGATACGTAAATATGTGCCTAATCGATATGAAGTATTAGGTACAGATGGTTTTGGACGTTCTGATTCAAGAGCCGCACTTAGAGAATTCTTTGAAGTTGATGCTAGATATGTAACGATAGCAGCATTAAAAGCACTTGCAGATGAAGGTGAGATTGACATCTCAATTGTCACAAAAGCGATTGAAAAATATAAGCTCAATACCAACAAACCCAACCCCATGACGGTATAAGTTTTAAATTAGGACAGGAGAAAAGCATGACTCAAGAGGGAGGCGTACTTAAGAGAATTAAAATCAGGTGCAATCATGAAATTTGAAGACCTAATAATGCTAATTAATAATGATTATGATTACACACCAACTGCATTTACCAATGGTGAATTAGAAAATACAATAGATGAAAATCAAAGGTAGTGCTAAGTTGTTCTGCTTTGTTGCCATTCATCAATTAACACCACTAGAAACGCTACATTGTTTTGGTCAACACTATCAAGAAGTGCTTAGTACTCCGAATGCTCATTCACATAGCAATATTCGAAACTTTATTACTTATGGCTGGAATGGATTGACTTTTGATTCTCCTGTGCTGAATCGCAAATAGACAATAGTCATTGTTTAATAGTTGGTAAGTGTTAATAATGCGGCGGCTGGTTATTGGTTGTTATATGATGACTCTCTTGAGTGTCATTGGATTGTCTAATTTTCATAGATAAATGTTTAAGCATTTCTTCCAATTCATCAATTTTTTGAGTTTGGCGAAATACCACATTGTTTAACGCCTCAATGGTATGTTCAAAGTGGGCTAGTTTCTCTTCTAATTCTATTATTTTTTTATCCACAGTACTTTTCCACCATATTCATAAACACCAAGGCCAATCAATACAAGAATGATACCGCTTAATTGCACATTAGTTAAGGTTTCATGATTAAGTGTTGAGCCAAGTAATAATGCAAATATAGACGTGATAAGTGGCACAATAACTACCATTTGAATACAGGCATGTCTGATAAGGTAATAATAGGACATAAAACCGATAACCGAGCCGAACAGTGCTAAATAAATAATAGAAAAGCCAGCTCTGGATGTTATTTCTGGGATATCGTCCCCAGTTAAGAGCCAACTGAGTATGAATAAAGGTGTGCTTATTATGAGTGCACCAGATGAAATACTTTGCGACGCATAATAAACCAAGCTCATGGTAATAAATATGCCAGCACCAGTGTGTAGATAATGGCGAATTGCTAAGCGAGTTAGGGTGAGTTTTTGTTTTTTGATGCGTAGTAATAACAAACAAATTATTAATCCAATCAGCATTCTTGAGGCGACGCTAAAATTAAAGCTTGATCCTAATGCTGACCAAACAATCGCAAGTGGTGTGGTTGACCAGATGGCAACTACTGATAAAAAGACTAAAATTATTTGCATGATAATAAGCTGACCATAAAAAAACCACCCATTGGGTGGTTTTATACAACCAATGGGTTTTTAAGTTACTTTTCTAATAACGCTTTACGAGATAATTTAATACGACCTCTGTCTAAACCTAAGACTTTAACGTCAATTTCATCACCTTCTTTAAGGTGATTTTCTACTTTCTCAACACGCTCATGGGTAATTTCAGAGATATGTAGCAAGCCATCTTGATTAGGCATAATGTTAATAAAAGCACCAAACTCAACAATTTTAACAACTTTTCCTGTGTAAACTTTGCCTACCTCAGGTGTAGCAGTCACATCTTTCACCATTTGCATGGCTGTGTCAAAAGCTTTTTGGTCATGGGCAAAAATGTTAACATTGCCAATGTCATCCACATCAACACTAGCACCAGAAGTTGAAATAATGCCTTTAATGGTTTCCCCGCCTTTGCCGATTAAATCACGAATCTTATCAGTTTGAATTTTAATAACGGCAGTTTTAGGTGCATTTTTGCTTGGCGTATTAGGCTCGCAAATAACTTGATTCATTTGTCCTAAAATATTCAACCTTGCTTCTTTGGCTTGCTTTAAAGCAAGCTCCATAATTTCACGAGTGATGCCTTGGATTTTAATGTCCATTTGTAATGCATTGACACCACGTGATGTGCCTGCTACTTTAAAGTCCATATCACCTAAGTGATCCTCGTCGCCTAAAATGTCAGTCAATACGGTAAATCTACCACCTTCTTTGACCAAACCCATAGCAATACCAGCAACTGGTGCTTTGATTGGCACACCTGCATCCATTAATGATAATGACGAACCACAAACACTGGCCATAGAGCTAGAACCATTAGATTCAGTAATTTCTGATACCACACGAACTGTGTATGGGAACTCCTCAATTGAGGGTAAACAAGCAGCAATACCACGGCGTGCTAAACGACCATGGCCAATTTCACGACGTTTGGTGGTGCCTACACGACCAGTTTCACCCACGCAGTATGGTGGAAAGTTGTAATGCAGTAAGAAGTAATCATTTTGACGTTCAGAAGATTCTAATTTTTCAATTAACTGAGCTTCACGTTTAGAGCCTAGTGTAGTTACTACCAAAGCTTGTGTTTCACCACGAGTAAATAAAGCAGAACCATGTGTATTTTCTAAAATGCCTGTTTCGATTTTTAATTCGCGAACGGTTTCGTTATCACGACCATCGATACGTGGGTCGTTATTTAAGATGCGCTCACGTACAGTTGATTTCTCAACCTTCTTAAAGTATTGACCAACTTCTTCAATAGAATTTCCATTTTCATTTTCATTTGCTAGTGCTTCAATTGCAGCTGCTTTGATTTCACCAACTTTGACATAACGGTCAAGTCTTTTTTTAATTTGGTAGGCTTCGTTAATCTGCTCACCAAATTGTGATTTGATGTCGCTCAATAAGACTTCGTTAGTAACAGGCGCTTCCCAGTCCCATTTTTGCACACCAACTTGTGCGACGAATTCAGCAATATTGGTAATAGCAACTTGGTATTGTTCATGTGCATACATAACTGCACCTAGCATAATCTCTTCAGAAAGCTCGTTGGCTTCTGATTCAACCATTAGTACCGCCTCATCAGTGCCTGCAACCACCATGTCCAAATCTGAATCAGCCAGTTCAGTATAAGTTGGGTTAAGGATGTATTCACCATTAGAATAGCCAACACGAGCACCACCAATTGGTCCGCTAAACGGTACACCTGAAATGCTTAATGCAGCAGATACACCTAACATTGAGATAATATCTGGATCAACCTCGGAGTTTGCAGAAATAACTGTAATAAGTACCTGCACTTCGTTCATAAAGCCATTTGGAAACAAGGGACGAATAGGGCGGTCAATCAGTCTAGAAGTTAGCGTTTCTTTCTCACTAGGTCTTGATTCACGCTTTAGGAAGCCGCCAGGAATTTTTCCAGTTGCGTAAGTCTTTTCAACATAATCAACAGACAGTGGAAAAAAATCTTGCCCAGGACGCATTTCTTTAGAACCAACAACGGTTACCAATACTTGAGTATCATCCATACTTGCCAATACTGCACCATGTGCTTGTCTAGCAATACGACCCGTTTCTAATATGATTGTGTGCTTGCCCATAGTAAAGCTTTTTGTTTCGATATTCATATCCATGAAAACCTCCAAAGAAAAGTTAAAAAAGAAGTTTATGATTTGAACCTAATAAGCTTTATTTGAAATATATTCTAAGTACTGAAATAAGCAATTTTTCCTTTTGCCTACTAGTGAACATATTTTAGATAAAACTAAAACTCAGATTAAACCATAAAACGAGGCCATTATACCTACGATAAAATGTGATACAATTTAATATTGGGCTATTTGCTAGTTTTTTTTTGATTGTTTTTGAATTGAATTGTTTTTTGTATAATCAGACTTTGAATTTTTTCTTAAAGATGGCGTGAATGAAAGAAAAAGACAATATTGATATTTGTGGGGTGTTGGTGCAAGTGCTTAAAAATCAAACAAAGCAGGTAGAAAATACACTGAATGCTATTGCTGGTGTTGAAGTTCATGGCTTGTCTGAAGACAATCGTTTTGTGGTGACAATTGAACAAGACACGAAAACACAAATTATCAGCATCATAGAAAGCTTCAACACTCCTTTCTGGCGTGGTTTCGACTGCGTTGGTTTATCAGCATTCAGAGCTACTTTAGGCATTAGTAATGACCTTTTCACGAAGGCAGTTTTTATTAACTGTAATGCTTAACCTACTTGGACACGATTTAATAGGTTTTTTGCCTTTTTAAACATCAATCTAGTATTAGGGTAATAATGACGCTTTCTTGGGCGTATGGCAACTACATTGGCTTTTTTCATTAGCGTTGCAGTTTGGTAAATACCAATGTTATAACCTTGGTTATTCAAAACTACTCGCATTCTGCGTTTGCCATAGGTGTATCCAACTTCAATAGCAGTTTGTTTGATTAATTTAATCATAGCGTTGGTGTTGTTGTTTACTCGCTTATCTTTGACTTGATAGTAATAACTACTGCGAGGAAGTTTGAGTAATGCTCATAATTCTTTAGTATTGTATTGTTGGCAAGCCTTGTTTATCTTGATAATCATATCACTTGGTGATTGTCCACAGCGAACAAGGCTGTTGCCTTTTTTAAGATTTCATTGTCCCTTTGTGCGCGCCAAAGTTGTTTCTCAAGCAGTTGTATTGTTTGTTGTTCAGAAGTCAGCGCTTTGCCTGACTCTGGTGTTTGTCCACCAAGCTCTGCTAGGTATTGTTTTCTCCATCTGCTAACTGCTGAGGAGCAAGCTCCTGATATTATCATGATTTTTTTTATTGGTGTAATTCTCATGCACCATGAGTTTGGCATAATCTAGTGTTCCCCCCTCAAGGGGGTATTGAACAGAATGTTCAACGGTAAAAGTCACTCGTTGTTTTCTTGATTTATATTGTGTCATTACTGACCTCCTTATGGTTTGTATTATAAGGCTATCTTTGTGTCCAAGTAGGTTAGAGCATTGCACACTCACCGAAACCCTACATTTCCCTAAATCATGCCTTCATTGTGAAGATCCGCCACTGAATCAAACGTTCTAATGATTGAATAACTCGTCTTGCTGGCATGGACAAGTCCACATCAATATTCAAGCCTTCCCGATTGTAATCATCGACAACATTAAAAGTTCTAATGTGCCTGCCATCAGTGAGTGAGTCTGACATAAAATCCATTGACCAAGTTTGGTTAAGTATGGACAGCTCTATTGGGCACACATCTGGGCAAGAGGTATGCCAAAATATAGCATTGTCCACTTATTTTTACTTATCCTCAGAGGGTGTTATTTTGTTGTTATTGTCATCAATTAATGCAAATTTATCTTTCAGAGATTTTGGACTGGAATACAAGGAAACACTAGGGGAAACTTGTTCTTGCAACTTTGTAAGCTTGTTAGTATTGGGCGAGGTAAGTAAAAAGTAAGCCAAGATAAGCATAACAATACTTAGCCCAAGGAGAAAATTGCGTGTATTTTTAATTTTCGCGCAGTCCCTATTATTGTGCTTTATTGAGTTTTTCATAGAGATACCTTTTGACAGTCTTTATGTCGGCACTTTAAAGATTCTATGCACAAGTTTAATAATACTAAGTAATAACAATAACGCTACTGTATTATGCAAAACCGCTATTATTATTAGCAATGAAAGGACGACATTAAGAATGCCAAGTGTGATTTGTATTGTTAATAAAATAGCAATTAATATTAAATTTGACCTTAAGTGGGTGTAATTTCTAAATAAATAAATAAGTAGCAGTATGAGCATGGTGGTTATTAGAGTGCCAATACGGTGAATCATTTGAATGGCAGAACGTGCTGGGTTTTCCAATGTGCCATATTCATAATCGACGCCCAATGGACCCCAATACAATGCACCAGCAAAATCCATATCGGGCCACCAATCGTTCAAGCATTTTGGAAAGTATTCACCACAAGATAATGCTGCATAGTTGGTGCTAGTCCACCCGCCCAAGGCAATCTGAAGACTCAGTGCACCCAGTACAATTAATAATATAAATTTATGTTTTTTTAGAGTGTGCTGGTAGATTGCCGGTGGTTTGCTTTGGTTAAGCAGCATCCAAATCAACAGTGCAGTCGTCACAAAGCCACCTATTAAATGCAAAGTGACAATGCCAGGATGCACTAGTAGAGTGACCGTCCACATGCCAAATGCGCCTTGCAGCATGACAAAAAAGGCACTAAACCCAGGTAGTTTTAATGACTGATGGCGTTGTGGCTTGCCTTTTAGTGCTAAAAAAAATAAAACAAGTATTGTCAACCCAAGCGTGGAAGCTGCATAACGATGTAGCATTTCTTTCCAGCCTTTTGCAGCCTCTAGTGGACGTGAAAACCCTTGAATGGTAGAGCCATCTTTAACATTAGGAACACTTAATTGACCATAACACCCTGGCCAGTCTGGGCAACCTAATCCAGCATCGCTTAGACGTGTGTAGGCACCTAGAATAACAACAATAAATGCTAAGATAATTGAAATTTGTAGTATTTTTCTAAACATTTACTACCGCCCCCTTGTGCAAAACACACAAGGGGGCAAAAATAGAAAACCGAGCGTTTTTAATTGGTTGTTATTCCATCTCACCAATCATAGATTTATAAGCATGCCAAGTAGCATGAGCCAATATTGGGACAGCAACCACCATGCCTATAAAATATGGCGTTAATAAACTGGCTAAAACAATAACACCAACAATTGGCACCCATATTAGCATTACAATTTTATTGGCTAATGCAGTCCTAATACTGGTATTAGCAGCTGTAAATGGGTCAACATCTTGGTCCAATACCATAGGAAAAGAAAACCAACTAATCATAAAAGATATCCAAGCAATAGCAACAGTAAAAACACCATAAACAATTAAGAATAACGGATTATTAAAGCTGGTAATATCAGCCAAGATAGCCTCCATAATTGTTTGATTTTGGTTAACAAAAGTGTCGGTGTTAAGCGCCGCATAAATAAGTGGTGTAAATACCATCCACATAATTGCCAACACAATCAAAATGACAGATAAAAATAATGAAGGACAAGAGCCATTGGCTTTGAAAGCGGATTTAATCACCATTAGTATAGATCCAAGAGAAAGACTTTCTCCAGCAGATAAACGCTTTGAGGCGTCATACATAGCCATGGCGGAAATAGGGCCAAATATAATAACTACAATGGCTAATAAAGGCGCTGAAAGGTCACTAAGTGTCGGTGAGTTTGATAAAAAATCCCAGTAAAAATAGGTAAATGAAGTAAATAGTGCGCCATAAAATAATGCCAATGCTGGGCACTTTATAAAATCTTCTACACCTTGTTTTAGCCACATAAAAGGCGCACCATAACTAACTTGTTTAATACGGGCTTTTTTATTTAGGCCTTTGGCCATCCGCTGTGTTTGTAGCATTTTTAATCTCCTCAATAGATGTAATGTCATCTACATTAAAACAGACCTTTTTATACCTGTCAAGAAAATAATTGAATAATTTGACTCAAATCAAGGAAATTTATTATTATTTGTGAATGAGAAAAATAATTGTGTATCATGGTGGCAGTTTTCAGTACAACAATGCATTGAAAACCTATGATATTTGTTTATTTTTTTTAGGGGAAAGATTTATGAGCAAATTGACGTCTCGCTTGGTGGGCGGTTTGATTGCAATAGTGTCAGAAAATGCATTTGCTGAGTATGGTTTTAACATGACACAAGGGGTTACCTCGGTAAGTCGTGATATTTATGGCTTGCACACGATGGTATTTTGGATTTGTGTTGCCATCGCCGTTATTGTATTCGGTGTTATGATTTATTCGCTGATTGTGCATCGTAAATCTCAAGGTGCAGTGGCTGCAAATTTTCATGAAAGTACAAAGGTCGAGCTACTTTGGACAGGCGTACCCATTATCATTTTAGTATTAATGGTAATTCCTGCTTCAACTGTACTGATTGATTTAGAAGATACTTCTAAAGCGCAAATGACCATTAAGATTACAGGGCATCAGTGGAAATGGCAGTACGATTATCCTAAAGAAGGCATTAGTTTTATTTCTAACCTTAAACAAGACTCTAAAGATGTCATTTATTCTGGCAATAGGCATAAGAATTATTTATTAGAAGTAGACAATAACTTGGTGTTACCAGTAGACACTTCTATTCGTTTTTTAATTACTTCAAATGATGTTATTCATAGTTGGTGGGTGCCTGATTTTGGTGTGAAACAGGATGCTAACCCAGGCTTTATTAATGATGCATGGGTGCAGATTGATGAGATTGGCACCTATCGTGGTCAGTGTGCTGAGCTTTGTGGTAAAGACCACGGCTTTATGCCAATTGTGGTTGATGTGGTTTCCAAAGCAGACTATGCTAAGTGGGTATTAAAGCAACAGGCAGCTAAAGCGGCAACATTTGCCAAGTCAAGTAAAACTTGGCGAGAAGAAGAATTAATAAGTCTAGGTCAAAAGGTTTATAATACGAATTGTTCTAGTTGTCATGGCATTACCGGCAAAGGTATTCCTGGTGTTTTTCCAGCACTTAAAGGCAGTTCTATTGCAACTGGCGATATCAAAAAACATATTAGTATTGTTTTGCATGGAAAAGCTGGAACAGCAATGGCTAGTTATAAAAACATACTAGGAGATGCTGATATTGCGGCGGTAATTACTTTTGAAAGGGCTGCTTTTGGCAACCAAATGGGCGATTTAATTCAGCCAGTACAAATTAAAGCGGCGCGATAATTAAAGAACATAGGAGAATATCATGACAACAGCAACAGCTCACACTGACGACCATCATGGCCCTGAAAAAGGCTTAATGAGGTGGATTAAAACGACCAACCATAAGGATATTGGCTCACTATATTTATGGTTTGCATTTACTATGGTGCTCATTGGTGGTGTAATGGCAATGGTTATTCGTATGGAGTTATTCCAACCAGGTATGCAACTGATTGAGCCACAATTTTTTAATCAGATGACAACTATGCACGGTTTGATTATGGTATTTGGTGCAATTATGCCAGCGTTTGTTGGTTTGGGTAATTGGCTTATTCCAATGATGATAGGTGCGCCTGATATGGCATTGCCACGGATGAATAATTGGTCTTTTTGGATTCTACCATTTGCTGGTGGTATTTTATTAAGTACGTTTTTTATGGAAGGTGGCGCACCTGCATTTGGCTGGACGTTTTATGCGCCATTATCAACAACGTTTGCACCAGACAGTACTGATTTCTTTATTTTTGCAGTGCATTTATTAGGCTTTTCATCCATCATGGGTGCGATTAATATTATTGCAACTGTGCTTAATATGCGTGCACCAGAGATGAAACTTATGGACATGCCATTGTTTGTATGGACATGGTTAATTACCTCATTTTTACTGATTGGTGCAATGCCAGTACTTGCGGGTGTAGTCACTATGATGTTGACAGATCGTAACTTTGGCACAGCATTTTTTGATGCAACAGGTGGCGGTGATCCAGTATTGTTTCAACATATCTTTTGGTTTTTTGGTCATCCTGAAGTTTATATTATGATTTTGCCAGCGTTTGGCGTGATTTCACACATCATCCCAACTTTTGCGCGCAAGCCTTTATTTGGTTATTCGTCGATGGTTTATGCCGCCGCGTCGATTGCATTTTTATCCTACATTGTGTGGGCACACCATATGTTTTTAACTGGCATGCCAGTTGCAGGCGAGTTGTATTTTATGTACGCCACCATGCTAATTGCTGTGCCAACAGGTGTTAAGGTGTTTAACTGGGTGGCAACCATGTGGAAAGGCTCTATGACCTTTGAAACGCCAATGTTATGGGCGATTTCATTTGTGTTCTTATTCACGATTGGCGGTTTTTCTGGCTTAATGCTGGGCATTGCACCAGCAGATATTCAGTATCATGACACTTATTTCGTGGTTGCACATTTTCACTATGTATTGGTAACTGGCGCGTTGTGGTCTATCATTGCGGCAACGTTTTACTGGCTGCCTAAATGGACAGGCAAAATGTACAACGAAACTTTAGCAAAGGTACATTTTTGGTGGGCGATTATTTCAGTGAATGTATTGTTTTTCCCTCAGCACTTTTTAGGGTTGGCAGGCATGCCTAGGCGTATTCCTGATTATTCATTACAGTTTGCTGATTTTAATATGATTTCTTCTATTGGTGGTTTTGCGTTTGGTGCATCATTTATTCTATTCACTTATATTGTGATTGATTGTATTCGTAACGGCAAGTCAGCAGATGCTCGCCCTTGGGAGGGTGCCAAAGGTTTAGAATGGACTTTAGAACCTAAAGCGCAGTACCATAGTTTTAATACGCCACCAACAAGAGCGTTAATTGAGCAAGAATCTCAGCACTCTTAATGGCAAATAAAAACAATCAGGGCGTGGCAATTACCGTGGCAATTACTAGTGCTATTGCAATAGGTGTGTTTGTAGCAACCATTGTATTGTATGGCTGAAATGGAGAGCAAGCAAAAGATAACAAAAAAGTTTTGGACAAAACTGATCCTAGCGCCAATATTGATGTTTTTCTTTGCCTATGCCATGGTGCCTATTTATGATGTGTTTTGTGAAATTACTGGGTTTAATGGCACAACTGGCAGAGTGGATAGTGAACAGACGTATGTTGTAGATGAGACGCGCAAGATTGAGGTCAGTTTTTTTGCCATGACAATGAGTGGCTTTCCAGTCCAGTTTGGGCCTAAAGTAAGCTCAATGGAGGTCATACCTGGTAAGTTTTATACCACTAGTTATATTGCCAAAAACAATACTGATGAAATTGTTATTGGGCAAGCAGTTCCTAGTGTTGCACCGACAGAGGCTGCGTTGTATTTTAAAAAATTAGAGTGTTTTTGTTTTAATAAACAAGTGTTTAAGCCGCATGAGCAAGTTGAGATGACATTGCGATTTGTAATTGAGCCAGAATTAGACAAACGCATTAAAGATGTAAGTCTGTCTTATAATTTTTTTAAACTTAAGAGCTAAAAAGAGGGGAGAAATATGAACGAACAGGAATATTATGTACCAAGTGGCACCTACTGGCCTATTATTGGCTCAGTTGGTGTTGCTACTTTATTTGTAGGTTTTGCTAATCAAATGCATGGCGCCAGTTGGGGCGGGTCAATCATGGCTTTGGGGTTTGCTATTTTGGTGTTTATGATGTTTGGCTGGTTTGGTCAAGTTGTTAAGGAAAGTACTAGCGGCATGTACAATAGCCAAGTTGATCGTTCATTTCGCTGGGGCATGAGCTGGTTTATTTTTTCTGAAGTGATGTTTTTTGCCGCTTTTTTTGGTGCGTTGTTTTATGCAAGGCAATTATCAGTTCCGTGGCTAGGCGGTGCAGATAATAATATCTTCACGCCAGAACTATGGGATGGTTTTAGTGCAACATGGCAGCAAATTGCCTTTAACACGCCAGGCGCAACGTTACAATCAGGCACAGCGGTTTCTATGCCAACACAACTGGTTGATGCTTGGGGCTTGCCAGCACTTAACACCGCATTATTATTACTATCAGGTGTTACTTTGACGTTTGCACACCACGCATTGCGCGCGGATCACCGTAATAAAATTATTGGCTGGTTGGTTGCCACTATTGTTTTAGGTGTTTTATTTTTAGGTTTTCAAATTACCGAATATGGACATGCATATCATGATGGTCTAAAACTAACCTCTGGTATTTATGGATCAACGTTTTATATGCTAACTGGTTTCCATGGTTTCCATGTAACAGTAGGTGTGATTATGCTAACGGTTATTCTTTATCGTGTACAAAAAGGGCACTTTAGTGCGGCCAATCATTTTGGCTTTGAAGGTGTTGCTTGGTATTGGCATTTTGTAGATGTGGTTTGGCTGGGTTTATTTATCTTTGTATATTGGCTGTAATTAGTTATAAAATCGAAAACAAGACTCCGTTTGGGGTCTTTTGTTTATCGCGTAGGAAGTATTAATGACACAAATTATTATCATCGTTATTATTGTCGCTATTTTAATAGCACTAGGTTCAGGTTTATTGGGCATGCTTAGAGCTGGATCAGCTGGCTCAGATAAAATGTTTAAATCATTAGTGATACGCGTGGTTTTGTCCTTATTCTTGTTTATCTTAGTTATGTTTGCTGCGTTTATGGGTTGGATAGAACCAAATGTGGTTATGATGGATGCGCCCCACTTAAGTGATTAAACGCACTATTTTTATACCTGCAGTTTTAATACTCTTAAGTATTTATGGACTAGCGTCGTTAGGATTTTGGCAACTTGAGCGTGCTGATGAAAAACGAGCAATTGAGCATGGGATTATCTTGGCGCAACAAAGCCCAGCCCAATCGGTAACAAGTGTAGATGAGTTATTAAATAAAGAGCATTATCAAGTTTTACTAAAAGGTCATTATGACACTAATAAACAGTTTATTTATGACAATCAAATTGTTAAAGGTAATGCTGGTTATTATGTGCTCACGCCATTCGTTTTAAGTGATAAAACTGCTATTTTAGTAAATCGAGGTTTTGTACCTTGGTATGGAAAGCGTGAGCAATTGACTGATATCAAGTTAGATAATTTGCCAAGAATTATTAAAGTAGAGTTGATTAAGCCTGTTGAACGTATTAGACTCAAGCAACAACCAATCAAGCTAAATTTTCCGATATTAATTCAATCTTTGAATTTGGATGAATTATCCACGGTGTCTGATTATCAAATTATTGCCATGTTGGCACGTCTTGATGTTAAATCCAGTGATGGTTTTTTCAGGCAATGGCAGCCTTTTTACGGCAGTGTTGATAAGCATTTAGGCTATGCATTGCAATGGTTTTTAATGGCCTTGGCGTTAGGTATTATTGCCTTAAAATTATTGATAAAAAATTGATTTATACTAAGCAACTATGATACGGTTGACTATATCATAAGCGTTAGTGTAGAATTCAGGTCTATTTCTTGTATTAAAGAACTGGACATTAACTAAAAATAAAGAGGACTATTGATGAATTTAACAGAAAAGTATGATTTGTGTGTTGTTAAATGGTTTACTATTATGGCATCTGTTTATTTAGTATTAGGCACACTGCTTGGGGTATATATTGCTTCTGAACTAGCCTTCCCGTTTCTTAATGATTTAGGTACAGATTTACCTTATTTCCAATTTGGTCGATTGAGACCTTTGCACACCAACACTGTTATTTTTGCTTTTGGGGGGTCGGTGCTGATGGCATCCGCTTTTTATATTGTACAGCGTACTAATCAAACCCGCCTTTGGTCCAATAAAATGGCTTGGTTTACGTTTTGGTCATGGAATACTGTGATTGTTTTAGCGGTCATTACGCTGCCTTTAGGTTTGACCCAATCCAAGGAGTATGCAGAATTAGAATGGCCGGTTGATATTTTAATCACCTTATCATGGGTTACTTATTTATATAACTTTGTTATGACTATTCATATTCGTGATCGCAATAAAGTGCCACATGTTTATGTGGCTAACTGGTTCTTTATGGGTATGATGATCATGGTTACTTACCTTCATGTGGTTAATAATTTATCCATTCCAGTGAGTGCGTTCAAATCCTATTCAATTTTCTCTGGCGTACAAGATGCAATGATTCAGTGGTGGTGGGGTCATAATGCCGTTGGCTTTTTCTTAACAGCAGGATTCTTAGGCATTATGTATTATTTTGTACCGAAACAAGCCCAGCGCCCCGTATATTCTTATCGCTTATCAGTTATTCATTTTTGGGCACTAATGTTTGGTTATGTTTGGTTAGGTGCGCACCATCTTCAATATACGGCATTACCAGATTGGGCAGGCTCATTAGGTGCAACAATTTCACTAGCCATGATTATTCCATCATGGGGTGGCGCACTTAATGGTATCTTGACGTTATCAGGTGCTTGGGATCGTTTGCGTGAAGACTACATCTTGCGTTTCTTGATCATGTCTTTAGCGTTTTATGCCATGAGTACATTTGAAGGTCCAGTGATGGCAGCAAAGACAGTTAATGCCTTATCACATTACACAGATTGGACGATTGGTCATGTACATTCTGGTGCATTAGGTTGGAATATTATGGTGGCAGCAGGTGCGATGTATCATATGATTGAGAAAATCTATAATGTGAAAATGTCACAAAAACTTTTAGGCATTCACTTCTGGGTGCATACGATTGGTACGGTGGTTTATATTGTGGCGATGTGGGTATCAGGCATCATGCAAGGCTTGATGTGGAGAGCATATGATGAATACGGCACATTGGCTTATACGTTTGCCGAATCAGTATCAGCCATGCATCCTTATTATGTCATGAGGGCTGCAGGTGGTGCATTGGTATTAGTAGGTGCAATTATCATGTTAATTAATATTGTGACGACCATTCGTAGATCATCAGGCGCCGGTCAAACGGCTAACGCATAAAGAGGGAGCGGACTATGGCAAAGAAAAACGTAAAAGAAAGTTTACAAGTTAAGCTAGAAAAGAATATTTTTGGCATGTATTTGTTTATGGCACTAACAGTGTCATTAGCAGGTATTGTAGAAATTGTTCCTTTGTTTACCAATCCTGAAGCAGTCAAGGACGAAGTGATTGCAGCTGACGGCAGTATAAAAAGTTTATTATGGCTTCGTTCTGAAGGTCAAGTACTGTCTGACTGGAAACCAGGTGATGGTACAAGGCCTTTAACTGCTTTAGAATTGGCAGGTCGTGATATTTATCAGCGCGAAGGTTGTTATTTATGTCATTCACAAATGATACGTCCATTTAGAGATGAGAAAGAGCGCTATGGCCATTTCTCTTTAGCGGTAGAATCAAAGTATGACCACCCATTTCAATGGGGCTCTAAAAGAACAGGCCCTGATTTAGCGCGCGTTGGCGGTAAATATTCCGATGAATGGCATATTTTGCATTTACGCCATCCACAAGCAGTTGTGTCAGAATCAGTCATGCCAAAATATCGTTTCTTAGAAAGTGCTTTGGTTGATGGCGAAACAATCGCTACACACATGAGCGGTTTGTCTAAAGTCGGCGTGCCTTATACGCAAGCAGATATTGCACAAGCACCAGCCTCTGTTAAAGGCAAGAATGAAATGGATGCAATGGTGGCTTATTTGCAATCCTTGGGCAATATGATTAAATTTGAAGACGGCGTTACTTACAGAGAGTAATGACCTTAATTGATAAAATTGGTGCCATTGTGGCGATTGTTATATTTGTGTTATTAGCGATTGCTTATTTTTACGCTTTTAGACCAAAAAATAAGCAAAAATTTGAAGACTTGCGCAACTTTGTAAATGACAAAGATTGAGTTAAGAGGAAAAAACAATGAGTGAACATAAAAATCCATTCCCAGGTGAGAACAATACAGGACATTTTTGGGATGAAGAAAACGACATTAGAGAATTAAGTAATCGCCCACCAAGATGGTACATGCTGTCTTTATATATTGGCACACTTGCTATTGTGATTTACACACTTTACTACCCAGCCATCCCCTGGTTTGGTGAGCACAACAAAGGCTTTGCCAATTGGACGCAAATTAGTGAAATGAATGAAAGCGTTGCTCAATTAGAGGCTTATCGTGAAAAAAGATTTGCCGATACTGAAAAAGCCATTGCTGAAAAATCATTAGAAGAAATTGTACTTGATAATGAGTTAAGAACTTACGCTATTAAGACAGCTAAAGTTTTATTTGGCGATAATTGTGCAGCTTGTCATGGTGCAGCTGGTCAAGGAAATGTAGGCTTTCCTGTTTTGGCTGATGATGATTGGCTGTATGGCGGTAAGTTAGCACAGATTAGCACAACCATTACTAACGGTCGCAAAGGCAATATGCCAGCACGTATGCTAGGTATTTCAGATGCTGACGCAAGCACATTAGCCACTTTTTTAATTGAAACAGGCAAGGGCAAAAATGGCAATCCTGATCTAGCTTCTAAGGTCTTATATATGAGTAAGGGCTGTATTGCTTGTCATGGTCCTGATATGAAAGGCAATCAGTTATTAGGTGGTGCTAATTTAACTGACGGCATTTATCGCTTTAAAGCAGACGATCAGCACGCATCAGTCGTGCGTACAATCTTACATGGTGTGGGTCAAGTAAATGATCCATTAACGCAAGACGCTGTTATGCCAGCATTTGGTCATTCAAGTGTTATTGATGCTATTCAAATTAAAAAACTTACTGTTTATGTGCACCAATTAGGTGGCGGTGTTGCTGTTAAATAAAACGCTTAACGCCTCTACTATAAGGCGTTTTTTAATTTAAAAAATTATTTAAAAGCTCATTTATTTTTAAAATATTTATTAGCTTTGTAGGTATAATTTCCCCTTTAATGCCGAAGTAGCACAGTTGGTAGTGGTAGTGCAACTGATTTGTAATCAGTAGGTCGCCAGTTCGAGTCCGGCCTTCGGCACCATACAAATCTAAACTAATAATAACCCCAGTTTCTACATCTCGTACTAAGATTATTGGCAGGTTTTTAGATGCCAAAACAGATTATCGACACATCTTTGAATTGGGTGGTGGTATTAATAATGGCTGGATTAGCAAAGGATTAAGCACCACTAAAGCGTTCACAAAACTAAAAAAACCTTGGTGGCAGTTTTGATAATAGCATCCAACAGTGTTGGTATAGGATTAAGATATCAACACTTGGCGCAATTTGTTGATGAAAAGCCAGATATGGTTTGGTTAGAAGTGCATGCTGAGAATTTTTCTCTCAAGGTAAGCATACTTATCAATTGGATAAAATAGCGCAATATTACCCATTAAGTTTGCACGGTGTTGGGCTGTCTTTAGGCTCGTCTGATAAGTTGAATCAAAATCATTTAAACCAGTTGAAGCATACTATTAATAGGTATAAGCCAAAACTATTTTCCGAGCATTTGAGTTGGGGGAGTGTCAATGGTCAATATTTTAATGATTTGTTGCCAATGTCTTATACAAGAGAAAGTTTAGCTCACTTTGTTGATAAAGTTAAGCAAACTCAGGATTATTTAGGTAGACAAATATTAATTGAAAATCCTTCTTCTTATTTGCAATTTGGTGAATCTAAAACGAATGAATGGGATTTTTATGCCCAATTACCCGGCCTAACAGGTTGTGGGTTATTGCTTGATATTAATAATGTTTATGTCAGTTGTCAAAATTTTGGTTATGATGTATTTGATTACTTAAATGCTATTAATGGTGAGTATGTGGCTGAGATTCATCTAGCAGGGTATACGATAAACGCTTATGAAAAAGGTGATGTTTATATTGACGATCACGGCTCTAAAGTGAGTGATCAGGTGTGGGACTTGTGCCAAAAAACCATTCAGAAGTTTGGTCAAAAACCTACCCTAATTGAGTAGGATAACAATATTCCAACTTTATCAGTTTTATTGCTGCTGAGTTGATTCAGATTTATCGAAATCACTATACGCTGAGTTTGATTGATGCACTTAAGGCAAGCTATAGTTGCGTGCTGCGTTTAGTAGGCGAAGATTTTTTCAAATTATTGGCAAAAAATTACATTAGTGTATATCCACTTAGTGCTGGTTTTTTGCAAAATTATGGTCAGTTTTTTGCTCAATTTTTAAAAGGTTTTAAGCCTTGTAAGCCTTATCCATATTTAATTGATATCGCCTATTTTGAAAGGTATCATGAACAGTGCTACCATGTGACAATGCACAATTTTTAATACATTCTATTTATCCCATTATAGATATTTGGCAATTAAATGAAAGCAGCGAAGATTTAAACCTTACAGAGCAAGCGCAGTATGTTTTAATAGCCAAGAGGAATTTAGAAGTTGTGGTTAGTAAAATAAGTCAGTCAGATTTTTTAACACTAGGGGGAGAAAATGGAAAAATTACTTAATTTATGTAATACAATCTTTGATTTATATAATACAGTTTTTAATAAAATTTATATATTTAGCAACGATTTTCTTAAATTATTTGTACGTCTTTATGTTGCAGATGCTTTTTTTCGTGCTGGCTGGATTAAACTTAATGCCTGGGATTCAACCTTGTATTTATTTGAATCAGAATACAGCGTAACCCCTTATTCCTTGGAAGTTAGCAGCTTATTTAGGCACAGCAGCAGAGCTTGTTTTGCCCATATTTTTAGTGCTCGGATTGGCAACACGTTTAACAGCACTTATGTTGTTTTTATTTAATATTATTGCAGTGGTATCTTATCCTGTTTTGTGGGAAGGTGGGTTTTATGATCATAAACTTTGGGGTATTATGTCGCTCTTAACAGTTGTTTATGGGCAGGGGAAGTTGTCATTGGATCGTTTAATTTGTAAGAAGTGTTGCTAATAACAAGGAGTTATTAATGAAAATGGAAATGATGGAGGCCGTTAGAACGGTTACGCCTATTTTAGAAATACTTTCTACGTTGTTTGTTTTTGTTATAGGTTTGGTTGTTTTGATGATTGCTGTTACTTTTGTTATTGACATCAATCAAAGCAAAAATGCAATTTTACGAAATTATCCAGTTGTTGGGTATTTTCGCTCTATTTTCTCAAGTTTGGGCGAGTTTTTTCGTCAGTATTTTTTTGCCATGGATAGAGAGGAAATGCCCTTTAACCGCGCAGAAAAAGATTGGGTGCATAAAGCAGAAAATAACAACAATGCCACGGTTGCATTTGGCTCAACTAAAAATATTAATCCTGTTGGTACGGTACTTTTTGCCAATTGCCCCTTTCCTACTTTGGATGAAGATGCTGTAGAGACACACCCTGTTACTATTGGAAGAGATTTTTGTAAACAACTTTATCAAGCAAAATCAGTTTTTAATATATCAGGTATGAGTTTTGGTGCCATTTCAAAGCCTGCGGAAATGGTGCAAGAATGGCAAATTGTTGGTACAACACAGGTGAAGGCGGTTTATCGCCTTATCATTTAGAAGGTGGTGCTGATATTGTTTTTCAAATTGGTACGGCTAAATATGGCGTGCGTGATGAAATGGGCAAATTAAGTGATGAAAAATTGCTTGAGATTGCCGCGCATGACCAAGTGAAAATGTTTGAAATTAAGATGAGTCAAGGTGCTAAACCAGGTAAAGGCGGTATTTTGCCCAATCGACATGTAGATATCGCTTCAATTAATGATTTGCTTAATATGATTAATCATGTGCGTGAGGTGACAGGGAAACCCACTGGATTTAAGTCTGTGATTGGTGCAACGGCGTGGATAGATGATTTCTTTAAAGAAATTAACAAGCGAGGCAAGGCTTGCGCACCTGATTTTATCACTCTTGATAGTGGTGATGGTGGCACAGGTGCAGCACCCATGTTGCTACTTGATAATGTTGGACTTCCTATTAAAGAAACGTTACCGTTTTTAGTAGATAAGCTTAATCAATATAATTTAAAACAGCGTGTGAAGGTCATTACCTCTGGTAAGTTAATTATACCAGCTGGTGTGGCATGGGCATTGTGCGCAGGTGCTGATTTTGTGGTTTCAGCACGTGGATTTATGTTTTCACTAGGCTGTATCCAAGCACTAAAGTGTAATAAAAACACTTGCCCTACTGGTATTACCACTCATAATAAACGTTTGCAAAAAGGGCTAAATCCAGAAAACAAAGCATTAAAGGTGGCTAATTATGTTCGTAATATAACTCATGCAGTGGAGATTATTGCTCATTCTTGTGGCGTGAAAGAGCCACGAGAGCTTAATAGATCTCATGTTCGTATCGTTCAAAACAATGGTAGCTCTGTTGCTATGGATGAAATCCACCCTTCCCAATCTGAATAGGAAAATAAAAAAATGAAAGCATCTGATTTATTTGTAAAAGCGCTTGAAAACGAAGGCGTTGAGTATATTTTTGGTATCCCAGGTGAGGAAAATTTGGATTTATTGGATTCATTAAGAAATTCATCAATTAAATTTATACTTACTCGTCATGAGCAAGCTGCTGCTTTCATGGCAGCGACTTATGGGCGATTAACTGGCAAAGCTGGCGTGTGTTTAGCAACGTTAGGTCCGGGTGCAACTAACTTAGTTACTGCTATTGCTTATGCTCAATTAGGTGCGATGCCAATGGTCATCATTACAGGACAGAAACCCATTAAAGCAGGCTTGCAAGGCAAGTTTCAAATTCTTGATATTGTGCGCATGATGGGGCCATTAACTAAAGATTCTGATCAAATTGTATATGGTCGACAAATCCCGGCATTGGTACGTGGCGCATTTCACATTGCTGAAGAAGAGCGTCCTGGTGCAGTACACTTGGAATTACCTGAAGATATTGCTGAAGAAGAAGTTAGAAACGATGAAGTATTTACGAAGCAAATTCATCACCGAACTTTTGCAAGTAATTGTACGATTAGCGTTGCAGTTGAAGCGATAAGAAATGCCAAACAACCCTTACTGCTAGTAGGTGCCGGCGCTAATAGGGGGCGTATTAGAAAGTCTTTAAGTTGCTTTGTGCAAGAAACGGGTATTTTGTTTTTTAATACACAGATGGGCAAGGGAGTGGTTGATGGCTGTCATAATCAGTTTATTGGAACTGCTGCTTTTTCTTCTAAGGATTATGTGCACGAGGTCATTAAAAAAGCTGATTTGATTGTTAATATTGGACATGACATTATCGAAAAACCGCCTTTTATCATGCAAGGTGATATGCAAGTCATGCATATTAACTTTGAAAGTGCACAATTTAAAGATATTTATTATCCTCAAATTGAATTAATTGGGGATATCGCTAATTCAATCTCTAGAATTAGAAAGTCAATGGAAGGGCATCAGTGTGAGTCCTTGTGGGCAGCATCCATTTGTGAGAAAACTCGTTATGCCATTCATCATTTAGACGAGGATGATTCATTTCCAATGTTGCCACAACGCGTTGTGGCTGATGTGCGCAAAGTGCTAGATGATGATGGCATTGTCTCACTTGATAATGGCATGTTTAAGCTTTGGTTTGCGCGTCATTACCACACTTATCAGCCTAATACATTGCTATTAGATAATGCGCTTGCAACGATGGGTGCAGGACTACCTGTAGCAATGACATGTGCATTGATGTATCCTGAACGCCAAGTGGTGGCCGTATGTGGCGATGGTGGTTTTATGATGAACTCTCAGGAGTTAGAAACTGCCATGCGTTTAAAACTCAACTTAATTGTATTGATTTTTACTGATGAAGGTTATGGCATGATTAAATGGAAGCAGGCAGTACAAGACTTGGTTGATTTTGGCTTAGATTTTAACAATCCTGATTTTGTTAAATATGCAGATAGCTATGGTGCTAAAGGGCATAAAATAACCTCAGCGAATGAATTAATTCCTGTAATGGAACAAGCCTTTAATGCAGGTGGTGTACATATAATTGATGTGCCAATTGATTATTCTCAAAATACTAAAACGTTATTAGAAGAACTTAAACAATTTAATTAACCAAATATGATGAAAGCAAGTATTTTAACTGTCAAACAAGCCTACACTGGGAAAACCTTAAAAGTATTAACCATGCACGATGCTGGTGATGTTGAATTGATGCTTAAAACAGCAAAAAATTTACACGAACGCGAGTGTTTGCCAGCCTATCAACGACTTAAAATTTTGCAAAAATTAGCAAATTTAGTGGTTGAAGAGCATGAAGATTTTGCACGGTTGATTGCTAATGAAGGCGGCAAGCCTTTAAAAGATGCACGCATAGAAGTAACTAGAGCGATTGATGGTATTCATATTGCCATTGCTGGTATTAGAAATATTAAAGGTGAACAAGTTCCAATGGACTTAATGCAAGCAGGCGTGCAACGCTTAGCTTTTACGATTATGGAGCCAATTGGTGTGGTTGTAGCAGTGAGTGCTTTTAATCACCCACTTAATTTAATTATTCATCAAGTAGTGCCTGCTATTGCAACAGGATGCCCAGTGATTGTTAAACCAGCAGCAATCACGCCTTTATGCGCATTACGCTTTGCCCAATTGGCAATTCAGGCGGGCTTACCTGAGGGCTATTTACAAGTGGCGTTGACTGATAGGGAAAACTCAGAAAAATTGGTCACCGATTCAAGAGTGGCATTTTTTAGTTTTATTGGTTCTGCACAAGTAGGCTGGATGCTTAAATCTAAGCTTGCACCAGGTGCGCGTTGTGCATTAGAGCATGGTGGTGTTGCTCCACTTATTTTTGATGAGTATAGTGACATGGATGGATTTATTGCGGGTGTGGTTAAAGCTGGTTTTTACCATGCTGGGCAGGTATGCGTTTCAGTACAACGTGTATTTGCACCTAAAGATAAGGCCAAGGAAGTTGCGCAAAAAATTGCAGATGTTGCCAGTCAATTGGTTGTGGGTGATGCTATTGATGAGGTGACTGATATAGGTCCATTAATTTTACCCAAAGAGGTGGATAGGGTAGAAGCATGGGTCAATCAAGCTATTGCTGAAGGTGCGACTTTAATCACAGGTGGCAAGCGCATTAATTCGGTGAGCTATGAACCGACTGTGTTATTAAATCCTAGTAATCATTCTAAAGTTTCTAATCAAGAAATATTTGGCCCTGTGGTTTGCGTATATAGCTATTTTGATATTAGTGAAGCGATTGAAACTGCTAACAGCTTAGAGGTGTCGTTCCAAGCATCAATCTTTAGTGATAATATTACCACTGCCATGAACAGTGCAAAAGTACTGGCTGCTTCAGCCGTTATGATTAATGATTACACCACCTTTAGGGTTGATTGGATGCCATTTGCAGGACGTAAACATTCAGGTTATGGCATTGGTGGTATTAACCATACTATGCATAATATGCTTGAGCATAAAATGATTGTTATTAAGCATTAATCCTCAAATTGATGCTTGTACAGTTGAGTATATTCACCTTGATGATCTAATAGTTCTTGATGAGTGCCTTGTTCAACGATACTACCATGGCGCAGTACAATAATGCAGTCGGCCTTTTGAATGGTGCTTAATCGATGTGCAATAATAATAGTAGTTCTGTCTTTTTGCATTTCATGAATCGCATTTTGTACCTGTTTTTCAGTAGCACTGTCTAATGCCGAAGTGGCTTCGTCTAAAATTAAGATAGGGCTGTCTTTAGCAATTGCCCTTGCAATAGCAAGTCGTTGGCGTTGTCCGCCTGAGAGTGATACGCCATTTTCGCCAATTTGCGTATCAAACCCATGCTCTAGTTGTTGAATAAATTCATCAGCATTGGCAGCAATTGCTGAGCGTTTGATTTGTTTGTCTGGTATGGTGCCTAGTTGTCCTAAGGCAATATTGCCTCTAATAGAGTCATTAAATAGTTGCACATTTTGATCAACAAAGGCAATATTTGAGCGTAATGAATCAATTTCAAATTGGTTAATATCTATACCATCAATAGTGATGGAGCCTTGTTTTGGCGAATAAAAGCGCATCAATAATTGAATAATAGTGGTTTTACCACTACCTGTTGCACCAACAAATGCAATTGTTTCACCTGGTTTGATGTCTAGATTGATACGTTTAAGTACGGTCGTATTATTGTTATAACCAAATGATACGTCGTTAAATTGAATAGCGCCTTTAGGTTTTTTTAGTTTTTTAGTACCAACATTAGATTCTTCCTTTTCATTAATAAGTCCAAATACACTTTCACCTGCTGCCATCGCATTTTGCAAAGGTTTGTTGATATTGACTAAACTTTTAGCAGGTTTAAGTAGCATACTCATTGCCGTAAAAAAAGACAAAAATTCACCCGCACTCATTTGTAGTGAAGTAGAGGAAAAATACACCACATTACTTAAAGACAAGCCAATTAAAATATTAACAAAAGCGGTGTTAAAGCTACTAGTCATATCAACTTTAAAACGCTGTTGACGAATGTTTTTAATCAAACTGTTAAACTTTTCACTTATTTGAGATTGGGCGTGATAAATCTTAACCAGAGTATTGCCAGAGATATTTTCATTAAGTAAATGCGTCATATCACCCATTGATTTCTGCACCTTGATACTTGAACGACGCATACGATTAGAGGATAGTTTAACGGCTAAATACACCAGTGGTAGGAGTGCTAACAGTGTTAAACTTAGCTGCCAGTTTTTATAAAATAAATAGCCAATTAGAATAACAACAGTCATTGACGATTTAATAAAATCCAGCCAAATGGTTGAAGCACTGGCTGCAATTTGCTCAACATCAAAAGTGAGTTTAGATAATGTTTTTCCCGTAGGGTGTTGATCAAAATATGACTTAGGTAATTTCAGTAATTTAGCAAACATGGTAACGCGTAAATCCATAATCACTTTATTAGACACCCAAGAACTAACCGCAGTAGAAGTAAGCGCAAACAATGAACTAAGAACAACAATGCCAAACAAAGCAAAGGCATAAATAAACGCAGTTTTTGATTCACGTTCAGTTGCAAACAATTCATCAACAATTCTACCTGTGATTTCTGGTACCGAACTTTCAAGCACTGTTGCCAACATCATCATGACTGAGGTAAAGACAAGTTTGCCGACGTGTGGCTTTAAATAAACAAACAAATGAGAGATGAATTGTTTGTATTTCATTTGTGAATAATTAATCTTAATAGCCCCATATTCTACACAGTTTTGGGTATCATGACCCTTTCAACTTTGCTACTTTTCTTGTGCCAACAAAATACATTTTTATTACTGGTGGTGTGGTTTCTTCTTTAGGAAAGGGTATTGCAAGTGCGTCATTAGCTTCAATTTTAGAATCACGTGGTTTGAACATTACCATGCTCAAACTTGACCCTTATATTAATGTTGACCCTGGCACCATGAGCCCATTTCAGCATGGTGAGGTTTTTGTAACCAATGATGGTGCTGAAACAGATCTTGACTTGGGCCATTATGAGCGTTTTATTCGCGCTCAATTGGGCAAGAAAAATAATTTTACCGCAGGTCGTGTGTATGAAAATGTCATTAAGCGCGAACGTCGTGGTGAGTATTTGGGCGATACGGTTCAGGTCATTCCACACATTACCAATGAAATTAAGCGCTTGACTCAGGCGGGCGCACAAGGGGCTGATGTTGCCTTGGTTGAAATTGGTGGTACGGCAGGTGATATTGAGTCACTACCATTTATGGAAGCAATTAGGCAAATGGGTTTTGAATTGGGTCATGATAATGTGCTGTTTATTCATTTAACTTTGTTGCCTTATATTAAAGTAGCAGGCGAGTTAAAAACCAAGCCAACCCAGCATTCTGTTAAAGAACTAAGAGGTATTGGTATTCAGCCCGATATTTTAATTTGTCGGTCTGAGTATCCGTTGCCAGACGCCGAGCGTGCCAAAATTGCATTATTTACCAATGTTCCTCAAGGCTCTGTGTTTACCTCACTGGATGTTGATACGATTTATAAAGTACCAAGAGCCTTGCA
This sequence comes from Isorropodon fossajaponicum endosymbiont JTNG4, assembly GCF_016592615.1. NCBI lineage: Bacteria > Pseudomonadati > Pseudomonadota > Gammaproteobacteria > Isorropodon fossajaponicum symbiont. The sequence continues at coordinate 459,115 of NZ_AP013043.1, forward strand.
TGAGCAAGGTTTGGATGATGTAGTGGTGAAAAAATTATCACTAAATTGCAAGCCAACCGATTTGAGCGATTGGGACAATGTGGTTGAGAAATTACAACATCCTAAATCTAGTGTTGATATTGCCATGGTGGGTAAATACATGGATTTGACGGAGTCTTATAAGTCTTTGTCTGAAGCTTTAATTCACGCCAGCATACACACACAAACCAAAGTTAACATTCATTATTTCGATTCTGAAGAAATTGAAAAAAGCGGTACCGATTGTTTGTCCGAAATGAGTGCAATTTTAGTACCAGGCGGTTTTGGTAATCGTGGCGTTGAAGGCAAAATTGCCACAGTCAAATTTGCTCGTGAAAACAACGTGCCTTATTTGGGTATTTGCCTTGGCATGCAGGTTGCTGTGATTGAATATGCACGCAATATGGCGAATATGACTGACGCTAATAGTACAGAATTTAATGAAAGCACATCCTATCCTGTTATTGATTTAATAACAAAGTGGCAAGATGTAGATGGGCACAAACAAACTCGAAATAAAGACTCAGATTTGGGCGGTACAATGCGTCTTGGGGGGCAAGAATGCGCCTTAGTTGAGGGTACTAATTCACGAAATATTTATACTAAGTCAGTTATTATTGAGCGCCACCGCCACCGTTACGAGGTTAATAATTCATTAATTAAACAACTGGAAACAGCAGGTTTGATAGTTTCTGGGCGTTCTATCGATGGTACTTTGGTTGAAATGGTCGAAATTAAAAACCATCCTTGGTTTGTGGCTTGTCAGTTTCATCCAGAATTCACTTCAAATCCACGTGATGGGCATCCGTTATTTGAAAGTTTTATTAAAGCTGCTAATAAAGCGCATGACCTTATTTTGTCTTAACCCGTTTATAAAAATATTAATCCGACTGCTGCTTTTATTTAGCGCGTTATTGTTAACTTCATGCTTATCAACGATTGACAAAGGGCTTATGTCAGCCAGCAACGCTATTAGTTTTGTTAACCCAGTGACAGGTAAGCGTGAAATAAACTTTGAATCTCAAGTGCAAGAGATTAAGCGTGCCAATGCACAAAGTAAAGAAATTCTTGCTGACTTAAAACAAAAAAAGATAAAAATTAATAGTTAAAGTCAATATTTTTCTCGCATTCAGCGTGTGTTTAATCGACTTAAAAAAGTTACGCACAAAGCAGATTTACCTTGGGAAGTACACCTAATTGACAATCATCAGTGGAACGCTTTCACCATTGGTGGTGGGAAAGTTTTTGTTTATACAGGGTTGTTTAAAGGCAAGTTGGCAGTGCGCTCTGATGATGAGTTGGCAGCTATTTTGGCTCATGAAATAGCGCATGTAAATGCTAGACATGCTAGTGAAAAACAAGGTAAATTAATGTTATCGAAATTACTTGATAAAAAACTTAGAAGTGCAGCCTATGAGGCAAGTTTCACCACTAATCAAGAAGACGAGGCGGATAAATATTCAGTTATTTATTCAGCATTAGCAGGTTACAAGCCAAGTGCAGGTGCTGAAATATGGGCGCGTATGCATAAGCAATTAGGTAGCGACTCAAAAGACAGATTACATGACCACCCACTTAACGCCGATAAAGCAAAAAGCCTAACACGTTACGCAAAGCTAGCTGAGCAATACTATCATAGTGGTAAGATAAATAAGAATTATAAAACGTTACTGACAAATAATGCTGTGTTTTTTCATCAAGGTGAATCAACGCTTAAAGCGGGTGAGGGTGGTGGATTTTTAGCCCTGTTTGAAACTTTGGGTAACGCTTATGTTGAGGCAGAAAAAGCCAAACAAGAGCAGCGTAAGCGTGGTCTTTAGCACAATACCAATATCAAGAAAACACCTTAACGCTTTTTAACAAATTTCATTAAACGACGCTTTTTGGCAATTTGTCTAGCATTCAATACATTTTTTCTATCTTTAAAAGGGTTGTTGCCACTTTTGTATTCAATTTTGATAGGGGTGTTGATCAATTTTAGGGCATTAATAAAAAAGTTCTTTAAATAACGCTCATAGGCATTGGGCACATTTTGTAGGTGATTGCCATGAAAAGTAAACGTAGGCGGAAATACATCGGTTTGATTGACGTATTTGATTTTTAGCCTTCTGCCTTTAACAGGTGGTGGCTGATGACCTTGATTGGCCTTTTCTAAAATTTTATTCAATACTGAGGTTGAATATTGTCTGCCAGCGTTTTGATAAGACTGGTTAATGGGTGCAAATAATTTACCCACACCAGAGCCGTGTAGGGCAGAAATGTAATGCACGCTAGCATAATTTGCAAAAGAAAGTTTAATGTCCAATTTGCGTTTAACTTCTTGCTTTTGATAATCACCCAAACCATCCCATTTGTTAATGACAATGAGTAATGCTCTACCTTTATCTGCAATCATGCCCAGTAGGGTAGCGTCTTGTTCAGTCACTCCAGTTTGTGCATCTAATACAAGAATGACAACATGAGCTTTTTCCAAGGCATCAATGGCTTTAATAATAGAAAATATCTCAACTTTCTCATGGGTTGAGCGTTTACGGCGAATGCCTGCTGTGTCAATGAGTGTATATTTTTGCCCTTCGCGCTCAAAAGGGATATAAATACTATCACGCGTGGTACCTGGCAAATCAATCACCAGCACACGCTCTTGCCCTAAAATACGGTTAATTAATGTTGATTTACCCACGTTAGGTCTGCCAAGTACAGCTACAGCAATGTCTTCCACTTCTTCCATTTCATCAACGGTGGCTTGAGGTAGTAAGGGCAAGGTAGCGTCAATTAAATCAGCAATACCTTGGCCATGTTCGGCTGAAATCAGCATGGGCTCACCCAGTCCAAGTTCAAAAAATTCAGCAGCTAAGATCGGGTTTAAGCCCTCAGCTTTATTACAAACTAAGATGATATTTTTTTTAAGCTTTCTAAGGCGTGCTGCGATTTCTAAATCAAGACCAATCACACCATCTCGGCTACTAACCATAAAATAAATAACGTCTGATTCTTCTAACGCGTTCAGCACTTGACCTTGAATGCCGCTGTCAACTAAATTGTCTTTATTAGTCAGTCCGCCTGTGTCAATAATTGTGGCAAAAGTTTGCGTATCATCATCCAAAAGCACTTCTGCATATTGACGATCGCGAGTTAACCCTTCAAAATCAGACACCAATGCTTGGCGTGAATGGCTTAGGCGGTTAAACAGCGTGGACTTACCAACATTAGGTCGTCCAACAAGACAAATAATAGGTAAGCCCATGGGTGGTTAATTAAGATCGCTTAATTTAATTTTAATCAAATTTTGCAATCCAGAATTTTTAGAAATTTGACTTAGGGCTAATTCATAATGTTTTTTAGCATTGTCAGTTTGCTTGTCAGCCAAATAAATATCCCCTTTAAGTTGATTGTACAAGCCATCAAATGCACTATTAGGCGCAGTATTTAGCGTCTTAAGCGCTTGTTTGTAATGGCCTATTTCTAAATGCAGGCTGGCTATTCTCATGTTGACAACTTTAGCAATAGAGACATTGCTTGTATCACTCAACGGAGTAAGGTATTCAAGTGCTTGCGTATAATTTTTATTAGCCACCGCATTTTTAGCTAGAATTAATGTTGCTTGGTCAAAATAGCCGCTACTTGCATGGTTGTTTTTTAGTTGTTCGTAGGCTTGTGTGTCGTTAGGATTGGCGCTAAGTGTTAAGTAAATACTTCTCGCTTCAATCAATTGTGTGTGTTGATAATTTTTATAAGCATCAAAACCCCAAATGCCGCTTAAACCTAAGGTAATACCAACAACAATTTGTAGTGTATTTTCTTTGATCCAACGTTTAACTTGCTCAACCTGTTCTTCTTCAGTCTTACCTACTTCAATAAAATTTTTCATGTGTTTTCCTTAAAATATTTAATCGCTTCTTCTAAATCCATGGTTTGTTGTACTCCTTGGCCTTTTAGAGGTTTGATACTCACTTGATTGTTGTTTAATTCTTGCTCACCCAAGATTAATGCAAAATGCGCTTTGGCTTTATCTGCTTTTTTAAACTGACTTTTAAAACTACCCAAAGTGATGTCATTATAAAGGATTGCATTAGGTAGTGCATCATGCAAAGTACTGGCTATTTGCATCGATTTAATCTGCGCTTTTTCACCTAATGCAACCAAATAAATAGACAAAGTAGTAGGCTCAACTATCATTAGGTTTTGCGCTTCTAATAGCAACACCAAGCGCTCTAAACCAATCGCTAAACCAACTGCTGGTGTCGGTGTGCCACCCATTTTTTCAACCAAACCATCATACCGTCCACCGGCGCAAATCGTACCTTGTGCACCTAAATCAGTTGTCGTCCATTCAAATACAGTGCGGTTGTAATAATCTAATCCGCGAACCAGGCGGGTATTAATTATATAAGCAATGTCTAAGGCACCTAAATAAGTCTTAAACTGCTCAAAGTGTTGTGCAGATTCTTCGTCTAAACAATCCATTAGCTTAGGTGCATCGCTAATTAAAGAGTGCATCGCTTTATTCTTACTATCTAAAATGCGCAAAGGATTGGTTTTTAATCGCCTTAAACTATCCTCATCAAGCTGGTCTTTATGCTGATTAAAATACACAACCAATACTTTTCTATAAGCAGCCCTAGCCTCACTAGAGCCTAAAGTGTTAATCTCTAATATAATATTTTTCAAACCTAAAACTTGCCACAAAGCATGCGTCATTATCATAAGTTCAGCATCCGCCTTGGTATCATTTGCACCAAATACTTCAAGCCCCACTTGATGAAATTGACGATAACGCCCCTTTTGCGGGCGTTCGTGCCGAAACATTACCCCTTGATAAAAAACTTTTTGAACCCCTTCTCTGGGCAAGTTATGCTCAATCATCATGCGCACACAACCCGCTGTGCCTTCAGGTCTTAAGCTTAATGACTCGCCGCTTGACTCTGTCCACGAATACATTTCCTTTTCAACAATATCCGTAGCCCCACCAATTGCACGACAAAAAGTATCCGTTTTCTCAACAATTGGCGTGCGAATATTTTGATAGCCATAACTAATAAACAAATTAAATATTGTCTTTTCTAACGACAGCCAAAACGCAGAATCTTTGGGTAATAAGTCGTTCATGCCACGAATGGCCTGGATTTTTTTACTCATTTGTTGGTAAGTGTTAGGAGTTTTTAGCATTTTACCAATTTATATCTTATGGATTAGAAAAATAAAAAACAAAATGTGGTATTTATTTTTATGATAGAATTCCTTCAATTTCCTCAAACATCTAGGAGCATCCATGCCCACTAACTACCGCTACCTATCCTTCGGTATCGCTGTTTTTGCTGCTGCTCTTATCATCTTCTCCCTTAACATCGACACTCAACCTAATAACAACACCTCATCTATATTTATCCAACCAACCCAAAAACCCTTTCAACAGCAACAACCTCATTAACACCGCCAATGACAGTGAATACAACCCCAATCTACCCCCAGGCTTTCCTAAACCTCTACCCCCACTAGACCAAGACCAACTCAAACAAACCGATGACTTAATTGCCCAAGGTGATGCCATCATTGCAGAAATAGACGCCCTAATCGTCACACTTGATCTACCCAAAATCAAACTAAGTAAAGCCGAACAAACCAAGCTAAACACCCAGCGCCAAAGCCAACAGACCCAATTAGCAGACATCAGAGCTCAACTAGAAACCCTAAAGCAAGACCTATAGGAAATTAACAATGCAAGCATTACTCACCCAATCCATCAGCCTAATCACTTCAACTCTATTAGTCTTCCTACTGGGTATATCTACCCAAGCAAGCGCAACCACAACTACAAACATTGATACCACCAACCCTAGTTGGCAGCACCGCAGGAGCTTTAAGCGTTAACCAAGGTGCAGCAAACTACACCATCCCCATCACTGTCCCACCCGGTGTTGCAGGCATGCAACCCGAACTTAGTATTAACTACAACTCAAACGCTGGCAACGGTATTCTAGGCATGGGCTTTAATGCAATGCTCTAACCTACTTGGACACAAAGATAGCCTTATAATACAAACCATAAGGAGGTCAGTAATGACACAATATAAATCAAGAAAACAACGAGTGACTTTTACCGTTGAACATTCTGTTCAATACCCCCTTGAGGGGGAAACACTAGATTATGCCAAACTCATGGTGCATGAGAATTACACCAATAAAAAAAATCATGATAATATCAGGAGCTTGCTCCTCAGCAGTTAGCAGATGGAGAAAACAATACCTAGCAGAGCTTGGTGGACAAACACCAGAGTCAGGCAAAGCGCTGACTTCTGAACAACAAACAATACAACTGCTTGAGAAACAACTTTGGCGCGCACAAAGGGACAATGAAATCTTAAAAAAGGCAACAGCCTTGTTCGCTGTGGACAATCACCAAGTGATATGATTATCAAGATAAACAAGGCTTGCCAACAATACAATACTAAAGAATTATGAGCATTACTCAAACTTCCTCGCAGTAGTTATTACTATCAAGTCAAAGATAAGCGAGTAAACAACAACACCAACGCTATGATTAAATTAATCAAACAAACTGCTATTGAAGTTGGATACACCTATGGCAAACGCAGAATGCGAGTAGTTTTGAATAACCAAGGTTATAACATTGGTATTTACCAAACTGCAACGCTAATGAAAAAAGCCAATGTAGTTGCCATACGCCCAAGAAAGCGTCATTATTACCCTAATACTAGATTGATGTTTAAAAAGGCAAAAAACCTATTAAATCGTGTGTTTGAGCAGCAATCAATTAATACGCATTGGGTTGGTGATATTACCTATATCAAAACCTATCAAGGTGGGAGTTATTTAGCCAGTGTGTTGGATTTAGGCTCAAGACAAGTTGTTGGTTGGGCATTGTCAAAACAGCCTAATGCTCAGTTGGCAAAGGATGCGCTTAGTAATGCTGTGTCTAGACACCAGCCCAATACAAATAAACACATGTTCCACTCTGATCAAGGGACTCAATACTCTTCTAAAGTTTTTATTGATTATTGCAACAAGAACAACATTACTCAAAGCATGAGCAGGCGAGGTAATTGTTGGGATAATGCGGTCATGGAGCGTTTCTTTAGAAGTCTGAAGACTGAGAGATTAAATTATCAAAGTTTTGCAAATCATAGTGAAGTCGTGCAAAATGTAGAGGGTTATATCTACTTGTATAATTACAAAAGGATTCATTCAGCGATTGGGTATTTAACACCTGCTCAAAAGATGGCTGAATTGAAAAAAGCGGCTTGAAATGTGTCCAAGTAGGTTAGGCCGTTACACTAAATCCAAGTTGATTGGTTAAAAGTGGTAATATTTGAGTGATAATTTATTCTTTATTTGGGTTTGTGCGTTAAAATAAATCGCTAAAATTTTAAACATTATATGACGAGGAAAACTATGTTCGATAAATCTCAAACGTTAGCTAAAGTAGATACTGAAATTCATCAGGCGATTGCACTAGAAGAGGCTCGCCAAGAGGCGCATATTGAGTTAATTGCCAGTGAAAACTACACCTCACCTGCAGTGATGGAGGCGCAAGGCTCGCAATTGACGAATAAGTATGCTGAGGGCTATCCTAAAAAGCGTTATTACGGTGGATGCGAGCATGTTGACACAGTTGAACAATTAGCGATTAACCGTGCTAAGGCATTATTTGGTGCGGATTATGCGAATGTTCAGCCACATTCTGGTTCTCAGGCGAATGCTGCAGTTTTTCAGGCATTGTTAGTGCCCGGAGATACAATTTTAGGCATGAGTTTGGCACATGGCGGGCATTTGACGCATGGTGCTGCGCCTTCGTTTTCGGGTAAAAACTTTAATGCCATTCAGTATGGCTTGAATGAAAAAACGGGTGAAATTGATTATGAGCAAGTTGAGGCTTTAGCAAAAGAGCATAAGCCTAAAATGATTATTGCTGGTTTTTCGGCGTATTCACGTGTGGTTGATTGGCAGCGTTTTAGAGAAATTGCAGATGCTGTTAGCGCTTATTTAATGGTTGATATGGCGCATGTTGCAGGTTTGATAGCAACGGGTGAGTATCCATCGCCAGTGGCAATTGCAGATGTAACCACAACAACCACGCATAAAACACTTCGCGGTCCTCGTGGCGGTTTAATTTTGGCTAAGGCTAATGAGGTAATTGAGAAGAAACTTAATTCTGCTATTTTCCCTGGTATTCAAGGTGGACCACTGATGCATATTATTGCTGCTAAGGCGGTGAGTTTTAAAGAGGCAATGAGTGATGAATATAAGGCTTATCAAAAGCAAGTAAAGATTAATGCACAAGTGATGGCCAATACATTTATTAAGCGTGGGTTTGATGTGGTGTCAGGTGGTACGGATGACCATTTATTTTTAGTAAGTTTTATTGACCAAGGATTAACAGGTAAAGCAGTAGATACTGCCTTAGGTAGTGCATATATTACAGTTAATATGAATGCCGTGCCAAATGACCCACAATCCCCTTTTGTAACCAGTGGTATTCGCGTGGGCACGCCAGCAGTGACAACGCGTGGTTTTAATGAAAATGATTGTGCCGATTTAGCTACGTGGATGTGTGATATTTGTGATGATTTAGAGAATGAGGCTGTGATTGACAAGGTTAGAGAAAAAGTCACTAGCCTTTGTGCTAAGCACCCAGTTTATAACTAGATTAAGCCTATATGCGTTGTCCATTTTGCCAATCTGATGATACTTAAAGTATTAGACACACGTTTGATTGATGATGGCTCTCAAGTACGTCGTCGTCGTGAGTGCACTTCTTGTGGTGAACGTTATTCAACGCGTGAAACGGTTGATCTTAACCTACCACGCTTGATTAAAAGTGATGACTCTAGGGAGGCTTTTGATGAAGATAAACTGCGCTCTGGTTTGTTGAAAGCCTTAGAAAAACGCCCCGTTTAAACCTCGCAAATTGAAACCTCTATTGCGAGCATTGAGCGTAAATTAATGAGCCAAGCTGATCGTGAAAAGTGCCTTGTACTAAGATTGGCGAGTGGGTGTAGGTTATCAATTAATGGCACAATAAATTTATCAATTGTTGCTTGACAAAGGTGCGTTAGAATAATGGCAAAAACAAAAGTTGAATTTGTCTGTCGTGAATGCGGTTCTTCGCATCATCAATGGGCAGGGCAGTGCTTAGATTGTAAATCTTGGAATACGCTAGAAGAGATTGTGTTGTTGCAAACTGCGCCATCAAAATCTACAATTTTGCAAGACCTTCCTGCCTCTAAAGTTCAAAATTTATCTGATATCAAATCAGAAAATAAGGTTAGACTTTCAACGGGGCTAAGTGAGCTTGACCGTACTTTGGGTGGTGGCTTGGTTGATGGCTCGGTGGTGTTGATTGGTGGTGACCCTGGTATTGGCAAATCAACTTTGATTTTGCAAGCGGTTGCTAAAATTAATCAAAAGCACACAACTTTGTATGTGAGTGGCGAGGAATCGGCTGACCAAATCAGCGACAGGGCGTTGCGCCTTGGTATTAAAGAGGACATTCTTTTGCTGAGTGAAACGCATTTGGAAAAAATCATCACACTTGCTAAAGCAGTACAACCCAAAGTTATTGTCATTGATTCTATTCAAACCATGGTAACAGATGGCTCTACTTCGGTACCAGGCTCGGTAACACAAGTGCGTGATTGTGCTGCACAACTGACTCAATTCGCCAAGCAAACCAATACCATTCTTTTAATGATTGGCCATGTTACTAAAGATGGTGTGTTAGCAGGTCCAAGAATTCTTGAGCATATGGTAGACACGGTGCTTTATTTTGAAGGGGATGCAGGTGGGCGTTACCGTATTATCCGTGCGGTAAAAAACCGTTTTGGTGCAGTGAATGAAATTAGTATTTTTGTGATGAGCGAGGCAGGCTTACAACAGGTTGAGAATCCATCAGCAATATTTTTATCAAACTCAGCCAAGCCTTCACCAGGCTCTATGGTGATGGTAACACGTGAGGCAACTCGACCACTGATGATTGAAATACAAGCATTGGTAGATACTGCCAGTGGCAATTCTAAGCGTGTATGTGTTGGTTTGGATCAAAATCGTTTGGCTTTGCAACTTGCAGTACTACATAAGCATGGTGGCATTGCAACTCACGATCAAGATGTATTTGTTAATGTGGTTGGTGGTATTAAGATGAATGAGACTGCCTCAGATTTGGTGGTCATGTTGGCAATTATGTCTAGCTTGCGGGATAAGGTTATTCCCAAAGATTGGGTTGCTTTTGGTGAGGTGGGTTTAACGGGCGAAGTGCGTCCAGTTTATAACGGCATTGAGCGTTTGTCAGAAGCGCAAAAACATGGCTTTAAAGTAGCGATTATACCCAAGGGGAATGCGCCTAAAAAAATACTTAAAGGGCTAAAAATTGTGCCGGTAGAATACTTGCATCAAGCTTTACAGTTTATGATTGAAAACACCTAAGATTTCAATCTAGGTAAGCTTTATGATTAGAGGTCTATGTCTTTTTGGGCTTTAATATTTGCCCTAAAAGCGTGTTTAATGTCTTTAACTTCACTTACTGTGTCAGCAAGTTTGACTAAATTTTAGCTAGCCGCTCTACCTGTGATAATCACATGTTGATTTTTTGGGCGATCGGCTAAAACGTCAAGAATTTTTTGCTCATCAAGATATTTATAATTAATCATGTAAGTAAGTTCATCTAAAACCACCAAGTCAATGGATTGATTGGTTAGATATTTTCCAGCTTCAGACCAAGTTTTAACAGCTATTTTAGTGTCAAATGCTTTGTCTTGAGTGTCCCAAGTAAAACCTGTTTTCATCAGTGCGGTTTGTACGTTGGGTTGTTTGGCTAGAAATATATCTTCGCCTGTGTCTTGCGTGCCTTTTAAAAACTTGGCAATGCCAATGTTCATTCCATAACCCAGTGCACGGCAAATCATGCCCAGTGCAGATGATGATTTGCCTTTGCCCAGACAGGGTGCGCGACCAGAGGTATCAGTAATGGTGCTAGAAATCATGATTGGTAATTCGACATTGTCGTCTTCAAAGACTTGTTCAACCGCAAAGATAGCAGCTTTGGCGTTGAGTGTATCAAAGATGGTTTCAATCAGAATAATATCCGCACCACCTTTAATCAAGCCACGAGTAGATTCTATATAAACATCAACCAACTCATCAAAGGTGACGTTTCTAAACCCAGGGTCGTTGACATCTGGCGAGAGTGAACAAGTGCGTGAAGTTGGACCAATAACACCAGCAACAAATCTTGGCTTTTCAGCACTTGAAAATTCATCTGCTACTTGGTATGCAATTTCGGCACTTTCAAGGTTAATTTCATAGGCCAATGCTTCCATTTTGTAATCAGACATGGAAGTACGCGTTGCATTAAAAGTATTGGTTTCAATAATATCAGCACCTACTTTTAAGTAGTCTTTGTGAATGTCTTTAATAATTTGAGGCTGAGTCAGTGAGAGTAAATCGTTGTTACCTTGAACCAAAACATACCAATCTTTAAAACGCTCGCCACGATAGTCTTGCTCGGTTAATTTATGCTTTTGAATCAAGCACCATCAAGTACTAAAATTCGCTGCTCTAAAAGGGATTGTAATATTTGTTTTGTATTCATGGTTGGCATTATACAAGTATATAATAAGTTCTAAATTGTAAGGGGTGTGGTGAAAAAGATATTATTACTTGGATTGCTAATTACAAGTTTAAATGCAACTGCATTTTTAGACTTTAACAGTTATGGCTCTGGTTATAAGAATAACGATTGGCCAGTTTGGACACCCATGTACTGGATGGAAAGGGTGGATAATAACAGCGCTCGTTATAATTACCCTTATCCCTATAACAATCAAGCATTTAATACCAATGCCTCACGCTTTAATATGAATCAAATGCCAACCCCTAATCAGGCATATCAAGCAGAAAATAATACCACGCCTTTGATGTATGAAACGCCCGCAGCCATGTCGTTTGCTAACCCTAATCATGCACCAATCATAAATAACCTTGGGTCGTCAAAGTCTTATGCTGACTATCGATATTCACGTAATCCTCGCTCTTTTTAAATATTAGCTTTGCTTAAAGACCAATTTGCATAAATATATCATTATGTTATAATATAAATTGAATTAAATAAATGGAGATATGATAATGAAAAAGATTTTTGCAATAGTGCTATTGGCATTCACTCTAAGTGCAAATGCATTTTGGAACAGCAACAACACCCCTTGGGGCAACAACCATAATGGTTATGGCTATCAAGAAGATAATGGCATGTTTGGCTACAACCCATACGATTTTTGGGATCCTCGTTGGTATCCAGAAGAAATGGGCAATATGTTTGACGAGTTTGACAACAATGGTTGGAGTAACAACAACAACTATTATAGTTATGGTCGTAATGGTTATGGTTTCGCACCCAATGGTTATACAAATACCCCATGGGGACCTGGCGTTGTACCTAACATGACTACACCAGTAGTACCAACAGCAAGATAGCATAAAAGCTATGATTAAAAAACCAGCATTAGTTGCTGGTTTTTTTCGCTAAAAGTAAGGCATTAGGTTTATAATAACGATTAATTAATAATTAAGGAGTGAAAAAGTATGAAAAAAATAATAACAGTTTCCTTGCTAATATTGGCACTTAATGCTACTGCAAATTGGGGTAATAATTGGAATAGCAACAGTCCAATGAATTTTGGCAACAACACGCCTTGGAATGGTGGTAACTTTAATAACGCGCCATGGGGTGGTAACAATTGGGGAAACTCTCCTTGGAACAATAATAATTCTTTTACGCCGTTTAGAACTAATAACAACTTCAGTCCTTTTAATAATAGCAATGGTCAGCCGTTTAGTTTTGACACTGGCACTACTAGACCTTGTGGGTTTAATACCAACCCTAATTCGTTTGGAGCAATGAATAATAGTCCTTGGAATTATGGCTACAATCAAGCAATCCCAGTAACGGCTGAAACAGAAAATGACGAGTCTTCAGTATCAACCGAAGACACTCAATAAATCTAAGTTGTGTAGTAAAACCGGCTTTATGCTGGTTTTTTATTGCCTGATTTGCTGCAAGCATTATGCTCATTAATGCTTGTCTGGGTTAAAATACTCATTAAACCTAGGAATAAAAAATGAATACAGATTGCTTGTTTTGTCAATTGCGTGAAGAAAGAATTATTGGTCAGTGTGATTTAACTATTACGTTTTTAGACTCTTATCCTGCCTCTCCTGGGCATGCGTTGATTATCCCTAAAAGACACGTTGCTACTTATTTTGATATTACCGAACAAGAGCAAAATGCGATTGCTAAAGCCATTCAAAAAGCCAAATTGATTCTTGATGAGGAGTTTTCTCCAGATGGTTACAACATTGGTGTGAATAATGGTGAAGCAGCAGGGCAGAGCATTATGCACTTGCATGTGCACTTGATTCCTAGATATAAAGACGATGTTGAAAATCCTAAGGGTGGCGTGCGTTGGGTGATTTCAAACAAGGCTGATTATTGGAGTAATCGAGATAAATAACACATTTGAGCATGCAATAAAAAACCCGTTTTAATGGGTTTTTTATTGGTGTTGTGTATGTTTATTTTTTAAAAAGGAATGTCATCATCAAACCCAGAATTATCAACAGGTGCGATAGGGTCTGAGATTGGTGCTACTGCAGCTTGTTGCTGTGGTACAGGTGCAGAAGGCGCTGATTGTTGAGGTTGGGGCGCGCCACCCATATCAGTATTATCGTGACGATCTAACATTTGTAACGTGCTATTAAAACCAGACACAACTACTTCAGTCATGTAACGGTCAGCACCAGTTTGGTCTTGCCATTTGCGTGTTCTTAGGTTGCCTTCAACGTAAACCTTGGAGCCTTTGTGTAGGTATTGACCAGCAATCTCAGCTAATTTGCCAAATAAACTAACACGGTGCCACTCGGTTTTATCAACCTTTTGTCCTGTATTTTTATCTGTCCAGCTTTCACTGGTTGCAACGGATAAAGTGGTTACTGCTCTACCATCAGAGGTGTATTTCAATTCTACATCTTGACCTAAATTGCCTACTAAAATTACTTTGTTGATTCCTGCCATTTTTTTTGCTCCGATTAATTTTCTGTTGCCCGTTTGATGGGTATTTTTTGCTTTGTTATTAGGATAATTATCCACCAAATAATTGCAATAAATGTGGTGAATAAGAATACACTATTTAGATTAGATATGTTGTAAATCCATCCGCCAACAATGCCACCAACGAACGCACCTAAAAACTGTGATGTAGCGTAAAAACCCATTGCCAAACCGCGTTTATCAGCACTTGCACTTGAAGCTATGAGTGAAGGTAGAATGGCTTCTAATGCGTTAAAAGCAATAAAGAATAAAGTTAAGAGAATAAAAAATGAAGTGTAAGTAAGTTGCATTTGGTAAAACAAAATTTGACTGATAATCAGCAGTGCAATGGCGCTTAAAAATACAGGTTTAATTTTTTGATATTTGGAAGCTAGAATAACCATTGGCAACATACCAACAAAGGACAAGATAATAATGGGTAAATACATTTGCCAACTGTCTTTAATATCAACAATATTGTTTTCTTTTAAAAAGATTGGCATGGCGATAAAAGCACAAGTTAGGATTAAATGTAGCGCAAAGACGCTAAAATCTAGCCGTAGTAAATCAACATTGATTACTTTTTTGATGTTTGCAATTGACAAAGCATACTGCTCTTTAGGTTTGGCGTTGGGCAGGGTACTAACAATAATCAGTGCAACAACAGAGAGCAAAGCAATCACCCAAAATAAACCAGATATGCCTAGATTAACACTGATGATAGGGCCTAGTAGTAAGGCCAGCATAAAGGCTACGCCTATTTGCACACCCACAAAAGCATTGGCTTTGGAGCGTTGATTTTCACTAACAAAATCTGCTAAAAACGCCATCAATACTGCTGAAATAGCACCTGCACCTTGCAGCGCCCTACCAATAACAATATCTATGATGTCTGTTGAGTTGGCGGCCACAACACTACCAATAAAAAAGATAACAAGACCAATGATTAGCATGGGTTTGCGACCATACTTGTCTGATAAATAGCCAAAGGGAATTTGTAATAACGCCTGAGTTAGTCCATAAATGCCAATAGCCAAGCCTATTAAGTAAGGTGTGGTACTGGTATATTCACTGGCATAAACTGAAAATATAGGAAAAATCATAAACAAGCCCAGCATACGCGTGGCCATGATTAAAGAAATCTTAAATGCGAAAGCTCTTTCTTGTTTGTTCATTGGAGCTGGTTAAGAATTTTAGTCTTCTAAAGAGTAATGTGGTGTGTACGAAGGGTAGCTACTCTTTAGTACGCGACGTGCATCTTTTGCCAGTATGTTTGCACTAATAGCGTCATAATTATAGGCTATTAAATGTAGTGCTGCAGGAACTGAAGGTGTGTTTGGATATTTTTCAATGATAAATTTAGTGCGGTTGATGGCAGCAATATTAGCCCCTCTTTTGGTGTAGTAAATAGCTACAAATAACTCATGTCTTGATAAAATATTTCTAAGTATAACTAAATGGGTTTTGGCCTCTTCAGCATACTCGGTTTTGGGGAATTTATCAATCAGTGCTAGATAGTAGTTAAAGGCATCACGCACTGAGTTAACATCGCGCTGGGCGCTATCAGTAAGGTAGTCATCTAAAAATGAGCGAGATTTGTCTTGTGAAATAACGCCACGTAAATAATAGGCATATGGGGTTGAAAAGTGTTCTGGATAAAGCTTAATATAGTTATTTAAGCGATCAATTGCTTGATTGTAATCCTTGCTCTTATACAATGCATAAGCGATTTCTAATTTAGACCGTAGTGCATATTTTGAGCCAGGGTAGGCTACTTGTAGCTGTTCAAAAAGCGCAATGGCTTTGTCCGTTGAGCCTGATGAAGCCTCTTCTTTAGCTTGAGCAAAGAATGTTTTTGGCGACCAGCCTTTAGTAATAGATTCTCTTTTGGCTTCTTCTTGCCAAGAACAACCATTAAGTAATAATGTTAAAAAAGGTAGGATGATGAATAATTTTTTCATAACTTAAGGTATTGTATGTGAGGGCATTATACTGGTGTGGTTGTATTATAATGGCAAAGATTTATCCTTAAATTTAACTATATTGAATGAATTCACCTGATAAAAGAGTCCTAATTAGCGAGCTGTGTAATACGCTAGAAAATTATATGTCTAAAGAGCAAATTAAGGGTGTTTATCAGGCTTACACTGTTGCAGCGATGGCGCATGATGGGCAATATCGACAATCGGGCGAGGCCTATGTATTTCACCCCATATCAGTTGCTATGATTTTGGCAGAGTTAAAATTAGACTATTATTGTATTGTGGCAGCAATATTGCACGATTGTATCGAGGATACTTCAGTCACTTACGAGCAAATTAAATGTGATTTTGGTGATGAAATTGCACACATTGTAGAGGGAGTGTCCAAACTAACTGGGCTGGAATTTCACTCAAACACAGACAAGCAAGCACAAAATTTTAGAAAGTTGTTTTTAGCCATGAGTGATGACATGCGTGTTATGGTAATCAAACTGGCGGATCGTTTGCACAATATGCAAACACTTGGCTCTATGCGTCGAGACAAGCAACTTAGAATTGCCAAAGAAACGGTAGAAATACATGCGCCCATAGCGCGTCGCTTGGGTCTTAATAGTATTAGGGTTGAGCTTGATAATTTGTGTTTTGCTATTATTTATCCGTTTCGTAATAAAGTTTTGCTCAGTCAAATTAAAAAACAATGTGGCAATCGTAAGAAAACCATCAGTCACATCCAAACTGAAATAAAAAATCGACTAAACCAAGAAGGCATACCTAATGCCGATATCAATGGTCGTAGAAAGCAACCTTGTAGTATTTATAGAAAGATGAAAATCAAGCATTTGAAGTTTTCTCAGGTGTTAGACATGTATGCACTTAGGGTTATTGTGGTTGATGTGGCACAATGCTATCAAGCTCTAGGCATTATTCATAATTTATATAAGCCATTACCAGGCAAGTTTAAAGATTATGTGGCACTACCCAAATCAAACGGCTATCAGTCGTTACATACAGTGCTATTTGGTCCTAACAAGATTTTTATTGAAGTGCAAATTCGCTCATCTGACATGCATTTTATTTCAGAATACGGCATTGCTGCACATTGGCACTATAAGAGTGATTCTAATCATAAGTCAGAATTGGCTAATAACTGGTTAGGCTCATTACTTGATATTCAAAAAAATTCGGGCACTTCTATTGAATTTTTAGAAGAAACCAAAGCAGATTTGTTCCCTTCCGAGGTGTTTGTTTTTACTCCTGAAGGGGATATTATTCAGCTACCTTATAAATCAACCGTGCTTGATTTTGCCTACATGGTACATACTAGTATTGGCAATCACACCCTTAAAGCCAAGGTTGACCAAGTTAACACGCCCATTTCTACTGAATTAAAATCAGGACAAACCATTGAAATTATCACTGATGATAAGGCCACACCCAGGTCTTCTTGGTTACAAATTGTTATTACTGTAAAGGCCAGATCCTCAATCAAGGCATATCTTAAAAACGAATCTGCTGCTGAACTAATCCAACTGGGGGAATATTTATTAATCAATGCGCTGGATTATCAAAATATAGACACCGACGGCATTAATGAGGCTCAGTGGTTGGCATGCCTTAAAGCGTTAAATTGCGACTCTAAAGAAGACATGTATATGAAAATTGGATTGTCTGAGATTTTAGTATCAGTTGCACTGAACAAGTTGCAAGGCGATAACGCCAAGCACACAACGCAAAAAATTAGTATTCACAAAACCCAAGGTAAAGCCATTAGTTTTGCACATTGTTGCCATCCCATCCCTGGCGATAAAGTGACTGGTGTTTTAACCACTTCTAAAGGTATGGTGATTCACAGGGTAATTTGTGCTAACTTGGTTCGTGCTAAGAGCAAAAATGCACAATGGCTTGATATTGATTGGCAAGCAGATAAAGACGAGGAATTTAAAGCCATGATTGATGTTGATGTTGCCAACCAAAGAGGTACACTTGCCTCTATTGCCAGTGTTATTTCAAAAATGAACATCAATATTGAGCGCTTAGAGATTCAAGAAAAAGACAATTCCATCAAATCACTCAATATGGTCATTAGTGTTGCAAATATCACTCAATTAAATGAGGTATTTGTACAGCTAAAGACGCTCGAATTTGTTCGAGATGTGAGTAGAGTGTGATTTAAAAAAAGCGACTAAATTTTTACCCATACCAAACCTTAGTTTGGTTAAAATTAAGATTTAATTTAAGGTATTTTTTATGAATTGGACAGACTCCCTAGATATTGCGATGGCCTTAGACGAGGCTCATCCAGAGGTTAATCCTAATATTATTAATTTTGTTGATCTTAGACAGATGGTGATTGCACTGGATAAGTTTGATGGTGATGCAAATAAATCAGGCGAAAAAATCCTTGAAGCCATCCAAATGAACTGGATAGAAGAAAAAGAATGAAGCAACTGCTTGTTTTTGTTTTATCACTTTATACCACCCTTGCTTGGGCAGTATTAGAAGTTACCATTCTCAAACAAGATGAAAATGCTTTCCCCATTGTTATTTCTGATTTTTCTGTTGTGGGTGATGCAAACCAAGGCAAAACTATTGCACATGTTATGCGTGATAACTTTAATCGCTCGGGTGAATTTAGCGCCTCTGGTGCAAATTATGTGATTAATAACAAGCCCAATTTTGACAAATGGAAAGCAAAAAAAATTGAAGCTATTGTGCTTGGCAAGCTAGAAAAAATCAGCAAAAAAGTCTTCAATGTTGAGATTGAATTACTGGATGTTTATTCTAAGAAAACACTCTATAAAGATAAATTTGCCGTGCACAATAGTGGCATTAGAAGAATTGCACACTATTTGTCTGATCAAATTTATCATGCTTTGTTAGGTGAAAGAGGCTCTTTTGATACGCGCCTAGCTTATATTACCGTTACTAATAAAGGCAAAGGTGGGCGTGAATATCGTTTAGAAATATCAGACTCTGATGCGCAAAATCCACAAACCATCTTAAAATCTAAAGAGCCTGTTTTATCACCCGTTTGGTCACCTGACCAAAATAAAATTGCTTACGTGTCTTTTAGAAATGCCCGTTCAGAGGTGTTCATCCAATACCCATTTGTACGCCGAAAAACACAAAAATTGCCTTATTTTGATGGCATTGCCTCATCGCCATCTTGGCATCCAAATGGTAAAAGCCTTTTGCTCACGCTATCCAAAAACGGCAACAAGGATATTTATTCTTATCAATTAGCCTCTAAAAAACTAACAAGGCTGACTACAGATGTAAGCATCGATACTGAGGCAAGTTACTCACCAGAGGGCGATAAAATTGTGTTTACCTCCAATCGTTCTGGACAGGTACAAGTTTATATTAAAGATTTAAAAACCAGTAAAATTAACAGAGCAACCTTTAAGGGCAGATATAATGCCAAAGCAGTTTTTTCTCCTGATGGTAAAAGCTTGGCTATGGTGCATAGGGTGGGTAAAGATTACCGTATTGCCTTATTAGATATTGCCACTAAGGATTTGACTATTATGACAAATAATCAATTAGACGAATCACCATTTTTTTCACCAAATGGCGGTATGATTATCTTTGCTACTAATAAAGATAGCTCTGGTGTACTTTCTGTGGTTTCAATATTGGGTCGTCAAACCTTTGAACTGGCTAGTAAAGCAGGCGAAGTTAGAGAGCCAAATTGGTCACATTATTTAAAATAGGAGGCGTTAAATGTTAAAACTAATATCCCTAACAACAATAGTGTTGTTGTTGTCATGTTCATCCGTAGATGATTTGTATAAAAAAGTATTACCCAAGCCAAGCGTGGTTACCATTGAAGATAGGACGGAAAATACACAAGAAAATGTTATTGAGGCAGATCAGTCTAGTTTTCAATCGCAAGGGTTTTCTAGAAGTGGTGTAGACACATCAAGCATTATTGAGCCAGTTGTCGTAGCAGATTTTAGAAACACGGACGTTAGTTTTGTTTTGTATTTTTACTATGATGGCACTGAGATTGATGAAGATTCAACCAAGCAAATCATCAAACATGCAAACTTTATGCGCAACAATCCAGCACTAAATTTACGCCTAGAAGGACATGCAGATGAGCGTGGCACGCGTGAATACAACCTAGCACTGGGTGAAAACCGCGCTTTAAGTGTTAAAGAAATCTTAGGCCTGTATGATCTTTCTTCAAGGGTTGAAGTTATTAGTTTTGGCGAGGAAAAACCCATACTACAGCACCACGATGAGGATGCATGGCAGAAAAACAGACGCGTTGAGTTTGTTTATCAATAAAGATTAATGCACCACCTTAGTTTGATTGCTTTTTTAAGTATTTTTGCTTGGCAGCCTGTCAGTGCAGGCATTAATACAGACAAGGTGGTGATGGGTCACAATCAAAAAACAAAGCGCTTGTTGGTGCGTAAAAACAAAGCCTTGTTGGGCAAAATTGAGCTTTTAGAGCAACAACAAAAAATAAGCACTGGAAAAATCAAAGAGCTGTTTAACTTAATCACTTATCAAAAATCCAGTGCCACCATTGTAAAAACCACGCTCAGAGTCAGAGAGCATGATCAAAAAGCCAAGCGCATTTATACGCAAGCGCGCAGCTTATTAGTGACGGATCAATACGACCAAGCCATTAAATTGTTTAAACAATATTTAGCTACTTATCCGAATAATAATCACACCTCAGATGTGCACTATTGGTTAGCCAAATCTTATTTAGCTAAAGATGATTTTTACAATGCTAGAAATACTTTTGTTACATTTCAACAACAAAACCCATTGCACTATAAGTTTTCAAACTCTTTGTTTGAGTTGGCTAAAGTATATATAGAACTTAACCAACAAGACAAGGCACGTGGCTTGTTAAGCACAATGCTGGTTAAATTCCCCTCGCATAAAGCAATTAATAGAGCTAAACAACTGCTGAACAAAATCATCACCCCTAAGCCAAAGATAAATAAATTAATCATCAATTAAAGTGAAGGTTCTATCCATTCCTGATGTTGCTTTAGAGGCGCTATCTTACGCCAATCCTGCGCGTTATCCATTTTTGCTAGAAAGTGTTAATCACAATGCTAACAATCATTTTTCGATATTATTTGCACACCCTGACAAACAAATTGTACTAAACCACTTAGAAGAGTTTGATTTTTTAGACAAACTCACTGCCAGTATTGACACGCCACTTATTTACAGCGACTTACCCTTTACTGGCGGTTGGTTTGTATATTTGTCTTATGAATTAATTGGGCAAATAGAGCCGACTTTAAGGCGCATAATGCACACCAGTGGTCAGCCTATTGCTATTGCTGTGCAAATCCCCACAGCCATTGTTATTGACCATGCCAATCATCAAACTTATTTACTAGACCAATTCGCCAACCAACACAGAATAAACCAAGTATTGGCAGATATTGAGCAATTAAAAACCATACCTGAACACAAATTAGCAGGCATTTTATCCTCTGAAGAGGAGGTTAAATTTTTATCAGGCGTGGCAAAGAGTCGTGAGTACATTAAAGCAGGGGATGTTTTTCAAGTCAATCTTTCAAGACAGTGGCAATACCACTTAACCAATGACATTGCTCCAGCCCAAATTTACCAAGCATTAAAAAAAACCAATCCTGCACCATTTTCTGCACTAGCGCAATTCCAAACGTTTAGTATTATTTCCTCCTCTCCCGAGCGCCTATTTAGCATAGATGGTAACGTCATACAAACCAGACCCATTGCAGGCACTCACCCACGTGGCACAGGCAGTGAAGACAAACACCTTAAACAACAACTCATTAATCACCCTAAAGAACGAGCAGAGCATATTATGCTGCTTGATTTAGAGCGTAATGATTTAGGCAGGGTGTGCGAATACGGCAGTATCAAAGTTGATGAAATTATGAGACTGGAAAGCTATCCCTTTGTGCACCATATTGTTTCAAACATCAAAGGTAAAATCAAGCCACATACCACCATTAAGCACCTAATCAGTGCATTATTTCCAGGCGGCACCATCACTGGCTGCCCTAAAATTCGTTGTATGCAAATTATTCAAGAACTTGAACAGATGCCGCGCCAAGCCTATACAGGATCGCTGGGTTATATTAGTAGTAACGGAAAAATGGATTTTAACATTCTTATTCGTACCATTAGTAAACAAGATAATCTATTAACTTTAAGGGCAGGGGCAGGCATTGTGTTTGACTCTATTGCCAAACAAGAATTGCAAGAAACCAAGCATAAAGCCAAGGGCATGCTTCAGATTTTTGTATAACATTTGAATTCAAACTGCAATGCTCTAACCTACTTGGACACATTTCAAGCCGCTTTTTTCAATTCAGCCATCTTTTGAGCAGGTGTTAAATACCCAATCGCTGAATGAATCCTTTTGTAATTATACAAGTAGATATAACCCTCTACATTTTGCACGACTTCACTATGATTTGCAAAACTTTGATAATTTAATCTCTCAGTCTTCAGACTTCTAAAGAAACGCTCCATGACCGCATTATCCCAACAATTACCTCGCCTGCTCATGCTTTGAGTAATGTTGTTCTTGTTGCAATAATCAATAAAAACTTTAGAAGAGTATTGAGTCCCTTGATCAGAGTGGAACATGTGTTTATTTGTATTGGGCTGGTGTCTAGACACAGCATTACTAAGCGCATCCTTTGCCAACTGAGCATTAGGCTGTTTTGACAATGCCCAACCAACAACTTGTCTTGAGCCTAAATCCAACACACTGGCTAAATAACTCCCACCTTGATAGGTTTTGATATAGGTAATATCACCAACCCAATGCGTATTAATTGATTGCTGCTCAAACACACGATTTAATAGGTTTTTTGCCTTTTTAAACATCAATCTAGTATTAGGGTAATAATGACGCTTTCTTGGGCGTATGGCAACTACATTGGCTTTTTTCATTAGCGTTGCAGTTTGGTAAATACCAATGTTATAACCTTGGTTATTCAAAACTACTCGCATTCTGCGTTTGCCATAGGTGTATCCAACTTCAATAGCAGTTTGTTTGATTAATTTAATCATAGCGTTGGTGTTGTTGTTTACTCGCTTATCTTTGACTTGATAGTAATAACTACTGCGAGGAAGTTTGAGTAATGCTCATAATTCTTTAGTATTGTATTGTTGGCAAGCCTTGTTTATCTTGATAATCATATCACTTGGTGATTGTCCACAGCGAACAAGGCTGTTGCCTTTTTTAAGATTTCATTGTCCCTTTGTGCGCGCCAAAGTTGTTTCTCAAGCAGTTGTATTGTTTGTTGTTCAGAAGTCAGCGCTTTGCCTGACTCTGGTGTTTGTCCACCAAGCTCTGCTAGGTATTGTTTTCTCCATCTGCTAACTGCTGAGGAGCAAGCTCCTGATATTATCATGATTTTTTTTATTGGTGTAATTCTCATGCACCATGAGTTTGGCATAATCTAGTGTTCCCCCCTCAAGGGGGTATTGAACAGAATGTTCAACGGTAAAAGTCACTCGTTGTTTTCTTGATTTATATTGTGTCATTACTGACCTCCTTATGGTTTGTATTATAAGGCTATCTTTGTGTCCAATAAAATTAGACTATTGCAATCACGGGTACCTATGCCTTTGGCATATAGGCTTAATATCTGACTATCAAAAGCACCCAATCGGCGTTTGACCTTTTTCAATAATTAAAGGTTCAAAGCTACCTCTGCGGTCTCTTGGGATAGCAAGTTCAACTTCACCATGATTGCCTTTGACGGTTTTAGGGTAATAGCCATTACGAGCATTGCTGTCTGTATTAAGCTCGCTGCTATTTTGCCCATATTTTGGATAACCAAGATGATGTTCCATCTCAGCACCTAATGCTGCTTCAATGGTCATTTTAACCAGTGAAGCAGCCAGATCTGCTAAATCATCTTGGGTGTGGATGTCTTTGGCAAGTTCATCAGCAAAAGCACGGAGCTTTTTCTGGTTGATGCCTGTGTTGTTAAGTTGCTTTTTTTTGTTTCTTGGTATTGTGTTACTTTTGAATACAATCTCTATGTCATCATCAAAGAAAATGACAGCAATGATTCGCAGCCAAGCTAAAACAGTATCATCAGTCATATTTGATTAACATCTCCCTGATAATATCTTTATTATTGCCAATTTTAACGCCTTATATTGCTATTGTTTTTTTTTGCAACTTATTTGTATGCTTTTCTTTTACAAGAAAGAGCATTAATAATGGCACCATTTAGCCAAACTAATTAAGGAGGCAAAGGCTTCCCTTAGTTAGTCTTATTAAGACATCTATCCTCTAGGGTGATGCTTGCTGTGTTGTGATTTAAGTTGGGTGTTTTGAATGTGGGTGTAGATTTGTGTGCTAGAAATGTCACTATGTCCGAGCATTAATTGCACACTACGTAAGTCTGCCCCTTTTTGTACAAGGTGTGTGGCAAAAGCATGGCGCAGTGTATGTGGCGATAAGGGTTTGTTAATACCTGCTTTGATGGCGTAGCCTTTGATGATGTAGAAGAAATTTTGTCGGCTCATATTGCTGCCACGATTGCTTAGAAAATAACCATCAGTTTGACCATTTTTTAATAAAAATGGTCTTGCGTTTTTTTCGTAATTTGCCAAGCAATCCATTGCCATTTCACCCATGGGTAAAAGGCGCTCTTTGTTGCCCTTGCCACGAATTCGAATATATTCATCAGCTAGATTAATATGGTGATAACTCAGATTAATCAACTCCGAGACACGCAGTCCACAAGCATATAAAAGTTCTAACATGGCCTGGTCACGTAATCCAAAAATAGTCTTGTGATCAGGTGCATTAAGCAGTCTTTCAACCTCATTAACATTTAAAAAAACAGGTAGTTTTTGTGCTCGTTTAGGGTGGTGTAATTTATCAGTCGGATTTTTTTTAATGACTTTTTGTTTCATTAAGTATTGGTAAAAAATACGTAAACAGGTGAGTATTCTGGCTTGTGTGGCAGCACTCATAGATGCTGATTGACGCTCATTAAAGTACTGATTGATATGTGTATTACTAATATCAGCGAGTGGTTTGTTGACCCATTTTGAAAATAAATTAAGGTCAGAACGATAAGCCGATAGCGTATTTTTTCTAGCACCTGATGAAAGCCAGTAGTTGTCTAAAAATTGGTCAATGAGTATTGAATTATCCATTAATAAATTATGACAGATAATGGCTTATAAAAAATGCCGGTAAAAACCGACATTTTTTATCAAAAGAAATTCGTTTATTTTTTAAGCTGAAGTTTTTCTTTAATTCTAGCTTTCTTACCAGTAAGGCCACGAAGATAATAAAGTTTGGCTTGACGAACTTTACCGCGACGCTTTACTTCAATTGAATCAATCATTTTTGAGTGGGTTTGAAACACTCTTTCAACACCTTCGCCATGAGAAATCTTTCTGACTGTGAATGCTGAACCGATGCCTCGGTTTTTCTTAGCAATAACAACACCTTCAAACGCTTGTAATCTTTCACGCTCACCTTCACGTACTTTTACTTGTACAACAATAGTATCGCCTGATGAGAATGAAGGCAAGTCTGTTCTTAGCTGTTCGCTCTCAATTTGATCAATTAAATTCATTTGAGTGTTCCCTTGAATAAACTTTCATAAAAAAAGAAACAATTGTACCGTTATTTTGAACAATGAACAAGACAAGAATGTCATATAATTTTATCTAGTTTTTGAATGGTGCAATTTTACGAGAAATATGGCATAATCTTTTAGATTTATATTTGAGTATTTGTTTGTCATGGGAAAGGTAACTGGCTTTAAAGAATTTGATAGAAAAACTGAGGCTTATCGCCCTGTGGATTTGCGTATTAAAGATTATGGCGAGATTTTTACAACGTATCATGACAAGGCTCATCTTCAAGAGCAAGGTGCAAGATGTATGGATTGTGGCGTACCTTTTTGCCAGTCAGAAAATGGCTGTCCGGTTGATAATCTAATTCCAGAGTTTAACGATTTAATTTATCATAATAAATGGCAAGAAGCACTAGCACGTTTATTAAAAACCAACAATTTTCCAGAATTTACAGGTCGGGTTTGTCCAGCACCTTGTGAAGGCTCTTGCGTATTGGGTATTAATAATCCTGCAGTTGCGATTAAGAATATTGAGCAAGCTATTATTGACAAAGGTTTTGACAAAGGCTGGGTGAAGCCCTATACAGTTGAGTATAGAACGGGTAAAAAAATTGCTATTATTGGTTCTGGGCCTGCAGGTTTAGCAGCGGCAGACGAGTTAAATAAAATTGGTCATAGTGTTACTATATTTGAGCGCGATGATCGCATTGGTGGCTTATTAATGTATGGCATTCCGAGTATGAAACTTGGTAAAGATGTGGTTGATCGTCGTGTTAAATTAATGCAAGATTCAGGGGTTGAATTTATAACCAATGTTGATGTCGGCAAAGACATTGCTACCACACAATTACAACAAGATTTTGATGCACTTGTGTTCACCACAGGTGCAAGTAAAGCACGTGATTTATTGGTGGATAATCGCCAAGTACAAGGTGTGCATTTGGCGATGGAATACCTAGCTAAAAACACCAAAAGTTTGTTAGATACTGGACGTGCAGACGAATCAGATTTATCCGCCAAAGGCAAAGATGTGATTGTGATTGGTGGTGGCGATACAGGCACAGATTGTATTGGCACAGCACTACGTCAAGGTGCAAAATCGATTGTGAATTTTGAATTAATGGGCAAACCGCCAGTTGAGCGTGCGTCAAACAATCCTTGGCCACTATGGCCACTGACTTATCGCGTGGATTATGGACACGCTGAAGTGACAAAAATATTTGGCAAAGATCCAAGGCGATATCATTTAATGACTCAATCATTTATCAAAGATGATCAAGGCGCTGTCATTGGTTTAAAAACGGTTAATGTTGATTTTAAAGACGGGCAGTTAACCCAAATTGATGGCAGTGAGAAAACCTGGCATACACAATTAGTTTTATTATCAATGGGCTTTGTATCTCCTGAACATTATCTAAGTGATGATGCCAACATTGAGCTTGATGAACGCGGCAATTATAGGGCCAAATACGGCCAATATGCAACGTCACAAAAAGGCATTTTTACTGCTGGAGATTGTCGTCGTGGACAATCGTTAGTTGTATGGGCTATTAATGAAGGTCGTGGTGTTGCTGCTAAAGTTAATGAGTATTTAGCATGAAATACTTACTAAATATTACTTTTAATAGTTGCGATTGGCATTACTAATGCCAATATTGCCCCTGCATTAATAGGCATTGGCTTTATTATTATTGCTTTGATTCTCAAAAAATAAAACCAATCTATCCCCTAAGGGATAGTAGTTAGTACCACTAATAAACGCTGGTATTTTCTTTCATTTAAGTATAATTTATTTCGTTCACATCTTCTTTTGGAAAAAGCTAAGGGGATTTACTTAAACATACTGGAGAGATAAAATGGCAGAGTTATATAACACACCCAACCTTGATGAGTTGGAAAATGGTCCATGGCCTTCGTTCGTTACAGGTCTTAAAAGATTAGCAAGTGATAGTCATGCTGGTGCTGAAATGGCACGTGACGTATTAGGCACGCTAGAAACTTCATATGTCACTAAAAAAGGCTACTGGAAAGGTGGTACAGTTGGTGTTATTGGTTATGGCGGGGGTATTATTCCACGTTTTAACGAATTAAAAAACGAAGACGGTACTTATAAGTTCCCTGCAGCGGGAGAGTTTCACACTTTACGCATTCAACCACCAGCAGGTATGCACTACACATCAACTTTATTAAGAGACATGTGTGATATGTTTGTAGATAACGGCGGTTCTGGTTTGATTGCATTTCATGGTCAATCAGGCGATATCATGCTACAAGGTGCGACTGAAGAGACAACACAGACTATTTTTAATACATTTAATGATTATGGTTTTGACTTGGGTGGTGCTGGTCCTGCAGTGCGTACAGGCATGTCTTGTGTCGGTGCTTCACGTTGTGAGATGTCAAATGTTAATGAGCAAGCGGTTTTGCGTACCTTGGTTAATGCATTTTTAGATGACATGCATCGTCCAGCATTACCATACAAAATGAAATTCAAAGTATCAGGTTGTGCAAACGATTGTATGAATACAGTTCAACGTGCTGACTTTGCAGTTATTGGTACTTGGAGAGACGATATTAAAGTTAATCAAGACCTCTGGAAAGCGATGGTTGCAGACAAAGGTCGTAGTTATGTTATTGATAACATAACTTCTCGCTGTCCTACTAGTGCGATGACACTTAATGAAGATGATTCAATCACAATTGATAACAAGAACTGCGTTAGATGTATGCATTGTTTAAATGTTACCAGTCCTTTAACTCATAAATATATTGCTAAAGGTGATGTAGAGCCTATCTTAGCAACAGGTGATGACAAAGGCGTGATGATTATCATGGGTGGTAAGCGTACGCTTAAGATTGGTGATTTGTTTGGTTCAGTGGTTGTGCCATTTATGAAAATGGATACTGCAGATGATTTTGAAGCGATTGAAGATTTAGCAGGTGAAGTGATTGATTTCTTTGCTGAAAACGCACTAGAGCATGAAAGAACCGGTGAAATGATTGAACGTATTGGTGTGGTTAATTTCCTTGAAGGTATTGGTCTTAATGTAGACCCTAACATGGTTAATTCTACACGTACTTCATCTTATGTTCGTATGGATACATGGGACGAAGAGGCGGTTAAGTGGTTTGAAAATAAAGCAGAGGCAAGCGCATAAGCAACCTCGTTTAAATAACAATTTTTAAGGTGAGCATAAATCTTACCTAACTTTATATACTAGGAGAAATAAAATGGCTGAAGCACCAAGAATGCCTATCGAATCAGGTTGCCCTGATCCTATTCAATACATGCACCCGACGATGCGTCGTAACTACGGACAGTGGGCTTATCACGACCGTCCTCGTCCAGGTGTATTACACCACACTTCAAAAAATAATGAAGAAGTTTGGACAGTTCGCTGTGGCACTGCGCGTCAAATGGATGTTTATACCATTAGAAAATTAGCTGATATTGCTGATGAATTTGCAGATGGCTTTGTTCGTTTTACCATACGCTCTAATGTTGAGTACATGGTAGCTGATGGCACAAAAGTTGAACCGTTAATTGTGGCGTTAACTGAAGCAGGTTTTCCTGTAGGTGGCACAGGTCCATCGGTAACTATGATTTCACACACCCAAGGTTGGTTGCATTGTGATATTCCAGGTACAGACGCCTCGGGTATTGTGAAGTCACTCATGGATGAATTGCATGAGGAATTTACTAGAGAAGAGATGCCTAATCGTGTGCACATGACCACTTCTTGTTGTCAAATTAACTGTGGTGGTCAAGGTGATATCGCACTTAATATTCAACACACTAAACCACCTAAAATCAATCATGATTTAGTGGCTAATGTGTGTGAGCGTCCAACTGTTGTTGCGCGTTGTCCAGTTGCCGCGATTCGTCCTGCGATGGTTAATGGCAAGCCAACATTGGAAGTTGATGAGAAGAAATGTATCTGTTGTGGTGCGTGTTTTCCACCATGTCCGCCGATGCAAATCAATGATCCTGAGCATTCTAAAATTGCTTTATGGATTGGTGGTAAGAGCTCAAATGCGAGATCTAAGCCTTCGTTTCATAAATTAGTTGCTTCTAATTTACCCAACAACCCACCAAGATGGCCAGAAGTTGGTGCTGTGGTTAAGAATATCTTATCTGTTTATAAAGACGATGCTCGTGATTGGGAAAGAATGGGCGAATGGGTTGATCGTATTGGTTGGCCAGCGTTTTTTGAAAAAACAGGCTTACCGTTTACTAAATTCCATATCAATGATTGGAAAGGTACGCGTCATGAGTTGAATTCTTCTGCACATATTCGTTTCTAAATATCGATTATTATGAAGATTTCTATTCAAATTAACGAAGGGCCGTATCAGCATCAAGCATCTGATACGGCGTATCAATTTGCTAAAGCAGCGATTGAAAAAGGCCATGAAATTTTTCGTGTATTTTTCTATCATGATGGTGTGAATAATGCATCACGCTTTACATTGCCACCACAAGATGATCGCAATGTTATTAATCAGTGGGCAGAGTTAGGCATTAAGAACGCCGATGGCGAGCCTGAACTTGTTGTGTGTATAGCAGCAGCACTTCGTCGCGGTATGCTAGATGAATCTGAGGCGAGTAAGAATGGTATTGATGGTAATAACCTTCACCCAGCGTTTCGCATTTCTGGCTTAGGTCAGTTGATTGAAGCGGGCATTCAGTCCGATCGTTTAGTGGTATTTGGAGATTA
Source organism: Isorropodon fossajaponicum endosymbiont JTNG4 (assembly GCF_016592615.1). Taxonomy (NCBI): domain Bacteria; kingdom Pseudomonadati; phylum Pseudomonadota; class Gammaproteobacteria; species Isorropodon fossajaponicum symbiont. Next base: position 489,520 of record NZ_AP013043.1, read on the forward strand.
AAATGGCAACTAAGAAATTTATGTATTTAAATCGCCGTTCTTCATTTGGTACGGTGTATGCAATTGAATCGTTAGAAGTGGTGTTAATTGCTGCAGCATTTGAACAAGATGTCTCTTTAGCTTTTATTGATGATGGCGTATACCAAATTGTTGAAGGGCAAAATGCCGACGGCATTGGCATGAGGAATTTTTCTAAAACTTTCCATGCATTGGGTGATTATGACATTAATAAGCTTTATGTATCAGCAGAATCTTTAGAAGAAAGAGGATTAAGTGCAGATGATTTAATGCCTTTAGTGTATGAAGATGAAGACGATGATTGGGCAGAAAAACCAAGCGTTAAAGTGGTTTCTAATGTTGAGCTTTCAAAAATTATGTCTGAACAAGACGTATGTCTAAGTTTCTAAGGGGGATTGAATATGTTACACACTGTTAATAAATCATCTTTCGAACGAAATTCACTCAAATCTTGCCTTAATACAATTGATGACACAAGTGTTATTTTATTAATTGAAGATGGTGTTATTTCTGCTGCGAAAAATACTAACTCACCAATGATTGCTGACCTTGCCGCTCAAGGTAGAGTTTATGCGCTTCAAGGTGACGTTGAAGCAAGAGGAATCTCTTCAAAACTTGCCGATAATATCAAATTAGTTGATTATGCAGGCTTTGTTGATTTGGTTGTTGAACATGGAACTGCGGTTTCTTGGGTTTAACTTAAATTTTTATATAGGAGTAAAAAATGGCTGATATTTTAGGCGCAGAAGTAGATGAGGAAGGTTTCTTGGTAGATTTGGGCGATTGGACCAAAGAAATTGCTGAGCAAATGGCAAAGGATGACGATGTTGATTTAAGCGACGAGCATTGGGATGTAATTAATTTCTTACGTGATTATTTTGAAGAGTACCAAATTGCACCTGCAGTGCGCGTATTAACCAAAGCAATCGCTAAAAGAATGGGTAAAGACAAAGGTAACTCTAAATATTTGTACTCTTTGTTTCCATATGGTCCTGGTAAGCAAGGTTGTCGTTTCGCTGGATTGCCAAAACCAACTGGCTGTATTTAAGTCAATACAAGCAATAAAAACACCTGCTTTAGTGGGTGTTTTTTTAATATTTTAACCATTTAATTTGAGAGAAATATGTCTGTAATAAGCATTTTTTTTACCGCTTTATTTTATATTTCATTAATTGTATTTCTTGTAGGAATGGCGAGAAAAATTTATCAATTTTGGATAACTCCAGCTCCCCTTAAAATTCCTACTGCGCCAACCCCATTAACACAAACAGGTGTGGTTATGCGCATGATGCGTGAGGTGGTTTTATTTGAAAGTCTGTTCAAATCAAATAAATGGATCTGGTTATTTGGCTGGTTGTTTCATTTCGGCCTATTATTGGTTTTAATTCGCCATATACGTTATTTTTGGCCAGATGACTTACCCGATATCTTTTTATTAACCCAGCCATTTAAGTATGCTGCTTTTGCCATGGTGATTGGTCTTGTTGGGCTTATGTTACGCCGTATTTTTGTTGAACGTATTCGTTATATTTCAGCACCGAGTGATTATTTAATGTTAATTATGTTACTCATTATTGGCGTGAGTGGCGCTGTGATGACATTTACCAGCAATCATACAGACATTATTATGGTCAAGGAATTTGCCTCAGGATTAGTCAGTTTTAATTGGGCAAACCTACCAACAGAGGTGCATTTTTTAGTACATATTTTCTTGGTATTTGTGCTGATGGCAATTTTCCCAATTTCTAAATTATTACACGTTCCAGGTATTTTCTTTAGTCCAACACTAAATCAGGTGGACGATGCTCGCTTAAAGCGCCATATTTCACCTTGGGCACTCAAGCAAGAACAAGAACATGCAACACGACTAGAACAAACTTTAGGTAAGGATGAATAATATGGCAAAAGGATTTGACATTCCAGTATTACCCACTTATCTTGAAATTCCTGAGTTAAAAGAAGGTATTATGGATGGCGAGGGTCCGTTCAAATCCGTACAAGAATTTCAAAATCCATTAGGCTTTCCTGGTGAAAAAGTAGACAATTGGCAGCAAGTTGCTATTGATAAAATGGGCGAACTTAAGTCTAAATATCGCTCTGTACAAGTGTTTTTAGATTCGTGTGTTAAATGTGGCGCTTGTACTGATAAGTGTCATTACTTTTTGGGCTCTTCAGATCCGAAAAATATGCCAGTTGCACGCCAAGATTTATTTAGAAGTGTGTATCGTCGCCATTTTACCTTTGCAGGTAAATACTTCCCTAAATTGGTAGGCGCTAAAGAATTAGACGATGATATGTTGGATGATTGGTATAACTATTTTCATCAGTGTTCACAATGTCGTCGCTGCTCAGTATTTTGTCCATACGGCATTGACACAGCTGAAATTTCAATGGCAGCTCGCGAAGTGATGGATGCGGTTGGCATAGGTCAAAAATATTGTAATCAAATTTTAGGCAAAGCTTTAACCATTGGTAATAACTTAGGCTTGCCTGAGCCTGCTTTGCGTGATACATTGCTTGATCTTGAAGAAGAAATTGAAGAAGAAACAGGCGGAGTTGCTGTTAAATACCCCTTAGACCAAAAAGGGGCAGAAATTTTATTAATTACCCCATCGGCAGACTTTTTTGCTGAACCTCATATTGATGGTTTAATCGGTTATGGTAAGGTATTTCATCAAGACGGTGTTAGTTGGACGCTAAGTTCATATGCCTCTGAAGGTGCAAACTTTGGTATGTTTATTGGCTCTTATGATGTGATGCGTAAGGCTGCTTTGCGTATTCGCAAGGCTGCACTTGATTTAGAAGTGTCACGGGTTATGGTGGGTGAGTGTGGACATGCCTGGCGTGTTGCTTATAGTTTTTGGAATACTCTAACGGGCGTAGGGGCGGGGGCTACTGATGAATTTGCTCAAAAATTACAAGACCAATTAGATCATCGTTATCCGCAACCACAACATATTATTGAATACACTCATGACTTAATTCAAAGAGGTAAATTATCTTTTGATAAATCTGCTAATGATGATCGCACGGTTACTTTTCATGATTCATGCAATGTTGCCCGTGCAACCAATATGGGTGGCATTCCAGGTGGTCAATTTATTTTGCCACGTGACGTTATTAAAGCTGTGTGTAATAATTATGTTGATATGGAGCGTAGCACAATTAAGGAGGCTACTTTTTGTTGCGGTGGCGGTGGTGGCTTATTAACAGACGATTTAATGGAAATTCGTGTGAAAGGTGCAATGCCAAGAATGCAAGCACTGAAAGCGGTTGCGAAAGATAACGGCGTTAATACACTGGCTGCTATTTGTGCCATTTGCAAGTCGCAATTTTCTAAAGTACTACCTAAATTTGATTTTGACCCATACATGATTGTGAGTGTTCACCAGTTAGTGAGTGAAGCAATTATTATGGATAAGCCACAAATAGCAGTCAAAAAGGACCAGCCACAAACTAATACTGATGATGTCACACTGGCAGAAACAGCAGAAACTTAAACGAATATAAGGAGATTTGATATGCAAAAGAACCCATATGGCGTACCAACTAAGGGCGACAATCACACATTCAGATTATACACCGATGATGGTGATGAGCTAAAAACAGTGCCATGGAGTCAAAAGATTTTTAAAGAAGACACCTCTCACAAGTGTCCTACTTATGTTACTCAAACACCACCTTGTCAAGGTTCATGCCCTTCAGGGCATAATATTCGTGGTTGGTTAGATATTGTCCGCGGTATGGAGAAGCCTTCTGGCGACTTATCTTGGCAAGAGTACGCATTTCAACGTTCTACAGATTCAAATCCATTTCCATCAGTGATGGGTCGTGTTTGTCCAGCCCCTTGTGAAGATGGTTGTAATCGTAATGAAGTTGAAGATACGGTCGGTATTAATGCGGTTGAGCAGTTTATTGGCGATAATGCAAAAGTTGAAGGTTATACATTTAAAGTTGATGCTAAAGATACAGGCAAAAAAGTTGCCATTATTGGTGGCGGTTGTGGTGGTTTGGCAGCAGCACTTAAATTACGTCGTCAAGGTCACAGCGTAACTGTATTTGAAAAATACGACCAATTAGGTGGCATGATGATGTACGGTATTCCTGATTATCGTGTACCACGCGATGTGTTGTCTTATGAGATTGATCGTATTATCAGTACAGGCGTTGAAACTAGAATGAACACCAAAGTTGGTGTTGACGTTACTATTGACGAATTAGAAAAAGAATTTGATGCTATTTTATTTGCAATGGGTGCTATGAGTGGCCGCACGTTGCCTGTTCCAGGTGGCGAAGCAACAAATTGTGTTTCTGGTGTTGCTTTCCTTGAAGCGTACAACCAAGGTCGTTTGAAGCATATTACAGGTAAGGTAATTTGTATTGGTGGTGGTGATACTTCAATTGACGTTGTATCCGTTGCGCGTCGTTTGGGTAATATTAGTAATGTTGCTGAAAAAGACCGTCCTGAACATATTATCTTTAGTGATACGGCGCATGATGTGGTTAATACTTCTAAGCGCTTAGGTGCAGATGTATTATTAACAACACGTTCTACTGTTGAAAACATGCCAGCAGCACAAGAAGAAATTGATGATGCAACTCGTGAAGGTGTTGAAATTCAAGGTCAGTTGCAACCTATTGAAGTAATTATAGGAAAGGATGGTCGTGCAACTGCACTACGTATGATTCGTTTAGAAGAAGATGGAAACACGCCAATTGAAGGCTCTGAGTTTGATATTGAGTGCGAGTTGATTGTTTCTGCCATTGGTCAAGGTGTTGATTCTGAAGGCATGGACACTTCCTTTTTTAATGAACATGGATTTATTAACGCAGATAAGAACTATCAAGTGCCTAACAAACCAGGCTTCTTTGTTTGTGGTGATGTGGTTCGTCCACACTTATTAACAACTGCTATTGGTCAAGCATCAATTGCTGCTGAAAGTATTGGTGATTATCTTCTGGGCTCTGATCAGCACACTCGTCCTAAGGTTGATGTTAGTTATTTTGATTTAATGGATAAGTTAAAAGAATGGGATCTTTCTCCTGAATCTTATGAGCAAGGTTCTGATGTTGCAGCTGCAACAGATACTGCTGATTTTGCGGTGCATAATTATGAAGATAGGGCTTTTGCCTCTATCATCCCACATACGGAATTATTCTTAGGTCATTTTGATCATGAACAACGCAATCAACGCAATCACAAATTAGTGGATGTTGATAACGTACTGGGTAATTTTGATGAGCGCTTAGTTGGCTACACTGAAGAGGAGGTTCAAAAAGAAGCAGCCCGTTGCATGTCCTGTGGCTTGTGTTTTGAGTGTGATAACTGCATTATGTATTGTCCTCAAGATGCGGTTTTTAAAGTGAAAAAAGACAAAGCAACGCTAGGTAGATATGTTGATACTGATTACAATAAGTGTATTGGCTGTCATATTTGTGCTGATGTTTGCCCGACTGGTTATATTCAAATGGGTCTTGGTGAGTAATTCGATTTAATCTAAGCGGAATAAAAATTATGAATCGTTTGTTGGTTGTTTTTTTAAGTTTGTTGGTAGGTAGCGTTTTTGCGCATACTAACGAACATGCTAATCTCGGTGAGCAGGCCAGTTCTATTAAGGCATCTGGCAAAGTATTTCATGAGAGTGTTTCGATTATTCGAAAAATGCATCCTGAATTTTTACGCCATAAGCGTGATAAAACTTTGCGCCAAGGTGTGCGAACGGATGAATATTCCTTAAAAGGTTGTGTGTCGTGCCATGCCAATAAAAATAAGACAAACAACCAGTACCATTCAGTTGATAAGAAAGGTCAATTTTGTTCAGATTGTCATGAACAAGTCGGTGTTAGTCTTGATTGCTTTAGTTGTCACCGCACGATACCAAAGGAAGGTTTATTATGAGTAAAACATTAAATCGTCGCGATTTTATCAAAACCACGAGTGCAACAACGATTGGTGTTGCTACCGTTGCTAGTGGCATTACCTTAACAACGTTCGCCGACACTAATAAAACACCCGTGACTAATGAAAAACGCTGGGGCATGTTAATTGACACTAATAAGTTAAGCGAAGTTGATATTGATGGCATGGTTAGCGCTTGTCAAAAAGAGCAGGGCTGGGGTTCAGAGGTGCACTCAACAGGCAGTCAAAAACCAGGCTGGATTAAAAAACTAAAAGTTAAAGACAAAGCTACTGGTAGGATTAGCAATCTTGCACTGATGTGCCAACATTGTGAAGAGCCGCCTTGCGTTGATGTCTGTCCAACAAATGCCTCTATGAAACGTGAAGATGGGATTGTATTGGTAGATAAGCATTTATGTATTGGTTGTCGTTATTGCATGATGGCTTGCCCGTATGATGCTCGCTCGTTTGTACATGAGACACTAAGCAATCAAAAAGAACACATGCCTCGCGGTAAAGGTACTGTTGAGTCTTGTACGATGTGTGTACACAAGGTTGACAAAGGTGGGATACCTGCTTGTGTTGCAAGTGCCAACAGCGATGCTGTTATTTTTGGTGATTTGTATGACGCGTCAAGCAAAATTAATCAAACCTTGAAAACGGTTCAATCTGCACAAATCAGGGCGGATCTTAATTTAAATACTGGCGTGCGTTATAGTGGTCTTTAAATAATAAATTTAATTTGGGAATTTTATGAGTAATATTCGTTTTGAGCAAATTGAAGGAAAAAGCCTAGGGTTTTATGCGCTAATTGCAGGGCTGGGAATTTTAATTTTGGCTGCACTAGGTAGTGTGTATTATATGGAACACTATGGGCATTTTGTGACTGGTATGAACAATCGTATTGTATGGGGTATGCCACATGTGTTTGCCTTGTTTTTGATAGTAGCAGCGAGTGGTGCGCTAAACGTGGCTTCCATCTCTTCTGTGTTTAATAAAAAACTATATAAACCTTTATCTCGCTTATCTGGTTTGGTTGCGTTGTCATTATTAGCCGGTGGTTTGATGGTGTTAGTGCTTGATTTAGGTCGCCCAGATCGTTTGATTGTTGCCATGACTGAATATAATTTTAAATCAATTTTTGCTTGGAATATTATTTTATATAATGGTTTTTTTGTGGTGGTTGCTGTTTATTTGTGGATGATGTTTGAACGTCGCATGAATAGATTTAGCCGTAAAGCTGGCTTAGTCGCTTTTGCTTGGCGCTTAATTTTAACCACGGGCACAGGTTCTATTTTTGGGTTTTTAGTTGCTAAACAGGCTTATGATGCCGTTATTATGGCACCTATGTTTATCATTATGTCTTTTGCGTTTGGTTTGGCATTTTTTATCCTTATTTTAATGGCAAGTTACCAGTGGACTAACAGACCTTTAGGGAATGTTGTGATTAATCGTTTAAGCAACCTTTTAGGTGTGTTTATCGCAGTAGTAATGTATTTTGTAGCTGTATATCATTTGGGTAATTTGTATTTAGCAGAAAATACGGGTGTTGAAAACTTCATTCTTTTTGATGGTGGTATTTATACAAAATTATTTTGGTATGGGCAAATTATTTTAGGTGGTTTTATTCCAATGGCATTGATTTATCATCCTGCCACTAAAGGCAACCGTTCAATGTTAGGCTTGGCTTCTGTGTTGATTATTATTGGTGGACTTATTCAACTGTATGTTATTATTATTGGTGGTCAGGCTTATCCAATGGAATTATTCCCAGGTAAAGAAATTTTAGAAGGTTATGGCGGTGTTGCTCAGTATTCAGCTTCATTACCAGAGATTTCTCTTGGTATTGGTGGTGTTGCTTTGGCAATCATTGCAGTGACATTCTTAGTTAAATTCTTAGCATTCTTGCCAGAGAGTCTGGCAGATGATGTGGCTAATCCACACCATAAAGGCTAATTTGAATTTATAATGGGGCAGATAATGCCTTCATCATTTTACTTATCTGCTGCTCATAAATCCTCAGGCAAAACTGTTGTTAGTTTGGGATTGTGTGCTGCATTTAAACAACAATCTTTAAAGGTTCAAGCCTTTAAAAAAGGGCCTGATTATATTGACCCTATTTGGCTTACTCAAGCCAGTGGCAACCCTTGCTATAATCTAGATTTTTACAACATGACTGATGATGAAATCATTCAATTGTATAACAATCAAAGTGTCAATAGTGACCTTGCTATTATTGAAGGCAATAAAGGTTTGTTTGATGGCATGAGTGTTACTGGTGGTGATGCCAACGCTGATCTTGCTAAATTGTTAAATATTCCTGTGGTATTAGTGATTGACAGTACAGGTATTACTCGTGGCGTTGCACCCCTACTTAGTGGCTATCAGGCGTTTGATAAAAATATAGATATTGCTGGGGTTATCCTTAATAAAGTAGCTAGTGAGCGTCATCAGTCAAAATTGATTCAAGCCATTGAATATTACACTGATATTCCTGTGTTAGGCTGTGTGCGTCGCTCTAAAGCACTGGTGATTGATGAGCGTCATTTGGGTTTAATGCCTGCCAATGAAACGCCACAATCGCAAACTTTTATCAAAAAAGTTGCCAGTATTATTGCTGATCAAGTTGACCTTAATGCATTAAAGAATCTGAATTATATTAAGCTCAATAAGCAAATTATTAACACTAATATAATTAAGGAAGAAATCACAGTTGCTATTGCTAAAGATAGCGCATTTGGTTTTTATTACCAAGATGATTTGGATAAATTTGAGTCGTTAGGTGTTGGTATAAAATATTTTGACACGCTTAAAGATAATAATTTGCCAGTATGTGATGGGTTATTTATCGGTGGCGGTTTTCCAGAAATGCAACTTAAAGCGTTAAATACTAATCAACACTTACTAGAAGATATTAAAACCAAAATAGAGCAAAGCCTGCCAACGTACGTGGAATGTGGTGGCTTGATGTATTTAACCAACAGTATTACCTATAATAAACAAACCTATCCAATGGTAGGTGTGATTGATGCAGATACGCACATGACATCCAAACCTGTTGGCAGGGGTTATGTTGAGTTGGCACCAACCGATGAGCATTGCTGGTCTGGCGTGTCTAAGCGTATTTATGCGCACGAGTTTCACTATTCAAAGCTTAAAAATCTTAATACCAATACACGCTATGCTTTTAAGGTTTTGCGCGGCGTGGGTGTGGATAATAAATTCGATGGCATTATTAAGCACAACCTTTTAGCTTCGTATACACACTTACGCAATGTGGCAGGTAATACGTGGGTTGTGCAATTTGTTAACTTTATAAGTAAGATTAAAAAGCAAAAACCATGATTACAATTACAAAAAAAGCAGCGGATGAAATTATTTTATCAACCCATAATCCAGAAACACAAGGGCTGTTTATTCGCTTTGCTGTTGATAAAACTGATGAGGGTTTCCAATATTTAATGGGTTTTGATGATCGCAATGACAGCGATATTCATCTTGAGTCTAATAGCATTGAGTACATTCTTGCTTATGAGCAAAAAGCACTACTTGAAGGCATGGTGGTGGATTTTGACCAAATAGACAAAGACAGCGATTATCACTTTGTGTTTATGAATCCAAACGATCCAAACTACGAGCCACCAAAAGAGGAGTATGCACCTAATAAATCAAATAAAAAATAGATTGCCAAAGCTTTATTTGTAATAATCTAGGATACCTTGATAAATTGCATTGGCAATCTTATCTTGTTCTTTTGAATTGTTAAGTCGTTTCTCCTCTTCAGGATTAGAAATAAATGCAGTTTCAACTAATACAGAAGGAATTAAAGGTGTTTTTAAGACAACAAAGTTTGCCTTTTGCGGTGTCTTTTTATGTAGATGACCAATTCTACTCATGTACTTGAGAATTTTAAACCCTAGTTTTTGGCTTTGAATGTCTCGGTCTTTTCTAGAAAAACCCCATAAAATTTTATTTAAGTATTGATCTTCTTTAATTAACGCCTCCTTAATAATGCCAAATTGGTCAACTGTGTTTTGTGATTTTTCTAAATCTCTAGCAAATTTGGTTGAACCGCCACGCTCTGACAAGGTATAAACTGAAGCGCCTCTAGCGCCTGTACGTTTGACTGAATCAGCGTGAATTGAAATAAATAGCGAAGCGTGACTGGCTTGGGCAATACGAATGCGCTTAGTCAAACCAACATAATAATCCCCTCGCCTAGTAAGGATGGCTTTCATGCCTCGGGTTCGGTTGATTTCTTTTGCCAATTTTTTAGCAATTTTCAAGGTAATGTGTTTTTCTTTTGAATGCCGATAACCCACTGCACCTGAGTCTTCGCCACCATGACCTGCATCAATTAGAATGATTTTTGTTATATTTTTAACCTTACTTGGTTGTTTGATTGCCTGTTTATTAGACTTTGTACGTGGTTTAATCGTTGCGGGTTTTTTATCCATTAAATCCACAACCAAACGATGGTGTCGATATCGATTATTTGGCTTTAAGGTATAACTTTTAATGTGATAATTTTTAGCAGTTTTGAACGTAAATATCAATGTGTTTTTGTCACGTTTAATGCGTGTTTTTCTAATGCGTTGATCTTGATAAAAGAGCTTTTTATAAGTTCGATTAAGTAATTTTGCATTCTTAATTTTTAAAACAACTTGATTTTTCTGTCCATTAATCGAAAATCTAACGTTTGGCTCAATATCAATAACAATTCTGGTTCGCTCAGGCGATGTCCAAAAACGAAAGTCAAATAACGTGGTTTTATTGTCTGCATAAACATTGCCTAATAATAAAGAGAATAAGACGAATAAATGCATCTTTCCAATAAACAAAGAAGGTTTTGTTTGCTTATTAAATTGAGAGAGCCTGTATTTGAGATTTTTTATTAATTGATACATGTGAGTAGCTGACTTCCAACTTGTGTATGTGTGGTAATGTCTAGTTCACGCTTATCAAAATCATCAGTAATTTTAATGATCATATCTGCTGGCGCAATCATGCCTTTGCCTAACTCTGCCCATTCAATCAGTTGAATGTGACCGGGTACTAAATATTCGCGAATACCAATATATTCCAGCTCTTGTGCATCGCTTAATCGATAACAGTCAAAGTGGTGGATGTTGACTTTATCATTAACATAACTTTCTACCAGAGAGTAGGTAGGGCTTTTAACTCGCTCAAACCCATAAAACTGAATAAATCCTCTAGCTAGAGTGGTTTTTCCAACCCCTAAATCACCTTCTAAATAAATAACTATGCAATTATCAACCAACTGAGCGCACTGAGCTAATTGATGTGCAAAATCATAAGTCTCAGACTCGCCGTGAAGGGTTAATTTCAAAATAATTGCCACATGTAAAGACCAAACACCCCAATAAGGACAAACCCTCCAAAACGATTAATAATGTGTTTTTTGTTAAATTTATAAGAGACAACAAGTAATAATATAGTCAATAATAACATGACTGGGTAGTCTCTATTAATAACTTCTACTGGCACATCTGACGGATGAATTAACCCTGGTATGGCCAATACTACAATGGTATTAAATAAATTAGAACCGATGACATTGCCTACCACCATTGCATATTGTTTTTTCAAAACACTTGTGATTGATACTGCTAGTTCTGGCAAGCTGGTACCTAGTGCCACCACGCTAAGCCCAATAATTAAATCTGAAACACCAAATATTTTAGCCACTTCCACCCCGCCCCAAACCACAAGCTTCGCGCTAGAGACCAAAACCACCAAACCCACAATCAACATTACCCAAGTTTTTTTAACCTGAGTTTTACTCACATTGTGTTCAAATTCATCAAATTCATGATGTGTTTTATTTTTTGCTTGCCTAAAGGTGTAAGCAAAAAATAAAACCAATAAAGACAATAAAATCATGCCATCTGTAAAACCAAGACGGTAATCCCATAATAATAGCCCCGCACAAAGTGTGGCAATCATTAAAAATAGCCATTCTTTTTTTAAAATATCCCCGTGTACTTCAATTGGGCTAATAATTGCACTAATGCCTAATACTAGGGCAATATTGAAAATATTAGAACCAATGGCATTGCCAATACTAAGCCCTGTATTGCCCTCTATAGCAGCAAGTGCTGACACTAACATTTCAGGTACACTGGTGCCAAATCCGAAGATAATTAATCCAATAATGAGTGGCGATATCTTAAAGATATTGGCAATTTTTGCCCCATTTTCAGTGAATTCATCTGCACTCCAAATTAAAAGTACAAATCCTGATAATAAGGCAATAATTGGTAGTAGAATATCCGGCATAATTAATAAAGAGATCTTTGTATAAAACTTTCACTTATTATAAAAGACATATAAACCCAAATGAACAAAACAGAATTCTTAATTGGTCGTAGTGGCTTAGATTTACTTGATGATTTTTACCCTGATGATTTGCCTAATGAATGGCGTTTTGATTATTACTCAACCTTATTCAAAGCTTTGGCTTTAAAAATTGATACTGAAGAAGATCTTGAGCAAATATTTACAGAGTTAGAAGATTCCGATGAAGTGTTTGAATTAGTTATATCTATTGAACAGGCGCAGTTATTAGATGCGGCTCAATTGGCATCAAAGCTTAAACCAATTTATCAATATCGGTCTCAATTTAACTTATTTTTTGAACTTGATGAACAACCAAGTGATAAAGTAATGTCGATATTAAGTGATTACCAAGTATGTCTCCAGTCTAATAAAAAACTAAAACTTGATTTAAATACTAAGTTAATCGCAAATAAACATTTGTATTTTAATCAATTACCTATTCTTTACACTTCTAACGTTTGGGATGAAAAGCAAATTCGGGATTTTTTACAAGACATATCGCTTATTAACACCAAAACTGTACTTATTTGCAAACATGCAGAAAGTGAAACGTTGAATAAAATACGAATTATTGCCGAAATACTAGGGTTTTAGTTGGTGAATGTATTACTAACTAGACCACTTTTACAAGTAAAAGAACTACAATCTATGGTGCTTAAAAGTGGCAATAAGCCACTTTTGTTTCCAACGTTAAAGCTTAATCCTATTGATGCCAAAGCAGAAAAAAGTCATTATGATGTGGTTATTTTTATTAGTACCAATGCTGTTGAACACGGCTTAAAAATTCTTAAAACAATGAGTTATCATCAGATTTTTGCAGTGGGTAGTACTACCGCCAGAAAATTAAGCGAGAATGACACAAGGATTGACGACTTTCCTAGAGAAAATGCTTCCAGTGAAACGCTTTTAGCGCTTGATAGTGTGAAGTACTTGCATCATAAAACGATTTTAATTTTTAGAGGTAGAGGCGGTAGAGAAACCTTAAAGCAAGGCCTAATTAAGCAAGATAATCAAGTTGAATACGTTGAAGTGTATGAGCGTGTGAGTCATGATATTAACGCTCTACATCGTCAATCACTTGATGAACTGTTATCAAGCAATGAAGGTATTATTAACATTACCAGCATAGACAGCATGAAATCACTAGTAGAAATATCCAGCCAAATTCTTGATATTAGTAAGCTTAAAAAATATTTATTAGTGGTTTTAAGTGACAGAATAAAAACTTATGTTAATTCAATCGGGTTTGATAAAGTATTGGTCACGCCGAATACTAATGATAATGGTATTATTTCAGTATTAACAAATCTTAATACACTTGACAAACCAGTAAAACCTAGTTAATTTATCAGCTATCTTTGATGGCTTTTGGAGGATGATGTGATTAAATTAAGCGTTTCACAAGCAGCACGTAAACTTGGGGTGAGTCGCACTCAAATTCAAGCACAAATCAATTCGGGCAAGCTGCAAACCCATGAGGGCTACGTAACAACGGATAGTATTAGGTTGGCCTATCCTAAAATAAGCTTGCATTCAGAGCAAGATAAACACATACAAAAAATGCAACAAATCAAAGCTGATGCTATGTTTAAAGCTGGTGCGGTCGATACTGCCAAACAAGAAAATGAACAAATGTTAATCAGCATCATCACCTCGCTCAAATCTAAGCTTTATAAAGAAGGGCTAAGGAATGAGCATTATGTGATGGTATTTGAAGAACTAGGTAGTCGCTTAGATATGCTTGAGAAGTGCTGCCATGCTCAAGACAAAGAACCCTTACATAAACTTCAGTATTGGGTTAAAAACCAATCTAATTTAAATTAGAAAAATGTTATGCTGTGTAACTATATTATACTTTTTGCAAGTTTAAGAGAGGGATTTGCACGATTCATTGAGTAAAAGTGAAAACTATCTACACCTTGGCTTTTGAGTGTTTGACATAAATTAGCAACCACATCAAAACCAAAACCACTAAGTGATTCTAGGTCATTTTCATATAGTTTGAGGCGCTCTAAAATCCACTTTGGAATTTGCGCACCACACATATTAGAAAAGTTAAGCAGTTGAGTGTAGTTAGTAATTGGCATAATGCCTGGTGTAATTGGGATATCTATGCCTAATTTTTGCACATCGTCTTTAAACCTGAAATAGGCATCAGCATTATAGAAGTATTGTGTAATTGCGCCATTAGCGCCCGCTTTAATCTTGTTAACAAAGTGTGATAAATCACTTGCAATATTTTTGGCTTGTGGGTGCATTTCAGGATAAGCTGCTACCTCAATATGGAAGTGGTCATTATATTCAGATCGGATAAATTCAACCAATTCATTGGCATAATGAAAATCGCCAATATCACGCACACCTGAAGGAATATCACCCCTTAGTGCAATAATACGATTGATATTTGCAGATTTGTATTTATCCAATAATTCAACAATGTTAGACTTTTCTGAGCCAATACAAGATAGATGTGGCGCAGCTGGAATATTGTCATTTTTTTGAATGTCTAACACCGCTTCTAGGGTTACATCTTGTGTTGTACCGCCTGCACCAAAAGTGGTTGAAAAATATTCAGGCGATACCACACTTAAACTTTGCCTAACTTGGATTAGTTTTTCTTTACCTTGGTTTGTTCTAGGTGGGAAAAACTCAAAACTGATTTTCATTAATGTAATACATCCATAATAAAAGCGCCCTTATTATAACTGATTCAGTTAAGATTGAAGCGTTTCCAATTTCTATAGAGGCTAGATTTTGGATTTATGATTTTTTAACTATCCTCTAACAATCGGGTAAAATAGACGAATTTATTTAGTTGGAAATTTATAGCGATTTATGTCAAAAAGTGATTATATTGAGTTAGAAGGCGTTGTTAAAGAAAAATTACCGAATACGACTTTTATGGTTGAATTAGAAAATGGTCATCGTATTTTAGCGCATATTTCCGGTAAAATTCGCAAGCATTATATTCGCATTCTTCCAGGTGATAGAGTGACCGTTGAGATGACACCTTATGATTTAACTAAAGGAAGGATTACTTTTAGACACAAATAAAAATATTGCCGATGTGGTGGAATTGGTAGACGCGCCGGATTCAAAATCCGGTTCCTTCGGGAGTGACGGTTCGATCCCGTCCATCGGTACCAAATTAATAAAAAAAAATCATAATATGGAACAAACAGATTTTATAGCTCAAGCACTTAATTTAACCTTGTTTGGTATGGGGTTCGTATTCTTGTTTTTAACCTTGTTGGTTGGCGTTACTAAACTAATGTCTATAATTATTCAAAAACTTCAAAGTAAAGTTTATAATCAGCAGGATTTTAACAATAGTTCTGAACTTAAAGATGAGGAGACCAAATTTGTTATTGAACAAGCAATCAAAATGCATAGGGGAACATAAAGATTATGCTAGATTTTTTAAAAAAATTAACTAAAAAACCTGATAGTACGCAAGGCAAAAAGGTAGAAATTACTGAACTTGTTTTTAGAGACGCACATCAATCTTTATTTGCAACACGTATGCGTATTGATGATATGCTACCAATTGCAGACAAATTAGACAAAATTGGCTATTGGTCAATAGAATCATGGGGTGGGGCGACTTTTGATTCGTGCATTCGTTATTTAGGGGAAGATCCTTGGGATAGAATCCGTGAGATTAAAAAAGTAATGCCTAACACACCTCAGCAAATGCTGCTTAGAGGTCAAAATTTGTTAGGCTATCGTCATTATAGTGATGACGTAGTACGTAAATTTGTAGATCAAAGTGCTGAAAATGGCGTGAGTGTGTTTCGGATTTTTGATGCGATGAATGATATTCGCAATCTTAAAACTGCAACAGACCAAACCATTAAATTAGGCATGCATGCTCAAGGTACTATCTCTTATACAGTCAGCCCAGTACACAATACTCAAACTTGGCTAGATATGGCTAGAGAAATTGAAGACATGGGTGCACATTCTCTTTGTATTAAAGATATGGCAGGTTTGTTGCAGCCGTATGTAGCCTATGATTTGGTTAAAGCATTAAAGGCAGTTGTTGATATTCCCATTCAATTACATGCTCACGCAACAACTGGATTATCCACTGCTACCATTATTAAAGCTGTTGAAGCTGGTATTGATCGTGTTGATACTGCCATTGGCTCTATGAGTATGACCTATGGTCATAGTGCGACCAATTCTGTGGTTTCTATTTTAGAAAATAGTCCAAGAAAAACAGGACTAGATTTGAAAAAACTAGAAGAAATTGATGCCTACTTTAGGCCAGTACGTTGTAAGTATGCGCAGTTTGAAGGCTTACTTAGAGGAGTGGATTCAAGAATTTTATTATCCCAAGTGCCAGGCGGCATGCTGACCAACATGGAAAGCCAGTTACGCGAGCAAGGTGCACTTGATAAGATGGATGAAGTATTGGCTGAAATTCCACGTGTACGTAAGGATTTAGGCTATATCCCACTAGTAACACCAACGTCTCAAATTGTAGGTACGCAATCTGTACTTAATGTGCTCACTGGCGAGCGCTATAAGACGATTACTAAAGAGTCTGCTGGTGTGCTTAAAGGTGAATATGGTGCAACTCCTGCACCTGTTGACCAAGCCTTGCAAGTTAAAGTTTTAGATGGTGGCAAGCCGATTACTTGCAGACCTGCTGATAATATTGCACCAGAGATGCATATTCTTGAGCAAGAGTTTGATAAAATCGTTGTTGAGAAAGGGATTACTTTGGCTAAAGACAAGGTTGATGATTTGTTAACTTACGCATTATTTCCACAAGTAGGTATCTTATTTTTACAAAATCGAGACAATCCTGATTTCTTTGAGCCAGTGCCACAGGCAGGTGATAATTGCCAGAAACCTGACAAAGAGGAAGGGACTTATACCATTTCATTTAAAGGTAATTCCTATACTGTTGATGTTTCAGCAGGGGGTAATATTACCTCAATGAAGGCTTCTTCTGATCAAGAAAAAGCATCAATGCCAGCAGCAGAAAAAGAAATACTTGGTACAGCGCCAACAACAGAAGGTGAAGCTATTGGTGCGCCATTATCAGGAACTATTCGGAAAGTAATGGTTGAGGTGAATCAAAAAATTAATCAAGGCGATATTTTGGTTATTCTTGAGGCTATGAAAATGGAAACTGAAATTAAGGCCGCTAGAAGCGGTGTTGTGACCGACATTGAGATTAAGGAAGGCGATACAGTTGATGTAGGCCAAACCTTATTAACACTCGCATAATTTGTAAATTTTGACATGGAACAATTAAATACACTTTGGCTAAACACAGGCCTTTATCAAATGTCTTGGGGGCAAGGCTTAATGTTATTGGTTGGAATGCTACTTTTGTATTTAGCAATTATTAAAAATTTTGAGCCATTGTTATTATTACCCATTGGCTTTGGTTCGATTTTGGCCAATATCCCAGGTGCGGGTATTGCCGAAGGTAACGGTATTTTGCATATATTCTATGTGGTGGGTATTGAGTCCGGTGCATTTCCATTGATTATTTTTATGGGCGTGGGTGCATTGACTGACTTTGGTCCATTATTGGCTAACCCTAAGACATTATTACTCGGCGCAGCAGCGCAAATTGGTATTTTTGCAACTTTATTAGGCGCTATTGGTTTAACCGCAATAGGGATTTTTGATTTTAGCTTGACTGACGCTGCTGCTATTGGCATTATTGGTGCTGCTGATGGTCCAACCAGTATTTATGTTGCCTCAAAACTTGCGCCTGACTTGTTGGGTGCAATTGCGGTCGCCTCTTATTCTTACATGGCGTTAGTGCCACTTATTCAACCACCAATTATGCGCGCCCTGACGACTGAAAAAGAACGTCAAATTGAAATGGTACAATTGCGCAAAGTCTCAAAAGCTGAAAAGATTATTTTTCCCATTATGTTGTTAATGCTAGTGGCCTTATTATTGCCTGATGCAGCACCACTACTGGGCATGTTTGCCTTTGGTAATTTAATGAAAGAGTCTGGCGTAGTTGACCGTTTGAGCGATACAACGCAAAATTCTTTGATTAATATTGTGACTATTTTTCTAGGTTTAGCAGTGGGCTCAAAACTGATGGCGGATAAATTCTTACAATTAGAGACTTTAGGTATTTTGCTTTTAGGCATGTTGGCTTTTGCTATTGGCACGGCTTGCGGGTTATTAATGGCAAAACTTATGAATGTATTTAGTAAAAATAAAATCAACCCTCTGATTGGTTCTGCCGGTGTTTCTGCCGTACCTATGGCGGCCCGTGTTTCTAATAAAGTGGGTTTAGAAGCTAATCCACATAACTTTTTATTAATGCATGCAATGGGTCCTAATGTTGCCGGTGTAATTGGCTCAGTGATTGTAGCAGGTATCATGATTCAGTTTTTAAGCTAGTTCATTTTCATGAAAAGAACTTTTTTGAGTGCTAAATTGCACAGAGTAACAACAACTGCAGTTGAGTTGGACTATGAGGGTTCTTGCGAAATTGATGGTGTATTGTTAGATGCAGCAGGTATTGGTGCATTTGAACAAATTCAAATATACAATATTAATAATGGCAATCGTTTTACGACTTACACAATTCGTGGTAAGGATAATTCTGGTGTTATTTCGGTGAATGGTGCTGCTGCCTATAAAGTAAGTGTAGGCGATGTGTTAATTATTGCTGCATACGGCGTGTACACTGAAAAAGAACTTGAGAGTTATGCGCCTAGGTTGTGTTATGTTAATGATCAAAATATTTTAACTAAAATAAGCGCCAATATAAGTTCATGAAACAGACCATTCAAAATATCATCCAAGGATTGGTTCTTAAAAAACTAGATGAGGATGATATGATGCGCTGATTTCGTCAGGACTGATTGATTCCGTTATTATTGTTGAGTTAATACTTGAAATAGAACAAAAATTAGGCTTATTAGTCGCTTTGGATGAAGTGACTGAACAAAATTTTGACAGTATCAACAAATTACACCAATATTTATTACACAATTCGTGGTCATGGCTGAGTTTTTCTTTATCTGTCAATCAAGTGTTTATGAATCAAGCATTATTGAGTTTTGATTTATCTATATTTGAACTAGTTAATGCACTTAAGTTTGGGTGTTAGTTTGGTTTTAATAGATAACAAAACCAGTCTTGACTGCGGTGTTATTTAAAACTAGATTTTTAGAGTATCGTTGTGATATCTGGGTCTCAACGCCTTCTTTTGCGTTTGGCTTTGACAAAACGTTTAATCGTGAAAATTTTCCTTATTTAACTTTGATGATTTTGTGTGGTGAAGTGTTACCGATTAAATTGGCTGACTTATTACTTTCTCATTTTCCTAATTTACAATTGTTTAATACTTACGGGCCAACAGAGGCAACTGTTATAGTCAGCAGTATTCAAATTAATCAAGACATATTAAATACTTACAAGCAACTTCCTATTGGCAAACCAGATTGTGTAAACCCTCATATTTTATAATCCCCGAAAAGGAGAAAAAACATGAGTAACACAATACCAAGAAACAAAAAAAAGCAACTTAACAACACAGGCATCAACCAGAAAAAGCTCCGTGCTTTTGCTGATGAACTTGCCAAAGACATCCACACCCAAGATGATTTAGCAGATCTCGCTGCTTCACTGGTTAAAATGACCATTGAAGCAGCATTAGGTGCTGAGATGGAACATCATCTTGGTTATCCAAAATATGGGCAAAATAGCAGCGAGCTTAATACAGACAGCAATGCTCGTAATGGCTATTACCCTAAAACCGTCAAAGGCAATCATGGTGAAGTTGAACTTGCTATCCCAAGAGACCGCAGAGGTAGCTTTGAACCTTTAATTATTGAAAAAGGTCAAACGCCGATTGGGTGCTTTTGATAGTCAGATATTAAGCCTATATGCCAAAGGCATAGGTACCCGTGACATCGTCTCAACCTTTAAAGAAATGTATGATGTAGACATCTCAGCAACATTGGTATCCAATGTCACTCAGCAGGCGGTTATCACCCAAGCGATTGAATGGCGTAATCGTCCACTTGATGAAATTTACCTATTGTCTATTTAGATGGTATTGTCATTAAAGTTAGGCAAGATAAGCAAATCATCAAAAAGACCATGTATATCGCCTTAGGTGTGAACCTTGAAGGCAGAAAAGAATACTTGGGTCTGTGGTTATCAAAAAATGAATCTTCCAAGTTTTGGCTAGGCGTTCTTAATGATATTAGTAATCGTGGCGTTAAAAACATTCTCATTGCCTCAGTCGATGGACTAACGGGCTTTCCTGAGGCAATTAATGCCGTGTTCCCCCAGACTGGTGTTCAACGGTGTATTGTGCATATGGTTAGAAACTCCCTTAAATATGTGGGTTACAAAGACAGAAAGCAGGTTGCCAGTAGTCTTAAACAAATTTACCAGTCCATCAGTGAAGATGAGGCTTTACTCGCATTAGATGAGTTTGAACACCAGTGGGGTAAACAGTTCCCAAGCATTGCCAAATCATGGCGACGTCATTGGGATAATGTAGCAACAATATTTGCTTATCCTGAAGCCATTAGAAAGGCAGTCTATACCACCAATGCCATTGAATCCTTAAACTCAGTGATTCGTAAATCTATCAAGAATAGAAAGATTTTTAATCACGATGATTCTGCTTTTAAAGTTGTCTTTTTGGCCATTGAAGCAGCCAGTAAGAAATGGACGATGCCAATTAGAAATTGGTCACAAGCAGTGAATTAGTTTATAATCCTGCATGAGGATAGATTAAAGGATTATGTCTGATTTTTAACGAGGGCTTTACACAATCTGGTTTACAGGGTCTATTTTACGTAAAGCCTTGGCTTATTAATGCAATACTGAGCTGGTTTTATTTTCAATAATAGCAGTGTTTGTCACACCTTTCAATACAAGCCCCCAATTTGTGCTAGGTAATATTTTAGCAATGAGTTCATATAAATTGTGCACCAATTCTTGATTGAGGTTAAGATTGATATTTTTACCATCAGCACTTGAAAAAACAATCAAAGTCATATTGCTATCATTTGTGTTAATACTTATTTTTGTTGTTAGCATGGGTATTTGCCCAACTGGAGATTCTTTTCCCTTATTAAAAGGCGTAATGTAATCACTTTTTTCAATAATTTGTTGGTGTTGTATTTCTTGTTTGATTTTTTTAACTTCTGGTATTTCTGGCGTTCTTTGCATATCGTTGAGTGTTGGCTCAGATTGTTGCATTGCTGGAACAAGAATTGTCCAAAAATCATTAACCAGCCGACGAGTGAGAAATAAGCAAATTTCCTCATCTGTGATGCTACCAACACGCAAAATAATACGATCTTCTTCGGGCGAATAACTCATTTGTAATTGGTGTATTTGCATGGTTTTACGTCTAGGTTAGAGGGATTAATACACCATGATTTAAGACAAGCGCTTTGTCCATTTTTGCAGCGATTTTTTCATCATGAGTAACAACAATTAGTGAACAATTTTGGGCACGATTAAGTGTTAGCATTAGATTGAGCACTTCATGAGCATTTTCAGCATCCAAATTTCCAGTGGGCTCATCTGCCAAAATACAACTAGGATTTGTAATTAAAGCCCTGGCGATAGCAACGCGTTGGCGCTCGCCACCAGAAAGCTCACTTGGTAAGTGGTTAAGGCGGTGCTCAAGCCCAATTTTTGAGAGTATTTTTTCAGCATTGGTTTGGGCAAATTGTTGATTTTTCCCTTGTATTCGCTCAGGCATTGCAACGTTATCAAGTGCGCTAAAATCATTCAATAGATGATGAAATTGATACACAAAACCTAGATATTTACCACGCAATAATGTGGTGTCGTTTTCATTTAATAAGCCTAAATTGTTGCCATTGATGAGCACTTCGCCTTGAGTGGGTTTGTCGATACCACCTAGCAGATTAAGTAAAGTAGATTTACCACAGCCTGATTGTCCTAAGATCGCAATTGATTCACCTTGCTTAACGCTTAAGTTAAGGTTGTTAAGTATCGGCGTTTCTTGCTTGCCATCAAAGTAGCTGTAACTAAGACTATTACACTCAATAATTTTATTCATGATTTAATACCTTGGCAATATCTATTTTTCCTGCGCGTTTGGCAGGAAAAATAGAGGCGATTATGACTAAAATAAAACTACCCAAGGCAACTTTTGCGATGTCTGTCATGTGTATTTCAGAAGGAAATCGAGTAATATAAAACACATCTTTTGGAAAGAACTGAAAGCCCAAAAGGGACTCAATGCCACTAACAACCATTTCAATATTAAGCGAGAGCAAGACACCTAAAATACTACCAATAGTAATACCAACCAAACCAATTGTCAGTCCTTGGTAAAAATATATTTTTACAATGCGATTGGGCGTCATGCCAAGAGTTCTTAAAATAGCGATGTCAGCTTTTTTATCAGTCACTACCATAACCATCATAGAAACAATATTAAAAGCAGCCACTGCAATAATGAGTGATAATATGATACCAATCATTTGCTTTTCAAGATTAAGTGCTTTAATAAAGTTGGCCTTTTGTTCCGTCCAATCAACGCCATAATATTGATCACTTTGCAAGCTGGCAACAACCTCACGAGTGATTTTCTTAGCATTAAACAAATCATCAACCTTAAGTCGAATGCCAGAAACTTGACCTTTCATAGAGTACAACTTTTGAGCTTGCTCTAAGCTAATAAATGCTAAATTATTGTCATACTCACCAATTCCAGCATCAAAAATACCACTAATGGTAAAGCGTTTAAACCTGGGTTGAATGCCTATAATATCAGAAGATAATTTAGGGGTAAGTAGTGTAATTTTATCATTAACAATCACACCTAATTGCGCTGCCAGCCCTGCACCAATTAAAATGTCTGATTTAAGTAAGTTGGCACTACCAGACTTAATTTTATTTAACAAAATAGAAGTTTTTTTCTCCAAATCAGGTTTAATACCTCGCACACTAATGCCTTTGGCGCCATTTTTTGCACTGAGTAAAGCATATTTTTCAATATAGGGCGAAGTGCTAACAATGTTAGGATGTTGGTTGATTTGGGTTTGTAAATCCTGCCAATTATCAACCAAGCCATTATATTGAGTAATATATGAATGAGAAATAGCATTTAACACCCTATCTCTAAGTTCTTTGTGAAACCCATTCATAACAGATAGTACGGTAATCAAGGTAACGATAGATAAAATCAAACCGACCATAGAAACCCCAGAAATAAAGGAAACAAAGCCCTTTTTTTGACTGGATCGCAAATATTGATTAGAAATTGTAAATTCGATACTCATTAGGGTGATATTTTGTCATAAATTAACCAGCTTAAGGGTGTAAAATCTAGCCAATAGAAAAAATTTGATTGAATAAAAGCAATGCTATAATCACTCAAAAACTCATAATAAAAACATAGTTTGACCCTGTAAACCAGATTGTGTAAACCCTCATATTTTATAATCCCCGAAAAGGAGAAAAAACATGAGTAACACAATACCAAGAAACAAAAAAAAGCAACTTAACAACACAGGCATCAACCAGAAAAAGCTCCGTGCTTTTGCTGATGAACTTGCCAAAGACATCCACACCCAAGATGATTTAGCAGATCTAGCTGCTTCACTGGTTAAAATGACCATTGAAGCAGCATTAGGTGCTGAGATGGAACATCATCTTGGTTATCCAAAATATGGGCAAAATAGCAGCGAGCTTAATACAGACAGCAATGCTCGTAATGGCTATTACCCTAAAACCGTCAAAGGCAATCATGGTGAAGTTGAACTTGCTATCCCAAGAGACCGCAGAGGTAGCTTTGAACCTTTAATTATTGAAAAAGGTCAAACGCCGATTGGGTGCTTTTGATAGTCAGATATTAAGCCTATATGCCAAAGGCATAGGTACCCGTGACATCGTCTCAACCTTTAAAGAAATGTATGATGTAGACATCTCAGCAACATTGGTATCCAATGTCACTCAGCAGGCGGTTATCACCCAAGCGATTGAATGGCGTAATCGTCCACTTGATGAAATTTACCTATTGTCTATTTAGATGGTATTGTCATTAAAGTTAGGCAAAGAGTTCATATAAATTGTGCACCAATTCTTGATTGAGGTTAAGATTGATATTTTTTACCATCAGCACTTGAAAAAACAATCTTCCATAACTAAAATTAAGTGCAAATTATAATAAGATTTAAACATTAAATAGGCTTAAATATCTGAGTTCTGATAAAATCGTCTAACTTTTTAATTTTATTAAACAAGGAGTTTGTAAAAATGAGCCAAGTTTATAACTTTAGTGCTGGTCCTGCTATGTTGCCAACACAAGTACTAAAACAAATGCAAGATGAGTTATTAGAATATGGCAATGCACATGCATCGGTGATGGAAATTTCGCATCGTGGTGGTGATTTTATGGCAATGGCGAAAAAATCAGAACAAGATTTAAGAGACTTGATGGGCATTCCCAGTCACTATAAAGTTTTGTTTTTGCAAGGGGGTGCGTCGGCTCAATTTTCAATGGTGCCGATTAATTTACTTCAGGGAAAAACTAAGGCTAATTATGCACATACGGGTCATTGGTCTAAAAAGGCAATTGCTGAAGGTAAGCGTTATTGCGAAGTAAACATTTGCACCGACAGCTCAGACAATAAATATACCAATATTGATGCCTTTGAAAATTGGAACATTGACCCTGATGGTGCTTATTTACATTACACGCCTAATGAAACTATCGCAGGCTTAGAATTTGACTATGTGCCAGAGGTGGGTATGCCACTTGTGGCTGACATGTCATCAAGTATTTTGTCGCGTGAGGTTGATGTGTCAAAGTATGGTGTTATTTATGCGGGTGCGCAAAAAAATATTGGTATTGCAGGGTTGACAATTGTGATTGTTAGAGAGGATTTGATGGGCAATGTGGTGGCTAATCAACCCGTGTTGTTTGACTATACAACGCAAGCGAATAATGATTCAATGTATAACACGCCATCAACTTATCCTTGGTACGTGGCATCTCGTGTGTTTGAATGGCTTAAACAACAAGGCGGATTGAGCGCTATAGCTAAGATTAATCAAACCAAGGCAAAAACACTTTATGATGCGATTGATGGTTCTGATTTTTACTCAAACCCAGTGGCAATAAAATATCGCTCTCGGATGAACGTGACATTTTTGCTAGCTGATGAAAGCCTCAATGGCTTGTTTTTGGAAAAAGCAGCCGCTAATAATTTAATCACCTTAAAAGGCTATCGTAGTGTGGGCGGTATGCGTGCTAGCATTTATAATGCTATGCCACAAGAGGGCATTAATGAATTGGTGAATTTTATGAAAGCATTTGAAAAGGAAAACACCTAATGATTAAGATTCTCACGCTTAATAATATCTCACCAATTGGCTTGGAAAAATTACCAAGAAAAGATTATGAAATTGCCTCAGAAATGAGTAATCCTGATGCAATTTTAGTGCGTAGTGCAAAAATGCATGATATGGAAATTAATGATAACCTTAAAGTTGTTGGCCGTGCTGGCGCAGGCGTTAATAACATTCCACTGGATAAAATGAGCGATAAGGGTGTGGTGGTTTTTAATGCACCAGGTGCGAATGCTAATGCGGTGAAAGAATTAGTTATTAGCTCAATGTTACTTGCAAGTCGTAATATTTGCCAAGCTTGGCATTATGTTAATAATTTACCACTTGATAATTTAAAAACTGCCATTGAAGAAGGTAAGAAACATTATGCTGGCTCTGAATTACCAGGTAAAACGCTAGGGATTGTTGGTTTGGGTGCAATTGGGGTGCAAATTGCTAATGCGGCACATGCTTTAGGTATGAATGTTATTGGTTTTGATCCTAGCATAACCATTAAAAGCGCTTGGAAGTTATCTGCAGGTGTAGAGCAAGCATTGAGTATTGATGAGCTGTTTTCACGCAGTGATTTTGTTTCATTCCACGTGCCATTACTCGAAGGCACTAAAAACTTATTAAATAAAGAACGTATTGCTTTATTGCCAAAAGATGCAACTGTTCTTAATTTTGCCCGCGACGGTATTGTTGATGAAGAAGCTTTAATGGTTGCCCTTGAGAGTGGTGAAGTTAAGTATTACGTGACTGATTTTCCAATTGATGACAAAAAAAATCATGACAGAGTGATTGCTTTGCCACATTTGGGCGCATCAACAGTAGAGGCTGAAGACAACTGTGCGATTATGATCACAAACCAAGTAAGAGATTATTTAGAAAATGGCAATATTACCAACTCGGTAAATTTTCCAGAAGCATCAATGCCAAGAGCAGGCAAGGAGCGACTGGCCATTACCCATAAAAATATTCCTAATATGGTGGGTCAAATCTCAACAACCATTGCAGATTCTGGTGCTAATATTATTGATATGCTTAACAAATCAAGAGATAATGTTGCTTATACTTTGGTTGATTTGGACCGTGAAATTTCACCTTCGGTTATTAATAATTTAAAGCAAGTCAAAGGTATATTGACTGTTAGAGGCCTTTAAGAGATAAAGCATGAGCAAAAAAACACTGCTAGAATTGCGTGATGAGATTGACGCATTAGATAAAAAAATTCAGCTATTAATTGGCAATCGTGCACAGCTAGCTGCTGAGGTTGCACAGGTAAAAAAAATCTCGGATGATGATAGTATTTTTTATCGACCTGAGCGTGAAGCACAAGTGCTACGTTCAATTATTAAAAGAAATGATAGTTTATTAAAAGACAAAGACATGGCGTATATTTTTCGACAAATTATGTCAGCCTGTCTTGCACTTGAGCAGCCTTTAAATATTGCTTATTTAGGTCCTGAAGGTACCTTTACACAAGAAGCAGCACTTAAACATTTTGGACACAGCGTATTTACACTTGATTGTGCAAGTATTGATGAGATTTTTCATCAAGTTGAAAAGGGCAATGCGCATTATGGCGTTGTGCCTATTGAGAATTCATCTAATGGCGTGATTGGTGCTACGGTTGATATGCTTTATTCTCAAAATTTAAAAATTTGTGGCGAGGTGGAAATTTCAATTCAGCATCAGCTAATGAGTGCAAATCAGTCACAAGAAATTAAAGTTATTTATGCCCACTCTCAAGCATTGGATCAATGCCAACGTTGGCTAAGTAATCACTATCCAAGCACCGAGTTAAAATCAGTGGCATCAAACGCATTGGCTGCCCGTATTGCTAAAGATGAAGTGGGCGTTGCTGCTATTGCCTCAGAAGTGGCATTAAGTTTATACGGCTTAGAAAGAATTGCTAAAAATATTGAAGATAAGGCTGGCAATGTCACTCGTTTTTTAATTCTTGGTAAAGAGGATGTTCCTACTTCTGGTGAAGATAAAACCTCGCTTTTAGTTGTGACTAAGCACGAATCTGGTGCGCTGTTTGATTTGTTAGAGCCATTTAAACAGCAAAATATTAATATGATACAACTGGCAAAACACCCCATGCCTGGTGTTAAGTGGGAGTATCTATTTTTAATTGATATTGAGGGGCATAAAGATGATAAAAAAGTAAATTTGGCATTAGCAGAAGTGTCCAGTAGAGTGCTTAAAGTTAATGTGCTTGGCTCGTATCCTGTTGCTGTTTTATAAGGTGATTTTTCGTATTAATTGTTATGAAAATATTAATTTTTAAGAGGCT
Organism: Isorropodon fossajaponicum endosymbiont JTNG4; assembly: GCF_016592615.1. Taxonomy (NCBI): domain Bacteria; kingdom Pseudomonadati; phylum Pseudomonadota; class Gammaproteobacteria; species Isorropodon fossajaponicum symbiont. The sequence continues at coordinate 517,425 of NZ_AP013043.1, forward strand.
GGTTTTTTCTTTTACACATTTACAAAACCCTTTCTTATTTGGAGGGTTTTTACTATGAGTGTTTGCTTGGCAATAAAGTCTTTAAGGCCTTATCAAGGTGGCAAGCCTATTGCTGAATTACGTCGTGAACTGGGGCTAGTGCATATCGTTAAGCTCGCTAGCAACGAAAACCCTTTGGGTATTGGGCCTAGAGTGCAAAAAGCTATACAACAAGCTATTACCGAGGTTAGTAGATACCCTGATGGCAATGGCTTTGAACTAAAACAAGCAATTAGTGAGCATTTAAATGTTGCTACTAATTGCATTACATTAGGCAATGGCTCAAATGATATTTTAGAATTAGTGGCTAAGGTTTGTGTTTGTGATGTTGATGATGAAGTGGTGTTTTCAGAATATGTGTTTGTGGTTTACCCTTTGGTGACTCAAGCACTTGGTGCAAAGTCAGTGGTGACAAAATCTAAGAATTTTGGGCATGATTTAGATGCAATGCTTGCAGCAATTAGCGATAAAACCAAACTTATTTTCATTGCTAATCCAAACAATCCAACAGGCACGCTTTTAAGTGATGAAGCCATTTATCAATTTTTAAAACAAGTACCACAATCAGTCATTATGGTCTTGGATCAGGCTTATTTTGAATATTTAGATATTGAAGATAGGGCGATTGGATGGCTAAAAGAATTTGATAATTTAGTCATTACCCGTACTTTTTCTAAAGTGTATGCTTTGGCAGGATTAAGAGTAGGTTATAGCGTATCAAGCGCTAAGATAGCTGATTATTTAAATCGTATTCGCCAGCCCTTTAATGTCAATCACATTGCGCAAATAGCTGCTATATCAGCATTGGCTGATGATTCTTTTTTAACAAGATCCGTATTTGCTAATAAAAATGGATTAATTCAGTTGTCAAAAGGGTTTGATGAATTACAACTTTCTTATATCAAGTCTTTTGCAAATTTTATTGCACTAAAGGTTGATAATGCAACCGACATTTATCAAAAGTTACTAACAAAAGGCTTTATTGTACGACCAGTGGAGATGGAGAATTATTTAAGAGTGTCTGTTGGCACGTTAAAAGAAAACAATGATTTTTTAGAGGCGTTAAAATCAGTCTTATGATAGATAAAATTTGCATTATTGGTGTTGGATTAATTGGTGGTTCTTTTGCGACTGGATTAAAACGAACTAATCAAGTTAAAACTATTATTGGTTTTTCTAGGCAAGAGTCGCACCTTAAAAAAGCACAAGAAATGGGCGTTATTGATGCGTATAGTTTGGATATTGCCCAGGCTTTAAAACAAGTGCAAATGGTTATTATTGCAACGCCAGTGAATAGCTTTCAAGCTATTTTAGAACTGATTAAGCCTCATATTGATGAATCGGTTATTATTTCTGATGTTGGTAGTACCAAGGGCAGTGTGATAAAAATTGCCAAATTGGTATTTGGTCAAATGCCAGCAAGATTTATCCCAGCTCATCCAATTGCTGGTAAGGAAAAAAGTGGTATTGAAGCAGTTGATGCTCAATTATTTAACCACAAGCGTGTTATTTTAACGCCAGAAGAAAATGCAGACACTCAAGCAGTAGATATATTAAGTAGCCTGTGGCGCTCACTCGGCGCTAAAGTAGAGATTATGAGCGATGAAAAGCATGATGATTTACTGGCCATAACCTCTCATTTGCCACATATGTTGGCGTATGGGCTGATGGATTATTTAATCAACAACAATCCAAATGCTTGTCGTTATGCGGCAGGTGGATTTAAGGATTTTTCACGTATTGCCTCGTCAGATGCACTTATGTGGCGTGATATTTGCATTAACAACCCTAAGGAAATTGTGAAGCACATTGAAGGCTATCAACAGACGTTAGAAAAAATATCAAACTTGATTAAAAATAATCAAGCACAAGCACTGGAAAAGCTTTTTCAAGAGGCTAAATCTGCACGAGATAACTGGTTGGATGGTTAAAAAAATATGAGTAAATTTATTGCAAAGCCAGTCAACTCATTGTCTGGTTGTTTAAAAGTTCCTGGCGATAAATCAATTTCCCATCGAAGCATTATGCTAGGCGCCTTGGCTAATGGCATTACTAAAATCAGTGGTTTTTTAGAAGGGGAAGATGCGTTATCAACGTTAAAAGCCTTTCAAGCCATGGGGGTTAAAATTGAGCGTAATGGTGATAAGGTTACTATTTATGGTGTGGGGCTTAATGGGTTAAAAAAACCTTTAACACCACTTGATTTAGGTAATTCTGGCACTTCCATTCGTTTAATATCTGGCATATTGGCAGCGCAAGCATTTGATAGTGAATTGTGTGGCGATGAGTCACTATCAAAACGTCCGATGGGTAGGGTTATTAATCCTTTAACCAAAATGGGTGCGGTGATTGAAAGTAATGATGGCAAATTACCACTTAAAATTAAAGGCGGACAGGCACTAAAAGGCATTCATTATGATTTGCCAGTAGCTTCAGCGCAAGTGAAATCTTGTGTGCTTTTAGCGGGTTTATATGCACAAGGTGAAACCTGCATTAAAGAGCCAGCACCCACACGAGACCACACTGAACGCATGTTAAAAGGCTTGGGTTACAAGGTAGATGTTAATAAAAACAAAATATGTTTAACAGGCGGTGCCCAGCTAAACGCTTTTGCAATACAAGTGCCAAGCGATATATCTTCAGCTGCATTTTTTATGGTAGCAGCATCAATTGCACCAAAAGCAGACATAATCCTTACTGGTGTTAATATCAACCCAACACGAACAGGTGTTATTGATATTTTGAAGTTGATGGGCGCTAATTTAAGCTTATCAAATGAGCGTAAGATCGGCGGAGAACTGTTAGCCGATATCCGTATTCAATCAGCGCAACTAAAAGGTATTTGCATTCCTGAGGAGTTAGTGCCATTAGCCATTGATGAACTCCCTGTTATTTTTATTGCAGCGAGCTGTGCTAAGGGTGAAACCATATTGACTGGTGCTAAAGAACTAAGGGTTAAGGAGTCTGACCGTATTCAAGTGATGGCAGATGGTTTAAGCATTCTTGGTATTGAAAACGAAGTGCTTGAAGATGGCATTAAGATTCAAGGCGGTGTTTTTTCAAAACCCAGCATTGCGATTAAATCTTACCATGACCACCGCATTTCTATGTCATTTGCCGTTGCCTCTCTAAGATGTCAGTACACTATTGAAATTGAAGGTGTGGATAATGTTAAAACTTCATTCCCCAATTTTGTTGAATTGGCTAATTTTTCGGGCATGAATATTGTAGAAATTTAGTTATAAAAAAAGACGCTTGTTTAAGCGTTTTTTAACAAAGAAAGGTTAAAGTTTAGTAACCACCTTTGCGTTTCGTTTCAGGCAATCCAGCAATTTTACCCGCCTGCTTGGCAGGGCCTTTTGGAAATAATGCATATAACTCTTTGGTGCTTAACTTACCTTCCCAATCATCTTTTAAGCCTTTAACCATGTTGCGTTCGTTAGGTTGGTTGGCGTTGTTATTGATGTATTCACCACGTAAAAAATTAATTAATTTGAAGCTGTCATCTGTTAAGTTAACACCTTCTTCTTCTGCTAACTCACGAGCAACGTCTTCATTCCACTCATTAAGATCTTTTAGATAACCATGATCATCTCTTTCTAAATCAGCTAATACCATTTCTTTCTCCATCAATTAAAAAGTAATTATTATATAATAATTACTTTTTGAATTCGCTTATTTTTATTATGACAATTGAAAACGCTTCACCTTTTTTTGCATGGGATGTTTCTTCATTCTTGGCTTTATTTCTAGTATTGGCTTTTGTTATTGTGACTATTGATCAATTATTTTTTAATCACACGCAAATGCCAGTTACAGATAAAGCGCAAAAACCAATCTTAGGGAGGTTTATTTATTTTGCTTTATTTTTACGTTTTAATAAATCTGAAAAATATTTAAATCGTCCTAAAATAGTACAGTGGTCAGCTGAATTTTTCCCAGTATTGTTATTGGTATTTGCACTTCGAGGTTTTGTTATTGAGCCTTTTAGAATTCCTTCAAATTCAATGATGCCAACTTTATTAACAGGCGATTTTATTTTGGTATCAAAGTTTGATTATGGCGTTAGTATCCCAATTTTAAATAAAAAAATAATCGAGTTTTCAAAGCCTGAAAGAGGTGATGTTGTTGTATTTAGGTATCCTAATTATGAAAAAAAATCAAAATATCAGGGCGCTGATTTTATTAAGCGAGTCATTGGCATTCCGGGTGATAAGATAATTTACCGTGCAGATAGCTTATATGTGAATGGTGTAAAAATTGACAATAAAAATATTGGTACATACCAAGGTGTTGAGTCGGGTTCAGCCATGACGGGCTTTAAGCATAAGCGTGAATTATTAGACAACAATCCGCATAATATTTTGCTAGACCCAAATCACCCCTCTAAAGGGGTTAAACTGACTGTGCCAGAAGGACATTACTTTGTTATGGGTGATAATCGTGCTCGTAGTAGTGATTCTCGTTTTTGGGGTTTTGTACCAGAATCATACATTATTGGCAAAGCGTTTGGTATTTGGATGCACTGGGATGAATCTTTAAAGCTTGATAGAATCGGTGGTTTTGATTAGTTAATGTGATTTAGAATATTATCCAATTCATCTATTGATTGATAGTGAATAATAATTTTTCCTTGATTGCCATTTGATTTAATTTCAGTTTTTGAAGCCAGCTTTTTACTTAAAGTTTGCATTAGTTCTAAAATACGCGGATCAATTGAGGTTGATTTTTTAGGTGTTGGATTTAGCACTTTTTTGACCAATTCTTCAGTTTGACGAACAGATAAAGATTTTTTAATAACCTGATTGGCCACATCAAGTTGCTGCTCTTCTGTCAGTGATAAAAGCGCTCGTGCATGGCCCATTTCTATATCACCACTGCTAAGCAGTTGTTTAACAGCATTGTTAAGCTGTAATAGGCGAATTAAATTACTTACTGTAGAGCGGGAACGACCAACGACATTGGAAATTTCTTCATGGGTCATTTTGAAATCTTCAATGAGTTGTTGTAGTGCTTTCGCTTCTTCAAGTGGCGTTAAGGATTCGCGTTGAATATTTTCAATCAGACCAATAGCAAGTGCCACTTGATCATCAATTTTACGGATGATAACGGGCACTTCATTTAAACCAGCAATTTTTGCCGCTCGCCAACGCCGCTCGCCAGCAATGATTTCATATTTATCATAGCTTACTTTGCGTACAACCAATGGCTGAATGACGCCTTGTGAAGTAATAGAACTGACCAATTCATTTAGCGTGTTGGGATCAATGTCGTCTCTAGGCTGGAACTTTCCTCGTTGCAACCAACCAACACTTAACATTGTTAAGTTGTTTTCGGAATCAGCTTGTTCGCTTGTAGAAGGCACTTGTCCTAATAATATATCCAATCCACGTCCTAGTTTTGAAATTTTTGCCATATTAATTAATTAACGTTTTCCTCAGCACTTCACTGGCTAAGGAGATATAAGAAATTGCCCCTTTGGATAATCTTGCATAGCTAATCACATCCTGTCCAAAACTCGGCGCTTCTGCTAATTTTACATTTCTAGGGATGATTGTTTTAAAGACTTTGTGTGAAAAATACTGAAGTAGCTGAATAGACACTTCATTAGATAAGTTATTCCTTGTGTCAAACATTGTGCGTATTAAACCTGTAATCTCTAAGTTAGGATTGGTGGTTGATTTAATTTTATCAATCGTTTGTATCAATGCACTCAGGCCTTCTAACGCGTAGTATTCACACTGCATTGGGATAATAATACCATCTGATGCGGTAAAAGCATTAATGGTTAGCATGTTAAGCGAGGGTGGGCAGTCAATAATGATATAGTCGTACTTAGCACTAATTTTAGCAATTGCTTTTTTGAGTTTATATTCAGAATTATCCTCACGCAATAAGACAATTTCAGCGGCAACAAGGTTAGTATTAGAGCCCAGTACGTCTATACCAGATTCATCAACATGGGTAATGGCCTTGTCGACACTGCACTCGTCTAATAGCAACTCGCAAATAGAATAATTAAGGTTGTATTTATCAACACCACAGCCCATCGTTGCATTGCCTTGGGGGTCAATATCAATAAGTAATACACGCTTTTTAATGGCTTTTAATGCTGCACTTAAATTAACAGCTGTTGTTGTCTTGCCAACACCGCCTTTTTGGTTTGCAATAGAAAGTGTAATTGCCATTATTGATTGCTTAAAACTGTTAAAGCTTTTAATAAATTCGTAGCTTCGTGCACAAAATAATCTTTTTTCAATTTTTCAATGGTTGTTTTGTTTTGTTTCTTTTTGTTCTTTTCTTGGGTGCTTAATATTTCTTCAGAAGGGTCTTCCACCTCTAAGTGGCCATCAAGGTCTTTTTCCTTGGTCTCAATCACTGATTTTTCTGCTTCATTTTCTAGGCTAATGTTTTTTAGTTCAATGTCAGGCACAATACCTTTGGCTTGAATAGAGCGCCCATTTGGTGTGTAATATCTGGCAGTTGTCAGTTTAAGTCCATAGCCTTTTTGAAGCTCAAGAATGGTTTGTACCGAGCCTTTTCCAAACGAAGTACTGCCCATAATAATGGCGCGTTTATGGTCTTGCAATGCACCTGCAACAATTTCTGATGCAGAAGCTGAGCCTTCATTGATTAGCACAACAATAGGCAATCCTTGCATGATGTCACCTGATTTTATTTTGAATTTAAGGTTTGAGCTTGGAATTCTGCCCTTGGTGTAAACCACCAGTCCTTTCTTATCAAGAAATAAATTTGATACATCAACTGCACCATTCAAAACACCGCCTGGATTGTTTCTTAAGTCAAGAATTAATGAGTTAAGTTGGACATTGTTTTCTTCAACCAAGTCATTAAAAGTCTGTTTGAGTAGTTTCGCTGTTGGATTTTGAAAACTAGAGATGCGTATATAGCCAATATTTTTTTCCAATAAATAGCCTTTAACCGAGATAATGGTAATAATTTCTCTAGTAATGTTAACAATAAATGGTTTCTTATTTTTGCGAACAATGGTAATTCGAATGTCAGTACCCGCTTTGCCACGCATTAACTCAACACCATCCTCCAAAGTCATGCCACGTACTGGCTTATCACCAATTTTCACAATTAAATCGCCCGCTTGGATGCCGGCTCTATAAGCAGGTGTATCGTCAATAGGAGAAATTACTTGAATGGCTTCGTCTTTCATGCCAATAACAATACCAAGACCGCCAAATTTTCCCGAGGCACTTTCGAGTAGGTTTTTTTGCTCTTTAGGTTCAAGATAGCCTGAATGCGGGTCTAACCCACTAACCATACCTTTTATAGCATGGTTAAATAGTTTTTTATTATCAACATCATCAACGTACAGCTGTTTAATATTGTTAAAAACAGCTGTAAACGTTTCAAGGTCTTTGAAAAAGGCTTCTATTTTTTGTTTTTCAGCATCGCTTTTAGCTAATACGGGTGTATAAATGCCAAAAAGTGTATAAAAAAGCGTTAAAAATAGTGAATATTTAAAAAAGTTCATAATATAATCATTTGCTTATAGAAAGTTTAAATATAATAACTGTGAAACCAATATTATTATTTTTAATTTTACTTGGTTTTGTTTTTTAAAAATGGAGAAAAAATGAGAAGATTAAATGTAATTTTGTTGGCTTTAATGATGTTTGCCTCATTAGGTACTTTTGCGGAGAAGGTAGCACAAGACAATGGCCCAGTTCAGGCAATACAAACAGCAATTGTAAAGCTTAATCAGTTAACAACCATGGCATATTCGCCAAAAATGCTTAATTTTTTCGTCGAAAAAGAAATTGCACCACTGTTTGACTTTAACCACATTGCCAGTGAAGTTTTACTGGTGATCAATAATCGCTTGGGCGAAGAAGAGACCAGGTTTTTTGTCAATAGGCTGAAAAACAATATGATGACAACCTTATTGGCAAGATTATCCCAAGTAAATTCTACCTCGTTTCAATTTATATCTGCTAGACCAATGATGGATGGTTCAATTGCAGTACAACTTAAGGTTAATAGATATACTTCATTTGGTGGTATTTATCTTGATTTGTTATTCCATCAAAACGAGAATAAACAGTGGCAGGTTTTTGATATTGTGCTTAATAATGACAGTCTGATTAACTATTACCAAAAGATGGTATTAATCAAAGTTAGGCGATATGGCATTTATGGCATGTTGGGCAGACTTTAATTAATTTTAAAGAAATAGAGGATTCATTATGAGCGAAATAACATTATTAGAAAAAGAAGAAGACATTGAAAAAGCAACAAGAGCTTTAAAAGCAATGGCACATCCACTGCGTTTAAAGATTTTATGCGCACTAAAAAATGACGAATTACCTGTATTAGAAATTGTAAAAAAAGTGGGCTCTTCACAATCTAATATTTCACAACATATTGACATTCTTAGAACTAAAAATATTGTCGAATCTCGGCGTGATGGCAATAAAGTACTCTGTAAGGTTAAAGATGCCAAGGTTTTAAAATTAGTATCTAATATACAGGCAGTGTTCTGCTCTGAATAAGATTAATTTTAACAATTTTTGTCTATGCGCTCGTAGCTCAGTTGGATAGAGTGTTAGCCTCCGAAGCTAAATGTCGGGTGTTCGAGTCACCTCGAGCGCACCATTAGGAATACTAAGCATGACTTACCCAACCATTAATCCAATTGCAATAGATTTAGGCTTTGTACAAATCTATTGGTATGGGTTGATGTATTTGATGGCTTTCTTAGCGGCTTATTTGTTGGCAAATTATCGTGCTAAGCAACTTAACAGCTGGAATGCACAACAAATTGAAGATTTAATTTTTTATGGTGCAATTGGTGTGGTTGCTGGTGGTCGTTTGGGCTACATGTTGTTTTACAATTTGCCAAATTTTTTATCCGATCCTTTGTTAATTTTCGCTATTCAAGATGGCGGTATGTCATTTCACGGTGGTTTTTTAGGCGTATTGTTGGCAATGGTTTTATTTAATCGAAAATATAACAAAACTTTTTTTACCACAATGGATTTTGTTGCACCACTTGTGCCATTAGGATTGGGTTTTGGCAGAATGGGTAATTTTATTAACATTGAACTTTGGGGCAAAATAACCACCAGTCCATTTGGCATGTACATTGAACAACAAGGTGTGAGCCGATATCCATCACAATTATTTGAAGCATTTTTAGAAGGTTTAATTTTATTTATTATTCTTTGGGTGTTTAGTAACAAATTGCGCCCATCCATGTCAATTTCAGCATTATTTTTGATTTTCTATGGTTTGTTTAGATTTATAATTGAGTTTGTTCGAGTGCCAGATGTGCAATTGGGTTATTTGGCTTTTGGTTGGCTTACCATGGGGCAATTATTAAGCCTACCAATGGTAGTACTTGGTATTGTGCTATTGCGAAAAGCATATCTTAACAAGGAAACAATGTGAAGCAATACTTAGATTTTTTAAGGCTGGTTAAAAATACTGGCACCAACAAAACTGACAGAACAGGTACAGGAACAACCAGTTTGTTTGGACACCAAATGCGTTTTGATTTATCCAAAGGTTTTCCACTTGTAACCACCAAGCGCGTACATTTGCCTTCGGTTGTACACGAATTGTTGTGGTTTCTTAGTGGTGATACTAACATTAAATATTTACAAGAAAATGGCGTGCGAATTTGGAATGAATGGGCGGATAAGAATGGGGATTTGGGTCCAGTTTACGGTGCGCAGTGGCGTCATTGGCAAAATGCTAGAGGCGACAGTATTGACCAAATTACGCAAGTGGTAGCGCAAATCAAAAGCACGCCAGATTCTCGTAGAATTATTGTTTCAGCTTGGAATGTTGGTGAGTTGGAAAATATGGCATTACCACCTTGCCATGCATTTTTCCAGTTTTACGTGGCTGATGGAAAGCTATCTTGCCAGTTGTACCAAAGAAGTGCAGATATTTTTCTTGGTGTGCCATTTAACATTGCTTCATATGCATTACTAACCCACATGATGGCGCAACAGTGTGATTTGGAAGTGGGTGATTTTATTTGGAGTGGCGGTGATTGCCATATTTATTCCAATCATACTAAACAAGTAGAAACACAATTGGCTCGCACCCCAAAAGCACTAGCAACACTTAAAATTAAGCGCAGGCCTAAGAGTATTTTTAATTACAGTTATGAAGATTTTGAATTTATAAATTATGTATTTGATGCGCCGATTAAGGCACCAGTTGCAATCTAAATCATTTCCAAATATCTACTGTAACACTAACACCTTGAGCGCGAAGCTTATCTGACTTATCTTCTAAATAACGCTGAAAGTTTGGCTGGTGTTTGTATTCTCCTGAAGTGACGTAAGTCATTATGCCGTGAAAGTGATAGGCTTTAAAAAAAGCATCTTTTCTGATAATTTCTTTGCCTTGTTTGTCAAAAAACACAATGGCTGGCTTGTAAGTAAGTTTTAAATCCTCATACCATTTCTTGGCAGTGGTTCGCTTGCCTGATGGGGTGATAATTTTAGTCTCTGATAGAACATTAAGCTGTACCACTTGCATGGTTTTTAGTAAGGCTTTGGTTTGTTTTAGCTGCATGAGCGTTTTATGAAAGGTGTTACATTCTTGACAATTAGGTTCTTCAAAAAAAACGGCCAAATAATTTTGCGCTGGCAAGGTTTTATTGCGAGATAGCATGTGTGGTGGTGTTCCGAATAATGAATTTTTATTAAGGCTACCTGTTTTATCTTTTTTAAGATTGTTGGTATAACTAGAAAAACTTTGATTTAAATATTTTTTGGTAGCAACATAGTCAAGTACTTTGTGCATTTTTTCAACCGATTGATAGCCATTAAGCCTAAGCACGCTATCACCTTTTGAGTTTAAAAAGACAAGGGTAGGAGTGAATTGTACTTTCATCAAAGCTGAAAATTCTTTTTCTGTCAATTCTCTGCCCTGCCAGTCAGTCAAATCTCTATCGCCCCACATATTTGTTTCAATAACGTCAAAATCTTTTTGTAGTTTGGCGACTAAAGAAGCATTGTGAAAATTATCTTCAACCAATTTGGCGCAATAAGGGCAGCTATTTTGATGAAAGTAAATCATCACATGTTTGTTATTGTCTGTTGCCTCTTCTAAGTCTTCAGAAAAATCCATAAAAGAAGCTTTAAACCAATTAGGCACCTCGTCAACGACTTTAGCACCTAAAAATTCACCTTCTTTCAAAGGTTCAATTGCAATAGATGAACATGAGACAAATAAAGAAAACAATAGTATTAAAGCACGCACAATTTATCCCTAGAAGTTGTTTAATGGTTTAATTGTAGTACCAAAATGTTTTTAGTGCAAGTTAGATGCTTGTGATGTCTTTGTGTGGAATAAACAATCCACAGCCTAGTAAGCGATAATTACCAAGACCTTTTTCTTGTAATAATACTGATTCATCTTTTTTTAAATCAGCTACCATTAGCGAGCGAGTATGGATAATACGAGTGTCGGTTTTAATGTTATTTTCAAGACCAGCCATCATTTTTTTAACAGAAATGCCAAGTGTTTTTAATTGTTCAAAAGTTACTTGTAAGAAATTCTCCTCACTCATTGCCACATTACAGGCAACATTTTTTGCAAATAGTACAGGCATATCACTGAGTAATTTTGGTTTTAAAGATTTGATAATCTTTATTTGATATTTGCCTAAATCTAGTGTTTTATCAAGTAATTGATGAGTTTCATCAAGCCTATCTTTTGGTACTCTAATGATTAGTTTTGAGCGTTTGGAAGGGTAATAAAATCCATTTTCATGGTTTTGTGCCCAGCCGTTACCATCTGCCACGCTAATATTAAAGATACCAGCACTCGCCTTGTCAAGCCATGGCAAGTGTTTAAGTAGTGCCTGTGCTAGTAAAAAGCTATGATCAATAGGTAGGATCTTAACAAAGATATTAAACACGGCATCTTGTGTGGTTTCAGGCAGCGTAAAATATTCTTTTTTAGCGTCTTCTTGCCAAAACATAAAAAGGCTTAAGTTATAATAACAACGTATTATAAACAGATTACTTGTTTATAAAACCTGATACAAAGTAATGGAAAGATTACAAAAGAAAATTAATTACCAATTTAAAGATTTGTCTTTGTTAAAACTTGCCTTAACACATCGTTCCATGGGTAAAAACAATAATGAACGTTTAGAATTTTTAGGTGATAGTATTTTGGGTGTGGTAATCTCAAAAGAGCTTTATCAGCGTTTTTCTCATATTGACGAAGGCAAATTGTCCCGATTAAGGTCATACTTAGTTAGGGGACAAACCTTGGCGCAGTTGGGCGCTGCATTAGAACTATCAAACAGTTTGATTCTAGGCTCTGGCGAGTTGAAAAGTGGTGGTTACAGGCGAGAATCTATCCAGGCAGATGCTGTTGAGGCAATATTTGGTGCAGTGTTATTGGATTCTAATTTTGAAACCACAAGTACGGTTATTTTGGGTCTTTTTGAGATGTTATTAAACAATATCAGCCCAGACGATGATTCACTAAAAGACCCAAAGACACAATTACAAGAATACTTACAAAAGCGTGGTAACGTTTTACCAAAATATGAACTCATTGATACAACAGGCAAGGATCATAATGCAATATTTACAATAAATTGTCTTTTAAAAGACCAAAGCTTGCAAGTTAGCCAATCTGCCAAAAGCATTAAAAAAGCAGAACAATCTTGTGCACAAGCCTTATTAAAAAAACTAAAATAATCATGAATCTCAAACAACTTAAAACGAGCAATAAAACCACCAAGCCAAATTTTAAGTCAGGCTTTATTGCAGTTGTTGGGCGACCTAATGTTGGTAAATCTACGCTTGTTAATGAATTAATTGGGCAGAAATTATCCATCACTTCGCATCGTCCACAAACCACGCGTCACCGTATTCATGCGATTGACACAACTGATGATTATCAAATGGTGTTTGTAGATACGCCAGGCATTCATATGGGCAACGCCAAAGCCATTAATTCTTATATGAACAGAGCGGCTAGTTCAACCATAGCAGATGTGGATGTTATTTTATGGCTAACAGAAGTGGGTAAATGGACCAAAGAGGATTCAAGGGTTTTGGAGCATATTACTCGAGTAGAGGTGCCTGTTATTTTATGTATTAACAAAATTGATAAACTAAAATCTGCGCAAGAGGTGTTGCCATTTTTAGACAAAGTTTCTCAAAAATATCAGCCAACAGATTTGTTTCCCTTGTCGGCATTTAAAAAGAATGATATCCGTACATTGCGTAAATTAGTTTTGCAATATTTACCAGAGCAGGGGCTTATTTTTGATGCTGATTATATAACGGATAGAAGTGAAAAATTTATTGTTGCTGAATTTATTCGAGAAAAACTTATGCGTCATTTAGAAGATGAGTTGCCTTATGATTTAACCGTTGAAATTGAACAATTTGAACAAGATGGCAACCTAAAGCGAATTTCTGCCCGTATTTTTGTTGACAAAGCCTCACAAAAAAATATCGTGATTGGTAACAAGGGAGCAATGCTCAAACTGATTGGCACTGAAGCGCGAAAAAGTATCGAAGGCTTTTTAGATAGAAAAGTATTCTTAAAGCTTTGGGTCAAAGTCAAACAAGGCTGGTCTGATGATAAACGCGCACTGGCCTCATTAGGATATGACTAAAGTTGAACTAACCCCTGCTTTTTTAATTCATCGTCGGGCTTTTAAAGATTCGTCACTACTACTTGATTTTTTTACTCGTGATTTTGGCAAAATTCGCTTGGTGGGTAGGGGTCTTAGAAGCTCAAAAACCCATATTCAGATGTTTCAACATTTAAGTATTTCATTTTCAGGCAGAGGCGAGTTAAAAGCACTAAGCCATTGGGAGATTGATGATGTACCTAGAAATTTTAAGGGTGAAGAATTGATATTGGGCATGTATGTGAACGAGTTAATATCAAGATTATTACAAGAGCAAGATCCGTATTCTGGGTTATTTGAACGCTACCAACAATTTGTGAGTCAGGTGGGGCATTTAAAGCAAAGTGCTAGGCATTGGCATTTGAGGATATTTGAAAATAATCTATTGACTGAGTTGGGTTACGGTATCGATTTTGAAACTGATATTAATGGCAATGAAATTAACCTAAATAGTTATTATGAATATCAACCCCAAGCAGGATTCATACCCAATTCTTTGGGTAAAATATCGGGAAAATCAATCAATCAATTATTATTAGAAGTAATTGAAAATAGTCCAAACTCACAACAATTAAAAGTTTGCCGTGATTTGAACAGACAGCGCTTACGCTCGCTTTTGGGTGATAAGCCCTTAAAAAGCCGGTCTTTATTTTTTACTAAACCATAACAAACAATGAGTATTTATTTAGGCATTAACATTGATCATATCGCCACCATTAGACAGGCCAGAGGTACAAACTACCCCTCGCCGATAGAGGCAGCTTTATTGTGTGAAAAATCAGGTGCAGACAGTATTACGCTACATTTACGTGAAGACAGACGCCACATTCAAGATGCTGATGTAGAAATTTTACGTAATCAACTCACTACAAAAATGAACTTAGAAATGGTAGCAACAGATGAAATGATTGCCATTGCTGATAAAATAAAACCTCAGGATTGTTGCCTAGTGCCTGAAAAGCGTGAGGAGTTAACCACCGAAGGTGGGCTTGATGTAGCATCGCAAATACCTAGAATGAAAGACGTTTGCCTGCGCTTGAGCGAATCACATATTATTGTTTCTTTATTTGTTGATGCACAAAAGAATCAAATTGATGCGGTACGTGAGTGCGGCACACCTGTGATTGAGCTACATACTGGGCACTATGCCAATGCAACTGATGAGGCGCAATTAGTAGAACTTGAAAAAATTAAAACCATGGCCACTTATGCACACTCAATTGGTTTGCAAGTCAATGCAGGTCATGGGTTGACCTTGGAAAATACAACTGCTATTGCTAAATTACCTGAAATTGTTGAGCTTAATATCGGGCATTCAATTATTGCTAGAGCCATGTTTGTTGGGCTTGAAACTGCCACTCGCGAGATGAAAACATTAATGTTAGAGGCAAGATTATGATTTATGGCGTAGGCACTGATATTATCAACATCAAACGTGTTGAGCACATATTAAGCAAAAACAAACAAGGCTTTGTAAAACGCGTATTATCCGAACATGAACAAGCCTTATTTGCCAATAAAGGCGACAGTGCCTCTTATTGCGCCAAGCGTTTTGCCGCCAAAGAAGCTTTTGCAAAGGCTTTGGGTACAGGTATTGGTAAAATTGTTAGTTTTCAAGATTTAACCGTGCGTAATAATGAAAATGGCAAGCCGTATTTTATTCCTAGCGAAAAATTACGTTTATACCTTGTGAATAAAAACATCAAACAGGCGCATTTAAGCCTATCAGATGAAAAATTTAACGCCGTGGCGTTTGTCGTTTTAGAAACAGAAAACTAATTGATATATTGCCCAAACCCTGCTTTATAGGCTTCATTTTTGGTGCCAGCACAGCCAAATTTTTTTGCGGTTTGATAACTAGATATAGCTAAAGGATGTTGTTCTAATACAGGTATAGGTGTTTTGTGCATTTTAAAGCGTTTAATGCCTTTATTCATTCGTTGAAAGCCTGCTGGATTTAACCCGCCACAGTTTTCATTGTAATATTTCACCGCACCAACAATTGCCAGCATTTCATTGGGTGAGAGGGCTAATGTACTAAAATTAGCAATAAGTAATAGAAAAGTGAGTATTTTTTTCATTTTTTGGAATTGCTACAATCACTTATTATTAAAATTCTAACTGCTCTAAACCCTGAGCTATTTTTTCCAATGTTGAGGCTCTAGGAGGTTTAGCATTATTCTCAATTCTAGCATAAGCACTTTGCTGCATGCCTGCTTTAAGCGCTACTTGTTTTTGTGTCAATTTTAAAAAAAATCGCCAAGCCTTAATCGGCGACACTTAAGGTCTTTTTTCGTCTTGTTCATAACATTATTATAACATAACATTATTTTATGTTATAATAATGTTATGAAAGATAACCTTGGTATTAGTATATTTAAAAGATAGAATGGTTTAAATTTGTCAAAATGTTTCTTTTTTTAGTTTGGCATAAAAGTCACAATCTGCTTGAGACTTAAAATCGTAAGCTTTTCCATAATGTTCCAAGGCTTTAATGTTACTTTGCCTAACACCTTCGCCACGTTTATACATAAACCCAAGACCAAAACAACTATTAGCATTATTAAAATCATCACAAGCCTTTTTGTATGTATCAATTGCATCAAGCGACATTAGCAAGCATGCCAATATTTAATCCAAAACTTAGAATTGCTAATAATAGTATTTTTTTCATTTGTTTATTCCTTTATTATTTGTGATTTTATGGGGTTATTTTTGGTAAAAACATAGGTAATTTACACTTACATCATTCTCAAATTTATAGGTTTTTGTAAAGGGGTTATAGGTCATACCAATCATGCCTTTTAGGGTTAAACCTGAGTGCCTTGCCCATTCATCCATTTCACTAGGTTGAATGAACCTGCCCCAATCGTGCGTGCCTTGGGGTAGGAGTTTGAGGATGTATTCTGCACCGATGATGGTGAATAAATAGGATTTAGTATTGCGGTTGATGGTTGAAAAGAAGGCTTGTCCACTAGGTTTGACTAATTTGCTACAAGCTTTGATAATTGAGCTAGGGTCGGGCACGTGTTCTAACATTTCTAAACAGGTTACAATGTCAAACTTTTCGGGGTGTTGCTCGGCAAATTCTTCCACAGGGATTTTTTGATAGTTCACTTCCAAGCCTGACTCAAGCAAGTGCAATTTGGCAACTTCTAAGCCCGCTTCTGCCATGTCAATGCCTGTCACAATCGCGCCTTCTAAAGCAAGGGATTCTGCTAAGATGCCACCACCACAGCCAACATCAAGGATTTTTTTATCCTTGAGTGAGCCACTACATTTCTCTTTGATATAATTTAGCCTGAGTGGGTTAATATCATGCAAGGGTTTAAATTCAGAATTTTTATCCCACCAACGCGATGCTAGGGCAGCGAATTTATCAACCTCGTTAAAATCTACGTTGCTCATAGTGCTTGGACAGTTGTTAAAACTTCTTTAGCATGACCTTTGACTTTAACCTTATCCCAATGTTTAAGGATATTGCCATCAGCATCAATTAAGAAAGTAGAACGGACGATACCCATATATTCACGCCCCATAAATTTTTTCAACTGCCAAACGTTAAACAATTCGCACAATTTGCCATCAACATCAGCAATCAGTTCAAAAGGGAAATTTTGCTTGGCTTTAAATTTCTCATGCTTGGTTAAATCATCTTTTGAAACACCATAAATCACTGTATTGGCATCTGTAAAGGCTTGATGTTTATCTTTAAAATCTTGCCCTTCGGTGGTACACCCTGGAGTGGCGTCTTTGGGGTAAAAATACAACACGATGTTACGTCCTTGAGTATCGGGAATGCTTATTTCTAAATCGCTTGTAGCGGTGCAGGTAATTGGTTGAACTTTATTCATGACTGTATAATAATATGCTTAAAAAAATCTATTTTATCATATGAGAGACCTTTGCATAAATATGAACAATCATCAAAACACCATCTTTCATCAACTTGGGAATTTTTTAAAAATACCCTTAGCTCTGCTAGGTGTAGATTTAAAAAATTCCCAAGTTGATGAAAGATGGTGTTTTGTTAATCATCCCTATTTATGCAAAGGTCTCTATGAAAAACATTCGTAATTTTTCAATTATTGCTCATATTGACCACGGTAAATCAACCATTGCTGATCGCTTTATTCAGTTTTGCGGTGGTTTGAGTGATCGGGAAATGTCAGCGCAAGTACTGGATTCTATGGACATTGAAAAAGAGCGTGGTATTACCATTAAATCTCAAAGTGTTACGCTTGATTATCAGGCTAAAAATGGTGAAACTTATCAGCTGAATTTTATTGACACACCGGGTCATGTGGATTTTTCTTATGAAGTATCTCGCTCGCTTTCTGCTTGCGAGGGCGCATTACTTATTGTTGATGCATCGCAAGGGGTTGAGGCGCAAACGGTTGCAAATTGCTATACGGCACTAGACCAAGGCTTGGAAGTAGTGCCTGTACTTAATAAAATTGACTTACCAGCAGCAGACCCTGAGCGTGTGGTGGATGAAATTGAAGATGTGATTGGCGTTGAGGCGCATGATGCGGTTCATGCCAGTGCTAAATCAGGCATTGGCATTGAGGATATTTTAGAACAAATTGTAGAAAAAATCCCTGCCCCCAAGGGTAATATTGACGCGCCTATTAAAGCTTTAATCATTGATTCTTGGTTTGATAATTACCTAGGTGTGGTGTCTTTAATTCGTGTGATTGATGGCGAAATTAGAGCTAAAACAAAAATTAAGATTTTCTCAAATGGTGAAGAATATTTGGTAGATGGGGTGGGTGTGTTCACACCTAAGCGCAAAAAAACAGACAGTTTAAAAGCAGGAGAAGTTGGATTTTTAATTGCCAGTATTAAAAATATTGATGGTGCGCCAGTGGGAGATACCATTACAGGTGCTAAAAATTCTGCATCAGAACCTTTAGAAGGTTTTAAACCAGTACAACCTCGTGTATTTGCAGGTATTTTCCCTATTTCTGGTGAAGATTACGAGAAGTTTCGCGATGCCTTGGCAAAACTTCGCCTAAATGATGCGGCGTTACAATACGAGCCTGAAAATTCAGATGCACTAGGTTTTGGCTTTCGCATTGGGTTTTTAGGTTTATTGCACATGGAAATTGTTCAAGAGCGCTTGGAACGTGAATATGATCTTGATTTAATTACCACTGCACCGACTGTCATTTATGAAATTCTTGATACTAGAGGTACTATTCACAGGGTAGATAACCCCTCAAAAATGCCAGCCAATCAAAGCATTGCTGAATTTAGAGAGCCAATTATTACCGCAAATATCTTGGTGACTGATGAATACGTAGGTGCGGTCATTAGTTTGTGTGTTGAAAAACGTGGCGTGCAAAAAAACATCACTTATATGGGTAGGCAAGTGTCCCTTCTTTATGAATTGCCACTCAATGAGGTTGTGCTTGATTTTTTTGACCGATTAAAATCTGTATCACGTGGCTTTGCCTCCATGGATTATCATTTTGAGCGCTATCAAGAATCTGATTTAATTCGCCTAGATATCATAATAAACCAAGAGCCAGTAGATGCGCTAGCGCTTATTATTCACCGAGACGGTTCTGTGCGCAAAGGGCGCGAGTTGGCCGAAAAGATGAAGGAGCTTATTCCACGGCAAATGTTTGATGTTACCATTCAAGCTTGTATTGGTTCTAAAATTATTTCACGCTCAAATGTAAAAGCCCTCAGAAAAAATGTGACTGCTAAATGCTATGGTGGCGACGTTTCTCGTAAACGAAAACTACTTGATAAACAAAAGAAAGGCAAAAAACGTATGCGCAGTGTGGGCAGGGTAGACATTCCTCAGGAAGCTTTTTTAGCAGTGTTACATATTGATTGATAATATCACTTGCTGTTTTTTACAATAGTTTACAAAAAGATATACAATAGTATTATACTTGCTATTATTTTGTAACTAACTAGGTGTTGTTATGACGACTTTACTCAGTACAAGAATTGACAATGATACAAAAATCAAACTTGTGAACAAATCGGGCTTAACCCTTCTCAAGCCATTAAATTATTCGCAATGGCGGTTATTAATTCTGGCTCAATCCCATTTAAATTAACTGCCAAACAAACAGCCGAACCAAGAAACTATAAAAGCCATGCAAGAATTAGAAAATGGTAATGGCGTTAAAGCATTATTTTAAGAGCTTGATGCTGAGATGTAATGCTTGAAATTGTTTATTCAATGCAATTTAAAAAGGATTTTAAAAAAGTTAGGAAATTACTACTACCTGATTTAAAGGCTGTTTTTGAAGTGATTCAAACTTTAGAAAAGCAACAAAGGTTACAGGAAAAATACAAAGACCATTGTCTTAGTGGTCATTAATATTGATTTTCGAGAATGTCATATCAAACCTGATTTGTTACTTATTTATCAAACTAGTTCTGCTGAGCTTAAACTTATTAAGAACTGGTAGTCACAACAGCGAATTATTCTAACTTAAAAGCCTTTCTAACACGAATTTAGAGCCAAAATAAGCAATAACTAAAAGCCCAAAGCCGATTTGTGTGGCGCTGATGGCTTGCTTTCCACGCCAGCCAAAGGCTTTTCTGCCAAACACAAGTGTGGCAAAAATAATCCATGCGATGATTGAAAGGGTGGTTTTATGTATCAGGTGCTGGGCAAATATATCTTGTATAAAAATAAAGCCAGAAAGTAGTGACAAAGTTAATAAATAAAAACCAATTCTAAGGCTTTGAAATAGCAACGACTCCATGGTTTGTAGTGCTGGCAGTTTGTTAATAAAGCCATTAACCTTTCTTGCGTGCAAGTGTTTTTCTTGGATTTTTAACAATACAGATTGGCACACTGCTAAAGCCAATAGGGCATAGGCAGTTATTGATAAGAATACGTGTGAAGCAATGCTCAGTGGAATAATTTTGTTTGTTGTATCTGGAAAAGTGATACTAAAGACTAGGGTGAATGCTACTAATGGATAAACCAAGATGCCTAATGCGTGCACAGGTTTGGATAATGAGGATAAAAACAATAAAACAGCAATCAGCCAAGCAACAAATGAAGCACTATTTGCCAAACCAAAAACAATGCCTTCGTCACTCCAAAAGTGACTAAAGGTGAGTGCTTGTGCAATCATGGCAAAACTAACCAATAAAAAAATGGTTTTTTGATGCTGGTGCTGTGTTTCATTTTTCACAAAATAACGCATTAGTAGAAGGGCTGCAGCCAAATATAAAGCTATTGCAAAGTAAGATAAAAGCATAATCAACTTTTGAATTAATACAAAGTACTATAATACGATACTTTAGTTATATTTATTTAAAAATGTTTGATAATTTAACCGAGCGTCTACAAAATAGTTTTAAAACCTTACAGGGAAAAAATAAACTATCTGAATCCAATATTAAAGAGGCAATTCGTGAAGTGCGCCGTGCACTGCTTGAGGCTGATGTTGCACTTGAGGTCATTAAAGTGTTTTTGGACCAAGTTCAAACTAAGGCATTAGGGCTTAAAGTTGGAC
The DNA here is from genome assembly GCF_016592615.1 of Isorropodon fossajaponicum endosymbiont JTNG4. Lineage (NCBI taxonomy): Bacteria > Pseudomonadati > Pseudomonadota > Gammaproteobacteria > Isorropodon fossajaponicum symbiont. Next base: position 538,617 of record NZ_AP013043.1, read on the forward strand.
AAGGGTTAACGCCATCACAAGCGTTTATTAAACTGGTTGAAACTGAATTAACTGGGATTATTGGCGGAGAAACTGCATCGCTTGATTTAAAAACCCAGCCGCCAGTTGTTATTATGGTGGCAGGTTTGCAAGGTGCGGGTAAAACCACCTCAATTGCCAAGCTTGCGCTTTATTTAAAACAGCGTGAAAACAAAAAAGTATTAATGGTTAGTGCTGATGTTTATCGTCCTGCTGCCATTGAGCAATTAGAAGTGTTGGCCAGGCAAGTTGAGGTGGATTTTTTCCCATCAACAATCGGTGACAAGCCTTCAGATATTGTAGCTAGCGCTAAAAAGCACGCACAAAAACAGTTTTTTGATGTTTTATTGGTTGATACTGCAGGTCGTTTGCATATAGATGAGCAAATGATGGATGAAATTAAAACCTTGCAGAAGAAAGTAAATCCGATTGAAACCTTGTTTGTGGTTGATTCTATGACGGGTCAGGACGCGGCGCATACTGCCAAAGCGTTTGCTGATGCATTGCCATTAACAGGGATCATTCTTACCAAAACTGATGGCGATGCTAGAGGTGGTGCGGCATTGTCTGTGCGTCATATTACGGGCAAGCCGATTAAGTTTTTAGGTGTTGGTGAGAAAATTGACGCCTTAGAGCCGTTTCATCCAGAGCGTGTGGTTTCAAGACTTTTGGGTATGGGCGATGTGCTCTCGCTGGTAGAAGAAATTTCACGCAAGGTTGATCATAAAAAAGCACAAAAGTCTGCCAAAAAAATGGCCAAAGGTCAATTTGATTTATCCGATATGCGTGACCAATTTTTGCAAATGGAGCAAATGGGTGGTATGGAAGCATTGATGGAAAAACTGCCGGGCATGGGTCAAGTTCCACAAAATGTTAAAAACCAAATGATGGGCGGGGCTGAAACCAAGAAAATGGTCGCCATCATTAATTCTATGACACCTAAAGAGCGTAACCATATTAAGCTCATTAAAGGCTCGCGTAAGGCACGTATTGCTAATGGCTCTGGTACCAACGTTCAAGCGGTTAACAAACTCATCAAGCAGTTTGAAAAAATGCAAAAACAAATGAAAAAAATGGGTGGCGAGAAAATGCAAAAAATGATGGCTAAAATGGCAGGTGCTGAGGGTATGCCTGATTTTTCTAAGATGAAATTGCCTAATATGGGTGGCGGTAATAAGTTTCCTTTTTAAGGATTGCTAGATTTCAATAGTACCTGTCATGTATTTTATGGCTTTGCCAGAGATTTTTACTCTTTGACCTAGATGCTGACATCTAACCTTACCACCTCGTTTTGAAAGCTGTTTTGCAACTAGGTTGTTTTTGTTAAGTTGTTTTGACCAATATGGGATAACTTGGGTGAATGCAGAGCCTGTAACAGGGTCTTCATTAATGCCATATTTTGGCGCAAAACATCGGATAACAAAGTCAAAATCACATCCTTTTGCTGTGATAATAACCCCTCTTAAATCCAATTGACTTAATAAGGACATATCAGGTTTTGCATTTAGTATGCTTTGTTCATTATTCAAAAATAACAATATAGTCTTTAGATTTAAGACATGCAATAGGTGCTGTTGAAAATGTCTTTAGAATTTGTTTAGGTGTTGGAAATTGGGCTGGAAAATCCATTTCTAGCCATTCTTTATTTTTGACTACAGTTAGAAGTGCCACTTTTTGATGAAAATTGTATTTTATGTGGTTTATATTCAAGAATATTAAACAACACAAATGCAGCAGCAAGTGTGGCATGACCACATAAATCAACTTCACAAGTTGGGGTGAACCATCTAATTTTATAAGTTGATTCGCTTGGTACAAAAAACGCTGTTTCAGAGAGGTTGTTTTCACTTGCTATTGATTGCATGATATCATCAGGTAGCCATTTTTCAAGCGGGCAGACTGCCGCCCCAACAGGATTCCCTCAAATAGTTTGTTTGTAAAGGCATCAATTTGATAGATGGTTAATGCCATATTTTATGTTGATGAATTAGTGATTTATTCGATATTTAGCTGATTGAGCATGCGCCTGCAATCCCTCACCATCCGCCAAGATGGCAGCCACTTCGCCCAGTGTATTTGCACCTTGGTGTGATACCATAATCAAACTTGATTTTTTTTGAAAATCATACACACCCAAAGGGGACGAAAAACGTGCTGTACCTGATGTGGGTAGTACGTGATTTGGCCCTGCACAATAATCCCCTAATGATTCACAAGTGTAACGACCCATAAAAATTGCGCCTGCGTGTTTAATGCCATCTAACATGGCTTGTGGATCTTCAACAGACAACTCTAAATGTTCAGGTGCAATTTGGTTAGATAAAGCAATGGCTTCATTCATATCTTTGGTGTGAATGAGTGCACCACGGTCTTTAAGTGCGGTTTTAATGATGGCTTTTCTATCCATAGCAGGCAATAGCTTTTTAATGCTTGCTTCAACCTGGTTAATAAAGCCAGTGTCTGGGCATAGCAAGATTGATTGTGCGTCTTCATCGTGTTCTGCTTGAGAAAATAAATCCATGGCAATCCAGTCAGGATTGGTTTTTCCATCACAAATAATTAAAATCTCACTAGGACCAGCAATCATATCAATACCAACTTGGCCAAATACTGCACGCTTGGCTGTTGCCACATAAATATTACCAGGACCTACAATTTTATCTACTTTTAGTATGGTTTGTGTGCCATAGGCAAGGGCTGCTATTGCTTGTGCGCCACCCACTGTAAATACTTGAGTGATGCCTGCAATGTATGCAGCCGCTAATACCAATGGATTGCTGATGCCATTGGGCGTTGGTACAACCATAATCAAAGACTCTACACCAGCAACTTTAGCTGGAATAGCATTCATTAAAACAGAGGAAGGATAAGCTGCCTTGCCACCAGGAACATACAAACCGACGCGATCAAGTGGTGTGATTTTTTGTCCTAACATCGTGCCATCATCTTCTGTATAGGTCCAAGTGCTTTGCTTTTGCTTTTCGTGGTAAAGGCGTACGCGGTCTGCTGCTATGGTTAGTGCGGATTTTTGCTTTTCATTAAGAGTGTCAAATGCTTGTTTAAGCGCAGGCAGTTTAATGGTTAAATCTTTCATGCTAGAGACATTGACACCATCAAATTTATTTGTGTAATCAATTAAAGCGCGATCGCCACTATTACGAACATTAGTAATAATATCATCAACCGTTTGGGCAACCTCTTTGTTAGAAACCTTATCCCATGCAAGCAATGAAGCAAGTTTTTCTTGAAAATCAGATTGTGTAGAGGTTAATTTAGTAATCACAAGTTGTGCCTAATATTTTCAATCCAAGACTTAATTTGTGTATTTTTGGTTTTAAATGAGGCGGTATTTACTATCAAGCGCGAGCTAATTTCTTCAATGTGCTCAAGCGGAATAAGGCCATTGGCTTTTAAGGTATTGCCAGTATCGACCAAGTCAACAATACAGTGCGCTAAGCCAACCTTAGGTGCTAATTCCATTGCACCATAAAGTTTGATTATTTCACAAGACTGACCTTTGTTTTTAAAATAACGTTTGGCTGAATTGACATATTTAGTGGCTATTTTAAGTGTGTTCTGCTTAAGTTTATCTTTTGACTCGGCAGCCACCATCAATTTGCATTTAGCAATGCCTAAATCCAGTACTTCGAATAAATTATTAGCGCCATGCTCAAGTAAGACGTCTTTACCAGCAATACCCATATCGGCAGCACCGTGTTGTACAAATACAGGCACGTCAGTTGCGCGAATGATAATAACCTGAACGTCAGCAAGATTGGTATCAAGAATTAATTTACGTGAATTTAGTTCTTTTTTAGCAATAGTTAAGCCTGATTTTTCAAGTAAAGGCAGTGTTTGTTCTAAAATTCTACCTTTGGATAATGCAATCGTTAGCATAAGTTTTTAATCCTGTACGCGTTCAATTTGAGCGCCTAATAGTTTTAATTTTTCCTCAATGGTTTCATAGCCGCGATCTAGGTGATAAACACGTTCAATCGTTGTGGTACCTGTTGCTGCTAGTCCTGCCAATACTAAGGATGCTGAAGCTCTCAAGTCAGTTGCCATTAAATGTGCACCCGTCAAAGATTTTACTCCTTTGCAAACAACGGTGTTGCCTTCTAAAGCGAGGCTTGCGCCCATGCGTGATAATTCAGGAACGTGCATAAACCTATTTTCAAAAATGGTTTCAGTAATGGTGCTATGTCCATCAGAAATGGCGTTGAGCGCTGTAAATTGTGCTTGCATGTCTGTGGGGAAGTTTGGATAGGTGCTGGTTTTGATATTAACAGCTTTAGGTCGTTTTCCTTGCATATCAAGTGTGATTGAATTTTTTTCAGTTTTAATATCTGCACCGGTTTCAAGTAATTTTGCAAGAATGGCGCGCATTGATTGATAACGCACATTTTTAATAGTAATTTTACCACCTGTGATGGCCGCAGCAACAAGATAAGTGCCTGCTTCAATCCGATCAGGACAAACTGCATAAGTCACGCCTGATAATTCATCAACCCCTTCAATGGTGATAATTGATGTGCCAGCACCAGAAATTTTAGCACCCATTTTAATTAAGCAATTAACCAAATCTACAATTTCAGGCTCTTGTGCGGCATTATAAATGGTAGTTGTGCCTGTTGCCAAGGTTGCTGCCATGATGATGTTTTCAGTGGCAGTCACTGAAATTTGGTCAAAATGTATTTCAGTGCCAATGAGTTTTTTAGCTGTGGCGTAAATATAGCCGTTTTCAACCTTAATAAAAGCACCCAAATCTTCTAATGCCTTTAAGTGTAAATTAACAGGGCGTGAGCCAATTGCACAGCCACCAGGTAGGGATATTTTTGCTTGACCATATTTAGCGAGCATTGGTCCGAGTGCTAAAATTGAGGCACGCATGGTTTTAACCAAATTATACTGAGCAACCAAGTTGGTTAACTTTGAGCTATCTACAAACAAAGAATTGTCTGATTCTAGTATAAATTCTGCACCCATGTCCATTAACAACCTAAGTGTGGTTGAAACATCGCTTAAATGTGGTGTATTGGTTAAAGTAATGGGGCCATTGGCCAATATTGAGGCAAATAAAATGGGTAAAGATGAGTTTTTTGACCCTGCAGCTTTAACATGGCCGTTTAGAGCAATACCACCATTAATAATAAGCTTATACATTATTTAGACAATCTTTCAAGTTTCTTTTTTGACTTTAAAATCAAGCTATCAATGCCCTTACGTCTAATATATGAGTTAAATTGGGCGCGATAATTTTTAACAATACTGACGCCAGAAAACACGATGTCGTATACATACCAAGTGTTAAGACGTATCATTTTTAGAGAAATAATACTGGGCTTTGGGTCATCGTTAATGCTAATAACTAATCTTACAATAGCTTTATCACCTTTACGCTTAACGTCAGGATCTACTGAGATGTGAACGCTGTCAAGTTTGTCATAACTGGATAAAATCCCCACATAATCTTGAATTAAAGATTCTGAAATATAGTATTGAAAGAACTGTTTTTGTTGGATGTTCAGGCCATCCCAATGCTTGCTTAATGCAATTTTAGTGGATACGCCTATGGCGATATTAGGTAGAAGCTTTAGTCGAACCAAGGCTTCAATATTTTGCTTAGTGGCTTTTTTTTGTTTTTTTAATTCTTTTAAAGAGTTTAAGGCACTAACCATAATATTAAGTGCAGCTGAATTAGGCGGGTCAATAATATCCACAATCGCTTGATGAGTTGCATTTGGCATTTTGTCTATTGCTAAAGCAGAGTTTATAGGCAAAATAGATAATATAATGAGTAGTATTTTAATCACAATTTTTAAAAAAAGAAATCAAATTAAATCAAATTTTACCTTTGTAAGTGTTTTTTGTATAGATGCTAATTAAAGAAAAGCTAAAGAATTTAACCACCCATCCTGGCGTTTATCAAATGTTTGATAAACAAGACCGGGTGATTTATGTGGGCAAGGCTAAAAATCTAAAAAATAGAGTGTCAAGCTACTTTGTTAAAACACATGAGCAGAATAAGACCAGAGTTTTAGTTGCCAACATTAAAGATTTTAGAGTAATCGTTACTGCAACGGAAACTCAGGCTTTGTTATTAGAATCTGAACTGATTAAGCAACACATGCCAAGATATAACATCTTGTTAAAGGATTCAAAAAGTTATCCTTATATCTTTATTAGTCATGACAAGCATCCTAGAGTGGGTTTTTATCGAGGTAAAAAACATCAGAGTGCTCAATATTTCGGTCCCTATCCTTCGGCTCATGTGGTTAGGGATTCACTCAATTTACTTAAAAAAATCTTTAAAGTTAGGCAATGCAGTAATAGCACCTACCGATCACGCTCCAGACCTTGTTTAGAATATCAAATAGGACTATGTAGTGCACCTTGCGTTAGCAAAATTAGCGATGAAAATTATCAATCAGACGTGTTGATGATGTCTTTGTTTTTATCTGGTAAAGGCAGAGAAGCCCTAGAGAGAGTGTCAAAGAAAATGCAACTTGCCTCTCAAAATTTAGAGTTTGAATTGGCAGCGCGTTTACGCGACCAGTTGATTGATTTACGCACCATCCAAGAGCAACACACCTCAAGTGCTAGTAATGACTTAGATGTGGTTAGTATCGCCCAGCAAGATGGGGTAAGTGGTATTGAGGTGTTATTCATACGTTCTGGCAAGCAAATTGGACAAGTATTTATTTTGCCTAAAAACGCCAATAACCAAGACATTAAACAAGTTTTATCTTCTTTTTTGCCTTTATATTATTTGGGTAAAAACAACCCAAAACAAATATTAATTAGCCATAAGTTGAGCGATAAAAAAACAATTGCCTCAGCTTTAAATACGCACATTATTGATACACCAAATAAAGACAAAAAGCATTATCTTAATATTGCTAATTTAACCGCCAAGGAAAATCTTAATCAAAATTTATTATCAAGATTTAGAAAAAAATCAACACTTGTGCATTTGCAAGTTATTTTGGGATTAGGTAAATTGCCTAATTATATTGAATGCTTTGATATTAGCCATATGATGGGTGAGGCAACTGTTGCCTCGTGCGTGGTGTTTGAAAAAGGTATACTCAAAGTGAGTCAATATCGCCAGTTTGACATTAAAAATATTACCTCTGGTGATGATTATGCTGCAATGAACCAAGTTGTGTATCGGCGTTATTCTAAACTATTAAAAGATAAAAAGCCTTTACCAGACATTATCTTTATTGATGGCGGACTGGGGCAGCTCAATCAGGCTATTATGGTAATGAATTCAATCGGCGTGGATGATGTGCAATTGGTAGGTATTGCCAAGGGAGAGAATCGAAAAGCAGGGCTTGAAACTTTAATTATGGTTAAAGACGACAAGGTTAATAAAATCAGTCTACCACCTTACGACCCTGCGCTTATGCTGGTCAACCACATTCGAGACGAATCACACCGTTTTGCGATTAAAAATCATCGAAAAAAACGTGCTTCAAGACGTACAACTTCAATACTAGAATCCATTACAGGTGTAGGAAAATTACGCAGAATAGCGCTACTTAATTATTTTGGTGGTTTGCAAGAAGTTAAAAAAGCATCGATTCATGAAATTCGAAAAGTCAGTGGTATTAATTTAGTATTAGCGACTAAAATAGTTGAAAAACTAAAGGGTTAACATGTTTATTAGAATACTAATTATTGCTTTTGTTATTGGCTATTTTGTGTGGTGGATTAACAATCGTGTTTTGGGCAAAAATTTAAAAATAGCCAGAGTGATTGCTGCTACACTTGTAGTTACAAGCGTTGTCTACTTGCTTTTAGGTAGTTTGTCATATTTAATTGAAGGGGTTTAAAGATATAATAATTTGAATTTTTGTTATCTAAAAAAAGCAAATATTAAGTCGCTCAAATTGTTTTTTATTGGTAACATCCCAGCTTTTGGCATGACACTAAAAATAGTTATTCTTTAAAATGTTGCATTTTTTAATTTTTTTTTGATAAAACTAACGTATTAAGATGCCTAGTTTTATTAATCACTTTATTTGGCGCATTAACTAAAATTGACAAGTTGGATGCTTCCCAAACGGGTAAATCACGTAGATGGTCGCCCATGTAATCGAAACCCTTATCGCCAAAGCGTTCGATTAGTTTTTCTGCTTTATTATGTGAAGATAGATTAAAGTTTTTGTTGCTTGCCATAACATCATCAAATAAATCAATTTTTTTAACGGTTGTTTGTTGGCTATTGTGAGTAAAAAAATCAAAATCTTGCTGCTTATTTTTTGCCTGAGTTTTTTCTATTTTAAGATAGTTGCTAACGGCAAAAGCGTATAGCTTATGTGAAGCGGTAGCAAGGATGATTTTGTCACCTTGTTTTTTACGTTTTTTGATATAGTCAATAACGTCTTGATTGTAAGGCAAGGTACTGACATCAATAGAAAATCGCTTGGTTAATTGTTCTTTTAAATAGCCTTTTCCACGTAAGAACCAAAAAGGATAAATAAAAATAAGCAGTGGATTTTTTTTTAATGCACCCGTTGAAGACTCATACAATAAATCTGTATTAATTAATGTATGGTCCAAGTCAACGATGAGTGGTGTCATTCTAAGGCCTCCCATTTTTCATAATATCTTTCAAGGTCAGCCTCTAATCCGGCAAGTATGATTAAGGCATCTTGAGATTTTTCTTGTTGAAAAAACTCAGGGTCTGATAATTGTAATTGAATTTGGCTAATTTTTATTTCAATTTGCTCAATTTTTTTTGGCAAATCTTTAAGTATTTGCTGTTGTTTGTAACTTAATTTTTTAGTGTTTGCTGTTGGTTTTTTAGTTGTTTTAACTTTGGGCTTGTCTTCTTGCTGGTCTAATTTGTCTTGTTTTTGAATCAGATAATCATCATAACCACCAGCGTATTGATTGATAACGCCATCGCCATCCATAACGACTGTAGAACCAACAACATTATTTAAAAAAGTCCTATCATGTGAGATTAAAATTAAAGTACCTCTATAATCTACTAACATTTCTTCTAACAATTCAAGCGTTTCAACATCAAGGTCATTAGTTGGCTCATCAAGCACCAATAAATTGGCAGGTTGGGATAAGATTTTAGCCAACATGAGACAATTTTTTTCACCACCAGAAAACATTCTAATCGGTGCTATAGCTTGCTTTCCAGTAAATAAAAATTGACGCAGATAGCCAATAATGTGCCTACTCTTTCCACCAATATCAATACGCTCACGACCTCCAGAGACAAAATCCATGGCTTTCATGTTAGGGTCAAGATGCTCACGCATTTGATCAAAGTAGGCTAGTTGAATGGTTTTAGAGCGACGAATAGAGCCACTGTTGGGTTGTAACTCATCAAGTAAAAGCCTGATGAAGGTTGATTTTCCAGTGCCATTGCCGCCAATAATACCAATTTTCTCACCTTTGAGTATCAGCATAGAAAAATCTTTAATCAGAGTTAGACCAGCAATTTGGTAATTAATTTTTTTGACTTCAAATACCAGTTTGGAGGCGCGGTTTTCACCATCCAATGCGTGAATTTTAACTTGGCTTTTTTTTGCACGGCGATTTATGAACGATTCACGCATAGATTGCAAGGCGCGAACGCGCCCTTCGTTGCGAGTTCGTCTGGCTTTAATACCTTGCCTAATCCAAGTCTCTTCTTGTGCAAGTTTTTTATCAAATCGTGCGTTGGCAATTTCTTCGGCGTGCAGTTGTTCCCATTTGCGTTTGACATAATCAATATAACCACAATCAAATACTGATAAATTGCCACGATCAAGATCAAACACACGGTTAACAATGTCTTTAACAAATGAGCGATCATGACTAATAAGCACCAAAGTGCCATGATAATCTTTTAGCATACGCTCAAGGTCAAGGATGGCAGTAATATCCATGTGGTTAGTTGGCTCATCAAGCAATAACACATTTGGCTCTTGGATTAATGCTTGAGCTAGCATAACACGCCTTCTCCAACCACCAGAGAGTGTGGATAAAATTGTATCAGCATTGAGTGTAAAACGATTGAGTATGGCTTGAATTTTATGTAAATATGGCCAGCCATTTAATTGATCAATTTTCTCTTGTACCTCACTAGCCTGTTCTAGTTTTCCATCACTAATTAAATGCTGGTATTGTTTGAGAATAATGCCAATTTCCCCCAAACCTTCTGCCACAATGTCAAATAGATTTTTGTTATTATCTTGTGGTAGTGTTTGTTCTAAATAACTAATTTTGGTGCCTTTTTTAATTTTTAATTTGCCATCATCTGGTTCAATTGTACCGGCAAGAATGCGCATAAAAGTAGATTTCCCTTCACCATTTCTACCAATGAGTGCGATTTTATCGCCTTTATGAATGGTCGAACTTACCTTATTTAGGATGGGTTTGTCAGAAAAACTAAGAGAAATATTGTCAAGCGTAATCAATGGCATGGGTTAAAATTATTTTTTTTAAACAAAATTTTATTGTGCGCTATTTTATTCAATTTTTGTTACTATTAGAACTTATTAATCCTGCCTATGCTGAGAGTATTGAAGCTAAAAGCTTTGTTAATAATCAGCAACAACGTTATCAGACGTTAATTAACGAAATTCGCTGTCCAGTTTGTCAAGGTCAAAGCATTGGTGGCTCAAATGCAGGACTGGCTAAAGATTTACGTGAAAAAGTCAGAGAGTTAATATTAAATCAAAATACCGATGATGATATTCGTAAATTTATGACGGATCGATATGGTGATTTTATCGTGTTTAAACCGCCAGTTAACAAAAGCACTTATTTATTATGGTTTGCGCCTTTTGTATTTTTGGCTTTAGGCTTGTTCTTTTTAGTGCGCTCTTTGTCGGCTAAAAAGTCTAGTGTTAAAAGCACTGTGGACACAACCAAGGCTAAAGATTTATTAAAATGAGTCAGCAGCAATTATTTATTAAAACCCACCAACGTGGCGCTGTTGAAATTACACAAAAAGTGAATGATATTATTGTTATACAAGGTCATTTAGTTGAGTTATGCCATGTGTTTGTTGCTCACAGTTCAGCATCACTCATGATTACTGGCAGTGGCAGTGAAGATTCAGATATATTGTTGGATGTTGAAGATTATTTGCAAAAAATAGTGTTGGATGCAAACCCTAAATATCGACATAACAACGAAGATGATTTTGACATGTCAGGGCATATTCGCACAATTTTGACTGGTGAAGCTAAAACCGTTCCTATTATTGATAATAAATTGGGTTTGGGGCAATTTCAAGGGTTGTTTTTATACGAACATCGAGCCGGTGAAAATACCAGAAAATTGATTATAACGCTATCGTGAATAGAAAAACTGAACTAAGTGATTTAATCATTAAAGCTTATGCACATCAAAAAAATGGTGAATCATCAAGGGCAATTACAGTTTGGAATAGTTTGCTCAATCATCAAGCTACTGATAAAGATTTAAAAGCCAATGCGCATTTAAACTTAGGTCATTTGCATCAATTAGAAGGTAGTGATGAGCTGGCGATTCAGAGCATGTCAAGTGCTATTAAAGCCAATCTAAATAGTTCAGAGGCGTATTATTGCTTGGCTTATATGGCACAAGAAAAGCAATCTTTTGAAAAGGCTGTTGAATATTTTGAAAAGGCTTTGACACTTAATAATACTGACAGTGGTGCTTATAATAATTTAGGCAATTGTTATGACCAACTCAACCAAACAGTCAAGGCAATTAGTGCTTGTACACAAGCCATTGCCATTGACAATCAATACATTGCTGCCATTTATAATCGTGGTAATATTTATATGAAAACCAATGAGCGTCAATTGGCTTTAAAAGATTTAACTTTGGTACTTGAATTAGATTCAAATTTTTATCAAACCTATTATAATCGTGGCACTTTATTAGCCCAATTGGGGTGTTTGGAGCAATCCAAGCAAGATTTGACCAAAGCAAAGGCATTGGTACAAACAGAACTAGAACAAAAAACACATTAAGGGGCCTGGTGAGCGATCAAGATAACAACAAATTAATTTTTGAAAGAAAATCAAAATTAGCTTTATTAAGAGAGGCAGGCAATCCATTTGTTAATAATTTTAAGCCTGAAAATTTAGCGCAAGACATTATTCAAAAATTTGATGGTCTTTCTAAAGAAGCGTTGGTGCAAAAAAACGTGCAAGTATCTGTAGCAGGGCGGATGATGCTCAAGCGTGTGATGGGCAAAGCCAGCTTTGCACATGTACAGGACTCCAGTGGACAAATTCAGCTTTTTATCACTCGCGATGAGTTGCCCGAAAGTTTTTATAATGAGCAGTTTAAAAAATGGGATATTGGTGATATTATTGGTGCTACGGGTGTTTTATTCAAAACCAATGTAGGTGAATTGTCCATTCGTATTAGTAATATTAAGTTACTGACTAAGTCATTACGTCCACTGCCTGAAAAATTTCATGGCTTGAGTGACCAAGAAACTCGTTATCGTCAGCGTTATGTTGATTTAATTATGAATGAAAATTCGCGCAACACGTTTAAGCGTCGCAGTCAAATTGTAGGCTATATTCGCAATTTTTTTAATAAAAATGATTTTATTGAGGTAGAAACGCCTATGTTGCAAACCATTCCAGGCGGCGCAACAGCTAAACCATTTGAGACACATCATAATGCATTAGACATGCCCATGTATTTGCGTATTGCGCCTGAGCTTTATTTGAAGCGTTTGATTGTTGGCGGTATGGATAGGGTGTTTGAAATTAATCGTAATTTTAGAAACGAGGGGCTTTCCACGAGGCACAATCCTGAATTTACCATGATTGAGTTTTACCAAGCCTATGCCACGTATCATGATTTAATGGATTTAACAGAAAAATTATTCCGTGGTATTGCGCTTGATGTCTGCGGTAGCGCCAATATTCATTACCAAGATAATGATTTTGATTTTTCAAAGCCATTTGAACGTGTTAGTGTGTTTGATTCAATTTTGCAATACAACCCAAGCCTAACAGCAATCGATTTAAATCAGGACAACGCTAAAAAAACAGCAGAAAAATTAGGTATTCAAGTCAAAGAAAATTGGGGTTTGGGTAAAATTCAAATTGAAATTTTCGAAGTTACTGTTGAAGAAAAGCTCATTCAACCCGCTTTTATCACGCAGTATCCAACTGAAGTATCACCACTAGCACGGCGTAATGACGACAACCCATTTATTACCGATCGGTTTGAATTATTTATTGGTGGTCGTGAAATTGCCAATGGCTTTTCTGAGTTGAATGATGCTGAGGATCAGGTTGAACGTTTTAAAAAACAAGTTGAAGACAAAGACGCAGGTGATGATGAAGCCATGCACTATGATGCTGATTATATTCGCGCCCTAGAATATGGCATGCCACCCACGGCGGGCGAGGGCATCGGCATTGATAGATTGGTGATGCTATTTACCAATTCATCATCAATTCGTGATGTGCTTTTATTTCCACATATGCGCCCTGAGGTTGGTAAATGAAATGAGCCAATTGAAGAAGTGCTCTTGGAGTACGCCCCGAAGTAAAGTGAAAAATACCAATTATTTAGGTTTGTTGGCGTCAGTAAATGAATCAAGATTCTTACCAGTCCATGTTGGCAATCGTACAATCATTTCATGATAAGCATGATTTTAAAAACCATGGTGGTGAGGATTTGGCAGAAGAATCAGCAGACTTATTGATTTTACTGATAGGTACGGCAATTAGTGCTAATTTTGACCTTAATCAGGCCTTTGGAAAAAATGGAAAAACTTGATAAGCGCCAGTCAAAAATGGTTAATGTGAAAATCAGGGCGTCTGAATTTCGAGGTGTGGATAAATGAGTCAAAATATAATACCAGTTTTAACTATTGACGGCCTAAGTGGCGTAGGAAAAGGCACTGTGGCAAGAATTGTGGCACAAAAACAAAACTGGCATTTATTAGATTCTGGGGCAATTTATCGTGCTTTTGCTTTAGCGGTTGATGCCAGAGGGGTTGATATTACTAATGAAGAGGCTTTGGAGAAAGTTGCACAAACCCTTGGTTTAGAATTTAAAACCAAACCAGGTAATGAGCTTGTGAGTGTTTATCTTGATGGCAAAGATGTTTCTAAAATTTTACGCACAGAGAAAACAGGTGAGATGGCTTCAAAAATTGCCTCTATTGGCGTGGTTCGTGCTGCGCTTTTTAAGCGCCAAAAAGACTTTGCCAAAGCGCCAGGGTTGGTGGCAGATGGTAGGGATATGGGTACAACTGTTTTTCCTAATGCGTCATTTAAAGTATATTTAACTACAAGCGCTGACGAGCGAGCCAATAGGCGCTTAAAACAATTGCAAGCGCAAGGCAGTAAGGGTATAATTTCGCAAATCTTAGCAAAGGTGAAAGCAAGAGATGAGCGTGATAGTTCACGTAAACACTCTCCACTTAAACCTGCTAAAGATGCACTTATCATTGATACCACTGGGCTATCTATTGATGAGGTTATCACTCAGGTGGTAGCATTAATTGAGGCTTAAGCGGTTAAACCTCTTAAATAAATTAACCCGATAATGTATTAAGCATATACCGCAAATAGCTTAAGAATTACCGGTCAATATCAAAATAATAATATGTCAGAATCATTTGCTGAGCTATTTGAAAATAGCGTAGAACAACAAAACGTAAAAGTTGGTGCTCTTTTAATGGGAACCATTGTTAGTATTAATCGTGAAAAAGCGATTATTAATGTTGGACTTAAATCAGAGGGTTTTATCTCTCTAGACGAATTTAAAAATCCACAAGGAGAATTAGAGGTTGAAGAGGGCGACATTGTCGAAGTTGCACTTAAATCAATTGATGATGGCTTAGGCAATACCTTGTTGTCACATACAGATGCTAAGCGTATTAAGTTATGGCAGTCACTTGAATTGGCAATGAACTCTAAGGAGGTTGTAACTGGCGTTGTAACTGGCGCTGTTAAAGGTGGCTTGACGGTTGATATTGGTGTGGTTAAAGCATTCTTACCTGGTTCATTAGTTGATATACGCCCTATGAAAGATTTCTCATACCTAACAGGTCAAGAAATTGAAGCCATTGTTATTAAGATGGACGAAGTTAGAAACAATATTGTCATTTCTAGAAAAGCCGTATTACAAGAAGCTAACTCTGCCGATAGAGAAGCACTACTTGAAGGTCTTGAAGAAGGTAAGGAAATTGAAGGTATTGTTAAAAATCTTGCAGATTATGGTGCATTTGTTGATCTTGGCGGTGTTGATGGTTTGTTGCACATTACAGATATTTCTTGGCAACGTGTTAACCACCCATCTGAAAAATTAACAATTGGCGATAAGATTACCGTTAAAGTGCTTAATTATGATAAAGAAAAAATGCGCGTATCATTAGGGCTTAAACAGTTAACTGCTAGCCCTTGGGATAACATTTCAGACCGCTTGCCTATTGGCAAGAAAGTACCAGGTACGGTTTCTAACTTAACAGACTATGGTGCATTTGTGCGCATTAAAGAGGGTGTTGAGGGCTTGGTTCACGTGAGTGAGATGGATTGGACAAATGCCAATGCTCGTCCTTCTAAAATTGTTAAATTAGGTCAAGAGGTTGAAGTGGTTGTATTAGATGTTCAAGAGTCTAAGCACCGTATTTCATTATCTATGAAGCAAGCTCAAGAAAACCCTTGGGAATCGTTTGAGGCGACACATAATAAGGGTGACAAAATCCTTGTTAGTGTTAAATCAATCACTGACTTTGGCTTGTTTGTCGGTCTTCCAGGTGGTATTGATGGTTTAATTCACTTAGCTGACATCTCATGGGGAAAACAATCCTCAGACCAGTTGGTATCTAGTTATTCTAAAGGACAAGAATTGGAAGTGGTTATTTTGAATATTGACGCTGAAAAAGAGCGTATTTCTTTAGGCATTAAGCAACTTTCAGAAGATGATTTCATGCAATATGCATCTGCCAATAGAAAAGGTTCAATTGTTAAGGGTGTGATTATGGAAGTTGATCCGCGTGGTGCAGTCATTAGTTTGGGTGAAGATATTACAGGCTATTTGAAAGCAGGAGAAATTTCAGAAAATCGCGTTGAAGATGCAACCTTGGTATTGAAAACTGGTGAAGAAGTGGAAGTTTCGATTGTGAATGTGGACAGAAGGACTCGCAATATTTCAGTCAGTATTAGAGCTAAAAACTCAGTGGAAGAAAAAGCAGCAATGGAAGATTACAACAAACAATCTTCTGATGCAGCAACTGGTTCTACATTGGGCGATTTGCTAAAAGAAGCAAAAGAAGACAATAAGTAACACTTAAAAACAATCACATAGTGATATGTGATTGTTTCTTTTTTAGCTATTATGAAAAAGACCGACCTTATTTTAAGCTTATCAGACAGTTCTAATTTATCTAAAATTGATGCCAGAATAGCAGTTGAAGTAATTTTGCAGGAATTAATGCAAGGCATTATTTCTGGTCAAGGTATTGAAATAAGAGGCTTCGGTGGTTTTTACAAGAAGCATCGTAAAGCTCGTCAAGGTATTAACCCTAAAACTAGTGAAAGGACACAAGTAGGTGAGAAGTTTGTGCCCTTTTTTAAGCCGGGTAAATTACTTAAAGAAATCGTTAATAAAGCCTAGTTTTTAATTGATTTATAAAGTCTGATTAATGTATAATTTCATTTTTTTACGCGAAGTGTCAACAACTTTAGAGCGTTAAATAAATAGGGGCGTTAGCTCAGTCGGTAGAGCATCGGACTTTTAATCCGCTGGTCGAGCGTTCAAATCGCTCACGCCCCACCATATTATTAAAGGCTTTCAAGCGATTGAGAGCTTTTTTTTTCGTCTATCGGAAATATCTGGGCGACCATTGGGCGACCTAATATTAATTATTTGTGGTTATAGTCAGTGTATTAACTTATAGATATATTGAATTTTTCACCTTCTTTACTTGAGTATTTTTGCCAAAGGGTTTATATTGGTATTTCACTAAATACGCACTATTTTTATACTATGTTTAAATCTGGTCATTCCAAGGTAGGCGGTCGTAAGCGCGGTTCAAAGAATAAAAAAACCTTATTAGGTGCTGATGAGTTGTTGTTAAGGCTTGATATTAATCCTATTGAGAAGCTAATCAACATAGCTGAGTCTGATGAGGCATCTATAGAGCAGAAGATAAGGTGCTGGCAAGAGATATCTAAATATACATATCCCAAACTTAAGTCACAAGAAATATTTATTGAACCAGAATCCGATATGCCAACCAGGATTGAGATTGTGGCTTATGGTGAAGACGCTCTTAATTAGGTTAATATTTTAATTGATAAGGAAAAACCGCCATTATTACATCTCTATAAATTCTTAACTTTTCTAGCCTCAAGGTTTTCGATAATAGATAATATTGAAAGTGGTAAAAGTATATTTAAATCTCTCATTTTATAATACTCTTTCTTGATTTCAGATACAGGTAATGGCGAATCAACTCTAACCAGATTGTAAAAGTCATTCATTTTCAACAAGATCTCATCATGCGTTTCATGCTTATCAATTAACTTATTAAGCTTCTTTCTTTTTTCCTTGTCTTGAATAGATACGATAATCATTAGCACAAACCAAATTGTCATTATTACTAAAGAGTAGTTTAAGGTACTGTCCACTTCCATATTTTCAATATTAAAAATAGGTGTATATATTTTAACTATGTAAGGAAGTATGTAAACAAAGAGTGCAAATCCGGACCACTTAATAAAGCTTTTAAAATAAAATTTACCAGGTTTAAATACTGATTTTATAGCGGCTCTCTCCCGCTCTAATTTAGAAACGTAAAACTCAGACATCAACTCCAGCATCTCATTTTTATCTTTTTTTACACTTCCCTGTAATGCTGGATACGCTATGTCATTTATATAATTCAATATTTCATAATCACTTAGAAGAACAATAAAGAACCTATCAATTTCTTTGTCATATATTTCAGAATCTAAATATAAATTTACGGCCTGATTAATACTTTCTAAATATGGAAGATGCTTAATTAAATCATTTTTAACTTTGAATTTAAAAAGAATATCATCAATTATTGGATAGTTAAAATTTGAATATATTTCGAAGCATCTCTTATACTCATCATCAGTAAATACGCTTAAATGTTCTTCGTCCTTAAACCTGATTTCACGAAATAAAATTTCAAGAAGTGTAGTTGTATTCTCAATAATTTCCAGCCCTGAATTGAAATCTTTGTAATCCAAGCTCAGGTCTTTTACTTTCTTAAAGGCAGCCCTATAAAAAGTTTCAAAAATCTTTACCCTTTGGGATTTAATTTGAAACGTATAAAATCTATCAATATCTTCATCGCCAAAGAAATCATCACTCTTTTTTAGTAGACTAGCCGGAGGCTCAATAAGAGCAGGCCAAAAGACATTCTGATATAGATATTCTTCATTCACACCCTCAAATTCGGCATATGTGCTTGCAATATTAGATATATATTCTTTTAGTCTTTCTTTATGAGTTTTCATTATCAATTTTTGATTGGATTTTATAAATACTTTCTTTAGCCTCGCTATATATATCCTTCATGTCAATCTTGGGGATAAGCTCTAGAATTTCCTCGTAGATACTTTCATTATCTTTATTTTCATAAGACTTTTCCCAAAGCCCCAAGATGTAATCACTTTTTATCTTTGAAGATTCTGGCAATAGATACATGCCTGTCCTCAGGATAGTTAGGCATGGAAATATTCCATTCTTATTTCGAATATTGCCTGCTGCATGGAGAATTAATGCTTCTTCACTATCGTATTTATATCCTAGTTTTAATTTGTTTAGAATAAGCAACAAGTCACCTTCATTGTAACCAGATCCGACTTTCATGATACGAGGGGATAGACCGTAAAGTATTCCTTTGAGCAAGCACTCTTCAGTTAATTCAAATGAGATGTTGGCCTTGAAGTTTTCAAGATTATCACCCCAAATAAATCAAGGAAGGTGACCTTCAAATCCATCTGGCGTTAGATAATATTTATTCTTCTCTCCAAATGGAAGCCACATCAAGGAAAAGGGTTGTAAATCATTTTTCATTCAGTAATTTATCCAAATTTAGTATATTAATGAGCTACAATTATCTCTCTTATGAAGACACTTTTATCACTATTTATATACCTAATTATAACGCTACCTATTCAGGCGGAAGAATCGCTTACGTACAGCATAGAAAATAAATCAGAAGAGATTGTAAGAACCCTAAATGCAACCATTACAAATGTAGAGCTTTCGCCTGACTATTCATTAAGAGCAGTTTTGTATGAATCTCAAAATGCTTTAGAGGAAGGTGCTTTGCCAGAACAAGTGTTGAAAATTGCATTGCCTGATGGGCACTTGTGGTTAAGACCTGGTGATTTGGTTAATTATTCTAAGCTTAAGTTTTTGGATAACAGGAGTCTGACTTTAAGTCGTTGCACTTTGTTTGTGTGTGAGTCCATTATCGTTGATACGCTTGACAGAAAGGTTTTTTGGCTTGGAAAAGGTGAAGATGAAATCACTAAAAATAGCTTTATTAAGCTTACTAATGAAATGGAGCAAATCATTGAGTATAGCTCTAATAAAGAGCAATATCAATCTCCTGATAACAAGTCAAAAGTAATTTTATATCGTTCAAATAAAACACTTGAGGAAGGTGAAGTTGCAGATGCGATTCTCAACTTTACTACTGACCATGACTCACTGTGGCTTTATGGTGGCTATGGACAGAGTTTCTATGACATTAGTTTTCTTGATAATGTTCATTTAATATTTCAGGAGTGTAATTTCTTTGTGTGTGGGTCGTTTATTTTCAACTTCCATAACAAGAAAATTACACTTCCGGGTGGCGGTAGTTTCGAGATTATCAATGATAAGCATATAAGATTAAACTATTCAAAGACTTATTCTTAGATTAAAAGATGAAGATTGGGATGGATTTGGCTGTGTAGATAACTTAAGCCCCATTCCTCTTAGCGAAATCAAACAAGAGTACGCAGATTGGTTAGGTGTCAGTCGCTACCCTGAGAGACGACCATACACACTTGATGAATTATTCCCTGCAGAAAGAGATGAGCGCTTGAAAAGACGTGCTGAAAGATATGAAGCAAGATTAATCAGACAAATGGATGATGAAAGTGTTACATCGATAGGCAGTCGATAACCATGTCAGTATTAATAGATGGTATTCACGTCGCATCGGAGAGATGTACGTAAATATGAATAACTATGATTTAATAGAAGAGTTTTTTACTAGCCAAGAACAAATTACCAAGTTCTTTGTGCGGCTAAGCACTCTTAAAATTGCCAATCCTAGCGCAACATGTATTGCATCTTTAGAAAAGAAAGGGGATTACTGGGTTTATCTACTTGAGCATTTTCCCAGTGGAAAGCATATAGGTGAAAATATTAAACCATTCAAGCCAAGCTTTGAAAATTACAATAAATTTAACAACGGATGCAAAGAATTAGCGAAAATGCTGGAGATGTATATTGATGCCGACGATTTATCATTGATATCTATGGATTCAAAGCCATTTTCAGATTTAACCTTTGATACTAATAATGGTTAGTCAGGAAGTTTTTTAATCTTTTACAAAAAGAATCGCTTTTCTTTGACAGTCCTATTCACGGCATTAAACACTGGCAAACTGTTGAACGTAACGCGCATCATCTTGCAAGCTTCAATAATGCCGATACCGAGGTTTTGTCGTATTTTGCTTAAACTTCCCATGACTGTATGCGTGAAAACGAGCATAGGGATAAAGGACACGGCCCTAGAGCTGCATCATTTGCCAAGAAACATAGGGAGTTAATACACCACTTGATGATATTCAGTTTAAGCAGTTAACTGATGCTTGTAAAGGTCATACATATGGGGAACGACCTGACTGTATTACAATTAATACTTGTTGGGATGCAGATAGGTTAGATTTGCTACGTGTGAATATCGTGCCTGATGCTGATAGACTTCATAATGAAGAAGCCAAAAGGATTGCCAATGAAAGTGATTTCTTAGTGTTGGATGCACATAAGGCTTTAACTAAATATAAGAGAGTTGTATTTGACCTTGACCATACACTTATCGATGAAAAAGGTGAAACAGTTAGGCCTGGTATTTATAAACTACTGACTTCACTTAAGAATAACGGCATACACTTAACCTTGTGGACTGCAAGTTTTAAAGAGCGCTCAGAGCCAATTTTAAGTAAATTAGGACTGAGTGTTTACTTTGATAAGTTCATCTACAGGAAAGACTATAACACCGACCCTAGGCGATGGATTGGTGCACACAAAGATATTCGTAAAACAAATGGGGATTTGCTTGTAGACGATTCACGCAAGCAAGTAGATTATGTAAATTCAATAGGTCTTGCTGGTTACAAGATGACACCCTATGCCTCGACTGAACCGTACAATAAACCTGACATGAACGAACTAGAAGAGTTACATAGAATGATACTGCCTGATGTAGAATTTACCTTGCAAACTAATACAAGTTTGTTTAGCAAAATAACCTCGATATTCAGATGAAAAAACTACTCTTAACTTTGTTAATCTCTTTAATGTCCATGTTTTCGCATGCTGAAGATAATTGGACTATTGACGATAGTAACTGGATATATGCAAATGGCACTACGGTAAATGGCCATAAGTTTGGCTTTGCAAAGGACAAGGGTAGATGTGATGAAAACCTAATGTTTATAAGTTGGTCAACTTACTCCAATGGTCTTGAAGAATTTGAAGGGCAAGATGTGAAGGTCTATATGGATTTTGATGGCAAGGTGACGCATGCAACACTTGATCTTATTTCTACTTATAAATTTGGAGAGATGACTTTGGCCATGTTTAGTAATGTTGTCATGCCTGAAGAGTTCTTAAACATAATAAGAAACAGTAAAAATCTTATAGTTGCTTTTTCGACCAAGAATGACTTAACTAAAGTCTTAGATATGCAAAATGATACTTTTAATATTGAAGGCTTTACTAAGGCCTTTGATAAGGCTCAAAATCAATGTATGGAATAATATAAAGATAGGCTATACATCCTATGCAGATCGATTTAACACATAACTTGCATGGAGCTGTTCTACCACAAACATAAGAAACAACTACTTTTATCTTTTAGGGTTGTGGTCTTATCCTTATCCTTATCATTCCATTCAACATCGTCATCCCACTCATTATCACCCCAGTTTAATCCTTTCACACCAACAGCACCTGTTTTAGTGTCAATTAGATATAAACTAAAACTACCGTTACCTGTAGCACCAGCTGTATCTCGAATGATTCCAATAAGTTTATTTGGGTAGCCAGGTATTATAAATGTAGGAGTGTCTTTTGTATGTAGCGATACAACACCTGTACTTTCAATCCATCTGCCGTCGCCTCGAGCTGCATTTTCTTCAGACCACAACATGCCATCAAAGCCATCAATTTTAGGTGTGTGGTTTTTAGTTGAATAGAACTCACACATCATGGAGCAGCTTAATGATAATACTGATTTACCCCCGGGTTGTAAAAATACAGATACAAATTGATGTCCAGATTCTTGGTCAGCGTTGGTTATTATTGTCAGCCTATCAACTTCTTTTGTGATGAATTTACCATCAGGAGACCACGCTATTGTCGAAGTTGAAATTATTAGGCAGATTGTTAACAGTAATTTATTCATAAGAAGAATTGTACCAAATTGTTAGGATAAGAGATTAGATTTGAGCTACAATTTACCTCATGAAAATAAAAATATTACTATTGTCTTTAATTCTCATTACGCAAGTTTTTGCATCTTATGCAATTGATATTAAAGATTTTAAAGTGGATTTTTCACCTTTTTATGATGGCACAAAGATTATTAAGTTAAGTACTGAAAGTGCTATTATTTATAAAGAAGAGCTATACAACATTGACATAGAGTGGACTCCTGATGATGGCCTCTCCCCAAGGCTTACAGGTGCTGCAAAAATTAACTTCCACCCAATCCAAGGCGACTCTTTTTCAATCTTTTCAGAGGCATTTCATTTGCCAGATAGCATGCTTGATGATTTGGGAATTATAGGTAAAAATGCATGGAGTATTAATCGAGAAATAGATTTAAAAAAACACACTCTTTCAATTACGAATCGTTAGTAAAAATATCATTAATAGATAACTCACACCAATCTTATAGTTATGCATATGACGTAACACCGTTCTTTTTTGAAGATGTTAATTACGATGGCGAATATGAATTAGTTATTGTCAATACTAGCGCTGGACAAAGATGGGTAAACTCATATTCTATATATAAAAAAAATCAAAACAACGGGTTTATTTTGATTAATGAGGCCCCTTTTAACACCCTTGACCAACTTTCAACTTTTGACCATAAAAATAGAGCGGTGGATGTTTTTTCTTCAGGCGGGTCTTGCACTAATTCAAATAAACGATATAGGCTAATTGAAGGAAAATATATTCTTGTTGAGTTTATTGACTGGGATTATTACTCTACTAATAATAGAATAATATGTGTCAAATCAAAATATAATGTTGTCAGCGGGGAGAGAATTCTTAAGTCTAAAGCTGAAAGTTATTGGAGTTCAGAAATACATGATTATATTGAACTTGGGACTAAATTTTATTAATAAAAACAAATAAAATGTAGCCACAATAACACTATAAATAATTAAAACAAAGTACTGGAAAATAATATGGAATTTGATTTAAATCTAATATATCCTACAAATTTATTAAATACGTCATTTCTAATAATCATTGCTATTATGGCGACGGCGGATTTATTTACTTATTATTTACATAGTACACATAGGGATTTCAAATCAACAATCATATCTATAGGTGTATTAGGTACGTTTGTTGGTGTTTATATAGGATTGTCAAAATTTGATGTAAACGATATAACTGCAAGCGTGTCAATTTTATTAGAAGGCCTTAAGATAGCCTTCTACACATCAGTAGCAGGCATGTCTTTTGCCTTGTTTATTACCATCATACAAAAGACTTTTCCTGGAAATGAAGAACTTGATGATAGTAGCATCTTACAAAGTATAAATAAAAAATTAGAAGCACTGGAAGAAATTCAAGTTAATACCAAGCATCTTCAGACTCTACCTAATCAAATTACATCTGTTCTATTTGAAATTAGAGATTTGGTTGGAGTTAATAATGAAAAACTTTTGACAATGCTTACAAAGGAGATGGAAGAAATAAGACTGTCTCTTGAAAAAGCCACTGAAAGCTTAGCAAAAGGCGCAACAGAAGAAATTATAAAAGCTCTGGAAGTGGTTATTTCAGATTTTAATAACAATTTAACCGAGCAGTTTGGGGATAACTTTAAACAGCTTAATGAGTCTGTTGTAAACATGATCCAGTGGCAAGAAAATTATAAAGAAACAATTGACGATTTAGAATCCAAACTAGATAAGGCAATGACAATTTTTGAAAATTCAATTGAAAAAGGTCATTTGGCGCTTAATGAAGTCTTCGAGCAGTTTAAATTAAATTCAGATACATTGATTGAGTCCAATAAAAATAGCCAGAAGCAACTTCAAAAAACTATACAAAACTCTTCAGAAGCCCTGGAAAATACTTCAGCAGTTATATCAGGACTGAAAGATGATTTTAGTTCAATATCTGATATGAGTATTAAGCTTGGTTCGATAATTGAGACTAATCAAAATCAAATCTCAAATTTAGAGACGCATTTAGAATCTATGACGAAAGTTGGGGTAGATGCTAGAGAGATGACAAACTCTATTAAAGATTTCTCCTCTGAAGTGCAGGAATCTCTAACCTCTCAGTCAAAATCTCTATCAAAAATGACTCAAGAGTTAGATAAGCAATTGCCAGAATCTTTGGGGAAACTTAATAAATCCCTAACATCTTTAACAAATCAGTTTGCAAAAGATTATGAGAAGTTTTTAAAGCTAATGTCTAATCTTGTAAATAGCAAAGAATAATCTATGAAAATCACCCAATTTGACGAATTATGGACGGCAGTAAATCGGGTAAAAATCGACAAATATAGTACAACCGAAGTAAAGCAATTTTCAACAAAAGGAATAGAGAGTAATCTAGAAGATATTTTTGACGCAAATGCAGGTGAACTGTTAACAGTCCTAAAAGATGGATCAATTAAAAAAGCCATTGTTCATGTGTCAGATATAACCAATTGGAGCTATTCAGGCTACGCAAGAGAGCTTCCAAAATTCCATATATTTGAATGTAGTACACTTTCTCAAATGAGGAGTAATAATAGGGGTCATCGATATAAAAAAGCAGGAAGAAGTGATGGAAAATTTTGGATAGTGCAGCTTAACGGTGGTAATTTTGAAAAATTAGATGTATGTAGAAACTGCTTAAGAACATACAATAAAAAATACAATGTATCTAAATACGGCCTAACCCCAGGAAACTTTGATTTACAAAAATATTTAAATCAAAAATTAAAACACTTACAGCCATCGATTGCCAAAGATGAGGATATGACGACCGTTCCACAAGCTTATTCCAAGAACTGGTCAATTATCTCAAAAACTATTAAAACTAATTTTAATTACACTTGTCAAGAGTGTTACAAAGATTTAAGTCAGTATAAAAAATATTTGCACACCCATCATATAGATGCGAATAAATCTAATAACAATCATGGCAATTTAAAAGTTTTATGCATTGGCTGCCATGCAGAAGAGTTTAAGCATAGTCACATCAAATCTACTCCACAATATAAAGAGTACATACTTATGAGAGATAAAATATGAAAAACGATAGTGAATGGATGAGTATTTCTGACATCATGTCCGGACTCATGATGGTTTTTTTGTTTATCACTGTAACCCTACTCGTTACAAAAAATGAAGAAATAAATCAAAAACAAGCTGAGATAGAAGATCGACACCAGGATATTATTGCTCTAAAAAATGCTCAGAAATTATTGCTTGAAAGCAATGACTTGAAGATTGATATGGCAAGACTAGCCCTTGATTACTCAAGGTTAAAGCTAAAAGTAAAGAGTGACAAGAATATAGTAAATTCAATAAATGAAGAAAATCGACAATTAAAGAAAGACATTGACATCCTAAATGACAAGATTCCCAGATTTGATAACACCCAACACAATAGAGTTTTAGAAAATATAAATAAAGCTCTACATAATGAATTTGACAATGATTTAATTAAATGGGGTGCAACAATAAATAATGATAATTCGATTGTCTTTAACAATCCTAAAATTTATTTCGACTCAGCCTCTTCAGAAATAAAAAAAGAATTTAAAATCATATTAAATGATTTTTTTCCACGATATATTGAGATATTCGCTAATAGTAGTTTTAGCTCTTATATAAAAAATATTAAAATAGAGGGGCATACTTCTTCAATTTGGAACTTTAATAGAATGACTAATGGTAGACAAGAGTCGTATTTTAATCATATGGAATTGTCACAAGAGAGGGCAAATAACGTCTTGAAATTTTGCTATCTAGGTTCGTTAAAATACAGCTCTTTTCTTAAATCTAAATTAGAGAGTAGTGGGCTTTCATTTTCACAGGCTGTAATGAAAGAAGACAAGAAAGAGGATATTGATAAATCACATAGAGTTACATTTAGATTAATATATGAGGACTGATTCACAATGATACAATTAAAAAATACTATTTTTATTATATGTATGGCTTATGCCGCCATATCATCCGCCAATTTAATCAATCTTGAAATTCAAAATAATACGATTTCAATAAACTTAAAAAATAGTTATATTTCCAGTAGTCATAATGACTTGGTTGCTAATGTTAGCCCACTATTAGTAATCAAATTTAAAGATAAGCCAAGTCAATCACTTGCAATATTCTCAATAAAAAACTTATCTAATAAAAGCTTTAGCCCTTTAGATTTAGACCAAACTATTCTTTCATTAAAAAATGGCAATTGCAGTAATAAAAATCTATGCACATCAAATAAAAATGGATCAAATATCAAGGTGTTAATACAGGGGGATGCTACATATGTGGGTAATGTTTTAGACTCTAGTAAGGCTTATAGTGGCATGAGTCAAGTGAACAATGGGGATAGGGTTAGTTTAGTTATATCAACTCTAACAAGAGTTGGAAATATCCCGATATTAATACAATTATCAGGGAAGTATTCATCTTATAGTGATATAGAAAGTATTCAAAATACATCTAAAAATGTTATTAATAAAATTCTTAATAGCAAGGTTCGAAAAATCTCAGGAAGTCTAAAAAAAGAAGCGAATGTTAAAAAAACAATACGCATACCAGAGGTCGCCTTTAACAACAAAAAATCAATTGACACAATTCAACCAATTGATTTTCACAAACTCCATGCGTTATTAGGAAAGCACCAATCCTTAAACTATCTTATCAATTATTATAAAGAGCATAATAACTATCTCAAGCTTATACCGTGGCTCGAAAAATCCTCGCAACTAGGTAACAATAAGTCTTCATGGGAGTTGTTCAAGTTGTTTAATACTGATGGGAATAATATCAATAAAGATATAGCCATAGCAAACCATTGGCTTAAAGTAGCATTTAAACAAGGAAACATTGAAGCGGTCCATGAGATCGGCCTTAATTTTATATACGGAATTGATGCCATCAAAGATGAAGAGTTAGGATTTAAGCTAGTGAAGCGTTCGGCTATTTCAGGGCATTATCCATCTCAATCTTATTTAGGAATTCTTTTTCTCAAGGGGATTGGGACAGAGAAAAACAAAAAAAAAGGCGTGGGAATGGTTTGAAATTGCAGCTGAAAACAATTCAGCTTATGCCCATCAAATGTTAAAAATATCTGTAGCAAATAATGGAGGAATTCATCCTTATTACACAGAATATGCGGACTTCTGGACCTGGTATGAGAAAGGAGCTTTAGCAGGAGTTCCTATTGCACAATATGAATTTGGAGCGCGTGAAGAAGGCCGTGTTAATACAATCGTTAGAAGAACCTACGGCCCAGGATCTAAAGAATATTACAAACAAATGTCCATAGCACTTGAATGGATTGAAAAAGCCGCCAAACAAGGAAATTCTAATGCCACAAACCATTTGAAAGATAAAATTTCTAATTTAGAAAAAAATTATGAATCTGGTAGGTATCCTAGAATTGCCGCTATGGAATTAGCCATAATGCATTTCAAAGGTTTGGGTGTTCAAAAAAATAGAGATAAGGCCGATATGTGGATTGAAAAATCTGGATATGCCAAACCCTTTTTTGGAAAATCTTTTTTAGATTCCTTTGAAGATTAAATAACTTACGAGTCTTTTTCTTTTTTCATATTGGTTCGATATTTAGCTTTTAATCCAATCTAGAGTGGAAGCTAAAAAAGGGGTTTATGAATGAACAGCTTAAGCATATGCTGGACAAATTGTACCTAACTAGCTAATCTTTCGGTTGCTTTTGAGCTACAATTATCACTTATGAAACGCATACTTCCGCTACTCACTCTAATCCTTACTACTGCTCAAGCCAATCTTGAAGCAACCTACCGAAACAACCTATTAATCAACCCAGATACTAACCAACCCTTCACAGGCAATCTAGACATCATTAACAACGACTGGGGCAAGGATGCTGTAGAGTTTAACAAAGACTATGTTGATGGCATTCTTCACGGCTATGAGAAGGTCTACTATCAATTAGGTGAGCTTAAGTCACTAGGACACTTTAATCAAGGTAAGGTTGATGGTATGGTTGAGTTGTATTATGAAGATGGCTCTATCCAGGCACAGGTTAACTTTGATAATGGTATTAGACAAGGTAGAGCTGTTAGCTACTATCCAGATGGTAGTAAGCAACTAGAACAAGTCTTTAATAATGACGTACTAGACGGTCTACATAGAACTTGGTATGAGAACGGCAAGGTAATGAAGTCAATCCCATATTCCAAAGGATTGGTTCACGGTATGGTTACTACCTATTACGAATCAGGAAGAGTGTTTGAAGAAGTAACATATGAATATGGAAAGCCTAAATTGATGAAGGTGTATAACGAAGATGGGACGCTGGCTGATATAAAAGGGTTTTTGGATAAGAAGGTTATTGAGAGGTTTAAGCAATGAATAAGATACAAACTTTATTAACAACGACAGTGTTGTTATTTGGGATAAGTGGCAGTGGTTTTGCTGGATATTCTGAAGCTAAAAAAGCATACAATATAGGAGACTTTTCAACAGCTTTAAAAGAGTATAAGATTGGTGCGCAACAAGGTGATGTAAAGGCACAACACAATCTAGGCATTATGTATGGAAGTGGAAAAGCGGGCTCTGTAAATAACAAAAAGGCATTCTATTGGTTCGAAAAGGCTGCTATAAATAATTTTGCGGAATCTCAAAGATCACTTGCTATCATGTATTTACAAGGAATGGGTGTTGAAGAAGACACTATTACAGGGATGTATTGGTTAAAGAAAGCTGCAAACAACAATCTTATGAATGCCCAGGCCTTATTAGGAAATATATATGCCACAAGCAAATATGTCAAGCCAGACGCAATAAAATCAACGAGATGGCGTATTAAAGCTGCAAACCAAGGGGATCTAAAATCACAAAGAAGTGTTCATGGTGCATATAGATTCGGATATGGCGTTACAGTGGATAAGGTAAGGTCAATAAAATTTCTAGAAGCTGCCGCTGCGCAAAATGATAAGCGCTCAATTCATGATTTAGCTATGATTTATAAGTCCATAAACGCTGATCAATTTGGACTTATAACAGATTACAATAAAGCAAAATCTTTATTTGAAAAGGCTGCAGATCTTGGAAGTGAGGAGTCATTAGGGGAGCTGGCAGGCATGTATATTTTTGGCATAGGTGTAGATAAAAACATGTTAAAAGCAAAAGAATTAATACAAAAAACATTACTTAGCAAGGATGTAAAAATTCAGGAAAAGGCTCAGAAAAAGTGGGATGATTTTGAACTATGGAAATATTAACAAGAGAGGGGTATTCGTGAAAAAATTATTTTTTATTATATTAATACTTAGTGTTGTGTCAGGATGCAAAACCACTGAAGGGTACAGACAAGTTATGGAAACTTGGATGGGACACACAGAAGTTGAACTTATAAGATCAAGAGGAGCTCCTAGTTCGACATATACTTCTGGCGGCATTAAGTTTCTTGAATACCTTAATTCATAT
Source organism: Isorropodon fossajaponicum endosymbiont JTNG4 (assembly GCF_016592615.1). NCBI lineage: Bacteria > Pseudomonadati > Pseudomonadota > Gammaproteobacteria > Isorropodon fossajaponicum symbiont. The sequence continues at coordinate 568,766 of NZ_AP013043.1, forward strand.
ACCACAAGCAAGAGCTACTATACTAGTTATAGTAGCTCTGGCAGCAGCAGTTATTCTTCTCCTATCGGCGGAAACACCTTTTCCTGTAAAACCACTTATGAAGTCAAAAACGGGATAATTGAAAATATAAAATGGATTGGTAATAATTGTAAATCTAAAGAGACAGATGAGGGCAAAGATATTAAGCCAGTTAATACACAGAAAACAAACCTAAAATCATACGATGATTACACGTTCTAGTCTCGGTAAATTTATCCATTGTCGGCTTGTGGCACAAGGTTATACGCCATGAAAAATGCTTTATATCTAGTTTTTTTACTAACAACAAGCACTCAAGCAGTACCCCAATACGGCACAGTAACAGTATCAAAAGTAATTAGTGTCTATGATGGTGATACCTTCAGAGTCAACATAGACTCACTCCCTCCTATCGTGGGCAAGAACATACCTATTAGAGTGAGTGGAGTAAGACACACCAGAGATACGAGGAAAGTGTCAGTATGAGAAGGATTTGGCTCTTGAGGCTAGAGATTTTGTAAGAGGTAAGTTGTCTAATGCTAAAGAGATTAAGTTGACTAATCTGCAGAGAGGTAAGTACTTTAGAGTGGTTGCTAATGTAGTTGTTGATGGCGTGGGTTTGGAGCAGGAGCTACTTGATAATGAGTTGGCTTACGAGTACAGTGGTGGTAAGAAGTTAAGTTGGTGTAGATAAGAAGCGAATTGTAGATTTATTTAAATTTAGTTTTCATGTTATGCAAGCTATGCGCATAGCTTGCATAGCTTATCTTTAAGAATTATATTCTTTTAGCCATTCGTCACTAATCCCCGATTGCTGGCAATATTCCTCATTCGTTTTGATTGTTATTAGAGTTCGATTAGTTCTGTCTTTGTATTTATCAATCTCTATTCCAAATACTTCTAAAGCATCTTGACATCTTAAAACTTTATTAACCACTCCCTTTGCTGATAGCTCTATCTTAACTTGAGAGTTAAAATTTAGAGACATTAACAACTCTGCAGGTGTACCTTTAAAATCTGGTTTTTTGTTAATCATATCAACGACTGCTGTCGCAAAATTTGATGAATTAATTGAATCGATATAGGATTGTGCAATGTTTCTTTTGTATTGATTTATAAATATATCTTTTTCCCAGCTAAACGCCTTTCCTGCGGCAGTTGACCATCTGCAAAAATCCCCCATTCTTGTGATCTCTTTAATTCTTATCTTGTTATGATTGGCCAATGCACAACTAGTGCCATCTAATAGTGCAGACAGTATGCTAGGAACATCTTTTATGAAATCAGCCCATACTTGTGATTCTGGCTTGAATAATTTGATTTTTTTAAGTTCGATTCGAATGCTTCTACTTAATAAATCGTTTCTGCTAGTAATTTCATCAATACCATTGAGTAGTATTGGTTTTTTAATTGATATAGTGAATTCATCGTTTGTAGTATGAAGTCGTCTAATAGTCTGATTGTCACCTGTAGAAATTTTGCAAAGAGCATCGCTATAATTTGAATGAATTCCTGATAAGTTATCAAAAGCTAAGACATGATTCCTAACGCCAATAACTCTCATATCTTCTGTTTTAGGCTTAGATAAGAGGTCGGCACTATTCGGGTCTATTATTTCTCTTAACATTTTAGATGCAGTAGTTTTGCCACAACCTGTAGGGCCTTGGAAGATTAATATTGGGAGGGCGCCACTTCCTGCTTGCATACCCATTAACAGCCACCCTACAACTAGTGGTAGATCATCCGTATTTATATTTAAGTGTTTTAATAAAAGATTAATGCCTCCATTTTTTATTTTAGGCGTGTGTAGCGGCTTCATATTTTTTGATCTAGAAAAATTAATAGGTGGATTGTTAACAACCCTCCAGCCTTTTTTGTTAATCTCAATAACTTCCCAATTTTTATTGCATATATCAATGTATATCATGTCATTAATTTGCGCAACTCTAAGATGAACCTCTTCTGTCTTGCCTTCAAAAATAGCCATACCTCTCAATGTTAGTAGCGCTGATTCATAGCTTGATTTTTTTACGCCTTGTCCGTTTTTAATCCAAAATTGATGCGCTAGCCAATCATTAAATTCAGGTGAGCTAATATTCCAAATTTCAATATGACTGCCTATTTTTACTTTTGCATATGCCTCCTTCTGATCATCATGAAAGAATGTGCATTTTTTCGATGCTAATTCAATAAGTAGTTCATCTTGCTTTGGTGGTTTATCATCAATATCTAGTTGATCTTTGGTATTATTACCATTAAGTTCTAATGTTGTATTGTCTGCGTTATTTCTTTGGCCAGTTTTACTCTGCACGGTATTACTGGCTTTTTTATTATTTTCCATTTTATAAATCCTATTTTTTTGTTGAATGACTTATTGTTATTCCTTGCAACAGTGCTAATTTAATCCACTTATTGAGGCTTAGCTCTGATATTAATATCAAACTCATAAGGTAGGTTTGCATTGCCCAGTGTGAACGTAAGTGTGTTTTTCTATGTATATCTCTACGTCAGACTTCTTGTAGAAAACCCGAGATCCTATTTTTGTGAAATTTATAACAACTCCAGTGCCAGTGCTACGTGCATTGTTAAGTGTTCGAGGTGAGATATTTAACTCTTTGGCTGTTTCTTTAGTTGTTAGCCATTGATCTGCTTTATCCATTGTGGACTCCTATATTATTAAAAAAAACTTCAATGACTTTGCCAAAGAAGGTAAATGTAATGATATTCAGAGTGGTTGGATGTGGATAGGTAGGCACAGCGTAGTATTAAGGGGCTACGCTGCTTTGTGTAGTTATTGATTGATTTTGCTATTAATGATTGTAGAAAAAAATTATAGTACTACGGTATTAATTGAGCAATAATATTATCCATCGTTTTTGTATTGCTCGGGTCTTTAATGTTTTTAAGCGGTCTTTTTGCTTTACTAGGGTCTTGTATATAATATTTTATTTGCTGATGGCAGTTGTCATTAAATATTCGCACCTGTTTAAGCTGCTTAGCCAAATAAGATAATTGATTTCTATCTTCTATCCACTGCCACAATTCATAAAATTCACCAGAAATAGAACCAGAATCTATCAATAGTTTGTGTAATTTTTTCATTATTACTTCACTATTGGTTCTTTTTTCTAAAAAGTCAATGTGTTCAGTGAAAAAGCTATTTTCATCCGCTAACTTTATAAGGTTTTTACTTGTTATTTTTTGATTATCTCCCATATAAGAACTCCTTCTTAGAGCTTGATACTGCTTTGTCACATAAAATATAGATTCAAGAGAGAAGGTGTCCTCAATGGGGCTATAGTTTGCATATTTAAAGTTATGAAAAGGCGGTAATACAGATTTATAAGGGTCTAGCCCTAGAAGTATAAATAAGGCTTCACCAAAGCTTAAGTTTAAGCTTACTTTTGGTTCTAACAATTTGTAACAAGCCTCCACATTTATTTTGCTGTATTTTTGAATTCCGCACTCTGGATTAATGTTTTCTGGAATTAAATATCTTGCATCAAACTCATAATCAATAAAATTGTCTGCCCATTCTTTAATAGAGGTTATTATGATTGCAGTAGTTGTAGGTTTAACTAGTCTAAACTCACTTAAAGTGTCAAAGATAACCTGTTTATGCTTTGGCGCATTGTTATTTGGAAATACAACATCTTTTTTAATTGACATTGGCCGTCTCTAGTATGTAATCAGTAATTTTTTGCATTGGCTTTCTTAGTGTTTCAATTGATGGCTGAATGTAGTGAACTGATGTCACGTCTGTCTCTTTATGATTCATCAATCTTTTAATTGTAGAGTGTTGAATATTTAAACTGTCGGCGTAGGTTGCAAATGTTCTTCTTAGGTCGTGTAGTAAGAATTGAATACCACTATCTTCAATAACCTTCTTAACCTGTTTATTTGGGTTGACTAATGGCTTATTTGGGTTGTAACCAGGGAGCACAGCCAAGCCAAGCGTTTCACTTTTTCTGCGTTTTAATATGTCAATAATAAAGCTGGTTAGCGGAAGGGTGTGGTCCTCATGATTTTTGGTATCTTTGATATTTAACAAGTTATTGTTAAAATCAATATTGTTCCAAGTTAAGTTTATAGCCTCTCCTGGCCTTAGTCCTGTAAATAAAAGTATTAGAATGTAGTCTCTAACTGTTTCAGAGGTGTTTTTATTAGTAACATTAGCCTTGTTATAGGGTAAGTTTAATACTGCTTCAAACCATACTTTTAAGTCATTTGGCTCAACAATATTCCTTCTGACTTTCTCTCTAAACCATGCCTTCTTATGGCTAATCTTTTGAACTGGATTGTGTCCAATGGTAGGTATTCCGTTAGAATCTTCATACTCACCAATAGCAAAATTAAACAAAGCTCTAAGGAGTCTCATGGTAGCATTTGCACGGTAGATAGACTTTTTTCCAATCGACCTATGCTTCTTTTCAACCATAGGTCGATTGATACTGGAAAGCTCTAGGTTTTGCCATTCAGAAAGGTAGCTGTTAAATAGTGTTTGATAGTCACGAATGGTTTTTTCTTTAATAAGGTTCTTCTTGTTGTGAGCGTAATCATTCATTGTCTCAAGTAGTGTGATGCTTTTTATTTTCTTGTCTCTTGCTTCTTTATTAGGGTCTATTCCTGCGCTAAATTGACTCAAAGCTTTCATTGCAGAGGATCTAACAAGGTCAATAGTTATATCTGGATATTGTCCTAGCTTTTTTTGGACGTATTTTCCATCAACTCTTTTTCTAACAAAGAAAGACTTCACACCTCTAGCTGTAACCCTAAGAGAAAGCCCTATTACTTTAGAGTCGTAATACATATCTCTACGACCTTGAGACGAATTGGGTAGGTCGTCTAGTCGTTTTTTTGTAAAGTTAAATCTATCCATGCTATTTTATGTTGGGCGACCATTGGTTAGGTAATTGTTGTGAAATAAGGTTATATCTAAACTTGCAATTAAGTTGATATAATAGCACTAAAGGTAGGCTCAGTGAACCAAAATGAAGATTGGTTACACTATTGGTTTGAAAACTTTTAATCCGCTGGTCGAGCGTTCAAATCGCTCACGCCCCGCCCCACCATACTTTAAAAAGGATTCCGGCGATGTGACAGTGTAATACCCCAATTTTCCATACAACTCTAAAGTAGAGGCTAGTCATCTTATCACGCCACCTAGGGCAAAGTGCGGTCGTTCGTTATTATAAACCCATAACCACTGTGTGGTTGCATCTTGTGCTTGCTCAACAGAATCAAACAAATGCAGATCTAAACACTCTTGTCTTACTGTACGGTTAAATCTCTCAATGTAGGCATTTTGAGTTGGCTTACCTGGTTGGATGTACATTAACTCAATACCTAAGGCTTGTACCCAGTCTCTTAATGCTTGGCTAATGTATTCAGGACCATTATCACATCTGATAGCCTTGGGCTTGCCACGCCACTGAATCAAACGTTCTAATGATTGAATAACTCGTCTTGCTGGCATGGACAAGTCCACATCAATATTCAAGCCTTCCCGATTGTAATCATCGACAACATTAAAAGTTCTAATGTGCCTGCCATCAGTGAGTGAGTCTGACATAAAATCCATTGACCAAGTTTGGTTAATAGTTGTTGGCACACTCAGTGCTTCGGGTTTATCTCTTTTGATTCTTCTTCTTGGCTTGATTCTTAGATTGAGCTCCAGTTCTTGGTAAATGCGATACACTCGTTTATGGTTAAATTTGTAGTCTTTAACATTACGTAGATATAAATAGCACAGTTTAAAACCCCAACGCTTGTGCGTTGCGGTTAAGCGCAGTAGACAATCGGCAATTAAAGCATTGTCATCACTGAGTTTTGGTTGATAATAATAAGTGCTTTTACTAATGCTACAAACTTCGTAAATAAGTTTGATACTTGTGTTCTTATTTTGTTCATTGATGTTTAAAGCCATCCTCACGCCACTGGGATGGCTTTAGAACTTTTTTGCTAAGGCATCCTTTGTAATTTGCAGTTTCAACTCACTCTCAGCATACATACGCTTGAATTGAGCATTTTCTGATTCTAGCTCTTTTAAGCGTTTAACCATAGAGACAAAATCTGTATCACCGTATTTAGATCTCCATTTGTAAAATGTGGCTTGAGACATTGCGTATTCACGGCATAGATCAGCCACAGATATGCCTGTTCAATACCCCCTTGAGGGGGAAACACTAGATTATGCCAAACTCATGGTGCATGAGAATTACACCAATAAAAAAAATCATGATAATATCAGGAGCTTGCTCCTCAGCAGTTAGCAGATGGAGAAAACAATACCTAGCAGAGCTTGGTGGACAAACACCAGAGTCAGGCAAAGCGCTGACTTCTGAACAACAAACAATACAACTGCTTGAGAAACAACTTTGGCGCGCACAAAGGGACAATGAAATCTTAAAAAAGGCAACAGCCTTGTTCGCTGTGGACAATCACCAAGTGATATGATTATCAAGATAAACAAGGCTTGCCAACAATACAATACTAAAGAATTATGAGCATTACTCAAACTTCCTCGCAGTAGTTATTACTATCAAGTCAAAGATAAGCGAGTAAACAACAACACCAACGCTATGATTAAATTAATCAAACAAACTGCTATTGAAGTTGGATACACCTATGGCAAACGCAGAATGCGAGTAGTTTTGAATAACCAAGGTTATAACATTGGTATTTACCAAACTGCAACGCTAATGAAAAAAGCCAATGTAGTTGCCATACGCCCAAGAAAGCGTCATTATTACCCTAATACTAGATTGATGTTTAAAAAGGCAAAAAACCTATTAAATCGTGTGTTTGAGCAGCAATCAATTAATACGCATTGGGTTGGTGATATTACCTATATCAAAACCTATCAAGGTGGGAGTTATTTAGCCAGTGTGTTGGATTTAGGCTCAAGACAAGTTGTTGGTTGGGCATTGTCAAAACAGCCTAATGCTCAGTTGGCAAAGGATGCGCTTAGTAATGCTGGTGTCTAGACACCAGCCCAATACAAATAAACACATGTTCCACTCTGATCAAGGGACTCAATACTCTTCTAAAGTTTTTATTGATTATTGCAACAAGAACAACATTACTCAAAGCATGAGCAGGCGAGGTAATTGTTGGGATAATGCGGTCATGGAGCGTTTCTTTAGAAGTCTGAAGACTGAGAGATTAAATTATCAAAGTTTTGCAAATCATAGTGAAGTCGTGCAAAATGTAGAGGGTTATATCTACTTGTATAATTACAAAAGGATTCATTCAGCGATTGGGTATTTAACACCTGCTCAAGAGATGGCTGAATTGAAAAAAGCGGCTTGAAATGTGTCCAAGTAGGTTAGAGCATTGCAACTTTTTTTACTAAAGGAGCTGCAAATCCAATAAAATATTTGAATTGTTAAAAGTGTAATGGCGTTAACTTACTTATGGTTTTAATAGCATTAGTAATGACTGATAATTCATCATCAGTAATGGTAAACGGTGGCATAGTGTAAAGTAGTTTTCCGTAAGGTCTTAACCAAATACCATTTTCAATTAAATAGTTTTGAGTTTTTTCTATATCGATTTCATCTACCAATTCTACAACACCAATAGCACCTAAAATTCGCACATCTTTGACTTGTGCGTGCTTTTGAAGAGGTAATAACTCTGTCTTTAATATTTTTTCAATATTAGCAATGTTGCTTCGCCAAGGGGAATTGAGTAATAATTCAATACTGGCATTTGCTACCGCACAAGCTAAGGGGTTAGCCATAAAAGTTGGTCCATGCATTAATGTGCCTATCACACCTGAAACATCATCGGTTGTTAGTGTGGCTGCAAGAGTCATATAGCCACCTGTTAGTGCTTTGCCTAGACATAAGATATCAGGCTTAACATTAGCATGTTCAAGTGCAAATAATTGTCCAGTGCGACCAAAGCCAGTAGCAATCTCATCTAAGATGAACAAAACATGATATTGCTCGCAAAGTGCTTTGGCTTTAAGTAAATATTGAGGGTTGTATGTTCGCATACCACCTGCATTTTGTATAACAGGTTCTAAAATCATGACTGCAATTGAATTAGCACTTTGCTTTAATACAACCTCTAAATCTGCTAATGCCTCATCCATGAATACGATAGATGGGCTTTTAACAAAAAAGTGTTGTGGCAATACGCCTGAAAATAAGTGATGCATGCCGTTATCTGGATCGCACACGCTCATGGCGCCAAATGTATCGCCATGATAGCCTCCCCGAATGGTAATAAATTTTTGCTTGTTAGCTTGGTGCTTATTATGCCAATATTGGAGCGCCATTTTGAGTGCAACTTCTACTGATACTGAGCCAGAATCGGTAAAAAATACCTTGGTTAAATTATCAGGCGTGATCCTCAATAACGTTTTAGTAAGCTCAATCGCAGGCTGGTGGGTTAGCCCACCAAACATCACATGGGACATTTTCCCTAGCTGGGTTTCAATTGCTTTATTAAGTACTGGATGGTTATAACCATGAATGGCTGACCACCACGAACTCATGCCATCAATAACGCGCTTACCACCTTCTAAAGTTAAATAAACGCCTTTGGCTGATTCAACTAAATAGGTGGGAAGCTCGTTAGGAATTTTGGCATATGGATGCCAAATATGTTGGTTATCAAATGTATTCATATGGATACATTTTACTGATACTGGCTATAAATAATCTTTAAGTTCAGCCATTGAATCAATCACCAAATCTGGATTGGCATTTCGAATATCCTCGCCGTGATTGTACCCATACGACATACAAATAACTTCAAATCCAGCAGCGCGTGAGGCGGCTACATCGCTGATTGAATCACCAAGCATTAAGCAATCTTGTGGATTGATATTAAAAAATTCAGCACTGTGTAATAGTGGCAATGGGTCTGGCTTTTTCTTTGCCAAAGTATCGCCAGAAACCACCAGCCCAAAATAATCAAAAATACCCAAATCTTTTAAAATTGGCAAAGTGAATTGCTCGGCCTTATTGGTCACACAACCTAGTATATAACCTTGTTTTTTAAAATAATCCAGACCCTCTTTTACGCCACTATATAAACACGAACGCACAGAAGTATTAACACTATACAGCTCTAAGAAAATTGGATAGGCTTTGTCAAAATCTTGTTTATTAACGCTTGCTTCAAGCTCGCCAGTGAGTGAGCGTTCTACTAGTTTTGGAACGCCATTACCAACCCAATGACGTACCTTGGCCTCGCCCCATGGTGCTCTATTCATTGCTTTCATCAATTCATCAACACAATAGGCCAAATCTGGAACACTATCAACCAAGGTTCCGTCTACATCAATCATAATTAATTTGGGGTTAAAATTTTTCATTGTCATCCTTGTATTTTTTAACAACACTATTTTGGTAGAATATACATTATATTATTTCTTTAAACATTCGTTATGCAAAACTCACTCATCGGTTTTATCGGCGCTGGCAACATGGCACATGCTATCATTTCTGGACTTATTAACAATGGTACTAAGCACAATCAAATCAAAATTAGTGACACCAATGAGGCGTTATTATCCTTTCGAAAGGCTGAATTTAACCTTGAGGTTTTTACGGATAATGCCAAACTCGCAACACAGTGTAACGTTATTGTTCTTGCTGTTAAACCACAGGTATTATCTAGTGTTTGTAAAGACTTAAAAGACAAACTTACAACCAACACGCTCATTATATCCATTGCTGCAGGGGTTAGATTGCGTGATATTGAACGCTGGCTAGGTGATAGCCAAGCCATTGTACGCACAATGCCCAACACACCTGCCTTGCTTAATCAAGGCATCACAGGTTTATTTGCTAATGAGCAAGTGTCAGACAAACAAAAATCTTTAGCAGAGAACATACTCAACTCTGTGGGCGAATGCTTATGGGTAGACGATGAGGACTTATTAGATGCAATCACGGCAGTTTCTGGTAGTGGTCCTGCGTATTTTTTCTTAATGCTTGAGTCAATGACTAAAGCTGGTGCGGCATTAGGGCTAGATGAGGCAGTGGCACAAAAATTAAGCATTCAAACTGCACTGGGTGCAAGCATGATGGCAAGTAGCTCTGAAGATTCACCTCAACAACTCCGCAATAAAGTCACCTCAAAAAATGGCACAACTCAAGCGGCAATTGAGTCTTTCCAAGATCAAGATTTTGAAATGATTATTGCCCATGCAATGCGTGCTGCTTTTGATAGAGCAAATGAGATAGGTATAGAACTGGGTCGTGATAAGTGAATCATTAAACATTAAACATTTTTCTTAAACCCTCAAAAAGTTATTTTATTTTATCAACGCTGTTACACCTATTAACTTTGTTTGTTGCTTGGCAGTACGCATTTAATTTATACACCAGTATTGTTATTAGTGTATTACTTGTTGCACATTGGTATTATTTGAATAGGCAAATTTTATTACTAACAAACAATGCCATTAAAGAAATCAACCTTACCAAAGGCTTAGTTAAAACAACAAATAACCATCATCAGACTCATGAATATCCTCAAGCTTATTGTGTATATCAATCTAGATTTTTAGTAATAATCAACCTTGGTAAGCAGTCACTGGTGATTTTTAAAGACTCTGTTGCCAATCACTCATTATCACAACTCAATAGGATTTTAAATGCTGAGCACTGAAGATACTCTTAAACTAAATGTTCTGATTGCCACCTCAATTGCAATTCGTATTGATACTTATAAATTGGTCGTCGTTGGACTCAATGCACAATTCAAAGAACGAGTGATTGATTTAAACCCAACGGGTGATAGCGACGCCTATATTAAGGCAGTTAAAAAACTTCTGATTAACCAAATACTAGGTACAATAGGTGGCTATCCATCGTATTTAAAACGCTGGTCAAGAATGGGGCAAGTAGCATCATCAAACCTTGCATCATTACTCAAGCTGGGCGAGGTTGAAGCAGTTGTGGCGGTGTCAAATGCAACCAACCTTGATAAAGATGTGCTAAAATTGGCTTGGTGGTGTGCCACTAATACTGACAATCAAGCCGAAATTGGACGCTTCCTGCTTACTAAAGATTTGTGTGTTAATACCGAAGTTGGCAAAGATATTGCCCACTATTTACTAGAGTTTTTGCCATTTACACAGGATGTAGAACAATTAATTGATACCACTAATTTAATATTACAAAAAGATTTGATTAGCAAGGAAGAAAAGGCTAAATTATGGAAACAAGGTCAAAGGAAAACAGCAATTTTGGTTGGTTTTATTGAGCGCATGAAAAACAATCTACCCAGCAAAGTTAACATAATTTCGCTTGATTTCAAACATCAAGACCTGCAAATCGTTTCTAGCGAACAGGCGCAATTACTATTAGAAACTTCGATTCACATCTTAAAAAAAATCAACCAAGAAACTATTTTGTATCGCACATTGGACGCGCTTGGACAGTATTTATCTCACCCCTTAATGACTTGTAAAGAATCTATTGACGATATTATTAATCAAGCCAATGTCATCACTCATGATGTCAAAGATGAAAAAGAAAAACTCTTTGCTAGAATGTTATTAGCAGGTGTGAGTGAACGCTTAGTCGTCAGTACCATTTCAGCGTACCATTTAACAGGCTCTGCTATTCGTAAAAAACTCTCTAATGTGCTTGAGCCTATTCAAAATGCTTTAAAATTACTAACAAACCAATAGCATTCAAATCTATGCGCTACAGAAAATGCAGGCATTATTATATTCCTGCCTATAAAGTCCAACCTGAATAACCAACAATCTATTGATACAACAATACAAAACACCATTTTTCATTGGCAAAAATTGCAACTTTTTGGTAAAATAGACCCCAATTCCTTGCAAATATTTTGTCAAAAATGAAGCCTAAAAATACCCTCATACCTCAAGATGATTTGTTTAAAAATCGACTTGAAAATATGATTGATACTAAACACAAATTAGTTGCTCTATCAAAGCTAATTGATTGACAAAGCTTTGACAAAGCTTTGATCAAGACTGGGGCAGTTGTTTCTCTCAGACCAAGGTGCGCCAGCCATACCAACAAGAATGATTGCAGGGTTGCATTACCTTAAGCACCTTTATGATTTATCTGATGAACAAGTTGTTGAACGTTGGGTTGAGAATCCGTACTGGCAGTACTTTACTGGTGAACATTTCTTCTTACACATTCTGCCCATCCATCCAACGTCAATGACCAAATAGCGTAATCTCCTTGGCAAAGACGGTGTTGAAAAGCTATTAGTGGAAACCATCAATACTGGACTTAAAAGCAAAACCATCAAACCAAGCAGTTTGACAAAAGTAACGGTTGATAGTACTGTACAAGAGAAGAATATCACCTTCCCAACCGACTCAAAGTTGTTTAACAAAGCTAGAATAAATTTAGTCAAAGTCGCCAAAGCACACAACATCAATCTCAGACAAAATTATAATCGAAAATGCAAAACCTATGCCTTAATGGCAGGACGCTATGCGCACGCTAAGCAATTCAAAAGAATGCGGGCAATGAATAAGAAATTAAAGAGCAGACTGGGTAGAATTGTTCGAGACATTGAACGCCAATTACCAGTAGACAATCCATTGCTGCAACAAGCCTTTAATCTGGGTTTAGCGCAAGCCAAGCAACTGATTAACCAACAACAAAATAGCAAAGGCAAGCTCTATTCATTACACGCCCCAGAAGCTGAGTGTATCAGCAAAGGCAAGGCGCACAAAAAGTATGAGTTTGGGATTAAGGCATCAATTGCTGTTACCAACAAAGGTGAAATGGGTGATATGCAAAATGTTATTTTATGTGCTAGTGGGCACAACTTAAGGAAGATTCTTAATAAGTTGGTAGATTCTTCTAGGGATTTTTTGTCTCAATTTACAGAGCCTGGTTTTGGATTGTGGACGGGCTTAAAAGACCAAACATAGTGCCATTGGCTGGTTAAGTTTTTGGTTTATTCAGGTTGGACTACTTAATCGCCCGATAATTAATTGAAAATATCTTGATCAAAATATTTTATATAATCTACACTATTTTTAATAAAAAAAGTGATAATATAAAATATAGTATTAATTTAAAAATACCAAAAGGCACTGTTGACTATTTAAACGCTGGTAACTTTGAATTACAAATTTTCAAAGGGGTGGTTACTCCAAGCAATAGTAATGTTTCGACATGCGTTTGGGCAAAAGTAGCTTTTCCAATTGAAACCATTAACATTTCGTGGGATGAAAATTACAATGGGTATTTTAGCACCTCAGCTCTTAACCCTGGTGTTACTATTAATATGAGTAACTATGATGAAATGGATTTAGGTCAGAGATACAATTTAACTAAAACGGGAAGTGCTCATATAGAAAAAAGTTCTCAACTAGACGCATATGAATTTATGATGGAAAAAGAAGAAGCAAGAAGGAATTGGGCTTGCCGGGGATAGCGAGCGTTAGTAAAACTCCTAATAATACAGATTTGGTTCCGCTTGTAGGGGTTGATATTAAGGTAACCTTTACTTATTTTATGTCACCTCATGAAAAAATATTAATGTTCTTCTCTATTGAAAAAATGGATCTTGGGACTGTAAGACTTTTATCTGAAGGTGATTGCATTATGATGGATTTTCCAGCCGATGATAGGAGTATTGGTCTTCTTTTTTGATGCAGATGATGGGTGGAGTTCTAAAAACTTTCATTTCATGGATTATCATTTAATTCATCAAGATTCAATTGGCATTGTCTTGGACAATGCACGCCAATATCGAGCTTTACGCGAACCAGATTTGGCAATTAGTATTCATATTGATGCGATTGCGTTGAGTGATAATCAAGATGCTTTGGTGGTCTATATTTTGGCTTTAACAGACCAGTATTCACATGACGGTACTAAAGTAAAAGATAAGAAAATTATCCAAACCATTGCTAAATTAGACTCAGAATTTCATCGGCATTATTACACAGGGATTTTTCTTGAGCGAAAAGCTAGGGCCTGGCTTAAAAACCCAATGTCTCAATCTTTTGCTTATGAGGGGTTAATAGAGGCAATTGGTCAGTATGAAATGGCTGAAAAAATAGCACCATCTCATTGTTCAGACCCTATTTTGCGTTATAACAGTTGCCTTAGAACCATTGAGAAGGAACGTTTGTAGTCTAGAGTGGAGTTTGATGAGCTTTACTAGTGCTACTTTAAAAAAACTGATGGCCTTTGCAGGGCTTTTTTGGTTTTCTTATATTATTTTTCACATGCTAAGCTTGTTAAATTTTCACTTTGGCCAAAGTGCTTTTGATGGTTTTTATGATTGGCTTAACCAGTTGTTGGCTTACTATTTAATGGTACTAATATTGATTGTGTTGCTTGGTTTTCATGTTATTGTGGCATTGTCTCGTCAACTTGTTAATAATATTAGCAAAGGGCAGGCTTATCAAAAATCTTATCCTCAGGGCGTTCCTAGATTTGTTGCTTGGACTGGCGCTGGTACGTTATTTGTGTTTATCATTTTTCATTTTATACAGATGAAATTTTCAGGTGAGCCGAGTTTGTACCAATGTATGGTTGAGTTATTCTCCCAACCTGTGATGTTAGTAATTTACACACTAGGTGTGATAACGCTTAGTGCGCACCTACATCATGCGTTGCCTAGCGTATTGCAAACGTTAGGCATTTCAAGCAAACCCTACCATTTAGTGGTTATTTTGCTTGTATTAATTTTGTTGGTTGGTTTTATTTCTATTCCAATGAGTGTGGTTTTATGAGTCAATTAAATTCAAACGAACCTGTTGGGCCTTTAGAAAATCGCTGGAAAAAGCACGTATTTGATTTAGCATTAATCGCACCACAAAATTGAAAAAAGCACAAAATTATTGTGATTGGCATAGGGCTTGCAGGTAGTTCATTATCTGCAACACTGAGTGAAGCTGGCTAAAAGGTAAGCTCATTTTGTTTTCAAGATTTTGCTAGGCGGGCGCATTCTATTGCTGCTCAAGGCGGGATTAATGCCACTAAAAATTATCAAAATGATGGCGATAGCGTGCGGCGTTTGTTTTATGACACCATAAAAGGCGGGGATTTTAGAGTAAGAGAGCCTAATGTTTATCAAACAAGTCACACATAGGTGTCTTACTTAGCATCTCTTGCTAAAGCTTGTAGTAGTTGATTGCCAGTTTCATCACCTGCTTGTTCTCCTATTGTGAGTGTGCAATGCTCTAACCTACTTGGACACATTTCAAGCCGCTTTTTTCAATTCAGCCATCTTTTGAGCAGGTGTTAAATACCCAATCGCTGAATGAATCCTTTTGTAATTATACAAGTAGATATAACCCTCTACATTTTGCACGACTTCACTATGATTTGCAAAACTTTGATAATTTAATCTCTCAGTCTTCAGACTTCTAAAGAAACGCTCCATGACCGCATTATCCCAACAATTACCTCGCCTGCTCATGCTTTGAGTAATGTTGTTCTTGTTGCAATAATCAATAAAAACTTTAGAAGAGTATTGAGTCCCTTGATCAGAGTGGAACATGTGTTTATTTGTATTGGGCTGGTGTCTAGACACAGCATTACTAAGCGCATCCTTTGCCAACTGAGCATTAGGCTGTTTTGACAATGCCCAACCAACAACTTGTCTTGAGCCTAAATCCAACACACTGGCTAAATAACTCCCACCTTGATAGGTTTTGATATAGGTAATATCACCAACCCAATGCGTATTAATTGATTGCTGCTCAAACACACGATTTAATAGGTTTTTTGCCTTTTTAAACATCAATCTAGTATTAGGGTAATAATGACGCTTTCTTGGGCGTATGGCAACTACATTGGCTTTTTTCATTAGCGTTGCAGTTTGGTAAATACCAATGTTATAACCTTGGTTATTCAAAACTACTCGCATTCTGCGTTTGCCATAGGTGTATCCAACTTCAATAGCAGTTTGTTTGATTAATTTAATCATAGCGTTGGTGTTGTTGTTTACTCGCTTATCTTTGACTTGATAGTAATAACTACTGCGAGGAAGTTTGAGTAATGCTCATAATTCTTTAGTATTGTATTGTTGGCAAGCCTTGTTTATCTTGATAATCATATCACTTGGTGATTGTCCACAGCGAACAAGGCTGTTGCCTTTTTTAAGATTTCATTGTCCCTTTGTGCGCGCCAAAGTTGTTTCTCAAGCAGTTGTATTGTTTGTTGTTCAGAAGTCAGCGCTTTGCCTGACTCTGGTGTTTGTCCACCAAGCTCTGCTAGGTATTGTTTTCTCCATCTGCTAACTGCTGAGGAGCAAGCTCCTGATATTATCATGATTTTTTTTATTGGTGTAATTCTCATGCACCATGAGTTTGGCATAATCTAGTGTTCCCCCTCAAGGGGGTATTGAACAGAATGTTCAACGGTAAAAGTCACTCGTTGTTTTCTTGATTTATATTGTGTCATTACTGACCTCCTTATGGTTTGTATTATAAGGCTATCTTTGTGTCCAATAAAATTAGACTATTGCACCGGCTCACATGCTATAGGTAAGTGGGTAAATAAACCACAGACTGGTTATATCAGTGATTATGATGTTTTAGTGATTGTTAATCAATTTGACTTTGGTCATAAATTATGACTTGTGGGATACCATTGAGGATAAAGTTAGAATCTTCTTGCCACCACCTTTTAAGCTAGAGTGTAATTTAATTGTACACACCTTGGACGAGGTAAACAGTGCCTTAAAAGAAGGACAATACTTCTTTACTGATATTAAAGAGCAAGGGATCATTTTCTATATGAGTTAAGTAGAAAAGAATTGGCAATACCGGAGGACTTAACCCAAGAAAAATGCAAAAAGATGGCGGTTCGAGATTATGAGTGCTGGTTTGGTATTGGAAGTGATTTTTTTGAACAATACCAACACACATTCAAACGCAAAAAGTTAAATGTAGTAGCCTTTGAACTCCATCAAACTACTGGACACTATTATTCTTGCTTATCTTTAGTGCTAACTCAATACAAACCCTATACTCATAATTTAAAACAACTTAGCTCAATGGCAATCCATCAAAATGAAGTATTAATTGATATCTTTCCACAAGATGATAAGTTTAAACGTCGTTGTTTCCAGTTACTTAAACAAGCCTATGTTAAAGCACGTTACTCGGAACATTATAAAATCAAAGAAGAGGAATTAAACTAATTAAGTGAAAGAGTGATTCACTTACAAGCTTTAACCAGACGGCTTTGTGGAGAAAAGATTAAGTCGTTTGATTAACTCGTGTATCGGGTTTTTATGACAGATAAATCAAGCGTAGGTTGTTTTGACTACTTTATCTTGGCTAATAACTCCTCTTCAGTTTCAACACGATCAGGGTCAGACAAACAACAATCAACTGGGCAGACTTCAACGCATTGTGGTTCGTCAAAATGACCTTTGCATTCTGTACACTTATCGCCATCAATCTCATAAATTTCATCGCCCATATAAATGGCGTCATTGGGGCATTCTGGCTCACAAACATCACAATTAATGCATTCGTCTGTAATCAATAAGGACATGGTCTTTTCCTAAAAAAGTTGTAACAACAAATTTATTTGTCTTATTTTACCGTACTGTTGGTATCTTGTCTAATCAGTTTTTAGGTATCATAATTGTTTTTCATCAACCATATTATTAATATGATATATCGCTTATTCTTACTGTTAGCATTGATTATTTCACTGCCATCACAAGCCAAATTAGAAGAGGGTTTGTATGCCAATTTACACACCAATCAAGGGGATATTATTGTCAAACTTGAGTTTGAAAAAACACCACTAACCGTGATTAATTTTGTGGGTTTAGCGCAAGGCAAAAAGCACTCAAACATTCAAATCGGAAAACCTTTTTACAATGGCTTAAAATTTCATCGAGTGATTGATAGTTTTATGGTTCAAGGAGGCGACCCAAAAGGCAATGGCACTGGTGGTCCAGGTTATCAATTTATGGATGAAATTACCGACCTGAAACATGATGGTGGCGGTATTTTATCCATGGCAAATTCTGGCCCTAATACTAATGGCTCGCAATTTTTTATCACTCATAAAACCACACCTTGGCTAGACGGCAAGCACACTATCTTTGGTCGTGTTGTTAAAGGTATGAATGTGGTTAATCGTATTAAACAAGATGACTTTATTCGCAAAGTTAATATTATTCGTATTGGCGACAAAGCAAAAAACTTTCAAACTGACGAAGCGGCATTTCAAGCAACTAATGCAAAATACACAAGTAAAGAAGAGCAACAACTGACTCAGAAAAGACAGAGCTTAGTCAAATTTGTCAACCAAACCTATCCAAATACCAAACTGATGACAGCAGGACATCTTGTTGAAATTAACCAAATAGGTAAAGGCAATCAACCCAAAAAAAAGATTTAGTTAAGGTTAATTTATCCATTGATTTAGGCGATGGAACAAGTATGCGAAAAGCTGAAAAACCATTGCCGTTTGCTGCAGGTTCTGGCACTATTATCAAACTTATTGATGATGAAGTACTGCAAATGACACCTGGTGAAAAGCGCACCATTATCGCCCCTTTTAACCAAATTTATGGCAACAGCAAGCGTGGTAATCTCTCTCAAGACTCTATTTTAATTTTTAAGTTAGAGTTGTTATCAATTAACGACATTCACTAAACTCTATGTTTTTAGAATTAATCAACTTTCTTGCTCAGTTTGACGCTGGATTTAGCGTCTTAAACTACTTAACTGTTCGAGCTGTACTGGCCATGCTAAGCGCTTTGTTTATTAGTCTTATGCTAGGGCGTGTTTTTATTAATCGCTTGCAACAATACCAAATTGGACAAATTATTAGGACTGATGGCCCTGAATCACATCTAATCAAAGCAGGCACGCCAACCATGGGTGGCATACTGATTTTATTTGCATTTATGGTTAGTGTTTTAATTTGGGGTGATTGGTCTAATATCCATCTATGGATTGTTATTGTCACTGCTATTATATTTGGCGCTATTGGTTTTACGGATGATTATCTCAAAATCAGACATAAATCATCAAACGGTTTAAGTTCTTCAATAAAATTTCTAACTCAATCATTAGGTGCTATTGTGATCAGTACTTGGGTTGTGCTAATCTCTCAAGATTCTATTCAAACGCAATTACTTATCCCATTTTTTAAAGATGCAATGCTACCATTAGGTGTTGTTGGTTTTTTAATATTGTCATATTTTGTCATTGTTGGGAGTTCTAATGCGGTTAATTTAACTGATGGTTTAGACGGCCTTGCCATTATGCCGGTCATACTTATATCAGGTGCGTTGGCTATTTTTGCCTATCTTAGTGGTCATTATAATTTTTCAAGTTATCTTAATATGTCCTTCATGCCAGGCACTGGTGAATTGTTTGTTATTTGTGCAGCACTCATTGGTGCTGGATTGGGATTTTTGTGGTTTAACACCTATCCTGCTGAAATCTTTATGGGCGATGTGGGTTCGTTGTCTTTAGGTGCTATTTTGGCAGTCATTGCTATTTTAATTCGCCAAGAGATTTTATTATTTATTATGGGCGGTGTGTTTGTGGCTGAAACCTTATCTGTGATTATTCAAGTAGGCTATTACAAGCGATATAAGAAACGTATTTTCCTAATGGCGCCTCTTCACCACCACTTTGAAAAAAAAGGCATGTCTGAGCCAAAAATTATCGTGCGTTTTTGGATGGTGACTTTAATCTTAGTACTGGTTAGCTTGGCATCTATTAAAATACGCTAATTATGAGCATATTAGACAAATGGGATGAGCGCTACTTATCACTAGCAAAAGAGGTTTCTACTTGGTCAAAAGACCCTTCTACACAAGTAGGTGCCATTACTGTAGGTCGCAAAAAAGAGGTTTTATCCCAAGGATTTAATGGTTTCCCAAGAGGGATTCATGACACTGATGAGCGTTATAATCATCGGGAAACCAAATATCAATTTGTGGTCCATGCAGAAATGAACGCTATTTATAATGCCACTTATTCTGGCACTTCTCTTGATGGTGCAACCTTGTATGTTTACGGACTGCCTATTTGCTCAGAATGTGCCAAAGGTATTATTCAAGTTGGCATTAAAAGAGTGGTGATAGAAAAATCAAAAGAGTTAGACAATTGGAACCAAAGCGTTGGACTCTCACAAGAAATGTTTATTGAGGCTGGTGTTGAATTGGTAATTAAAGATCAATGAACGAGATATCCAAACGCCGCACTTTTGCGATTATTTCTCACCCTGATGCCGGCAAAACCACAGTCACCGAAAAACTGCTATTGTATGCAGGTGCGATTAAAACAGCGGGTAGTGTTAAGGCACGCAAAGCCAGCATACACGCGACGTCTGATTGGATGGAAATGGAAAAAGAAAGAGGAATTTCTATCACTTCATCCATCATGCAATTTGAATATGATAATCATGTGATTAACTTATTAGACACACCAGGACATGAGGATTTTTCTGAGGATACCTATCGCACCCTCACGGCAGTAGATTCAGCACTTATGGTTATTGACGTTGCTAAAGGCGTAGAAATGCGGACTGTTAAGCTTATGGAGGTGTGTCGTTTGCGTGACACACCAATTCTAACTTTTATCAATAAGCTAGATCGTGAAGGCAAAGCGCCAATTGATTTACTAGATGAAGTAGAAACCGTACTTAATATTGAATGTGCGCCCATTACTTGGCCAATTGGCATGGGTAAACGCTTTAAAGGCGTTGTTCACTTGCTTGAAGATAAAGTTTATTTATATGAAACTGGGAAGAATTCTGAAATTGGTGAACATATTATTATTGACGGTGTTAACAATTCTCAACTTGATGAAATTTTAGGTGAAGATGTCACTCTTGAAATGCGTGAAGAGGTTGAGCTTATTCGCGAGACAACTACGCCATTTAGTGTAGATGCGTTTCTAGCTGGCAAACAAACCCCAGTATTTTTTGGCTCAGCCATTTCAAACTTTGGTATTCAAAATCTGCTTGATGGCTTTATCCAGTACGCACCTATGCCAAAAAATCGTGAATCAGACACGCGAGAAGTCAAGCCCGATGAAGACAAACTGACTGGCTTTGTTTTCAAAATTCAAGCTAATATGGATCCAAAACACCATGATCGTCTTGCTTTTATGCGCATTGTTAGTGGGCAGTACAAAAAGGGCATGAAAGTCCTGCAAGTATCAACCAACAAACAAATCAAAATTAGTAATGCAGTGACTTTTATGTCGCGCGAACGCACCTGTACAGAGGCGGCCTACGCTGGCGATGTGATTGGTATTCACAACCATGGTGGTATTAGCATTGGCGATACCTTTACCCAAGGCGAAAAACTCACTTTTCAGGGTATTCCAAATTTTGCACCAGAGCTGTTCCGTCGCGCTCAACTTAAAGACCCACTCAAAGCCAAAGCCTTACAAAAAGGCTTAAATCAGCTTTCGGAAGAAGGCGCAACCCAAGTATTTCGTCCAATTATCAACTCATCGCAAATTCTAGGTGCTGTTGGTATTTTGCAATTTGATGTAGTTGCACATCGCTTAAAATATGAATACGGTGTTGATTGTCAATTTGAAACCATTAACATTGCAACGGCGCGCTGGGTGATAGGCAGTGACAAAGACATCGAGCAACTTAAAATCAAAGCAGGTAATAATGTTGCTATTGATGCAAAAGGCATGCTCACTTATCTTGCACCATCTAGTGTTAACTTGCAATTAACCATAGAACGCCACCCTAACTTGGTTTTTTCAGCAACCCGTGAGCATTAATTAAAAAAATTGCTTGAATGGCACACAAGGCTTCACCACGCCATTTACTCTTAAATTCTCTTACCTAGCATCCTTTTTAAAGTACTGTCTTTATCCATGAAGTGATGCTTAATAGCACCCGCTAAATGTAGAAAAATAGCGATAATCATAGTCCAACCAGCATTGGCATGAGTGCCACTCATAAAACTAGCAAGAGCAGCATTATGTGCAATTGCTTTTTTAGCCACTGGATCAAAATTAGCGGCAACAATTTCCAAACCAAACACTGAAACGCCATAACCGCCTGCGCCTGACATAATAAATCCTGAAATTGGCATAACAATCGTTGCAATAATTAACACCCAGTGTACAATTTTTGATAAATTATATTCAATCTTTGTGTAATTAGCTGCAGGTTGCAACCAGCCATTAACAAAACGCCAATAAATTCTAATAACAATCACGACAAAAATCAAAACACCAATTGACTTATGGATAGGATAAAGTGTAAACACTTCATTCTCGCTCATATAAACACCAATTACCTCTAAAGTGATGATTACCAAGCCAACTACCCAATGCAACAGCACTGTCAAGCCAGATAATTTTTGTTTCGTATCTTTATTTATCATAATATTTACTTTTCATCCTTAAAAAATTATTAAGGCGTGCAAAAAACTCTTAAACCTGTTATCACTTCTCAAATTTAAAAAAGAAGATTTTTATAATCCAATTGCAAACTGTGATATTTGAAAAGATTGCTAAAATACGACAACTTTACATTTTGCTCATTAATTTGAGATTCTATCACGTATCTAAGTTCGGTATTGCCATTGGCATATTTTTTTTCGAACTCTTGTGTTTTTGTTGTATTAATTATGAGTTGCTCCTTATTTATATCAAGAATTTTTTCAAAGCGCTTAATTGCATCAAGGTACTATCATTACTATCTTGTAACTCTAAGATCTTATCTTTCCTACTTAAATTTAATATTCTTAACTCGTTTTTTTTGAAATCAAACCACTATTAAGAGATTTTTTTAATGGAAAAGCAATGCTAAACCCTACATTCAAAATATTATCATTTCTAGTACTACTAAAAATAGATTTACTACTTCTAACTGTTTGCGTACCTAGACTTAAATCCACTTTTGGCTTACTTTGATTGCTCAAACTACGTATCTTTCTATGAATTTTAGTTTTTTTAAATTCTAAATTTTTAATGGTGTTTAAATTATTAATTTTCAACCCATCAACCACATCTATAATTTTTCTAGTTTTAGATCATTATTTTTAATTTTAATGCCTGTTAAATTTTGTAATTCTTTATTAATACTTTGTAATTCTCGCTGGACCTCCTCTATCAGGCTAATATTTTGATTTTGATAATTATTTGTTTGCAACAACACATCTGACTTATCTACCAAATTACTTTTAAATCTTTGGTTTATCAAATTTAATTGTCTTTTTCCATTGGCAAGGCTTTTATTGGCGATATTTACCTTGTGTTCTAAAAATTTCATTTTCCAAAACTTTTTTAGACTATTGTTAATAAAATTATTTGTATTAATTTCCACTTGCAAATTACCTATTTTTTGATTGATAAGCGCTAAATCTGTATCAAGCGTGGTATTGATGCCTGCTTTATTTTTTGCCAAGCCGTTAGAAGTGTCTATTTTTCTAGAAAAGTTCCAATCAAGATATGAATTTGCAATATTATTATCAATCGACAAACCATCATTAATACTATTTTGAATTTCAATATTGATTAAATACAAGCAGGGCAATAAAACCAGTGTTAATATTGAAGCAAATAACAAGCCATTGCCCATTGCCATTGGTCTAAGCAATAAATCTATGCCCCCGAACCATACACCATTGGTAAAATTCCAGCCAAGGTTGTTAGTGTTGTTAACACAATCGCTCGTAATCTATCTTTAGTACCAGAAGCAATTAACCCAATTATTTCTTCCTTTTCTTGTGTTGGATTAATTTTCTTGTGATTTAAATGATTAACTAATACAAGAGAGCCATTAACAACAACACCCACTAATGCCAACGTACCCAACATTGAAAAGAAACTTAACGAGTCACCATGGAGGAAAAATGCCCAAATAACGCCAATTACCCCAGAAGGGATTGATAACAAAACCAATATAGGTTGTGAGTAGGAATTAAATAATAGACTTAATAACAAAAACATTGCTAATATAAAAGCATTTTTAAAGTCTTGCATGGATTGTTTATCCTCTTTGCCGCCGCCTTCTACCACGGTACGAATGTTGGGAAATTTCTGTTTGATGTTAAATTTTTCAAAAATATCTTTAATCGCAATGGATGAACTTGTTGCTTTATCATCAATACTGGCGCTGATTAAAACTGATTGCTGCCCTTGATAATGGTTGTAATCTGACTCTCCACTGATGTGTTGTAATGTTGTAAATTGAGCAAATGCAATTGCTTTTAATGTGCCTGCAATATGTTTCGCTTATTCTTTATTCATGAAATTATTTTATCATTCAAATAGAAAAAAAATTAATCATTGACTTGTTTCTTAAAACAATAAAGAAGTAATATCAAAAAAACCAAATTCATTTTGAATTACCCACAACAACCTGAAATAGCACATACCATACTGCAATAGTCTAATTTTATTGGACACAAAGATAGCCTTATAATACAAACCATAAGGAGGTCAGTAATGACACAATATAAATCAAGAAAACAACGAGTGACTTTTACCGTTGAACATTCTGTTCAATACCCCCTTGAGGGGGAAACACTAGATTATGCCAAACTCATGGTGCATGAGAATTACACCAATAAAAAAAATCATGATAATATCAGGAGCTTGCTCCTCAGCAGTTAGCAGATGGAGAAAACAATACCTAGCAGAGCTTGGTGGACAAACACCAGAGTCAGGCAAAGCGCTGACTTCTGAACAACAAACAATACAACTGCTTGAGAAACAACTTTGGCGCGCACAAAGGGACAATGAAATCTTAAAAAAGGCAACAGCCTTGTTCGCTGTGGACAATCACCAAGTGATATGATTATCAAGATAAACAAGGCTTGCCAACAATACAATACTAAAGAATTATGAGCATTACTCAAACTTCCTCGCAGTAGTTATTACTATCAAGTCAAAGATAAGCGAGTAAACAACAACACCAACGCTATGATTAAATTAATCAAACAAACTGCTATTGAAGTCGGATACACCTATGGCAAACGCAGAATGCGAGTAGTTTTGAATAACCAAGGTTATAACATTGGTATTTACCAAACTGCAACGCTAATGAAAAAAGCCAATGTAGTTGCCATACGCCCAAGAAAGCGTCATTATTACCCTAATACTAGATTGATGTTTAAAAAGGCAAAAAACCTATTAAATCGTGTGTTTGAGCAGCAATCAATTAATACGCATTGGGTTGGTGATATTACCTATATCAAAACCTATCAAGGTGGGAGTTATTTAGCCAGTGTGTTGGATTTAGGCTCAAGACAAGTTGTTGGTTGGGCATTGTCAAAACAGCCTAATGCTCAGTTGGCAAAGGATGCGCTTAGTAATGCTGTGTCTAGACACCAGCCCAATACAAATAAACACATGTTCCACTCTGATCAAGGGACTCAATACTCTTCTAAAGTTTTTATTGATTATTGCAACAAGAACAACATTACTCAAAGCATGAGCAGGCGAGGTAATTGTTGGGATAATGCGGTCATGGAGCGTTTCTTTAGAAGTCTGAAGACTGAGAGATTAAATTATCAAAGTTTTGCAAATCATAGTGAAGTCGTGCAAAATGTAGAGGGTTATATCTACTTGTATAATTACAAAAGGATTCATTCAGCGATTGGGTATTTAACACCTGCTCAAAAGATGGCTGAATTGAAAAAAGCGGCTTGAAATGTGTCCAAGTAGGTTAGAGCATTGCAAAGCGTGGTGTGATATACAAATGGCAGAAAAAGATGCCAGCCTAAATGATAAGGAAAAAAGTGACATCAAGCCAATAGAACGCACCAAAATGGTTATGACCAGAAGCAAGGACGATCCTAAAGAAATGTATGATTGGCTAGGCACAAAAGAGTACCGTAAAGAGTTGGACAAGCAATTTAAAAATGAAAAATCTAATTTTAAAATAGCCATTGTGGTGGATATGTGGCTGACAGGGTTTGATGTGCCATTTTTGGACTCAATTTATATTGACAAGCCAATCAAACAGCACAACTTGATTTAAACCATTTCTCGAGTTAATCGAAAATTTAAAGGAAAAAAACAAAGGCTTGGTGATTGATTATATTGGTATTAAAAAGCAAATGAACCTTGCTTTAGCTAAATACAATCAAGGCGAAAGAGAAGACTTAGAAGAATCTTTAATCATCGTTAGAAATCATTTGGATTTGTTGGATAAAGTTTTTCATCAATTTGATGGCTCGAACTATTTTAATGATACCGCATTAGAACAGCTAGATACTTTGAATGGGGCAGTTGAATACGTGCAACTCACCAAAGTGCTTGAAATTCGTTTTATGGGGTTGGTAAAACACTTAAAAGCCGCTTATGATATTTGTGCAGGTAGTGAGTAATTAACGCCAATAGAAAGGGATTTTGTGCATTTTTATTTAGCTATTCGTTCAATCGTTTTTAAGCTAACAAACGACAATGCACCTGACACCACCCAAATGAATGCTAAAGTTCGTGACATGATAAGAAATGCTTTAAAAAGTGATGGCGTTGAAGAAATTTTTAAACTTGGTAATGAGGCAGAAACTGAGCAAGATATTTTTGATGAAGATTATTTGGCAAAAATTGATAAAATAAAACTACCCAACACAAAGATAAAGTTACTACAGCAACTCTTAGCGCAAGCCATTGCAGAAATTAAAAAAGTTAAAAAAGTTAAAGGGGTTGATTTTTCTAAAAAATGCAATCTTTAGTTGAACGCTACAATGAAAGAAAAGAAGACGACGTATTGCGTGGTGAAGTTTACGAAGAAATGGCCAATCAACTCACTGATTTAATTTGTCAAATTAAACAAGAGTTTTCAGCAGGTGATGTGCTGGGGATTGATTTTGAGCAAAAAGAATTTTACGATATTTTAAAAGACTTGTGCATTAAATATGATTTTAAATACCCTGAGGACAAGCTTATTGAATTGGCAAAATCAGTTAAAAATTTAGTCAATGAACAAGTCAAATTTTCAGATTGGAACAAACGAGATGATATTAAATCTGCTTTAAAGGTGGGACTGATATTATTGTTAGATAAATACGGCTATCCACCTGTGGAGCGGGACGAAATTTACAAGGATATTTTTGAACAGGCTGAAAATTTTAAAAAATATCATTCAGGCGATTCAATAAAGTAAAATACCCATCTTTTATTTTTATAATTTTTTTCATGCCGATTATCACCCTGCCAGACGGAACCCAAAAAACATTTGAGCAGGCGCTTAGCGTTGCGCAAGTGGCAAAGTCTATTGGCTCGGGTTTGGCTAAAGCTGCATTGGCTGGTGAGGTTGGTGGTGAGTTGGTTGATACGTCGTTTTTAATCAAGACAGATGTTAATCTTGAGATTATTACGGCGAGTGATGACAAAGGGCTTGGGGTTATTCGCCATTCTACAGCGCACTTATTGGCACAAGCCACGCAAATGCTTTATCCAAAGGCACAAGTGACAATTGGTCCTGTGATTGACAATGGTTTTTATTATGATTTTGCATATTCAGATGGCTTTTCAGAGGGTGATTTAGCCAAAATTGAAAAAAATATGCACAAACTGGTTAAGCAAAATCTTAAGATTGAAAGATTTGAGATGGGTCGTGATGAAGCGATACAATTTTTTAAAGATAAGGGCGAGTATTACAAAGCTGAAATTATTGAGTCAATTCCTGTGGATCAAACATTATCTTTGTATAAGCAAGGGAATTTTATTGACCTTTGCCGTGGACCACATGTACCTTCGACTGCTAAGTTAAAAGCCTTTAAATTAATGAAATTGGCAGGTGCTTACTGGCGTGGTGACTCTAATAATGAAATGTTACAACGTGTGTATGGCACAGCTTGGGCAACCAAGCAAGATTTAGAAACACATTTGCACAGATTGGAAGAAGCTTCAAACCGCGACCATCGTAAAATTGGCAAAATTCAAGACTTGTTTCACATGCAAGAAGAAGCACCAGGCATGGTATTTTGGCACGCCAAAGGTTGGACATTGTACCAATTGGTTGAGCAAACTATGCGCGGTATTTTCAAAGATAATGGCTATCAAGAGGTACATACACCACAATTAATTGATAAAAGCCTTTGGGAAAAATCAGGCCATTGGGATAAATTTGGCGATGCTATGTTTACCACCAGCTCTGAAAATCGTGATTATGCAGTGAAACCCATGAATTGTCCTGCACATATCCAAATTTATAACCAGGGCTTAAAATCTTATCGTGATTTACCACTGCGCTTGGCAGAGTTTGGCTCGTGCCATCGCAATGAGCCTTCAGGTACGTTGCACGGTATTATGCGTGTGCGTAATTTTGTACAAGATGATGGCCATATTTTTTGTACGCCTGAGCAAATTCAAGTTGAGGTTTCAACCTTTATTGATTTGACTTTTGCTGTGTATAAGCATTTTGGTTTTGATAACGTTGATATTAAACTTTCAACTCGTCCAGAAAATCGTGTGGGTTCAGACGAGGTATGGGATAAAGCCGAGGCGGCATTAGCAGAAGCACTTGATGCCAAAGGTATTAAATGGGAATTGCAAGAAGGCGAAGGTGCATTCTACGGGCCTAAAATTGAGTTTGTATTAAAAGATTGCCTAGAACGACAGTGGCAGTGTGGTACATTGCAAGTAGATTTTTCTATGCCAGAGCGCCTAGGCGCGCAATTCATTGATGAGAATAGTGTAAAGCAAACCCCTGTCATGTTGCACCGTGCAATTTTGGGTTCGCTAGAACGATTTGTGGGTATTTTAATTGAACATTACGAGGGCGCGTACCCTTGTTGGTTAGCACCTATTCAAGCAGTTATTATTAATATTTCTGAAAAACAAGCAGATTTTGTTATCGGTACAACTAAAAAGTTAAAAAAACAAGGACTTAGAGTCATTTCGGACTTGCGGAATGAGAAGATAGGCTTTAAAATACGCGAGCATTCATTACAACGTTATCCTTATATTTTAATCGTGGGTGATCGTGAAATGGAAAATAGTCAAATTTCAGTACGGCAACGTGGCGGTGAAGATTTAGGTGCAATGAGTATTGAAGCGTTTGTAGAAAAGGTAAACCAGGAGACATTATTAAAAAAACAAATAAAGTAAAAACTCGAATTAATGACACCATTAGAGTAGCAGAAGTTCGACTGATTGACGCTAAAGGCGAGCAACTTGGTATTGTTGATACCGATATTGCGAAGCAAAAAGCAACGCAGGCTGGGCTAGATTTAGTAGAGGTTTCTCCCAATGCTCAGCCACCTGTTTGCAAGATTATGGATTTTGGTAAGTTTCTTTATGAATTAAAGAAACAAAAGAAAGAAGCTAAGAAGAAACAAAAAAGAAACACAGTTAAAACCATTAAGTATCGTCCAGGCACCGAAGAGGGTGATTATCAAATTAAATTTAAGAATTTGGTGAAATTTTTAGACAATGGTGACAAGGTTAAAGTTAGTATTTGGTTCCGCGGTCGCGAAATGCAACACAAGGAACTAGGCATGGAAATGCTAGACAGAATTGAAAAGGACACAGAAGAATTTGCCAATGTAGAGCAAAAGGCAAAATTAGAGGGTCGTCAGCTAGGCATGATGCTGGCACCCAAATCAAAGAAAAAGTAAGACTTAAAAAGTCTGAAAATAAAAAAAGCCTGATAGGGCAATAAAAGGAGTAAATGATGCCAAAGTTAAAAACC
Organism: Isorropodon fossajaponicum endosymbiont JTNG4; assembly: GCF_016592615.1. Taxonomy (NCBI): domain Bacteria; kingdom Pseudomonadati; phylum Pseudomonadota; class Gammaproteobacteria; species Isorropodon fossajaponicum symbiont. Next base: position 598,378 of record NZ_AP013043.1, read on the forward strand.
AATAGAGGGGCTGCAAAGCGCTTCAAAAAAACTGCCAGTGGTGGTTATAAATGTAAACACTCTCACCTACGTCATATTCTGACCAAGAAGAGTACTTCTAGAAAACGCAGTTTGCGCGCACCAGACACGGTTGAGAAAGCCGATGTACCAATGGTTCGTAAAATGTTACCGTATAGTTAATTTAGGAGTATAAGAAAATGGCAAGAGTATCAAGAGGTGTGCAAGCACACGCTAAACATAAGAAAATTTTAAAGAAAGCCAAGGGTTATTATGGCGCAAGATCTAAAGTATATCGCGCTGCTAAACAAGCGGTTATTAAAGCAGGGCAGTACGCGTATCGTGATCGTCGTCAAAGACGTCGTCAATTTCGCCGGCTTTGGATTGTGCGTATTAATGCTGAGGCACGTAATAACGGTTTAAGCTATTCAAGAATGATTGATGGCATGAGCAAAGCAGGCATTGAAATTGATCGTAAAGTTTTATCAGACATTGCTATTTTTGATAAAGCGGCATTTGCAAAAATTGCAGATCAGGCAAAACAGGCTTTAGTTGCATAATAAATAATAATAGGAGTTAGATATGAAGAATAAAATTGTTTTATTAGCGTTATCCGTTATATTTTTATCATCTTGTCAATCGTCAATGAATCGATTTACTCAAGATGAAAGAGGTGCAAATACGTATTCTTCTGCCGAAACTGGTCAATTATCTAGCGTACTAGAAGGGCGCATTATTTCTATTAAACCTATTAAATTATCAGGCTCTAAAGCTTTAGGCGCTGGTGTTGGTGCAGCTTTAGGCGCTGGTGTTGCGGCAAGTGCCGTGGGTGGTGAGAGAGATAAGATACCTGCTGCTATTGTAGGTAGTCTACTTGGCGCTATGGCAGGTCGAGCTATTGAAGAAAATGCAACTGCTGAAACTGGATTTGAATTTTTGATTAAGTTGAGTAGTGGGCAAATCAAAGCTTTTGTGCAAAAATCTCAACAAGAGCTAAGAGTAGGCGGATCAGGTTTATGTTATTCATGGTGGACAAACAGTGCGTCTGACACGTCAATAGTTTGATTGTGATAGGCGCTATTCTTGATAGGGCTAAGACCTCTATTGCAAAAACACAAAACCTACAAGAGCTTGAAGATTTAAGAGTCAGTTTTTTAGGTAAAAAAGGCGAACTAACTGCTTTATTAAAAGGCTTGGGTAAACTCTCAAAAGAGCAATGCCCTAAAATGGGCGAAGCCATTAATCAGGCTAAAGTTAGCATACAAACACTACTAACTGATAAAAAAAATCATTTAGAGCTTATTGCATTAGAAAAGCGCTTATTAGCAGAAAAAATTGACGTCTCCTTACCAGGGCGACATGCTGAAATGGGTGGGTTGCACCCAATCACAATAACGCTTAATCGCATTCAATCTCTATTTGCAAAAAATGGTTTTGAAGTGGCGATAGGCCCTGAAATAGAAGACGATTTTCATAATTTTACCGCGCTTAATATCCCTGAACATCATCCAGCACGTGCTATGCATGATACGTTTTATTTTGATAAAAATACGGTACTAAGAACACACACATCCCCTGTGCAAATTCGCACATTGGAAAAACAAAAACCACCAGTGCGTATCATTGCACCTGGGCGGGTTTTTCGTTGTGATTCAGATATTACACACACCCCGATGTTTCACCAAGTTGAAGGTTTGATTGTTGATAAACATGCAAATTTTGCACAGCTTAAGGGTTTATTGATTGATTTCTTGCGTGCTTATTTTGAAAAAGAAGCATTGAAAGTACGCTTTCGTCCTTCGTATTTTCCATTTACTGAGCCATCTGCAGAAGCTGATATTGAATGCGTTATTTGTAGTGGTAAAGGTTGTCGAGTGTGTAAAAAAACAGGCTGGCTTGAGGTGTTAGGTTGTGGCGTTGTTCATTCTAATGTGTTGTCATTAGTCAATATTGATTCAGAGGTTTATACTGGGTTGGCATTTGGCATAGGGATTGAGCGTTTGGCAATGTTGCGTTATGGTGTGAATGATTTACGTCTTTTCTTTGAAAATGACAGTCGTTTTTTAAGGCAATTTAGATGAATATTTTATCAAACTGGTTACGTGAATGGGTAAATCCTAATGTAACTGATGAAACATTAGCAGAACAATTAACCATGGCAGGGCTTGAGGTTGATGGTATTACACCTATTGCACCAGCTTTTAAAGGTGTTGTTGTGGGTCATGTTGTTTCTTGTGATAAGCATCCTGATGCTGACAAGCTAAATTTGTGCCAAGTTGATGTGGGTGAGGCTGAAAATTTGCAAATTATTTGTGGTGCTAAAAACATCCATTCAGGCTTGAAAGTAATTGTTGCTACGGTTGGCGCTAAGTTGCCAGGTGGTTTAAAGATTAAAAAAGCCAAATTGCGGGGCGTTGAGTCGTTTGGCATGATTTGCTCAGAATCTGAATTAGGCATGATTGATTCATCACAAGGCATTGCTGAGCTTGAAGATGATGCGCCCATTGGGCAGGATATTAGAGCGTATTTAAATCTTGATGATCATGTTATTGAATTAGACATTACACCTAATCGTGGTGATTGTTTTTCAGTTTTAGGTGTTGCCCGTGAAGTGAGTGCTAACTATAATTTGGCTTTTGATTTGCCAGAATTTGAAGTATTTTCGCAAGGCGATTGCGCCATTGGTGCTAGTGTTAGTAATACGCAAGCTTGCCCAAAGTATTTAACAAGAACCATCACAGGTATTGACAATACAGTTAAAACACCTAAATGGATAGCTGATAAGCTAGTACGCTCTGGTCAACAACTTCATTTCCCTGTGGTTGATATTACCAACTTTGTTTTATTAGAATTGGGTCAGCCCATGCATGCGTTTGATTTGTCAAAGTTAACAGGTGATGTTAAAGTTAGAATGGCAAAATCTGGTGAACGACTTGAGTTGTTGAATGAAACCACGCTAAAGCTAAAAGAAGATACCCTGGTCATTGCTGATAGCGATTCAGTGCTTGCTATTGCAGGTGTTATGGGCGGCATGGCCAGCGCTACTCAAAATAATTCTAGCAATATATTATTAGAAAGTGCTTTTTTTGAGCCAGTATCCATTGCAGGAAAGGCCAGAAGTTATGGCTTGCATACCGAGTCATCCTTGCGTTTTGAGCGTGGTGTGGATTTTAATATGACTGAGTTGGCAATGGAGCGCGCCACACAACTTATTGTTGAAATTTGTGGCGGTCAGGCAAGTAAAGTTAATGCTTGTATTGACAAGAGTGCATTGCCAGAATTAAAGCCAATTACCATTAGTCAAGAAAAAATTCAAAAGATTTTAGGCTTTGAGTTAGATGCCAAATGGATTGAGCAAAAATTTATTAATCTTGGGTTTGAAATATCACAACAAACCAATAATTCATGGACCATTATTCCGCCAAGTTTTAGATTTGACATTCGCATTCCTGTTGATTTAATTGAAGAATTGGCAAGGCTGTATGGCTATGACAAATTACCCGTACAAAAACTGTCTTTAGAATCCAATATTAGCACCACTTCTGAGGCTGATATTGACCAGTATGATATTATGCAAAGCTTGGTTAATCGTGGTTATCAAGAGGTTATTACTTATAGTTTTATTTCTGAAAAGTATCAAAATTTAATCAGCCCAGATGCAAAAAAAATCAGACTTTCAAACCCAATTTCAGCTGATATGTCAATCATGCGCTCCTCGCTTATATCAGGCTTATTGCAAACAGTAGAATCTAACCAAAGGCGCGGACATGTAGATGCTAGGTTCTTTGAAATTGGCCTGTGTTTTGATGGTATTAAGGCGGATGAACAATCTAATAAATTAGCCGCTATCGTGACCGGTAATCGCTTTGATGCACAGTGGTCGGCTGATTTACAGCCCCTAGATTTTTTTGACATTAAGGCCGATTTGGAATCATTACTGGCATTAACGAGTGCTGAACTTTCCTTTGAAGCAGCGCAACACACAGCCTTACAAAAAGGGCAAACAGCCAAAATTATATTAAATGGTGAACAAGTAGGTTGGATAGGTGCACTATCACCGATGGTGCAAAAACAATTGTTATTACCTAAATGTTATTTGTTTGAAATTGACTTGGCCAGTATAAAATCGCGCAATATTGCTCAATATAAAGCACTTTCAGCGTATCAACAATCTGGGCGTGATATTGCTTTAGTACTTGATGAAGCTGTGCCTGTGGCTGAGTTAATTCAAAGCGTTAAGGCCATGCAGCAGCAATATCTTGTTGATGTTAACTTGTTTGATGTTTACATAGGAGAGGGGGTTGAGTCAGGCAAGAAAAGTGTTGCACTTAGTTTAACTTATCAGTCACTAGAAGGCACATTAACAGAGACTCAGCTTAATGCTAAAGTTGATGAAGTACTGGTGTTAATGCAAGTTCAATATTCAGCCACACTTAGATAATGTCAATTACTAAAAAAGATATTGCCAGAGCATTGGTAAAAAGCATGGACATAACCCATGTCCATGCATTGGCAATTACGCATGATTTTTTTGACCAAATCAAACAAACGCTAGCCTCTGGAGAGTCAGTAAAACTGTCTAGCTTTGGTAACTTTGTGATTAGAGAGAAATCTGCCAGACCAGGTAGAAATCCTAAAACTGGTGAAGTGGTTGAAATTTCAGCCAGAAAAGTGGTGGTGTTTAAATCAGGACCAAAGTTTAAATCAGCCACTCAAAAAGGCGAATAACCGTAAGCACATCTTAAAGAGTGCAAGTTACAGCGCTAAAATCCCGCCAATATTATTAAAGACTATTTAGAATTGGTTGTTAATCCGTAATAGCTGACATAAAACCTTTTAATACCGGCATTATCTTGTCAATAATTTCTTGATTTTTAGCCACATTGTTCACATGACCTTTGATGGTTTTTTTTGTCTCTTGTAAGGTTGTGTTGTAATCATCATCAAATTCAAAATTTATAAAATAAAAGCCTTTGGCTTTATCTCTAACAGACCTAACTGATAAAAAATCAGTTTCCCAAGCGAGTTCTGCTTGATAGACAGCGTCTGAATTTGTTGTATCTTTTTGTAGTAAAACAAGGGTTGAGCCAAAATGAAAAATAAAGTGACTTGCACTGCAATTTGATGCAGGCGTTGTGTTTAATTCGCCACTTTGAAGTGCATTGGCAATTTGCTTAAGTTGAGGGTTATTCAGTTGGATATATTTTGCATCTAAATATTCTTCAATATTGGCATTAGGATGATTATTTTTAAAAAATTCAACAAGTCTTTTAAGCATGGTTATAGCACTTGGTTAAAACCCATTATTATAGTCAAATATAATGAGCTATTCTTGGTAAGCATACTTATGAGTCAAATCTATCTTTATTATATTTGATGCTATAAATATCAAAAATACTAATGGCCATTGCAGCAATAATAGGACCAATAAATAAACCTAAAATACCAAATTGTATAATACCAGCCAAGGTAGATAGCACTGTGATTAGAGTATGGTCTAGTGTATTTGCGCCATTGGATTTTTTAGATAAGAGCTTGATAATGCTAGGTCGAGCCAAATTATCAACAATAAAGCCAAGCACGACAGCACCAGAGAGTGCCACAATCAACGTATCAGTGGTTTGACCTTGGGCGTATAAATACAAACTCAACGGTAGCCAAATAATTAAACCGCCTAATAAGGGTATAAAACTAGCCAATGCCATTGCAATACCAAAATATAGGGCAGGTAATCCAATGATCATAATCGTGATTGAGAATATCACGCCTTGTAATAGCGCAATCAAAAACACACTGCCTACTAGTGTCATGGATAAGTTTTTAAACTGATTGAGTAAAATATCGTTTAAATGTGTTTCAAGTGGTGATAAGCTTTTAATGCGTTTTACAATTTTTTTACCATCGATATAAAAGTAATAAAGCGTAAAAGTAACAATGATTAAAAACAATATAAAATGTGATGATAGCGATACAATACTTTTAAGTATGACAATGGAGAAGTCTTTAACACTAATAAGAAAAGTCCCTAAATTGTTATTTAATGCAGTGCTTAAAGTACTTTTAATGGCATCTGATAAGGGGAGTTTGGCAACAGTTTGATTAAAAATTTGAGTGATTTTATCAAAGTCAAAATCATGGTTGATGGCTTGTATCGAAGTAGAAATTTCCAGCGTGCTTATTAATAAAATATAACCCAGTGGCAAAATTAAAACAATCGTTACCAGTAGTGTGGTTAGCAATGCTGAGTTATTGGATGAGAATCTATTTTGTAATTGTTCGTACTTTGAAAAAGTTGCAATGGCAATCATCAGTGATAAAAACAAGGCTGAGATAAAAGGGGTAAATAGCCAAATTAATCCGCCAATAGCTAAGAGTAATAAGCTCAGCATAAATCCATGCTCAAAAGGTTTTTGTGTATTAGTATTCATTGATTTTCCATTTTAATAACAGCGTAAGCCACTTGCTCGTAAGGGTGTGCAGACTTCATAGCACTGATAACTGAGCTAAGATGATTGCTTGCACATATCATCTCTACTTTGTATTCTTTAACAGTTTCAAGTTTATCCAAACACCCAATTGCAGGATTGGCATTTTTAATGGGTTTAAATTGACCCATGCCAATCGTTTGCCAGGTGCAATTTTCATAATCATTAAACCTGCCAGCACCTGCTTCAAACATGGCATTTTTTATAAGTTCTAGTTTTGTTTCAGGGACATAAAAACTGATTTGAAACATTAAAATTTACCTTTAAAATAGAGCAATCTTTGGTTATCAGTCATGCGCTCTATGGCATATCTTAAAGTCGTTCTGGGTAATTGCTTGTAATTTTCTTGCAAAAATAGCTGTGTTGCTTGATGGTCTTTTTTGTACACTCCCCTAAGCATCCAGCCAATAGCTTTGTGAATTAAATCATGAGTATCAGCCAATAAGGCTTTGGCAATTTTAAAAGTGGGTTCAAATTCACCTTGCTTAATAAAAGCAAAGGTAGCGACAATGGCAATACGTTTCTCCCATAAATCATTGGATTTTGAAAACTCAAACAACAAGGGCAATTGGTCTTGGTGGTGGTAAATATAATCCCCCACAATATGAGGCGTGGTGGTATCAACCAAATCCCAATTATTAACCGAGTTGATATTTTTTAGATAATACTTAAAAACAGAGGTCTCATCATCCGATTGATATTTATTCACTAATATAATCAAACCACAGTGGCGTATTTCATGAATGGGATGATGAATGAGTTTGTCTATTTCAGCATAAGCAATACCTTCAAAATACTGCTTAGCAACTTGCCTAATTTGAGGCATACGCACACCCATAAATTGGTCAAACTCAGAATACTCACCCTTACCAGTTTTAAAAAACCACTCATTGGTTTGTCGTCTTTGCTCGGTTGCAAAAGATTTTAGTTGCGAGATAATCTTATCACTGCTCATCAGTTATACTAATACTTTAATTTATTAGTGGACAATCATACATGCAAATAGCCTACTTTGCTGGTGGATGTTTTTGGTGTGTTGAAGCAATTTTTCAACGCATTGAAGGGGTTGTTAAGCTCACCTCTGGTTATTGCAATGGCAACACTGTCGATCCTACTTATCAAGATATTTGTACAGGTGCAACTGGGCATGCTGAGGTGGTTAAAATTGAGTTTGATGAGTCAAAAGTATCTTTCAAGACATTACTAAACGTTTTTTTTGAAACGCACGACCCGACCACACTAAACCAACAAGGTAGTGATCGTGGCACGCAGTATCGTTCTGCCATTTTTTATACCAACGACGAGCAACAATCACAAGCAATTGATATGATTAATCATATGAGTGATAAGATTGTAACGCAATTTATAAAACTGGATGTGTTTTATCCCGCTGAAAATTATCACCAAAACTATTTTAATGACAATTCATTACAACCTTATTGCCAAATGCTAATCGCACCCAAACTAGCCAAATACTTTAACTAATGAACGACCAAGAACTGCTTAGATATTCTCGCCAAATACTACTACCCCAAATCAGCATTGAAGGGCAACAAACCCTTAAAGATGCCACTTTATTGTTAATTGGCGTAGGTGGCTTGGGTTCGCCCAGCGCCCTATATTTAGCTGCTGCTGGTATTGGGCATTTAATCATTGCTGATTTTGATGAAGTTGAATTGTCAAATTTGCAACGGCAAATCATCCACTTTACAGACGATATCGGTAGAAAAAAAGTCGATTCTGCCAAAGATAAAATGCTTGCTATTAATCCCAACATAAAAGTTACTACGATTGAAAAACTAAATCAAGATAATCTTAATGGTTGGGTGGCTAAAGCCGATGTGGTTTTAGATGGTACGGATAATTTTGACACCCGCTTTAAAGTTAACAAGGCTTGTGTTGTACAAAAAACACCCTTAGTATCAGCAGCAGTCATCCGCTTTGAGGGGCAATTGTCCGTATTTAAAGGTTACGAACAAACACAGCCTTGCTACCAATGCTTGTATTCAGTTGAAGGAAATTCTGATGAGAATTGTACCAGTAATGGCATACTATCACCCGTTGCAGGCATGATGGGCTCGTTGCAAGCCTTGCAAGCCATCAAAGTCCTTTTAAATTTGGGCGAGCAATTAGTGGGAAAATTAATGCTAATTGATGCGCTAGACCTTTCTTTTAGAAAAATTAAAATAAACAAAGACGAGTCTTGTAAAATCTGTGCTCACGGGGCGTAGCGCAGTCTGGTAGCGCACCACACTGGGGGTGTGGTGGTCACAGGTTCAAATCCTGTCGTCCCGACCAATTTTAACCTTTGATATCAACGAATTAAAGCATTTCTATAAATCAAGTACAATATTAAAATTCTACTAAAATGCCATAAAGTGCTATAAAATTAGCACACTTTTAGCACACTTTTAGCACACTTTTAGCACACTTTTAGCACACTTTTAGCACACTTTTAGCACACTTTTAGCACACTTTTAGCACACTTTTAGCACACTTTACTTGATTTAAGCATGGCAACAATTTACCCAAGAGGGGATGTATGGTATTTGAATTATAGTGATGCACGAGGGCAGCACCGTAAAAGTCTGGGAAAGATATCTGAGCATTTGGCTAAAGTTAGATTAAAGCAAAAAGAATATGAGCTTTCTATGGGTATAAATTGCAACTCTCATAGCGCAATTAGCTTTAGAAGAGAGTATGCAACAATATATTTAACGTGGTATGAAGAAACTTATCCCAGCTCTTTTCAATTAGTGCTTTATGCTGTGCTTGATTTTTGAAAAATATTTCAATATGCGCCTTAATGAAATTTCGCAAAAAGATATTGATATTGCCGTTAAAAATCTGAAAGAAAAAGGTCTAAAGTCAGCGACCATTAATAGAAAAACAACAACATTAAAAGCAATGTTTAGTAGGGCCAAGAGGGGCGGCTTTTTGGTTGCTAATGTTGAAATTGAAAAAATACCCGAATTAAAAAGTAAGCCACCAAAATATTATTCAAAAAAAGAGCTTAAAATGATTTATGAGTTTGATAAAGAAACAGAGCATTGGTGGAAATTTTTGGCAAATACAGGGTTAAGGCTAGACGAGTTCTATAACTTAAAGTGTGAGAATATTACCGAGACAGGTATTTATGTAATCTCAACTGACGAAAATAGGAACAAGTCTAAAAAATGGCGAAAAATACCGGTATCAATGGGCGTTAATAAGGTTTTAAAAGATTTTGATTTAACCCAAGAATACTTGTTTCCACGATATTCTGACAAAACGTATTACAATAAAAAATTTAGAAGATTAAAAGTTTCAAAAAATAAAGGGCATTTAAGCCCCTCTATTCTATCAAAATTTTTAATAGATTTATCGTGGAAATCTTCCTCTTTAGAGGGAAGTTCGTATTCATTACTAGACACTAAGACCTTGGTTGAATATGGAGAAAAACCAAAAACATCCCTTAAAAGAGATGATTTAATGATATTAAACCATATAGATGCTATTAAGCACTTGGTTCAAATTAAAAAAATAAACAGTGAAGAGATTAAAGTAATCAATCAATTTTTGTTAAAAGATGGATTGGACGAGTTTGACAGGGGTGGAATATTAAGGGGCTTTACTGAACTTGAGATAACTCATTCAACTTATATTCCTGCAACAGATGGCGTTTTATTAAATAAAATTTTGGATGATATCGTGGGGGTGCTAAATCAAAAAACCCCAATTGAGCAATCTTTTTATTTGTTTTCTAGAATCCCTTATGCACAGTTTTTTTCTGATGGAAATAAACGCTCTGCCCGTCTTTTGTGCAATCAGCCTTTATTGTCTGCTGGGTTGTCGCCTATTTCTATGGTTGACATTAACAAGAATAACTACTTAAAAAGTTTACTGGTCTTTTATGAGCTAGGGGATGATAGGTTATTACAAGAGGTTTTTTTAAAAAGTTATATAGACTCCATATTGAGATACAGCAACTTATCACAAGAGCAACGAATTGAACTTGCTAAAGACAAAGAAAACATCCAAAAACAATTATTTAATTGTTTTACTAGCAAAGGAAAACCTGTACCATCTTTTTTTAACTGTAACAACAATGGGCAACAAAGCTAGCCTTTTCAATCGCCTTAAACTTAAAAATGTCAATAAATAAAAATTATAAATCTTTGCAGTCTTTGTTCGCAAAAGGCTTGATTACATATCCACGCTCTAATTCAAATGAGATATCTCAAGCTTCAACACAGGTCTTAAAGGCTTTTGCACAAGATAACGACTTTAGTTTTACCAACACAACAACACCTCTGGAGCAGTTTAAATTTGCTCATGAAGCGCCAACACTTACTTTAGAAGGGGTGAGCCTTAAAAAAAACTAAACAATCGGGTGCCAAGCCTACAACAGAACTGATTATTTTAAATTATATCGCTTTGCTGCAGTTCAAAGCGTTTGTCCCCAAACAAACAAAAACCATTGTTTTAAATGAAAAAGGTCGGTGATATGCTAAAAAATTAGTACCTGAGCATACAATTGAAAATATTAATAAATCAGAGGTGGTTATGCTCAATAATAATGATAAAAAATCAAGTCTTGCGCCAAGTGTTGAGCAGGTGATTGGTGAAGGCAATGCTGCCATGCTTATTCCTGCAAGTTTTTAACAAAAACAACAGAAAGAACAAAAGCAACAAGATGAATCGAGAATAAAAGCCTCATGAAAAATCAAAGAAAGTTAGTACATGCCTCACAAGCCTGCTCTGTAGGTTTGTGAATTGTCCTTGAACCTCAGCGAAAGGCAACCCTAAGCGGGAGCGTAGCATAAAACAAGTTCTGTCGATTGAGTGCACCGAACTCTCCAAGCAGGTAAAACCTGCTTAGTAAAAGTTTAAAGTCTCAGTAACTAACGGACTATCATTTACTGGCACTTTGCTTTTTTTCAAAAAGAGCAAGGCTGCTGGCTGATGCGCACAAGTTACAACCGCAGTAGAAAAAGCATTTAAAGATTCAAATCTAGTTGCATAAATGTATAAAATATTTATCTTTAAATGGATATTTATATATAATGTAATTTATTTTATACATTTATGCATGATGGACTATAAAACTTTGGGTGATGAGATTCTAAGTATTAGAAGACAAAAAAAAATATCGCAAGCTTTGATAGCCAAAGACCTTGGCATTACGCGAATAACCATCAGCGCTGTTGAGAACGCCAAGGGCAATGTTGGTATTAAAACGGTTATGCAGATTGCTGATTATTTGGGGCAGCAGTTAACGCTATCTCAAGCTTCATAATTTCCAACCTTTGAGGCGTTAAAAAATGGAAGATAAAAACACGTGGTGAAATAACGCCACAAGAATTGCTAGCAGTATTTAAAACTATTGAAAAGACAGGTGCGCTTGAAACCTTGCAAAAAGTTAGAAGCCACACAAGCCGAGTTTTTCGTTATTGTGCTGGTCTTGGAATAGTGGAGCGAGACCCAACTAGAGACTTGCCTAGCGATATTTTTCAAAAACCAAAAGTTAAACACTACACAACCATTACAGACCCTAAAGAAATTGGAGGACTTTTGCGAATGCTTGATGATTATCAAGGTAGTTATCAAATTGCATTTTCTTTAAAGATAGCGCCTTATTTATTTTTACGCCCAAATGAGTTAGCTGGTCTTAGGTGGGATGAAATAGACTTTAATGACAGAATGATTAGAATAGGTGTAAAACGTATGAAAATGGGTACAGCGCACCTAGTTCCATTGCCTCACCAAGTTGTTGCTTTATTGCAAAAAATTAAGAGCATTAAATCTAATAGTGAATTTGTATTTCCAAGTATTCGTAATAAAAGCACTTCCATCTCGCCTGAAAGTTTAAGGGCTGGTCTTAGACGATTGGGACTGGATAAAGATGAGTTTACAACCCATGGATTCAGACATATGGCCTCAACTAGACTTCATGAGCTTGGGTTTAGAGGTGGTGTTATCGAACGTCAATTAGCACACGCAGAAAAAAATAAAGTAAAGGCTGCTTATAACCATGCTCAATACTTAGTCGAACGTGTGACAATGATGCAAGAGTGGCTGATTATCTTGATAGGTTAAAAGGCAATACTAATAAAAAAATTAAGACTGACAATGTTTTCGTTCAAAAAACCAAGGAATTAACAAAAAATGTTAAAAAAATATATACATCTATAAAAACTCTATTTGCACAGGCGAAAAAAAGGCTATCTAATGATAACTTGATTTTATAGATGGTGCCGAAGGCCGGATTCGAACTGGCGACCTACTGATTACAAATCAGTTGCACTACCAACTGTGCTACTTCGGCATAAGGTTGAGAATTATACTTAAAAAAAAGATAAACAAATGAAAAAACAAGATGATAAGCAGATATTTATAGATCATTCAAATTTAATAGAAAATAAGGCTTCAAATTTTTGGTTTGATGATGAGACAAAGCTTCCAATAGATCCCATGAGCGAAGAACATCAAACAATAAGTTTAAAAGCGTTCCTGTTAAAGAGAAAGAATTATTGTTTGATGGGCTAGAAAGTGTTTATAAAAATTATCCTGCTAGCATGTCAAGGCTTGCTCAGAAGTGGATTGAGGTTGGAATTATTACAGGCATAAGGCCAAACGAGTGGAAAAATACAAAAATTAGGGGCAATGTTTCGGATTTTTATTATTCAGAAAACCATGATCAGGTGTTAAGAATGGTGGTGCAAAATGCGAAATATTCAAAAGGAAAGAACAGGTCAAATGGAAAACATAGAACATTGATTATGACTAGCCTTAGTGAGCAAGATATTATTAAAATTCTTGATTTTAACAGTTTATTGCAAAAACACATTAAAACCAAGGGTGGTTTCGAGGAGATTTACTATTCAGTTAGAAAGTGCTTGTATTATGCAAATCAAAAAACACTTCCAAAAAGCTCAAAATACATAACGCTGTATTCAGCTAGGCACCAGTTTGTTTCTGATAGAAAGTCAATGAATGAGCATCCAGCTTACACCGCAGCTCTATTGGGCCATGCTTCAATAAAAACAGCGCAGAGCACTTACGGACGAAAAACCAGCGGCAAATCTAGATTTAGCAAGGTAATACCACTTGATACTGATGTTAAAAATATTCTCAAGAACACGCCAAAATCAATCATGAATGAAATTAATAGATTCTCCTTTAAACCGACACCGATAGAACAATGAATACTCTAGACAATCTTGTTTTTAAAACTTATTATTTAATAGATAAATTTAGTAAATTAATAAGCAAGAATACAAAAATAGATTTATCTGATTATAAGCAAATAATTAATGATCATACTTTACTTTCAGACAGTGGGTATATCGCCACAACAATTGAAATAACAGGAATTATTGGCAATGTCGATAATGATTTATATCAAGACATCATTATCAACATTGCCAATATAATTGATGATTACCTTAAAACCGGTGTGCAGTTCAACATTCAATTTTCAGTCAATAGCAAAAATCCTATTTTATTGAGCAAAAACATAGAGCAATTATTAATTGCGAATCAGAATGTAGGGCTTGGACTGGAGTCGTGTATTTTATCACTGGAAAAGAAAATACAAAAGTACCTGAACAATGAGAAAATTTTACTAATCGTTTACAGCTCTCAATCTATTGTAGAAGAGCACACCTTAAAAAACACCTTAATGAGTTAAAAACAATTTCATTTCCACCGACAGGAAATGAGGCCTTAAATGACTTTTCAAAAACTGTTAGCGCAACTCAGAGGCAAAACCACAACGCCACTGTTGATGCTGTTATTGGTAAAATTAAAAAATATTCCCATGCAAAAATTCTCAGCTCGCTAGAGACATTAAGAACATTAAAGGAATTTACCAGCATCTCTGATCAGGGGCACTGGCATCCGACTACAGAGTTGGATGTGCCAGAGACATTTTTTTTAAACGATGTTGAGAATAAAAATCCTGACAAAAATGATGCCTCTTTGTTTTTGCCACCGCCTTTAGCCTCCCAAATAGTGCCTAGAATTGAAAAAATATCAAACGATATTTATAAAGTTAATGATTGGTTTTTTTCAGCCATTGAAATACAAATGTTCCCGACCAAAAGCGTGAATTTTGAGGAGTTAAAAGCACTTACTCTTCGTAAGAAAATGTCAGCATATATTAATTTTGTTCTTCTGCCCGATGGCTTTGATTCTATCAGAGGCGACTTTAAAACAAAAATGGCAAGGTTTGCCGGCTCTGTTACTTTTGATGATGAGGCAAAGTATCTTGGACAGGTTCTAAGCAATGCAAAAAAAGAAAGAAACTCAACTGCAATACAGTGGGACATATCATTCTTTTCAAAAGATATCAATAAGCTTGAAGCAGACAGAAGCATATTAAGCAAATACATTGTTGGTTGGGGAGGCTCTTTGCCAGACATGGCAGGCGATGTACTAAGGACAATATTAACATCTCTTGGATTGAAAAGAACAAGTATAGCGCCTAAGGCATGTACAGTGCCATCTGAGATAGCGCCATTGTTACCATTATTAACAACAAAAAAACCATTTTCAGAAGGAAACATTCTTTTTAGAACGGTTACCGGACACATCTACCCTTATTCAACACAAATGAGTAGACAATCTGGTGCAACACTAATTTATGGTCCGATGGGATATTCAAAATCTGTTTTATTAGGCCAAATTGTAAAAAGCGTTGTCAATGATGCGGCGTTGAAAAGTAACCAGTTACCCAAGATTGCTTTTATTGATATTGCCAAATCACCTTCTGGCATTATTCCTTTTTTAAAAAATGTGATTAAACCAGAAATGAGAGAAGAGATATCTCACACCAGACTAAACCATGTCAGTTAATAACAATATTAATCCAATGGACACTCTGCTTGGCGTTAGGACGCCCATTGTTGAGCAGATAAATTCTATAAAAGGAATTTTTGCACTGTTTACTATTGACAATGTTAATGATCCAATTCAAGACGGCGTGTTAGGTGTTTTAGAGTACGCCATAAAAACAAGCTACAAAAATAAAGAAAAAAAATCTGCAAATCTTTATCAAAAAGGCATTCGTTTAGATATTGACAACATTGTTGATTCATCAGACATAGCAGTTGATGAGTTTACAACTTGGTGGGAAGTGGTTGATTATTTGTTTGATAAAGGCTTTATCAATGAAGCTGAACATGCGCAAAGATACGCATCGCCTTTAATTAGTGATATTATTGCCGTTGTTAGGAGTCCAGAAGCCGCCTCTATTTATTCATTTAAAACAAAAACACAAGAAACACTGGTTGATTTTGTCATCAGAAAACTGACCGAAGCATCAGAAGCTTATCCAATCATAACAAAGCCATCAACAATATCTAGCAAAGCAAGGATTTCATATATTAATTTAAACGATGTCTCACCTGCAAACAACCCAAAACAAACAGCTATTATGTACCTGCTTGCTAGAATGGTTTTGGTTAAAGACTGGATGTTATTTTGGGGCAGTTTAGAGCCACTACTTGAAGATAGATATAAAAAATTCTATCAAAGGAAAATTGAAGCTGATATTGGCATACCAAAGGTGCTTATCTACGATGAATTTCATAGGACTGGCGGTATTAGATCAGGTGGAGATAGACGTCCTAAATTTGCATGGTTTGTTGTTTTATCAACACAAAAAATTTCAGACTTAAATAGCGCAATGTCTGGTTTAAGCAGCTCTGCTTTTATCCTCGGTGGAAGTAGTGAAGAAGAACAGGTTCAAACAAAAAAATATTTGGACTAAAAGACAGTGAAATAAGACTAATGAAAACATTAGGAAAGCCTAACTCTGATGGCGCTGAACTTATTTTATGGCTCAACCAGGGTGATAAAAAGTACGTCCAAAAACTAATATCAACATTGCCGGTCGAAGACCTTTGGATGCTTGACTCTAACCCTGATGAATCAAGTATTAGAGATAAGTTATATGAGAATTTTGGCGTGACAGAAACAATAAATTTTTTATCTAAATTTTATCCCTCTGTGTCTTTTAAAAAGAGCAAAGAGGAGATTCAAACGAAGCTGCAACTTGACCCTGAAGCAAAAGAGTATGACAGCTCTGACGTTATGCCGATTTTGTTTAAAAAGATTAAAAAAGAGTTTAAACAAAGTCAGATTAAAAAATGAGTAGCAAGCATAGGTTTATTTTTAACGAAAAAAAGGAGAGCAAAATGGTAATAAAAACAAAAGTGAACAAAATAATAGTAGAAGCACAGGCGAGCTGGAAATGATTTAAATTTACAAAATAGAATTTACAGTTGGTGATGATTACTTAAGCAAGATAAAAGAAACTTTGTTATTTTTTAGTGACGGCGAAGAGTTAATTGCTTGCCAGGGTAATAATTACTATAAAGCATTAACTTTGTCGCTTTGTCAATTTTCCGTATTTGCTGATATTATTAGTGGTGATGAGTTAGAGGAAAAAATAGCAAATGCAGAAGGTTATTATCGACTTAGTGAAATGGGCTGCAAGGTTGTTTATTTTGAAGGGCTATTCAAACCAGAAAGAGACGATTTTGAAATTTCGATTTTGGATACCTAAGAAGGTATTAAGTTTATGGAATTTAACGGCCGCTTTGGCGACCCCGAAGGGCTAAACATTCTAACCATTTTAAAAAGCTCTTTTGCTGATGTGATAAGGCACATGCATGTGGCACAAAACACTTTCAGAAGATAAAGTTGATTTTATCAAAAAGGCATCTGTTATTAAGTATCTTGTAGCAAAAGAATACCCTCAAGAAAGCAATAAGGCAACAATGTTTACTATGGATGAGCAAGCCATTAATGAGATGGGGGTTAATATCTTTTTTGCCTCTTCTGTTAAAATATCTGATGGCACATACCAAACACTTAAAAAATCAAGAGCTATTGCTTTTGGCGCAGTAGCAGAAAAAATAGAAGACGCTGGAAATCTGGTGAATCAAGCTATAGAGAAATTTGTTCATGCCGATTTGGAATACAGAAGAGATATAGGCTCTAGGGAAAACTTAGACAAACTCTCAAGTTACGATTTTAACGATAGAGAAGAAGCGCCTTCTCCAACATTACACCCAACATAATTGGTAATAAGACAGCGCAAATGACAAAGCACAACCAAAAATTAGAAAAAAAGATAGACAAAAATAGAAGTAGCTCGAACCTAACCATTAAAGAATAAATAACATGGATGCTTATCTTATTATTTTATATCTTTTAACTACTTACCTTTTTGAACAATTAGACTTAATTACAACCTAAAAAAGTATTAAAATAGATATTAATTTAAATACTAATTATACAAACAATGAACCAAATACTATCAAGTTACACAGCAAGTACAACTGAGTTAAAGACTTCTTTAAATAGCATTCTTAAGCAGTCAGAGGGCGATACGGTGGCTATTCTCAACCACAATACCGTTAGTAGTTACTTAGTATCACCTAGCGTTTATGAAAAACTACTTAATATTGCTGATGACTACCTCCTATCTAAAGAAGTTGATAAAAGACTATCGCAGAATGTTGAACCAATAACTGTATCGCTTGATGAATTATAAATTAGAGTTTCTGCCTAAAGCACTTAGTGAATGGAAAAAACTAAATACCAATATCAAGGAACCACTTAAAAAGAAACTGAAAAAAAGACTTGCCAATCCAAAAGTAGCAAAAGATAAACTTAAGGGCTATGAAGATGTTTATAAAATCAAACTTCAATCGTCAGCTACCGACTAGCCTATCAAGTTATAGATGAGTGTGTGGCAATCTTAGTAATAGCAGTTGGGAAACGAGAAGATAAGAAAATCTATAAACTACTACAACAAAGATATTAAAAAACGGAATGTTCGCCTAATGGACGGGTTCAAATTTCATGTGATTTATTTTGCATCACCCACCCCTAAAAAGTTTGACATAGAGACTGGTTTGGCGTATATTTTGACATTAAGAGGCTTTCAAACCTTTACAAGCGGATATCCGCTCCCGTCAGACTTAGCGGTTTTTTTATGTCTGAACCATTAAAAATGGTTTCATTTAAAAATTAAAAAGTTTATGAGGGAGGCTGGAATCCAGCAATGCTCCAGGCTTGGCTTGTACAAGTTGAAACCTCCCTCACCATACAACAATGCATGGTGAAATCCTAAAAGGAGGTCATCATGACTAGCGATACACAGCTATACTCTAAGAGTATTAGTAATACATGCCCCGCAGGAAATACCCTTGGGGTGCAGCGGCACTATCAGCACCCTATTGAGTTATCTGACTCAGAAAGAGTGCGCTTTAATACCTATCAGCAGCAACAGGAATATACGTCAGCAGAACTTAAACGAGAACACATTCATGATAATTTAACAATAGCATTCTCAGCGGTAGCGGTGTTATTACAAGGAGGTGTATCGTGAGCAATATCACCAATATGTCACAGGTGTTTAATTTTGATAATCATCAGATTAGAACAACGGTTGACGATAAAAACAAGCCTTATCTTGTAGCAAAGGATGTGTGTGAGGTTTTAGAGATTAAAAATTCTAGAGATGCAATTAAACAAGTTGAAAGTCGTTTAAAAGAAGCGGGTTTAAAGGGGGTAGTTTCAAACGACACCCTTTTAAAAACCACTGGCGGCAAACAAACTCTGATAACAATCAACGAACAAGGCCTATACGAACTCATCTTTACCTCACGCAAAAAACAAGCTGTTAAGTTTAGGACATGGGTCACTGGTGAAGTTTTGCCAGCCATTCGCCAAACAGGCACCTTCTCCCTACCAGAACATCTAAGCCTTGCACAACTCGACCCAAAACAAGCCGACCTAACTCGACAAAATCATGATTGAGTTTATTAAGGACTATGGCCATCGTCACACCCCAAAAGGATTTGCTGTTGATCCACAATACGCCATAAAGTTTGTACATAAGTTTGTGCGTAATTATTACAACATCTCTACTTATAAAAACCTAAGTTTGGGTGATGTTAAAAACCTCAAGCAAGTTTTACTAGACAACGAGCGTATTGTACTTGGCAATGCGAAAGGCATCTTTGGCGTTGATATCAACAAAGACCCAAGAGTTGCGATTGAGCAAGAAAATGAACACAGCGTTTCATTTAGAACCTTAGGCAGGCAATATTATCAAACCTTTACCATTGACTACATTCTTAATCAAAGTGCATGGGTCGGTCAGATTGATGTTAAAAATAGAGCATTAGAGGTTGAGTTAAAACAATCTCAGGCCGCACTAGAACAATGCCAAGCACAAAAAGGCATAGCTACTGAGCCTACTGAGACTGCTTTAGAGATCTATTCAAGCATGACTGATATTGATGATATCACCGAAATACAAGCACTGACCGAAGACAGCTCTAAATTTGAGTCAGAAGGCTTGTTATTAGACAGTATCAACCTAGCCAAAAACATCAGTGCATTGGTCAAGAGTGGTCCTGAGTATTTAATGGCATTAAGGGCACTGCTTGATGAGAATATGGATTTTCTACTGCTTAAATTGCAAAAACTAAAGTGTCTTTTTATTATAAATAAGGAGGTTTGTCATGACTAGCAG
Source organism: Isorropodon fossajaponicum endosymbiont JTNG4 (assembly GCF_016592615.1). Classification (NCBI taxonomy): domain Bacteria; kingdom Pseudomonadati; phylum Pseudomonadota; class Gammaproteobacteria; species Isorropodon fossajaponicum symbiont. Next base: position 618,397 of record NZ_AP013043.1, read on the forward strand.
CGACACACAACACTCTAAGAGAATCAATAAACAACACTCAAATGCAGGTGCACCGACTTGGCAGGGCTTATTACCAGAGACAGACACCTGGGAAGGCTTATCACGAGCGTTAGACTTTTTGGGCTGTATTGAACCAGGTATTACTAAAGCTGAGTTTAAGCCTTATCAAGCTATTCTTGAACAAGCGCAGCGGTTGTTAGAAGGTAGTGACCCTGATGATGGGATGAGGCTTAAGCTTGAGGAGCTTGAGGCGTTTGATGCGTGGATGGATGGGGTGGGGTGATTTTGTTAAACACAAACAAAGTAAGCCCGACTTATTAAAGTTCATAAAATGTGTATAATTACACACGATGACGAGCAAAGAAATTATTAAAAGGCTTAAAAAGGATGGTTGGCTTAGGGTTGGCGGTAAGGGCGACCATGAAAAATTCAAACATCCAGGCAAGCAAGGTCATGTGATTGTGCCACATCCGCGTAAAGATTTACGTCCTGGCACACTAAATAGTATTTTTAAACAAGCGGGGTGGAAATAATGAAATATCTAGGTTATGTAGAAAGTGGTAATGATAAGTGCGCTAGCAGTGTTGTATTGCCTGACTTTCCTGGGTGCTTTAGTGCAGTGGATAATGAGCAAGATCTAAACTCTAGCGTGCAAGAGGCAGTCGAGCTGCACTTTGAAGGGGAAGAGTTTGATTTACCAACACCTCTCACGCTTGGTGAAGTTCAAAATTTACCAGATTTTGATTATTCGGGTGTTTGGATGTGGTTTGATATCGACACTGACAAAATCTCAACCAAATTACAACGAGTGAATATCACCATGCCGAAAAATATCCTAACTAAATTAGACACATTAGCGACAAGTCAGCATATTTCACGTTCTGGCATGGTAAGGCAATTAGTTGAAGGTGTTCAATAGTAGATTTTCTAAATCTTGTTTAATTAAACATAAACAACACAAACAACACATTAAACACTATAAGGAGACCATATTTTTACATTCTATAAAACCTTATTTGACGAATAGTAAAAACAATGTAAAATCAACACTGTGAATATTAAGTATAACAAGCAAGCAAAAAAATATTTAGACAGACTGCCAAAAAACACAGCTAAAAAAATTATTACCGCCATCAATAAGCTGCCAAATGATGGAGATATTAAGCCTTTAACTGGCTTTAATAACGCTTACAGGTTGAGAATAGGTGCAAATAGAATTATTTGGGAGATGGATAATTTAAATATTTACATTAGAAAAATCGCCCCACAAGGACAGGTTTATAAAAAATAGGAGAATTATTATGAACACTTTAACAATTGAAAACAAGGAATACGCCGTTGTTCCTATGGATGATTATCAGTCAATGCTTTTATTGCAAGAGAATTTTGATGATACTTTGGCCTTAGAAAAAGCAAGAGAAGCTGTGCTAAGTAATGATGATGAATTACTACCATCAGATTTTGTGGAAAAATTAGTCTTGAGTGACGAAAATAAAGTCAAATTATGGCGCAAATACCGAGATATTAATATCACTCAACTTTCACAACAAACTGATATCAATATCGCAACAATTTCACGTATTGAGAATAACAAAAGAGAGCCAACACTTAAACAAGTAAAAATTTTAGCGAACGCGCTTAATGTTGATATTGATGATTTGGTTTAATTAAATATAAACATTACAATCAAAAGAGTGACACTTACCTTTGAATAAATTTAATGTCAATATCGCAATCAACCGCATTGGCGTACTTGTTGATTGTTGCAAGAGATGGTGATAGTTTGCCACTTGCAAGAGAGGATTCAAGTCTAGTAATTGCTGTTTGTTTTGTTCCCATTCTTTCAGCGACTTCAGTTTGACTAAGTCCAATATTTTTTCTGGCTGATAGCATTTGGTTAAGTAAACTAAATTCTAGAGATAGATCGTCATATTCTTTTTTAACACTGGCATTAGAAAGTGCTTTTTGTTTTAGTTGTTTGTGTGTCATCATTTTTTCATCTCCTTTAATCTGGTTAGCGCAATTTGCAAAACATTTCTAGGTATTTTTTTAGATTTTTTTACATAAGAATGTAGCATAATAATTTCTTGATTTGTTTGGGTGCAATAAAAAACTCTTGCTATCCCATTCTTGCCTTTTAATCTCAATTCAAACAATCCGTTACTTAATGATTTGGTGTGTGGGTGTCCTAAATTTGAACCATGAATTAACATCATATCTGTAGACTTCAAATATCTAGCTAACAGAGACAGAGACGCTGGTAAATTTAAAATATCATTTTGCACCGCATCATTAAAATAACTTATCTTATAACTCATATTTTTTATTATAACATATTTGTTATAATAAAGACTGTTTTTAATTTAATTAAACACAAACAATATATTTAAAACATAAAAACCCAACCAATGAAATTAAAAGTAATACAACATGCGAATAGTATGACACTAAAACAACAACAAGACTTTGTAGGTGGTTTTATTGAGGTTTTACAAATAAAAAACAAAGGCATTTTTAATAGTTAATGAAAATCCAGACAAGGTTGCTAGTAATCTTAACACGGGAGCTGGTTATATATACTCTTTGTCTCTAGGACGTGAATATCCAATATGGGGTAATGCTATATTGGCAATCAAAGACGATAAAACAGAGGCTGAAAATGAATATAGATGACTTAAATAATAAATTAGCAAACACTTTGGTCGCACTAAAAAGAAAATCTGAGCAGACTACCAATGAGAACGAAAAAGAAGTTGCAATCAGATTTTTAAACAGCCAGCTAAAAAAGCATGGCCTGGACATGTCTATTTTTGACGACATGTTATTAGAAAAAAAACAACGATACGAATTAAAGCACTATGGCATGTTTGGCATAAAATTAAAAATTCAAATACTGTGGTTTTTGGGATATAAGACTATTGGAACTTTTCCCTGTTGCTTATGTCCTATAAGGACATTTTAAGTTTTGTAAAGCATTATTTTAATTTATTTACGAAAAATAATGATAAACTAAAATTCTTTAGGAAGGGCTAATTTTACAAAGAAATTAACTAAAACTACCAGGAGTAAAGACTATTTAAAAAATATAATAGATTCATAAAAAATAGTCACAGTTAAGAGCGCAAGCGCAAATTCTGCAAAAATACGGTAAATATTAATAGGTTTCAGTGCTTGATTTACAAAATGTCTTTGTTGATACGCCAATTTTGCTTCTTTTTTAGTAAAATTAGTGTGACTGTTTATAAATTCTTGTGTTTTTTAACACTTCAAGCGATACCCACACTGCTTATTATATCCACCTAAATGATTTTACAACCATCTCTTATATTCTTTTTTCCTTCCTTTTGTTCCCTTGTTATAAAGAAGCTTCACGAGCAAAGCTCGTGAAAAGCCTTTTTTGTTATCTTGTTACTTTTTGTTTTTCTTGTTTGGGCTTTGCCTACAAAACAATTTGTTAGCAGTCGTATTTTTTCACCTAGAAATTAATCAAATTTGACTACTTTGAATGCCAGTTTAGTATTTTCTAAATATGCTTATTCAATAGATTTAGGTAAAGAAAGGGTGACCCAAAAGCTTCTTTCGGTGCTTACTCAATGTGTTGCATATTTTAGGATTATCTCAAGATATGGACTTATTGCTGCCCCTGAGTTTGATGAGCTGGGTCAACACTTAACAGAAAAGTCATTACCTAAAAGGATTAGAATCCAGAAAAAAATCTAAAAAACCTGAGTGGTGTAAATCAAATTTGGGCTTCTCTAATCAATAAATTGATTTATGCAAAGGTCTCTTATAAAGACAGGCGAAAATCGGGGGGAGGGGGTAATGTTGAGTTAAATTTTTTCACTTTGTTTTTGCGTCCAATTTCTAATATTTTGAGTTAATTCTTTGGCAGATTTTTCTTTTATATTAATTGGCTTGCCAATAATCACAGTGATGGTGCCGGGGTGTTTTATAAAATTACCTTTGGGCCATACTAAACCAGCGTTGTGATAAACAGGTATGACATCGCAAGAGGCTTTTTTGGCAATGGCTATAGCACCATTTTGATATCGTCCTAGTTTTTTATAGGGTTGACGAGTACCTTCTGGAAAAATCACCACAAAAATACCTTTTTTTAGTCGAACCTCTCCTTGTTTTATAATTGTTTTTAGCGCTTTTAATTTCTCGCCACGATTAATCACAATAGGGTTAAATAACGCCAATCCCCAGCCAAAAAATGGGATCCATAATAAGGTTTGTTTAAGTACCCAGGTTTGTGGTGGGAATATTTGCTGAAATCCAAGTGTTTCCCAGGTAGATTGATGGTTAGAAACAATTACACAAGGCTTGGAAGGAATATTTTCTTTGCCAATTACTTGGAGCTTGATATCAAGTGTAAATGCCAACCACCATAAGCAAAACATTGACCACTTAGATAAAATAGCGTAGCGAAACTTGAATGGCAAGAAGAACAAAATTAGTCCAATGGTTACTAAAATTATCAAGGCAATAAACGAGCCTAAAAAATACAACAATGATCTTAAAAACAGCATGAGAAATTGCGAGCGTAAACGTTATAATTTGTAAACCTAGAATTTTAACTGATAGAGATTGCCGCATGAGTATTAACACCATTTTATTTGACTTAGACGGTACACTAATTGACACTGCACCCGATTTGGCTTATGCATTAAATACAGTACTTAAATATAGTGGTCTAAGTGAAAAACCTTATGAAAAAATCAAGCCTCTAGTTGCATTAGGAGGCAAGGCGTTAATCAAGTTTGGCTTTGATTGTGATGAGTTTCATCCTGATTTTATTGACAGGCATCAAAAAATATTAAACATTTATAAAGATAATATTAGTCAATTTTCTAAAACATTTTCAGGCATTGATGCACTTATTAAAACCATTAAAACTAGGCAGATGTTCTGGGGGGTGGTTACCAATAAGCCTGAAAATTTGACTCATCTATTGTTAGAAAAACTTGACATAAATCCTGATGTGGTGGTTTGTGGTGATACATTAGCATTTAACAAGCCACATCCAGCGCCGTTATTGTATGCTTGTGTACAATTAGCAATTAACCCAAGCCAATGTTTGTTTGTAGGTGATGATAAGAATGACATATTGGCAGGCAAAAATGCTCACATTAAAACTGTGGCTGTTACTTACGGTTATGGCAAAGTAAAAGAAGATTGGTATTATGATTATTTAATTAATGAAGCAGAAGAATTGTTGGAATTGATATAGTGGATATATTGAGTTTTTTATTAGGGCTAGCTGCTGGTGTAATGGTTGTTTATTTTTATTTAAGCGCTAAATTACAAGCATTAAAATCTGACAAAATTCGTCTTGAAGTGCGCTTAGATGAAAAAATCAAGTCTTATGAAAACCAAATTGATTTAATTAATATCGCCAAAGTGCAGATGAGTAAAGATTTTAAAGCCATAGCAGGTGATATTTTAGCAAAAGATCGCCATAATTTGAGTGTTAAAAATTCTGAATTATTAACTCCTTTACAGACACAACTTAAAGAGTTTCGAGATAAGATTGAAATCATTACTAGCGAGCAAATTAAGGAAAGAGCGATCCTATCTGCGCAGATAGAAAATTTGAAAAAGACCAGTATTGAAACACAAGAAACCACACAAAATTTAACCAATGCTTTGACTTATGACAACAAGCAACAAGGCGACTGGGGTGAGATGATTTTAAGTTCTATTTTGTCCAGTTCTGGCTTGCGAGAAGGGTATGAATTTGACACACAAAAACAGTTTGAAAATGAATCAGGCGATGTATTTAAGCCTGATGTGGTTTTACATCTCCCTGAAGAAAAAGATATCATTATTGATTCAAAAGTCTCGTTAAAGGCTTATAAGGATTATATTACTAATCAGTCAGACAAGCGATTGCTTAAGGCACATGTAGTTTCTATTGAGGCGCATATTAATGGCATTAGTATTAAAGAATATGAGAATTTACAAGGCGTACTAACGCTTGATTTTATTTTTGTGTTTATTCCAATTGAATCTGCACTTTTAATCGCACTTGAGCAAAAGCCAGACTTATTCACCATGGCATTAAAAAAGAACATTGTTTTAGTGTCACCTTCAACGTTGATGATGAGTCTTAAAACGGTGCATCATATTTGGCAAACTGAGCGTCAAAATCAAAATTCTGAAGAAATTGCACGTCAAGCAGGCGCGATGTATGACAAATTATTTGGCTTTATTCAATCAATGGATGATATTGAGAAGTACCTTGATAAGGCTTCTAAAAGTTACAAAGAAGCTAGGAGCAAGCTCTCTGATGGTAAGGGCAATCTTATTGGTCGTGCTGAAAAATTAAAAGAATTAGGCGTTCAAAGTAAAAAGGAGATAAGTTAATGGAAATTTCAACTAATTATTCAATCACTAAAGATGAATTAAAAGATAAAGTTATTTTAGTGACAGGTGCAAACCGTGGTTTTGGTAGGGTAATAACACTGGATCTTGCCAAAGTAGGTGCAAGCGTTATTATGCTAGGGCGTGATTTAGGCTCGCTAGAAACCACTTATGATGAAGTGCTGGATTTGGGCTATCAAGAACCCATTCTTTATCCGCTTGATTTAGAAGGCGCAACCCCTGAGCATTATCAGCAGTTACAAAAAAATATCTTGGATAATTTTGGGCAACTTAATGGGCTTATTCACAATGCTAGCATTATTGGCACAATGATGCCAATTGAACAATATGATATTAAATTATGGTATTCAACCATGCAAATCAATGTTAACGCACCTTTTATGCTTACCCAGGCGTTAATTCCTGCACTTAATAAATCAAGTGATGCCCGCGTGTTGTTTTTGTCTTCATCAGTAGGGCGTGCAGCTAAAGCATACTGGGGAGCATATGGCGTGAGCAAATTTGCCATTGAAGGTATGAGTAAAACCTTATCTGAAGAATTAGAAAAAACCAATATCCAAGTAAATTCACTTGATCCAGGGCGGATGCGCACCAAAATGCGACAAATTGCTTATCCGGCTGAAAATGCAGATAATAACCCATTGCCTGAAACAAAAAGCCCAGCAATTGTGTATCTAATGAGCGAAAAAGCTAAAAAACTGAATGGAGAGCGGCTTATCTTATCTAGCGTTTAATGAAATTTGAAACAAATAAAATAAGGTAAATAGAGACCTTTGCGTAATTCATAATTCCCTCTCCAAAATTCCATTCTTTTTTTCTAAAAAATTTACCCTTTACTGCAATGCTCTAACCTACTTGGACACATTTCAAGCCGCTTTTTTCAATTCAGCCATCTTTTGAGCAGGTGTTAAATACCCAATCGCTGAATGAATCCTTTTGTAATTATACAAGTAGATATAACCCTCTACATTTTGCACGACTTCACTATGATTTGCAAAACTTTGATAATTTAATCTCTCAGTCTTCAGACTTCTAAAGAAACGCTCCATGACCGCATTATCCCAACAATTACCTCGCCTGCTCATGCTTTGAGTAATGTTGTTCTTGTTGCAATAATCAATAAAAACTTTAGAAGAGTATTGAGTCCCTTGATCAGAGTGGAACATGTGTTTATTTGTATTGGGCTGGTGTCTAGACACAGCATTACTAAGCGCATCCTTTGCCAACTGAGCATTAGGCTGTTTTGACAATGCCCAACCAACAACTTGTCTTGAGCCTAAATCCAACACACTGGCTAAATAACTCCCACCTTGATAGGTTTTGATATAGGTAATATCACCAACCCAATGCGTATTAATTGATTGCTGCTCAAACACACGATTTAATAGGTTTTTTGCCTTTTTAAACATCAATCTAGTATTAGGGTAATAATGACGCTTTCTTGGGCGTATGGCAACTACATTGGCTTTTTTCATTAGCGTTGCAGTTTGGTAAATACCAATGTTATAACCTTGGTTATTCAAAACTACTCGCATTCTGCGTTTGCCATAGGTGTATCCAACTTCAATAGCAGTTTGTTTGATTAATTTAATCATAGCGTTGGTGTTGTTGTTTACTCGCTTATCTTTGACTTGATAGTAATAACTACTGCGAGGAAGTTTGAGTAATGCTCATAATTCTTTAGTATTGTATTGTTGGCAAGCCTTGTTTATCTTGATAATCATATCACTTGGTGATTGTCCACAGCGAACAAGGCTGTTGCCTTTTTTAAGATTTCATTGTCCCTTTGTGCGCGCCAAAGTTGTTTCTCAAGCAGTTGTATTGTTTGTTGTTCAGAAGTCAGCGCTTTGCCTGACTCTGGTGTTTGTCCACCAAGCTCTGCTAGGTATTGTTTTCTCCATCTGCTAACTGCTGAGGAGCAAGCTCCTGATATTATCATGATTTTTTTTATTGGTGTAATTCTCATGCACCATGAGTTTGGCATAATCTAGTGTTCCCCCCTCAAGGGGGTATTGAACAGAATGTTCAACGGTAAAAGTCACTCGTTGTTTTCTTGATTTATATTGTGTCATTACTGACCTCCTTATGGTTTGTATTATAAGGCTATCTTTGTGTCCAATAAAATTAGACTATTGCAAATACCAGCAACACCCAATATCAAAGAAAAAGCCCCTAGTGGCATAAACATACTTTCGTGTAGCCAGCCTTGGGTGTCTATATATTGGTAAAAAGTATTTTCAAGAAAAAGAAAAACAGAACCCAAAAGTAGTAAAAATAAAGAAATTTTTAAGACTTTATTTTTAAATGGTATTTTTTTAACGTTGTAAATCAGTTGTTAAATGTGGATGAATGGTTTTTAAAATGGCCTTAAAAACTTGGTCATTACCAGCCACCACGTTGCCTGTTTCTAGGTATTTATCTCGTCCTGAAAAGTCACCTACAAAACCACCCGCTTCTTTGACTAAAAGCACACCCGCAGCAATATCCCAAATATTAAGCTCAATTTCCCAAAAGCCATCCACCCGACCTGCAGCCAAATAAGCCAAATCAAGTGCGGCAGAGCCAGCACGGCGAATGCCAGCAACTTTTGGGTGAATGGCTTTAAACATATTTAAATAAGCATCTAAATGTTGTGGCGCTTTGAATGGAAAGCCTGTGCCGATTAGTGTATTTTCAAAACCATTGGTATGAGTGGTGCGAATTCTTTGTTCATTTAAATAAGCACCTTCGCCTTTAGAGGCAGTAAATAACTCCTCTTTAAAGGGGTCGTATACTACGGCGTGTGTTGGCTCATTATTTTCATACAAGGCAATGGATACTGCATATTGCGGAAAGCCATGTAAGTAGTTAGTGGTGCCGTCTAGTGGGTCAATAATCCATTGAAAACGACTGTCGCCTAAAATTTCACCATTTTCTTCACCCAGTATTGAATGATTGGGAAAGACGTATTTCAACTCGTCTATAATGGCATCTTCAGCGGCTTTGTCCACTTCGGAAACAAAGTCATTAGTTGCTTTATTTTCAATCGTTAAAATATCAATTTGGTTGTGATATCTTAAGATGATGTCGCCAGCTTTTCGAGCGGCTTTAACGGCAATATTGAGCGTAGGATGCATAACAGAAGACAAAATGAAAAAAGAAACAGATTATACCTTTGATAACGTACGTGTGGTTATGGTTAATACTACCGAGCCTGGTAATATCGGTGCGGCAGCCCGTGCGATGAAAAATATGAGTCTGCTGCGTTTGTATTTGGTTAATCCAAAAGGTTATCCATCGGCTGCAGCCACTGCTAGAGCTAGTGGTGCAGATGATGTACTGTCAAATGCTGTAGTTTGTGAGTCTTTAGAAGAGGCTTTGAAAGGTGTGCATTTAGTGATTGGTGCTAGTGCACGTCAGCGCAATATTAAATGGCGGCAAATGGATGTCGTGGGTGCTTGCAGTGAAATTCAAAAAACCATTATGGTTGAAAGCCAAAAGGTTGCAGTGATATTTGGTACGGAAAGAGCAGGATTGACCAATGAGGAGTTAGACTTGTGTCAAATACTCATGACCATTCCTGGCAACCCTAATTATTTTTCTTTAAATGTTGCCTCAGCTATTCAGGTATTTGCCTATCAAAATTACGTTTACAACACCACAACTAAATTTGAAAAAAGTGCTAATAAATTAGCCAACTTTGACGAATTAGAAAGTTTTTACACGCACCTTGCTCAAGTGTTAGAACACATTGAATATTTTGAGGATAAGCGCCCCAAAGCTTTGCTAATGCGTCGCTTACGTCGTTTTTTTACCAGAGCGGCGCCTGAAAAAGAAGAAGTGGCAATTTTTAGAGGTATTCTTAGAAACATTAAGCCTTTTAAAAAACCATAAAAAGCCCGAAATCGGGCTTTTTATGGTTTTTTAAAAACTGATTAATTAATCAGTTTATTCATACGCTTTACGAATTCAGCCGGGTCTTTAAGTTGCCCGCCTTCTGATAAAACGGCTTGGTCAAATAAAACCTTTACCAAGTCTTCATCAATTTTGGTTTTAAGTTTTTTAACCAATGGGTGGGTTGGGTTGATTTCAAGAATTGGCTTGGTGTCTGGCACATCTTGACCTAAGGATTTCATGATTCTTTCCATGTTGCCACCCATTTCATTTTCATCAGCCACCAAACAAGAAGGGGACTCGCTAAGACGAGAAGACACTTTAATTTCTTTAACCTGAGCATCAAGAATTTTTTGCATTTTTTCGATGACTTTTTCAAAGTTTTTAGCAACTTTTTCTTTGGCTTTCTTTTCTTCTTTAGAATCAAGATCTTCTAAATCGCCTTTAGCAATTGATTTCAGTGGAATACCGTCAAATTCTCCAAAATTACTCACCATCCACTCATCAACACGGTCAGATAGTAGTAGCACTTCAATATTTTTTTGGTTGAAAATTTCTAAATGTGGTGAACCCTTGGCAGCTTCATAAGTTTCAGCAGTGATGTAATAAATGGCTTTTTGGTCTTTTTGCATACTTTTTACGTAGCATTCAAGCGTTGCTGTTTGTGTGGCATTTTCACTTTTATTAGTGGTAAAGCGTAAAAGTTTTGCAATTTTGTCTTTGTTGGCAAAGTCTTCAACCACTCCTTCTTTCATTACCATGCCAAATTCTTGCCAAAATTTTGCATAATCTTTGGGTTTATTTTTAGCCATTTTTTCTAATTCTTTTAAAACTCTACTAACTGAGGCTTTGCGGATAGTATCAACCACTTTGTTGCCTTGTAAAATTTCGCGAGAAACATTTAATGGTAAATCAGCTGTGTCAATCACACCTTTAACAAAGCGCAAATACAAAGGCATTAGGGCTTCATTATCTTCCATAATAAACACACGTTTAGCATAGAGCTTAATACCACCTTTGCGCTTAGGTTCCCACATATCATAAGGCGCTTTTGATGGGATGAATAACAATGAGGTGTAGTCTAGATTACCTTCAACTCTATTGTGCAATTGAGTTAGCGGTGCTTCAAAGTCATAAGTAAGTGACTTATAAAACTCATCATAATCTTTTTGCTTAAGGTTGCGTTTATCTTGAGTCCAAAAAGCATTGGCTTTATTGATGCGTTCATATTCAATATCTTTGCCATCCTCTCTGGCTTTAATCATCATAATTGGCACGGTGATGTGGTCTGAGTATTTTGAAACAATGCCACGCAAGCGATAATCATCTAAAAATTCTTTTTCATCTTTTTTGATGTGTAAGGTTACTGTCGTGCCAAAATTTGGACAATCAACACTTTCTATTGAGTATTTTCCCTTGCCAGTAGAGGTCCATTTTGCACCTTTTTTACCTTTACTGCCAGCTTTTCTAGTAATTAGTTCAACTTTATCAGCAACAATAAAGCTAGAATAAAATCCCACGCCAAATTGGCCAATTAAGTTAGTGTCTTGTGCTTGTTTTTCATCTAAGCTTTTTAAGAACTTCTTAGTGCCAGAATTAGCAATGGTGCCGATGTTCTTATTAACTTCTGCTTCAGTCATGCCTATACCATTGTCAGTAATGGTAATTGTGCTGGCATCTTTATTCACATCAATGTGAATTTGCAACTCTTCTTTACCCTCAATCAAAGTATCATCTGATAAGGATTTGAATTTTAATTTATCAACTGCATCAGAGGCGTTAGAAACTAACTCACGTAAGAAAATCTCTTTGTTTGAATACAAAGAGTGAATCATCAAATCTAATAGTTGCGAGACTTCCGTTTGAAAAGTGTGCGTTTGTTTTTCTGCCATTTTTTTTTATTCCTGTTTTGTGCGTAAAATGTATCAATATGGGTGAATTACAAAAAAACAAGGGTTATTTTGCATAAACAAATTACTAATTTTATTCAGTATTTGAAAGTTGAGCGTCATTACGCCATTAATACGCAGCAGGCTTATAAGCGTGATCTTGAGAAGTTGTTAGTATTTGTACATAAGAAAAGTCTTGAGCAGTGGTCAAATCTTACCAGTGATCATCTTAATTTGTTTGTGATGGAGATGCGTCATCAAGACATTAGTGCCCGCACTATCCGCAGGAATTTGTCCTCAATTCGTGGATTTTTAGCCTATCTTGTTAATCATGAGCAGTTGAGTAATAATTGCGCCATTCATTTACAATGCCCAAAAATTGATCAAAACTTGCCCAATATACTTAATTATGACAACATACTACTTATGCTCAAGCCTAGATCAAACACTTGGCTTGAATTAAGAGATGTGGCAATGGTTGAGGTGATGTACTCTTGCGGTCTTAGAGTGTCTGAATTGGTTGCTTTAAATGTTAATGACGTGGATTTAAATCAAGGATTTTTGCGCGTGGTTGGAAAAGGCGCTAAAGTTAGGTATACGCCAGTTGGTAAGGCGGCTCAGCAGGCAATTAGTCGTTTGTTGAATCGCTCAAATCATGCGTTATTTGTGAATAAAAAGCAGCAAAGAATAAGCATAAGAGCTGTGCAAAATATGGTCAAAAAACGTGCACTAGAGGCTGGTATTAAAGTTAATGTGTATCCACATATGTTACGCCATGCAGCAGCAACTCACTTTTTACAATCCAGTCATGATTTACGTTCTACTCAAGAATTTTTAGGGCATTCCAGTATTAAATCTACCCAAGTCTATACCCATCTTGATTTTTTAGAACTATCCAAAGTGTATGACCAGTGCCATCCAAGGGCTAAAAAATCATGAATTTTCAGACCAGATTTGCAGTATCTTGTTTAAAAACAGGTGGTGTGATTAGTAATCCTACTGATACCATCCAGGGGTTGACTTGCTTGCCAAAATTTGAGTCTTCCATAGCTAAAATACTGCAACTTAAACGCCGTTCAAGCGCTAAAGGTTTAATACTACTAGCCAGTGATGTACGTTATTTTATTGATTATGTTGAGGATGCTTCTTTGTTGGGTAATATAACAATGGGTACTCAGCCAACTACTTATTTACTCAAGGCGAATGAGCGGGCTTCTAAATTATTAACAGGTGGTTTTGATACAATTGCACTTAGATTGACCAATAATCAACTCATTACTAATTTATGTGTAGCCACTAATAGTGGCTTGGTTTCAAGTAGCGCCAACATTACAAGTAAACGCAGTGCAACAAGTATACTGGATTTAAAAAAATTCTTTAGCGATAAATTAGATTTTATTATCTCGCCAAAAACTTATAATACCCAAGCATCAAAAATTATTAATTTGCAAACTGGAGAGAAAATTAGGTGATTGAACAAATTAAAAAATATTTATTAATGTTGCAAGCTGATATTTGTGAACAACTTGAGCAAGTAGATGGCAAGGCTGAGTTTATTAAAGACGCTTGGAAAAAGCCAAGTAAGACAGGCAATGGATTAACCCGAGTGCTAAGTAATGGCGCTGTGTTCGAACAAGCGGGTGTTAATTTTTCAATCGTCCATGGTGATGATATGCCGGCCTCAGCCACCGCATTAAGACCAGAGTTAGCAGGGCGACGTTTTGCCGCTTTAGGTGTATCATTAGTGATTCATCCACACAACCCTTATGTACCAACTTCGCACGCCAATGTTCGATTTTTTATCGCCGAAAAAGAAGGCGAGACACCTATTTGGTGGTTTGGCGGTGGCTTTGATTTAACGCCGTATTATGGTTTTGACGAAGATGCCATTTTTTGGCATCAGTCAGCTAAACAAGCGTGCGACCCATTTGGTGAAGAGGTCTATCCAAAGTACAAAAAATGGTGCGATGATTATTTTTATTTAAAGCATAGGAGTGAGCAACGTGGCATTGGCGGTTTGTTTTTTGATGACCTTAATGAAGGTGGTTTTGATGAGTGCTTTGCTTTTATGAAAAGTGTAGGTGATGGCTATATTAAAGCTTATCGCCCCATTGTTGAACGTAGAAAGGACACGCCTTATACAGACCATGAAAGGCAATTTCAGCTTTATCGTCGAGGGCGTTATGTTGAATTTAATCTAGTTTATGATCGGGGTACTTTATTTGGCTTGCAAACAGGGGGTCATAGTGAATCAATTTTGATGTCGTTACCACCATTGGTACGCTGGGAGTATCGATACGAGCCAGAGCCGGGTAGCGAAGAAGCAAGGTTATACACACGTTTTATTCAACCTCAAGATTGGATTAACATCTCTCAAGAGGGTGTGAAATAAAGTGAAACATAATCTTGATGTTAAGCGCTTGTTGTGCCCTATGCCAGTGATTCGCTTAGGCGAGATGATTGAAAAAATTAAAAGTAATGACACGATTGAAATGCTTGCCACCGACCCTGGTGTATTACATGACATACCTGCTTGGTGTAAAGTACATGGGCATAGAGTGATTTCGATTAATGAAAAAACCGATGAGATTATTCTACTTGTAGAGAAAATAGGGTAGAATTGTCCGCTGTTTTTATAAAAAATAAAACCAACAAAGAACAATGCTTGCAACGGCGCAGGCTATTTTGACAAAGACTGTCAGCAAATATAAATAGTCAAAAAAGGAGAAAGCATGTCTGTTAAAAATGTAATGAAAATGATTGAAGACAATGAAGTGAAATTCATTGATTTTCGTTTTACTGATACCATTGGTAAAGAACACCACGTGAGCGTTCCAGCACACGCTGTTAATGCTGAAAAATTAGAAGATGGTCAGATGTTTGATGGCTCATCAATTGCTGGTTGGAAGCCTATTAATGAATCTGACATGATTATGATGCCAGACACAACAACAGCGGTAATGGACCCATTTACTGAAGAATCCACGCTTAATATCACTTGTGATATTATCGAGTCAAATGATATGAAGGGCTATGAAAAAGACCCTCGTTCTATCGCAAAAAGAGCTGAAGCTTATTTAAGTGAAACTGGCATTGGTGATACTGTATATTTTGGTAACGAGCCAGAGTTTTTTGTTTTTGACAGTGTTAAGTGGGATACAGGCTTCGGTTTGGGTAAGGCATTTTATGAGATTCACTCTGAAGAAGCAGATTGGGAGTCAGGCTCTGATTTAGAGGGTGGCAATAAAGGACACCGTCCTAGAATTAAAGGTGGTTATTTCCCAGTCCCACCAGTAGATTCATTGCATGATTTGCGTTCGCAAATGTGTTTAGCAATCGAAGAAATGGGTGTTACTACCGAGGTTCATCACCACGAAGTTGGCACTGCTGGACAGTGTGAAATTGGCGCACTGTTTAACACATTAGTGAAAAAAGCTGATGAGACTCAAATCTTAAAATATTGTGTACATAATGTTGCGCATGCTTATGGTAAAACAGCAACGTTTATGCCTAAGCCAATTGCCGTTGATAATGGCAATGGCATGCACGTTCATCAGTCAGTTTTCAAAAATGGTAAGAATTTATTTGATGGTGATGAATATGGCAATTTAAGCAAAACAGCACTGTACTATATTGGTGGTATTGTCAAGCACGCTCAAGCACTTAATGCCTTTACTAATGCTTCTACCAACTCGTATAAGCGTTTAGTACCAGGCTTTGAAGCGCCAGAAATGCTGGCATATTCAGCTAAAAATCGCTCCGCTGCTATTCGTATTCCTTTTGTGTCCAATCCAAAAGGTCGTCGTATTGAAGTGCGTTTTCCAGATCCAACAGCCAATCCATATCTTGCATTTGCAGCAATGTTAATGGCAGGTCTTGATGGTATTAAGAACAAGATTGATCCAGGAAAACCAGGTGATGAAGACTTGTACGAATTAACAGAAAAAGAAAAAGCCTCTATCCCTAAAGTGTGTAGTTCATTAGATCAAGCACTTGAAGCACTGAATAAAGACCGTAAGTTTTTAACACAAGGTGGCGTATTCACTGATAATGTGATTGATTCATTCATTGAGTTAAAAATGACAGAAGTGACTGCACTACGTGCTTCTCCTCATCCGGTAGAGTTTGACATGTATTACAGTGTGTAAAATTTAAAATAACGATAAAAAAGTAAGCTTGTCTTTATAAATTATTATTTTAAGTGAAATTGTTTTTCTTTTCAGAAACCTTTTAATTCTTTTATTAGTTTAAAGTAGTGCAATGCTCTAACCTACTTGGACACATTTCAAGCCGCTTTTTTCAATTCAGCCATCTTTTGAGCAGGTGTTAAATACCCAAAAATTAGAGCATTGCAGTATGGTATGTGCTATTTCAGGTTGTTGTGGGTAATTCGCTAACTTTAGAGACTCGTGAGGTGTTCTATACTCCAGCTCATTATACGGGTTTGTGGGATATGCGATTAAATCTTAGGAAATCTGAGAGTTTAATTACTAAACAACAGAAACAACAGAACAAGCAACACTCATCGATTCGTTATATTGTTGAGCGAACCTTTGGTTTGCTCAAGCTTCATCATGGTTTAGGCAAGGTAAGATACCTTGGTTTAGAAAGAAATAAAACCAGGGCTCAGTTAATTGCCATGAGTCACAACTTGAAAGACTGGCATGAATATATTCAAACGAATGCAAAGCCTGAGGGGTTGTTGTGTTTAAAGGTTGGAATGGTGTAAAAAATAAGAAAAATAAATGCTAAAAGCATCTATTTAAAAGGTGGTTTGTTAGATTTTTATGCAAAGATGAGAAAATCTGGTAAATTTTTTAGAAAAAATAAAAAGAATGGAATTTTGGAGAGGGAATTATGAATTACGCAAAGGTCTCTCTTTATTTTTCATGCCAATAGATAAGGAGCTCAAGTTTACTCGAAGAGAGGCTAATAAACTATTTGGATGGGCATCTAGTAATGAAAACCTAAAATTTATCAAAATATGATTGGAGGCGGGGCAGGTGTTGGTAATGAGTGGTCTGTAGAATTGGCATTGATAGAGGCATCTGGTAATTTTAAAAATCCAGAAATTATCAAAACATTACTAAAAGCAGGTGCAACTGTAAACAAAATGCAAAAGAGAAGTATTCTTGGAAAAATATTAAATGGTAAAAGCTATGTTGCTTTAAGTAAAGAGAAACAACAAATTTATGATTTGATTAAAAATCAAAAAGCTACTCATTAAAATAAGGTAATTGGTTTTTATTAAACTATGAAAAGCCGTGCAATTGCACGGCTTCTTTGTTGTATAAGGCGGTAAAATATCGACAACAAATTTACATTAAACCCATTATGGCAGAATTAAGAAACGATTGGACTCTAAAAGAGGTTGAGGCATTATTTGTATTACCTTTTAATGATTTATTATTTCAAGCACACAGTATTCATAGACAGAATTTTGACCCTAATCAGGTTCAAGTTAGTTCATTGTTAAATATCAAAACTGGTGCGTGTCCAGAAGATTGTTCATATTGTTCACAAAGTTCTAAATACGACACAGGGCTTGAGCGTGAAAAATTAATGGAGGTTGATTTGGTGCTTCAACAAGCCAAACAGGCGCAAGACAAGGGTGCAACGCGGTTTTGTATGGGCGCTGCATGGCGCAATCCTACTGATAAGAGTCTAGATAAAGTCATCCCCATGATTCAAGGTGTGAAAGCCATGGGCATGGAAACATGCGTAACCTTGGGTATGTTGACCCAGGAACAAGCATTTACCTTAAAAGAAGCGGGTCTAGATTATTATAATCATAATATTGACACTTCAAAAGAGCACTACTCAAATGTGGTTACTACGCGTAATTTTCAAGATCGTTTAAACACTTTAGAATCAGTACAAAATGCCGATATTCATGTTTGTAGTGGTGGCATTTTAGGCTTGGGCGAAAATCAGACTGATCGCGCCTCTATGCTTAGGTCATTGTCTAGTTTAAAATCACATCCAGATAGTGTGCCACTTAACTTATTAGTACCCATCCCAGGCACGCCATTTGAAAACATTGAGCCACCAACTGAAAGTGAGTTTATACGTACCATTGCAGTAGCACGCATCATGATGCCAAAATCAGTTGTACGCTTATCAGCAGGACGCACTGAAATGGGCGAGGCTATGCAAGCGCTTTGTTTTTTTGCAGGGGCTAATTCTATCTTTTATGGCGAGCAATTACTCACCACTGATAATCCAAACACAAGCAGCGACCAAGATTTGTTTGCAAGGCTAGGGATTAATCAAAAGCAAGCAGATAATCTACAATCTGTTTAGCCGCATTGGGTTTGGTAAGTTTGAGCGCATTAGTAGACATTTGTTTAATTTGATTTTTGTTAATATTGAGTAAGGTTTTTTCTAACAGTTCAATCGTTAAATTTTTTTGTTCAATCAATATGCCAGCGTTGCTATCTGCCAAAATCTTGGCATTATACAATTGATGATTGTCAATGGCATGAGGCAGGGGGATCAAAATACTAGGCGTGGCTGATAGCATCAATTCTGAAACTGTCATTGCGCCCGCTCTACAAAGCACAATATCTGCCCAAGCATAGGCACTTGCCATGTCTTTAATAAATGCAGTAACTTTCACAGTATTGTTTTTGTATTGGGCTTTAACTGCATCAAAATGCAGCCCTCCTGTTTGATGCCAAATATTAATATCAATATTGAGTTGTACGGTGATATCGTTAATAGGCTTTGAGCCTAAAGAGCCGCCGATGATTAATAAGTTTAATTTATTGTTATTATTTTGTCTTTCAACAGGATTGAACGCGACAGGATTGCCAGAAGTGGTGGCATTTTTAATAAAAGTATCATTAAATGCTTGAAAGGTTTTTGTGGCTATTTTATTGAGTATTTTATTGGTTGTACCTGGTATAGAGTTCTGTTCATGAATCACCAGTGGTACTCTAAAAATACAAGCCACCAAACCGCCAATGCCAGAGGCAAAGCCACCCATGCCAAGTACAATATCTGGTTTAAACTTTAGAAAAATACCCATCACTTGCAGCGTTGCATAACTAAGTAAAAAAGGCGCTTTTATCAGGCTAACAATACTTTTACCACGCAAGCCAACACTATTCACTGTGTGTAGTTTGATGTTGTGTTTAGGCACAATTTCATTTTCCATACCAGTATTTGAGCCTAACCATTGAATATGAGTTGAATGATTTTTAAGTTCGTTAACAATAGCAAGTGCAGGAAATATATGCCCACCAGTTCCACCAGCCATAATGAGAATTTTTTTAGACATAATGTTTTTGTTTAGAATATTCACAACGATTTTCCATATCAATTCTGAGTAATATAGCCAGTGATATCAGTGCAAATATCATACTTGAACCGCCATAACTAATCAGTGGCAAGGTAAAGCCCTTGGGTGGAATTAAGCCAAGATTCATGGCAATATTAACGCTAAATTGCATGCTCAGCCAAGTACAAATACCAAAACCAACATAGGAACTGTATTTGCGATTATTTTTAAGGGCGTCTTTGGCAATTTTAAAACCTTTAAGAATAATATAAGCAAAGGTAAACAATACAAACAACATACCAACAATACCTGTTTCTTCGCCAATAATAGCAAAAATCATATCGGTATGTGGCTCTGGTAGTTTTGTGTATTTTTGAATACCATTACCCAATCCAACGCCAGTCCAATCACCTCTAGCGATACCGATTAATGCTTGTTTGGTTTGCCATACTTTTTCAGATTCGTTAAGCCATAAATCTTCTCGCCAAAAGGAAGTTAGCCTTTCAACTCGATTGGGAATTTGGAAAAGAATGACAATAAAAACAGCAACAACGCTTGCACCAACTATGAACAATTGCTTTAAGTAAACACCAGCAGTTAGCAGCATGGCAAAAGCAGTTGCGGAAATAATAAAGGTCGCGCCAATATCTGGCTCTAGTAATAACAAAAAACTTGATGCACCAATGATAATAAGCGTTTTAATAAAGCCCATATAAGGCTTTCTTAGATCCTTTTCCTGCCTAACCAAAAAGCCCGCCATGAATAGAATCATCACCAATTTCATCATTTCAGAAGGCTGAAATTTAAACAACACAAAGTTAATCCAACGCGTTGAGCCTTTAACGGTTTTGCCAATAGGCTCTGGTAAAAACACCAGCGCTAAGCATATCAAAGTAATAATAAAAAATAATTTAGAATGATTTTTGTAAAAATATAAGGGGACTTTAAGCACAGTGTAACCAAGGCTCAAGCCTAGGATAATAAAAACAGTTTGTTTTATAAAAAAACCGTAACTACTAAAATGTCCAAGCGAGGCAGAAAAAGACAATATCCAGCCAAAGGTCAACAGTGTCAAAATCGCAAAAAGTAGATTTTTATCAGGCAGTTGACCAGTTTTTTCGATGCAATGCTCTAACCTACTTGGACACATTTCAAGCCGCTTTTTTCAATTCAGCCATCTTTTGAGCAGGTGTTAAATACCCAATCGCTGAATGAATCCTTTTGTAATTATACAAGTAGATATAACCCTCTACATTTTGCACGACTTCACTATGATTTGCAAAACTTTGATAATTTAATCTCTCAGTCTTCAGACTTCTAAAGAAACGCTCCATGACCGCATTATCCCAACAATTACCTCGCCTGCTCATGCTTTGAGTAATGTTGTTCTTGTTGCAATAATCAATAAAAACTTTAGAAGAGTATTGAGTCCCTTGATCAGAGTGGAACATGTGTTTATTTGTATTGGGCTGGTGTCTAGACACAGCATTACTAAGCGCATCCTTTGCCAACTGAGCATTAGGCTGTTTTGACAATGCCCAACCAACAACTTGTCTTGAGCCTAAATCCAACACACTGGCTAAATAACTCCCACCTTGATAGGTTTTGATATAGGTAATATCACCAACCCAATGCGTATTAATTGATTGCTGCTCAAACACACGATTTAATAGGTTTTTTGCCTTTTTAAACATCAATCTAGTATTAGGGTAATAATGACGCTTTCTTGGGCGTATGGCAACTACATTGGCTTTTTTCATTAGCGTTGCAGTTTGGTAAATACCAATGTTATAACCTTGGTTATTCAAAACTACTCGCATTCTGCGTTTGCCATAGGTGTATCCAACTTCAATAGCAGTTTGTTTGATTAATTTAATCATAGCGTTGGTGTTGTTGTTTACTCGCTTATCTTTGACTTGATAGTAATAACTACTGTGAGGAAGTTTGAGTAATGCTCATAATTCTTTAGTATTGTATTGTTGGCAAGCCTTGTTTATCTTGATAATCATATCACTTGGTGATTGTCCACAGCGAACAAGGCTGTTGCCTTTTTTAAGATTTCATTGTCCCTTTGTGCGCGCCAAAGTTGTTTCTCAAGCAGTTGTATTGTTTGTTGTTCAGAAGTCAGCGCTTTGCCTGACTCTGGTGTTTGTCCACCAAGCTCTGCTAGGTATTGTTTTCTCCATCTGCTAACTGCTGAGGAGCAAGCTCCTGATATTATCATGATTTTTTTTATTGGTGTAATTCTCATGCACCATGAGTTTGGCATAATCTAGTGTTCCCCCCTCAAGGGGGTATTGAACAGAATGTTCAACGGTAAAAGTCACTCGTTGTTTTCTTGATTTATATTGTGTCATTACTGACCTCCTTATGGTTTGTATTATAAGGCTATCTTTGTGTCCAATAAAATTAGACTATTGCAGTTTATTTTGACTGGCTAAGTAGTCTTCATAATTGCCAGAATAATAATGCATACTGCCCTCTTTAAGCTCTACCACCTTGGTAGACAGTGAGGAAACAAACTCTCTATCATGACTAACAAAAATCAAAGTGCCTTCGTAATTATCCAGTGCTAGATTAAGAGCTTCGATAGACTCCATATCAAGATGGTTGGTAGGCTCATCCATCACTAATACATTGGGTCTTTGCAGCATGAGTTTGCCAAATAGCATTCTACCCTTCTCACCACCAGAGAGTGATTTAATGCTCTTTCCAGTATCTTCTTTGCCAAATAACATTTTACCTAGTACTGCGCGCATTGCCTGTACATCGTCTTTTTCGCTTTTGAATTGGCTCATCCAATCAAGTACATTCATATTAGTTTCAAAATCTTTACTGTGATCCTGTGCATAGTAACCAATATTAATATTTTCACTCCACTTAATTTTGCCTTTGTCGGGCTTGATTTCACCAACCAAAATACGTAGCAATGTGGTTTTTCCGATACCATTTTGACCAATGATAGCAATGCGATCACCCACCTCAAATAAGAAATTAATATCTTTTAGAACTTCAAGCTTATTATCCTTTTCAGCCTCTCCTTGAGGCGTGAAACTCTTAGACAAGCCTTCGACTTCTAATATATTTCTGTGTAACTTAGTTTCTTGGTTGAAAATAATATAAGGGCTTACCCTTGAAGAGGGTCTAATATCGTCCAGTATAATTTTATCTAATTGCTTTAATCTTGAAGTGGCTTGCTTAGATTTAGAAGCATTGGCTGAAAAACGAGACACAAAATGCTTAAGCTCTTTAATTTTAGCTTCTTTTTTAGCATTATCAGTTTGCATTTTTTCTTGAATAGCGGTTGATGCAATCATGAAATCATCGTAATTACCAGGGAAAGTATTAAGTGCGCCATAGTCTAAATCAGACATATGTGTACATACGCCATTTAAAAAGTGCCTATCATGAGAGATGATAACCATGGTTGCCTTGCGTTCTTTTAATACGCCTTCTAGCCAACGAATTGAGTTAATATCTAAGTTGTTTGTTGGCTCATCAAGTAGTAGGATTTCTGGGTTTGAAAACAGTGCTTGAGCCAGCAAAATACGCAACTTCCAACCTGGTGCAATCTCACTCATCAGTCCATAATGTTGCTCTTCTGGGATGTCTAAGCCTAATAACAACTCACTGGCAGAAGACTCTGCCATATAACCATCCATTTCTGCAAATTGCATTTCAAGTTCTGCAACCTTGATGCCGTCTTTCTCGCTCATTTCAGGCAGGGCGTAAATCCTATCTCTTTCTTTTTTAATTTCCCATAATTCACCATGACCCATAATCACCGCATCAACCACACGAAAATCCTCAAAGGCAAACTGGTCTTGGCGAAGAACACCCAAACGCTCGCCATCACTAATATGAACCGTGCCATTGCTGGGTGTAAGTTCGCCCGTTAAAATTTTCATAAAAGTTGACTTACCACAGCCGTTTGCACCAATTAAACCATAGCGGTTACCGCCTTGAAATTTAATAGAGATATTTTCAAATAAAGGTTTTTCACCAAATTGCATGGTGATATTGGCAGTAGAAATCATAAGCTTTGTTGTTGTTTTTTACAAAAAACAACATTATCCCATAATAGTAACAAAAAATGCAATAGTCTAATTTTATTGGACACAAAGATAGCCTTATAATACAAACCATAAGGAGGTCAGTAATGACACAATATAAATCAAGAAAACAACGAGTGACTTTTACCGTTGAACATTCTGTTCAATACCCCCTTGAGGGGGGAACACTAGATTATGCCAAACTCATGGTGCATGAGAATTACACCAATAAAAAAAATCATGATAATATCAGGAGCTTGCTCCTCAGCAGTTAGCAGATGGAGAAAACAATACCTAGCAGAGCTTGGTGGACAAACACCAGAGTCAGGCAAAGCGCTGACTTCTGAACAACAAACAATACAACTGCTTGAGAAACAACTTTGGCGCGCACAAAGGGACAATGAAATCTTAAAAAAGGCAACAGCCTTGTTCGCTGTGGACAATCACCAAGTGATATGATTATCAAGATAAACAAGGCTTGCCAACAATACAATACTAAAGAATTATGAGCATTACTCAAAACTTCCTCGCAGTAGTTATTACTATCAAGTCAAAGATAAGCGAGTAAACAACAACACCAACGCTATGATTAAATTAATCAAACAAACTGCTATTGAAGTTGGATACACCTATGGCAAACGCAGAATGCGAGTAGTTTTGAATAACCAAGGTTATAACATTGGTATTTACCAAACTGCAACGCTAATGAAAAAAGCCAATGTAGTTGCCATACGCCCAAGAAAGCGTCATTATTACCCTAATACTAGATTGATGTTTAAAAAGGCAAAAAACCTATTAAATCGTGTGTTTGAGCAGCAATCAATTAATACGCATTGGGTTGGTGATATTACCTATATCAAAACCTATCAAGGTGGGAGTTATTTAGCCAGTGTGTTGGATTTAGGCTCAAGACAAGTTGTTGGTTGGGCATTGTCAAAACAGCCTAATGCTCAGTTGGCAAAGGATGCGCTTAGTAATGCTGTGTCTAGACACCAGCCCAATACAAATAAACACATGTTCCACTCTGATCAAGGGACTCAATACTCTTCTAAAGTTTTTATTGATTATTGCAACAAGAACAACATTACTCAAAGCATGAGCAGGCGAGGTAATTGTTGGGATAATGCGGTCATGGAGCGTTTCTTTAGAAGTCTGAAGACTGAGAGATTAAATTATCAAAGTTTTGCAAATCATAGTGAAGTCGTGCAAAATGTAGAGGGTTATATCTACTTGTATAATTACAAAAGGATTCATTCAGCGATTGGGTATTTAACACCTGCTCAAAAGATGGCTGAATTGAAAAAAGCGGCTTGAAATGTGTCCAAGTAGGTTAAACTATTGCACTAAAGTAGTAGAACATATTGGTTTAGAAGGGTACTTTGACTCTCAGTCTAAAAAATATATGGAGCAAATAGAAGATTATTTAAAACTCGACCCAAAGAGAAGGGATACATCTACTAGTCAATTAATCACAACATTTTCTTTATCTGAAAATGGCAGAACATTGTCTAAAAGATTAAGAGTGCAAAGAATATATCTACGCGATGAATATAAAAAAACTAACACAAAGGAAGACCTTGTTAAAACCACCTGCCTTACCAACGCTTTTGTGCATAATCAAATGATTGTATGCATGAATTTGCCTGAGCCAAGCGTTTTGTGAATCCCATGGAGTGATACATTGCCATAGGGCGTTGAGTAATTGCATTTAAAGGAAATGCATTAATGTCTGTATGTTGAAATTCAATCGGGTCGTGATATAAAGGCAAGGGGTCAAAAAATTCTTTTATGCGAGCACGGAGCTCTTCTGGTGGTTGTTTGCCTTTGCCTTTGCGCTTGCCTTGTGCAGCTAATTTGAATTTTTGTAATACTTCTGAGTACAAGTGGATTTGTACAGGTTCAGCGTAGCTGAGTTAGCCCGTTGTGCTTTGTCCATTGGAGATAGCCTAGATTCCAGTTGCGCATATATTGATATGATTTTGGCAATTTATAATGAAAAAAACAATCATTATCGATGTATTTTTTCCATTGGTTTTTGCTAGGCTCGCCTTTCATCTGTTTTTCGCCATTTTTGCCACGCCAACCTGCTAAATAGCCAATGTCTGAGCCTTTGGTAGTTTCGTAATTGATGATAAAACCTGGTAATCTTTGTATTTTCGATTGCCATTTTCATCAACAAAAGCAGGGAATTTAAGCCTTGATGCTAATTCAATCAGCACTTCTTGGAAAGGTTTACAATCGCCTGTTACTGGCAATACTGGCACACGTACAGAATCCACTGGACCATCAAATTCTGAAATAGGTCGATCCAACATACTCATTACGTCGTGGCGTTCTAAGTAGGCGGTGTCAGGTAAGATTAAATCAGCAAAATCAACAGTTTCTGATTGAAAGACATCACAGACAATAATAAACGGAATTTTGCACTCACCATCTTCATTTTTATCAACCAACATTTTTCTGATTTCAGTTGTGTTCATGCTTGAATTCCATGCCATGTTAGACATAAATAACATCAATGTGTCAATAAAGTATGGGTCACCACGCCAAGCGTTGGTAATTGCATTGTGCATCAAGCCATGTACTGAGAGTGGATGTTCCCATGAAAACCCTTTGTCAAGGCGTACTGGCTGGCCTTCGTCATCAACAAATAAATCATCAGGATCTGCAGGAAAGCCAAGTACCATAGAATCTAGTGGCATGTTTGGCTTAATATCATCGGGTGATTTTGGTGGTTTAGCACAAGGCGGAATAGGGCGTGGAAAAGGGGCTTTATGTCTAAATCCACCGGGTCTGTTAATGGTGCCTAATAGCGTCATTAAGATGGATAAGTTACGAATGGCATGAAAGCCATTTGAGTGGGCGGCCAAACCACGCATTGCGTGGAATGCAACGGGTGCGCCAGTAACATGGTCGTGTTCCTCACCCAAAGCGTCTATCCAAGCAATAGGCAGCTCAATTTTTTGATCATGCGTAGCAATGCCCATTTCATAAGCAAGCCTGCGAATAGCCCAAAATCATCACTGTCTTCATTTATATTGACCAATTCGGCAGCGTTGGTACATTTAATTAAAAATTCACGGTCAAACAAACCTTGCTTGATTAATTCATGATTAATTGCCATAAATAACGTACCATCAGTGCCTGGTTTAATAGGTATCCACTCATCAGCAATAGCAGAATAACCAGTACGTACTGGGTTGATTGAAATAAATTTACCGCCATTGCGTTTAAATTTACTCATCTCAATTTTCATTGGATTGGAGTGGTGATCCTCAGCTGTGCCAATCATAATAAAGAGTTTTGCTCTTTCTAAGTTTGGGGCGCCATATTGCTTGGCAAACAATCCTGTTAATGCTTGCACTTGGTCACAACCTGTAAATAAAGCGAACTTTTTAGGGTCTGTTGCGCGGATGTGGGACAGGCGTTTTTCCATAATTTCAAAAGCCTCGTCCCACTCATTTTGCCTCAAATTGTGACTCGCCACGCTTGCGCACCTTCTTTTCTTTTAAGTGGCTTGGTTAAGCGCGCAGGCGAGTATTGTTTCATAATGCTCAGCTGAGCCCTTGGCACAAATCACACCTTTGTTTTAAGGGTGGTTTGGGTTGCCTTCAATATAGCGAATTTCACTATTTTCAATCGTGACATTAATGCCGCAACGACAAGCACACATATAGCAAGTGGTGCTTTTTATCTCTTTATTTGTCGGCTTATTTTGTTTTTGGCATGTTTTGTGTTTATCAATAAAAAATTATTTGAAGATGTGTATTTTAAAGTATTTAATTCAATTGATTAATATTAATAAATATTAATATAGACTACTAAGAAAAACGGTTTATATACTTGTTAAATAAGGATAAAATAGAATTTCTCTTTACTTTTTTATGGCGTAATTGTATGACTGATTGTTTGTTTTGTAAAATGATTAATGGTGACATTCCAGTCAATAAAATCTATGAAAATAAAGATGTTCTGGCCTTTCATGATATTAATCCACAAGCGCCCCATCATTTTTTAGTCATTCCAAAAACACATATTAAAACTTTAAATGATACTGATGATGCGCAATTGTTAGGCAAATTAACATTAACAGCAAGCCGTATTACTAAAGAGTTAGGTTTTGCTGATGAGGGTTATCGAGTGGTGATGAATTGTAATGAACAAGGTGGGCAAACGGTTTACCATATTCATCTTCATTGTCTAGGTGGGCGGGCACTGACTTGGCCACCAGGGTGATAAGTGTCTTTTTGAAAAGGTGTTTATAAGCCTTATTTTTTACAAGGAAAACAAATCTCTAATCAGATAAAATTTAGCTCTTAAATTTATTGAAATATTTTATCCATTATGAGTAACGAATTTTTAGCCAGACATCTTGGTCCAAGTACAAATGATATTGAGACTATGATAAGCAGCATTGGCTGCTTATCTGTTGATGAGGTGATATCAAAAACGGTGCCTAAAAATATTTTATTTGGCAATCGAATGGCGCTTGATGAAGGTATGACTGAGCGGGACACTTTGGCATTGGCCTCAAGCCTTGCTGCTAAAAATATCTTAGCAACTAACTTTATTGGTCAAGGTTATTATGGCACGCTAATGCCGAGCGTTATTCAACGCAATATTTTAGAAAATCCGGGTTGATACACGACTTACACACCTTATCAAGCTGAAATTTCTCAGGGTCGTTTGGAAATGCTGCTTAATTTTCAGCACATGATTATTGATTTAACAGGCATGGATATTTCCAATGCTTCATTATTAGACGAGCCAACTGCTTGTGCTGAGGCAATGATGATGGCTAAGCGTGCTAATAAAAAGAATAAATCCAACCAATTTTTGATTGATATTAACACTCATCCACAAACCATTACTATTTTGCAAACTCGTGCCAAGCCATTAGGCATTGAGTTGATTATTAAAGACATTCAACATCATGATTTTAGTGATTGTTTTGCTTGTTTAATGCAATATCCAGGTACAAATGGTGACGTTCGAGATTTAACTGCTGACATTACTAGGGCAAAAGATAATGATGTATTAACCATTGTTGCTTGTGACCTTTTAGCATTAACACTGATTAAAACCCCTACAGAAATGGGGGCTGATATTGCCAGTGGGTAGCTCGCAACGCTTTGGCGTGCCTATGGGCTTTGGTGGGCCACATGCGGCATTTTTAAGTGCGCGTAATACGTTTAAACGCATGATACCAGGTCGGCTTATTGGCATGTCTCAAAGATGTTTTAGGCAATCCAGCAATGCGCATGTCACTACAAACTCGTGAGCAGCACATTCGTCGAGATAAAGCCACTAGTAATATTTGTACTGCTCAAGTTTTATTAGCAGTGCTCGCCGCCGCTTATGGTATTTATCATGGCGCTAAAGGTTTGAAAAAAATTGCATTAAGTGTGCATGCTAAGGCCAATAATCTTGCTAAAAGCCTGCTTGATGCGGATTTTGAATTAGCCACAGAACAATTTTTTGATACAATTACTATTAACACGACCGATGCTATTAGTTTATTTAATTCAGCACAATCAAATAACATTAACTTGCGTTTAATTAATGATAACCAATTAAGTATTGCACTTGATGAAACTACAACAGTTGATGAATTATCAAGCCTTGTGTCGGTTCTATCAATAGGTAAGGCTGCTTATTATCAGTCAGAAAATTTGCTTTTGAATATTGCTAAAGATAATTTACGTACTTCAGATTATTTGACTCACCCTGTGTTTAGCAACTACCACTGTGAGACTGAAATGATGCGCTATTTGAAGCGTTTGGAAAATAAAGACATCGCGCTTAATCATTCAATGATTGCACTAGGCTCTTGCACTATGAAGCTTAATGCTGCCACACAAATGTATCCAATCACACTGCCTGGTTTTTCTGATTTGCATCCATATGCACCAGAAGATCAAACCAAGGGCTATCAGCAATTGTTTAAAGATTTAGAGCAGGCATTAGTAGAAGTTACAGGCTACGATGCAGTTTCTCTGCAGCCCAATGCAGGCTCCCAAGGTGAGTTTGCAGGTCTTCTAGCAATTAAGTCGTATCATCAATCCAAAGGCGAGGAAGGGCATAATATTTGCCTGATTCCTCAATCAGCACATGGTACTAATCCTGCCAGTGCAGTTATGGCGGGCATGAAAGTGGTGATTGTTAAATGTGATGAATCTAGCAATATTGACATTCAAGATTTAACAATAAAGGCTGAGAAATACGCAGATAAATTATCAGCCATTATGGTGACTTACCCTTCTACCCACGGCGTATTCGAGGTTGAAATTAAGCAAATATGTGAGATTATTCACACCCATGGCGCACAAGTATATTTAGATGGTGCCAATCTAAATGCCATGGTTGGCATTACTCGTATGGGTGAATTTGGTGCAGATGTGTCACATATTAATTTACACAAAACATTTGCCATTCCGCACGGTGGCGGTGGTCCAGGTATGGGGCCGATTGGCGTTAAAGCACACTTGAAAGAGTTTTTACCTGGCAATCCACTAATTAAAGATTCTAATGCCGTATCCGCAGCCATGTATGGCAGCGCTTCAATTTTGCCAATTTCTTGGTCATATATTAAGTTATTAGGTAAATACGGCATGCAAAGGTCTACCGAAGTTGCCATTGTGAGTGCTAACTATATTGCCAACGAATTGAAAGATTATTTTCCAATTTTGTATCAAGGTGAGCATAATATGGTTGCACATGAGTGCATTATTGATATTCGCCCTTTAAAAGAACAAAGTGGCATCTCTGAAGAAGACATTGCCAAGCGTTTGATGGACTATGGTTTTCATTCACCGACCATGTCATTTCCAGTAGCAGGCACACTCATGATTGAGCCTACAGAAAGTGAATCGCTACGTGAAATTAATCGTTTTATTAAGGCAATGATTAGTATTTATATCGAGATTCAAAAAGTAATTAAAGGCGAGTGGGACAAGGACAACAACCCGCTTAAAAACGCCCCACACACAGCAATTGAGATGGCTGGAGAGTGGCAATATCCTTATTCACGAGAAGAGGCGTTATACCCAATAAATTCACTAAAACAAAACAAATATTTCCCGCCCGTTAAGCGCATTGATAATGTGTATGGCGATCGAAATTTATTTTGCTCGTGCCCAGACATTAAGGGTTTTGAGTAGATGGCTTTGCGCCTTATTTTGATACTTTATTTGGGTATTTTAGCTGGTTAGTTTGCACGTGGTTATTTTAATAAAATAGTGTTACCCATTCAAGCGTTACCCTAAATAACCACCTATACTAATCCTATTATTAGCCAAAAATCTGGCGAACAATCAATATCAATTCTGGCGAAAAACTAAGTTTAATTTTGAAAATCAATCAAGCACTTAGTCTTTGGTGATTTAAAATTAGCCAAATATTTTATTGCTTAAATTAATTGAGCAACAACCATTTGAGCCTCAGACTCTGATTTTATCAGCCAAATATTTATACTAAAATACAGAATATTTAGCAGTATTAGATGCTTTAGAGGTAATTAATAGTCAAGTACAAGATAACTATTCTTTAGCAGAAATAGAATAACTTATTTTAAACATTGCTCAACCTTATCTAAACCAACTTAGTGAAGGTAGAACAGATGAAAAGCTCCATTTCCTATACAGAATTGTTGATTTATTACCCAATCATCCAACCTTTCGCTATCAATTGAGCGAGTTACTATTAATGCTTGAAAAATATGACGAGGCTACATTTCAGCTAGATTATCTAGCCACTAATTCACAATGGAAAAAACAATTCAAACGTTTAAAAAATGCCTTAAATTATGCACAGATTTTTACCCAAGGTGAATTGAGCATTCCAAGCATCAGCACTAATTCTAAATGACACTGTACCATAGGCAGGGATTGTGCTAACTTCTGAATAAGCCTCTTTGATATTTAGATAACGATTAGCCCAATCTAATGTAGGAGCAGTATCAAAAGAAAATGCAGCAATGAATCTTTTAACCAGGCAGAGAAAATCACTTTAAGTACTGCAAATGGCACTATTACAGCCCATAAAATTAATATTAAAGAATTTACAGTGGGTGCAATCACAAAACAAGATTTTCTCATTGCTGTTCTACCACAAGCAAAACTACCTTCCAATATTGATGGTTTATTAGGCACTGATTGGCTCCAAGCCTTTTACTTTGTAATTGATAAAAAACAATTATTATTACGCCTTACACCTCATTAAATTCATGATTGCTTAGTTTTTTTTAATCAAAACCTTTCAACACAACTTGCCATTAATGCTAAACTAATTTTAAAATCAATACAAAATTCTATTTCCATATTAAGGAGAACGCCCAATGAATTCATTGCTCATCACCAAAAGTTTCTCCCGTATTTTATTACTAATAGCAACACTCTTCACCTTATTTAACCACCACTGTTCACGCTGTTACCACTGGCTTAGTCCTCAATAAACCCACCACACAATCCTCCACAGGTTGGGGTGGTGTTTCTTCAAGAGCGGTTGATGGCAACACTAGCGGCAACTATAACCACAAAAGTACCACCAACACCCAAAACCGTCAAGGTGTGTTTGGTGGCGTGTTGATTTACAAAGCGATCAAACCATTAATCAAATCGTTATTTACAATCGTACTAATTGTTGTAAAGGCAGCAGATTGACTAACTATCGAGTCAGTGTTGCCACTGATGCTGATTTTAATGCCATCACCTATCAGCAAGACTTTCATGCCTATCCTAACCCCGGCACAACAATTGACTTAGGTGACGAAGGCACACAAGGTCGTTATGTTAAAGTCCAACTACTCGATAAAAACTTTCTCTCTTTAGCAGAAGTTGAGGTCATAGGTAATATAGACAACAAAGGCGAGAAAGGAGGCAAGGGTGATAAAGGTATTCAAACTGCAATGCTCTAACCTACTTGGACACATTTCAAGCCGCTTTTTTCAATTCAGCCATCTTTTGAGCAGGTGTTAAATACCCAATCGCTGAATGAATCCTTTTGTAATTATACAAGTAGATATAACCCTCTACATTTTGCACGACTTCACTATGATTTGCAAAACTTTGATAATTTAATCTCTCAGTCTTCAGACTTCTAAAGAAACGCTCCATGACCGCATTATCCCAACAATTACCTCGCCTGCTCATGCTTTGAGTAATGTTGTTCTTGTTGCAATAATCAATAAAAACTTTAGAAGAGTATTGAGTCCCTTGATCAGAGTGGAACATGTGTTTATTTGTATTGGGCTGGTGTCTAGACACAGCATTACTAAGCGCATCCTTTGCCAACTGAGCATTAGGCTGTTTTGACAATGCCCAACCAACAACTTGTCTTGAGCCTAAATCCAACACACTGGCTAAATAACTCCCACCTTGATAGGTTTTGATATAGGTAATATCACCAACCCAATGCGTATTAATTGATTGCTGCTCAAACACACGATTTAATAGGTTTTTTGCCTTTTTAAACATCAATCTAGTATTAGGGTAATAATGACGCTTTCTTGGGCGTATGGCAACTACATTGGCTTTTTTCATTAGCGTTGCAGTTTGGTAAATACCAATGTTATAACCTTGGTTATTCAAAACTACCCGCATTCTGCGTTTGCCATAGGTGTATCCAACTTCAATAGCAGTTTGTTTGATTAATTTAATCATAGCATTGGTGTTGTTGTTTACTCGCTTATCTTTGACTTGATAGTAATAACTACTGCGAGGAAGTTTGAGTAATGCTCATAATTCTTTAGTATTGTATTGTTGGCAAGCCTTGTTTATCTTGATAATCATATCACTTGGTGATTGTCCACAGCGAACAAGGCTGTTGCCTTTTTTAAGATTTCATTGTCCCTTTGTGCGCGCCAAAGTTGTTTCTCAAGCAGTTGTATTGTTTGTTGTTCAGAAGTCAGCGCTTTGCCTGACTCTGGTGTTTGTCCACCAAGCTCTGCTAGGTATTGTTTTCTCCATCTGCTAACTGCTGAGGAGCAAGCTCCTGATATTATCATGATTTTTTTATTGGTGTAATTCTCATGCACCATGAGTTTGGCATAATCTAGTGTTCCCCCCTCAAGGGGGTATTGAACAGAATGTTCAACGGTAAAAGTCACTCGTTGTTTTCTTGATTTATATTGTGTCATTACTGACCTCCTTATGGTTTGTATTATAAGGCTATCTTTGTGTCCAATAAAATTAGACTATTGCAATCACGGGTACCTATGCCTTTGGCATATAGGCTTAATATCTGACTATCAAAAGCACCCAATCGGCGTTTGACCTTTTTCAATAATTAAAGGTTCAAAGCTACCTCTGCGGTCTCTTGGGATAGCAAGTTCAACTTCACCATGATTGCCTTTGACGGTTTTAGGGTAATAGCCATTACGAGCATTGCTGTCTGTATTAAGCTCGCTGCTATTTTGCCCATATTTTGGATAACCAAGATGATGTTCCATCTCAGCACCTAATGCTGCTTCAATGGTCATTTTAACCAGTGAAGCAGCTAGATCTGCTAAATCATCTTGGGTGTGGATGTCTTTGGCAAGTTCATCAGCAAAAGCACGGAGCTTTTTCTGGTTGATGCCTGTGTTGTTAAGTTGCTTTTTTTTGTTTCTTGGTATTGTGTTACTCATGTTTTTTCTCCTTTTCGGGGATTATAAAATATGAGGGTTTACACAATCTGGTTTACAGGGTCAAATAATACCTTGTTGTTTAGCAAAGTAGTTTGTTGCTTCAACGTAGCCTTGGATGCTACCACAATCAAATCGCTTGCCTTTAAATTTATAAGCAATCACTCGGCCTTGTTTTGCTTGGGTGAGTAGTGCATCGGTGATTTGAATTTCACCACCTTTGCCAGGTTTGGTTTGTTTAAGGATATTAAAAATATCGGGTGTTAGGATATAACGACCTATGATGACTATATTGGTAGGTGCATCCTTTGGTGCTGGCTTTTCAATCATATCAGTAACGCGGTACGTGTCATTAGTATTGTCAACTAAGTTACCAGCAATGACACCATACTTATGGGTTTGATCTATGGGCACTTGTTCAATAGCCACGATTGAGCATTGATATTTGTTGTACACTTGAATCATTTGAGTTAGTACACTATCGTTTTCTGATGTGCACAAATCATCGGCTAGATGAACAGCAAATGGCTCATTGCCAATTAGCGGTTCGCCAGTGAGAATGGCATGCCCCAATCCCAACATTTGTTTTTGCCTGACATAAGTAAAAGTGGCTTTGTTGCAAACGGCATTGATTTCTTTTAATAACACTTCTTTTTGCGTGCCTTGAATTTGAGCCTCCAACTCTAAAGCTCGGTCAAAATGGTCTTCAATAGCTCGCTTTCCTTTGCCAGTGACGATGGCCATATTGCTCATGCCAGCATCAAGTGCCTCTTCTACGGCATATTGTAATAATGGCTTGGTTAGAATAGGCAGCATTTCTTTGGGTACTGCTTTCGTGGCAGGTAAGAATCTAGTACCAAAGCCTGCTGCAGGGAAGAGGCATTTTTTAATCATAGTTGTTGTAATTTTTTAATCATAGTTGTTGTAATTTTTTAATCATAGTTGTTGTAATTTTTTAATCATAGTTGTTGTAATTTTTTAATCATAGTTGTTGTAATTTTTTAATCATAGTTGTTGTAATTTTTTAATCATAGTTGTTGTAATTTTTTAATGAGGATATTTTTGCCAGATTCGACACCGGGCTGATTATAAGTATTAATATTAAGTAAATCCCCAACAAGTGATGTTAGCAACTCGTAGTAATAAATCAGTTGACCAATGCTGAATTCATCTTGCTTTTGCAAGGTAATTTCATCAAGCGGAATTCTTGTATGTTCTTTTAAGGATTTTATAATAGCGTCAGCTTGCATATTAATCAAGGTTGAAAATTCAACTTGATTAATTAAATCTAATGCTTCTAATTTTTCTAAGGTAATGTCGGGTACTTTTTGGTGATTGTCAAAGGTTTTAAGTTTAATAAAGGTGACACTTTTATCTCGAGTCCCTTCAGATAATAATTGTAAAAAAGAGTGCTGATCTTTAGGTCCAGTTAGGCCAATAGGTGTTAATCCAACATTAAAGGCCGAGTTTTTTTGTTTCTTACCTAAGCTTTCTCCCCATAATTGTACATACCAATCATTAAAATATTTAAGTGAATCGGTATAAGAAAACAAGGCATTAATGTTGTAGTTTGAAGAATTACTGGCATAAAAAGTTGCTTTTTTGAGCAATACATTTTGCATATAGCCTTGATTAAAAAAGCTGTCTTTAATCTTTGCAGCACCCTTTAGCAAACAATCAATTTTTATACCTGTTAATGCCAATGGGATGATACCTGCACTACTTAGGAGTGAAAATCTGCCACCAATATTTTGTTGGATGTTAACAATTAAGCCACTAACTTTTTGAGCATGTTGTGCTAGTAGTGAGTTTTGGTCGGTAATAAAAGTAAAGGGAAAATACGAAAGTTGGGCGCTTTTAGTGATTGCAAGAATGTACTTATAAGCCGCAATCGTTTCAATGGTTGTGCCTGATTTAGAGATAACAATAAAATGTGTTGAGCCCATGTTTAGACTATTGCAAATATTGGCAATAGTAACAGGGTCGGTGCTATCCATAAAATGCAGGTTTCGTTTTAATTGCCTGATGGGTTTAATAAAATGATAAACCGCTTTGGCACCTAAGCTTGACCCGCCAATGCCGATAACAACAACATCACTAATGCTGTTTAAATCTTGCCTTTTGTCTAATTGCTTTAAATAATGATGAATATAAGCGGTATCTTGATTAGGTAAATTGTAATAGCCAATCTGTTTTTTTTCATTGATAATTCGACCTAAAAGACAAGGGTCAAAATCAGAATCAAAGCCTAGTGTGTTAATCATAATATTATGCTATTCTACAGTGACTGATTTAGCCAGATTGCGAGGTTTATCAACATCAGTGCCTTTGATTAATGCGACGTGATAGCTGAGTAATTGCAAAGGAATGGTAAAAATAATAGGCGCTGTAATTCTACCAAGGTTGTGTGTGATTGACATGACGGTCATATTTTTCATCGGAGGCACATTGGACATTTCATCTTCAAAAACAATCATTTGTGAGCCACGAGATTTGACTTCTTGCAAGTTTGATTTGAGCTTGTCTAATAGTTGGTCATTAGGCGCAATTGCAATAACAGGCGTGTCCTTATCAATCAGAGCAATAGGACCATGTTTAAGTTCACCTGCTGGAAAAGCTTCCGAATGAATATAGCTAATTTCTTTAAGTTTAAGCGCACCCTCCATGGCAATAGCATGCATTGTACCCCTTCCTAAGAAAATGGCATTAAACTTGTCTTTAAAAGATTGTGCGAGTTCAATAATTTGATTTTCTTGTTCGAGTGTTTTTTTAATCAAGCCTGGCAAGCGATTTAGACCATATACAATAGAGGCTTCTTGTTGTCTATCCACTTGTTTATGGCATTTTCCAATGGCAACTGACAACAATGCTAAAGACACTAGTTGTGTGGTAAAGGCTTTAGTAGAAGCCACACTAATTTCAGGGCCGGCATGGGTTAACAAGGTAAGTTCAGACTCACGTGTTAGGGAAGATTCTGCACAATTGCAAATGGTTAATGTGTGAATATTCTTGTGACGCTTTTTGATAGATTTTAGCGCCTCTAAAGTATCAGCAGTTTCCCCGCTTTGGGAAATAGTAATCAACAAAGTGTTATCAAGCACAATCGGATTACGGTAGCGATACTCACTAGCCACTTCAATATTAGTTGGCATTTTTGCAATGTCTTCAAGCCAGTATTTAGCGACTAAACCTGCGTTATAACTAGTGCCACAAGCAATAATTTGAATGTGCTTTGTATTTTTAAAAATAGTTTCAGCATCATGACCAAAGGCAGAAAGCAACACAGTGTCTTTGGTAATGCGCGATTCTAACGTGTCACGAATTGCTTGCGGTTGTTCAAAAATCTCTTTTTGCATGTAATGTTTATAATCACCTAGCTCAATTTGTTTGCTGTTAAGATTTGAAGTTTTAATGGCTCTATTAACTTGTTTGTCATCTTTGTTGTAAATAGTAATTGAGTCAAGCGTAATATCGGCAATATCTCCTTCTTCCAAAAAAATAAATTTCTTGGTGATGTCCAGTAAGGCCACCTGATCTGAGGCAATAAAATTACCTTCATTACTAACGCCTATAATGAGTGGTGAGCCACTTCTAGCAACAACGATATGTCCTGGATATTCTGATGATATCACCCCTAAACCATAAGCCCCTTCAAAGGTTTTAACAGCTTTTTGAGTGGCTTTAAGTAAATTTTCTGAGGTTTTCAGAGCTTGATGAATACTATGAACAATCACCTCAGTATCGGTATCTGAAGTAAAAGCATAACCTTGTGCTTTTTGTTTCTGCTTGAGTTTAAGGAAGTTCTCGATAATGCCATTATGTACAACACTAACCGTGCCAAAACAAATATGAGGGTGTGCATTTTGTGTTGATGGTTCGCCATGGGTTGCCCAGCGAGTGTGTGCAATGCCAACACTACCTTGTATTTTCAGACTTTGTTTTTGAATGCTAGTTTCAAGGTTAACCACCTTGCCTACTGCGCGCACACGGCTTAGTTTATTGTCATTTGACAAAACCACAACACCCGCTGAATCATACCCACGATACTCTAAGCGTTTTAACCCACTAAGTAGAATTGGGGTGATGTTGTCTTTACAGATGCCGCCAACGATTCCGCACATGGTGTTGATTGTGTTAAGTAGTTATGTTTGAGATTATAGCCAATTACGTTTGCAAAACAGATAGATTATAATAAACAACTTATGGTCATCGACTTACACAATCACTCGTATTATTCAGACGGGGTTTTATCGCCTACTGAAGTGGTGCGCTTAGCCAAAAAACAAAACTGTGATGTGTTTGCATTAACAGACCATGATACGATTGATGGACTTGCTGAAGCCAGTCTTGAGGCAAATAAATTAAATTTAGAATTTGTATTTGGTACTGAAATATCAGCCATGTGGAACAATATGACGATTCATATTCTTGGGTTAAAGATTAACCCAAATAACAAAGCATTGCAGGCTGGGCTTAAAAAACACCAACAGCTTCGAGAAATTCGCAGCGAAAAAATAGCGCGTAGTTTGGGTGGGGCTGGCATTATTGGTGCTATGGAAAAAACCAAAGCACTTTCTAAAACAGGCATGATTACTCGCATACATTTTGCCCAAATGCTGATTCAAGAAGGTATTTGTAAGGACATGAAATCAGTATTCAGACGTTTTTTAGCAGGTAAAAAACCAGGTGGTGTGGGCGTCAAGTGGGCGCAATTTGATGAGGTGATTGGGTGGATACGCGTTGCAGGTGGCGTGGCAGTGTTGGCACATCCTTTTCGTTATAGAATGGCACATACTAAAGTTAAACGCATGATGAGTGATTTAGCTGTTAATGGTTGTGGCGGGATTGAAGTGGTAACAGCCACAAGCAGTGCTGATGAAATCAGACTTACCAGTCAATGGGCGAGTGAACTAGGGTTGTTAGCGTCAAGTGGTTCTGATTATCACGGCTGGTCCAATCAAAGAATACAAATGGGTTGTTTGCAAGATTTGCCTAATTTTGAACAAGCAATATGGAGAAATTGGACATGGCAAAATTATTAGAAATTCACTCGCAAAACCCACAGTTGCGCTTGATTGAACAGGTCGTTGATGAGTTGCGTCGTGGTGCGGTGATTGCCTATCCAACAGATTCTGGCTATGCATTAGGGACAACGTTAGGCAATAAAAACGGGTTAGAGCGTATTAGACGCATTCGTAATCTTTCAAAACAACATCACTTTACCTTGATGATGCGTGATTTGGCGCATATCGGTGAATATGCCAAGTTGGACAATACTGCTTTTAGACTGCTCAAGAAAATTCTACCTGGTGCATATACATTTATCTTGCAAGGTGCACGCGACATACCCAATCGCTTGTTACATGCTAAGAAAAAAACCATTGGTCTTAGAGTGTCTAATCATGGTGTAGTGCAGGCTTTATTGGATGCATTAAATGAGCCAATGATGAGCGTGTCATTAATTATCAAAGATTGTGAGTTTTTTGATATTGATGATGTACGCAATGCATTAGAAAAGCATGTAGATGTGATTATTGATGGGGGTTATTGTCCATTAGAGCCAACCACTGTGATTGATTTATCTTCAGGCGGTGCTGATATTATTCGCCAAGGTGCAGGAGATATTTCCCTTATTGGATAGGCTTTTACGGCGTATAATGCGCACTTTTTATCAAGCACTTTTGGCAAAATGAAAACCGCACAAATTAGACAAAAATTCTTAGATTATTTTGAATCAAAAGGTCATACGATTGAGTCTAGTGCATCGCTTATTCCTCATAATGATAAAACTTTATTGTTTGTTAATTCAGGTATGGTGCCGTTTAAGGATGTCTTTAGTGGTGTGGAAAAGCGTCCATATACGCGCGCTGTATCGGTTCAGCGTTGTGTGCGCGCTGGCGGCAAGCACAATGACCTTGAAAATGTTGGCTATACAGCACGTCACCATACTTTTTTTGAAATGTTGGGTAATTTTAGTTTTGGCGATTATTTTAAGCGTGAAGCCATTCATTATGCTTGGGAATTTCTCACAAAAGAGCTAAACCTACCCAAGGAAAAGCTTTGGGTGAGTGTGTTTGAGCAGGACGATGAAGCAGAAAATATTTGGGTTAATGAAATTGGTTTTCCCAAAAATAGAATCTCTCGTTGCGGTGCTAAAGATAATTTTTGGCAGATGGGTGATACAGGCCCGTGTGGTCCGTCAAGTGAGATTTTTTATGACCATGGTGAGCATATTGCCGGTGGTCCACCAGGGCATGCTGATGAAGATGGTGACCGATATATTGAAATCTGGAACTTGGTATTTACACAATTTGATAAACAAGAAGATGGCTATTTAAAACCATTGTCCGCACCTTGTGTAGACACGGGTATGGGCTTGGAACGTTTAGCAGCTGTGTTACAACACAAGAATAACAATTATGATACAGATGGCTTTCAAAGCCTGATCAAAGCTGTCGTGAATTTAACACCTAAATCCAATAATGTTAAAAATGATAATGCCTCGGTGCGTGTGATTGCTGATCATATTCGATCTACTGCTTTTATGATTGTTGATGGTGTTATTCCTTCAAATGAAGGCAGGGGTTATGCACTTCGTCGTATTATTCGTCGCGGTATTCGTCATGGACATAAGATAGGTATTTATAAAGTATTTTTCTACCGTTTAGCGCCAGTATTGGCACTGGAATTTAAAGATGTTTATCCAGAATTAAAACAAGCTTTGCCCAAAGTTGAAAAGATACTAAAGCGCGAAGAACAACGCTTTGCACAAACGCTAGACCAAGGTATGAGTCTCTTAGAAGAGGCAATCACCAGTCTTAAATGTAGTGAAATTGATGGCAAAACAGTCTTTAAACTTTACGACACTTATGGCTTCCCAGTGGACTTAACAGCAGATATTGCTCATGAGCGTAATTTAACCATTGACATGTTAGGTTTTGAGATTGAAATGACCAAACAAAGAGACCGTGCCCGACAAGCAGGTGATTTTAAAATATCGAAAAAAAAGGTTGATATTAGTGAGGCAACCGAGTTTCTAGGTTATGAACAGTTAGAGAATGTTTCTTCAATTCAGGCATTTGTTAAAGATGGAAAACTGGTTGAAAAAATTGAAGTAGGTGGGCATGGTGTTGTCGTTTTAGCTCAGTCAAGTTTTTATGCCGAATCAGGCGGTCAAATTGGCGATAGTGGCGTGTTGTCTAATGCGCAAGTTGAGTTTAGAGTGGGTCATACGAATAAGCAAAAATCAGGTGCATTTGAGCATCACGGTGTTCTAAATAAGGGTGTTTTAAAAGTGGGTGATGCGGTACAAGCCAATGTTGATAAAAAATCTCGCAAATGCATTGCTAGAAACCACTCAGCAACGCATTTATTACACTCCGCACTTCGCATTGTACTGGGTGAGACAGTAACGCAAAAAGGTTCTTTGGTTGATAGTGAAAAACTGCGTTTTGACTTCTCGCATGATGAGGTGATTACTAAGTCAGATTT
Organism: Isorropodon fossajaponicum endosymbiont JTNG4; assembly: GCF_016592615.1. Taxonomy (NCBI): domain Bacteria; kingdom Pseudomonadati; phylum Pseudomonadota; class Gammaproteobacteria; species Isorropodon fossajaponicum symbiont. The sequence goes on from NZ_AP013043.1 coordinate 659,992, forward strand.
AGAAAAAATTGAAAGCATGGTTAATCGTAAAATTTTAGGAAATACAAAAGTACACACCGATATTACTAATATTGAAAATGCAAAGAAGAAAGGTGCAATGGCACTATTTGGTGAAAAATACGGTGATACTGTGCGTGTTTTAACCATGGGTAAAAATAATTTTTCAGTAGAATTGTGCGGTGGCACCCACGTTCGCCAACTTGGTGATATTGGACTTTTTAGAATTACCTCAGAAGGCGGTGTTTCTGCTGGTGTGCGTCGTATTGAAGCGTTAACAGGTTATGATGCATATCAATTTGATAATCAAACACAAAATAGCTTGAATGAAATTGCACAAATAATCAGGTCAAGCAACGCACAAGTGGTAGAAAAAGTCACGCAATTGATTAAACAGCAAAAAGAATTAGAAAAACAAATTGCCATTTTAAAAAAACAATTAGCCAGTAACCAAGGCGATGATTTGGTTGGACAGGTTCAAGAGGTAAATGGTATTAAATTACTATCAACTGTCGTAGTAGAAGAGGTGAGTGGCAAAGATTTGCGTGATATTGCCGATAAACTCAAAAACAAGTTAGGCTCGGCTGTTATCGTATTAGCAGTAGTAAATAATAATAAAGTATCCTTAGTTGCAGGCGTAACAAAAGATTTAACTAAGCAATATCAAGCTGGAAAAATTCTTAACCATGTTGCGCAGCAAATTGGCGGGAAAGGTGGTGGTCGCCCAGGTATGGCACAAGGTGGGGGCACTCAGCCTGAGAATTTAACCAAGGCACTTGCCTCAGTTAAATCATTAATTTAATTTATTTTAAGTCAGAGGTTAAACACAACCCGTTGGTTGAGGCATGCCACCGTATTTGGTAATAGGTTTCATCGGGCCAGTTAACCATTCTTTAAATAGGATTTTTTTATCAATACCCACAACTTTAGCAAAAGTTCTAATGGGCGGCACTGATGAATTTTCCTCAAAATACTCTCTAGCTACAAGGATTTGATTAACCATACTTTCAGTTAATTCAATGTCATCTTCCTTAGCCATTTCATGCATAATATCTTGCGTCCAAATTGTTGGATCGACTAAGTAGCCATTGCCTGTTCTTTCTAGTCCCATTTCATTACCTTGTTATTTTGTGAAAAAGTGAACCTATTATACCTATTACCTTAATATTTTACTAGGTTTTTATATAAATATCCATTAAGGCTGTAAAGAGGGTATGTGATGAGGTATTAGCAATATTCTGTAGGGTATAATTTGCTCGCTATGGATTGGATGCAACTCACTATTAGAATAAACAAAGACCAGGCAGATTTTATCTCTGAGGTGCTGATGGGTTTGGATGCTTTATCCCCATTACCTTTAGTGATTCATTTGATGATGCTATTTTTGAGCCACCTGTGGGCGAAACGCCTTTATGGCAAGATACGACAATCAGTGCTTTATTTAATATAAATGTCGAACAAAAGCATGTGCAAATGATGTTAAAGCAAATTTGTAATATTGAACAAAGCTCTTTTGAACTACTAAAAAATCGTATTTGGGAAGATGCATCCACTCTGCCAAAAGAGGCTGTTATTATTGACATGAACCCTGGTTTGGCATTTGGCACAGGCACGCACCAAACGACAGATTTATGCTTGCAATATTTGGATCAAAACCCACCAAAAAATTTAACTGTGATTGATTACGGTACAGGTACTGGTGTTTTGGCAATTGCTGCAGCCAAGTTAGGTGAAAAAGAAGTCATCGCTATTGATAACGGCCCACAAGCAGTGCTTGCTACTACGAACAACATTCAAACTAATCATGTTGACTTATTGATTGCTAATATCTTGGCCAATCCTTTGGTTGGTTTGTGTGAGCACTTTTCTAGGCGAATTAAATCAGGCGGAAAAATTGTACTATCTGGTATTTTGCAAGACCAAGTAGAGATAATTTTAGACACGTATGGTCATTATTTTTTAACATTAAGCGTTAAGCAAAAAGGTGATTGGTGTTGTGTAGATGGTATTAGGAAGCCCCAAATATGACAAACAAACAAATTAGAGCGGTGTCGCTAATCTCAGGCGGATTAGATTCGCTATTAAGCACTAAACTAATGCTTGACCAAGGCATTCATGTAGAAGGCATTAACTTTTTTACTGGCTTTTGTGTGGAAGGGCATACACACGCCATTCGCAAGCAAAAAAAAGACAAGCCAAAACGTAACAATGCTTTATGGGTGGCAGAGCAATTGGGTATTAAATTACACATTATTGATGTGATTGAAGAATATCGTGACGTACTTTTAAATCCTAAACATGGTTATGGTAAAAACATGAACCCGTGCCTAGATTGCAAAGGCTTTATGGTCAAAAAAGCCAAACAGTGGATGATTGAGCATGAGTTTGATTTTATTATTACAGGCGAAGTCATGGGTCAACGCCCTATGTCACAATGCAAAGAGGCCATGCCCATTGTCCAAGCAGAATCAGGTGCGAATGATTTACTCCTAAGACCCTTATGTGCAAAACATTTACCAGCCACCAAAGCAGAACTTGAAGGTTGGGTGGACAGAGAGAAATTATTAGATTTTTCAGGGCGTACGCGTAAGCCACAAATGGCTTTAGCAAAAGAATATGGCTTTGATGATTACGCTACCCCAGCAGGTGGTTGTTGTTTTCTAACCGATAAGCAATATTCTGATAAATTGGTCGATATGTGGCAATCACGCGGTAATCGTGATTATCAATTGGATGATTTAATGATGCTCAAAGTTGGCAGACACATTCGCCCAAATCCACGTTTTAAAATGATTGTTGCCCGTGAAGAGGGTGAGGTTAAATTCCTAGAAGGTTATCGTAATCAATATGCCAATTTGTATCCGACCAGTTGTAATGGTCCTTTAGCATTGATTGATGGTGAACCCAATCAAGAAGATTTGAAAATTGCTGCTAAAATATTAGCACGCTATTCTCAAGGTAGAGAAGAAAAGTTAGTTGATGTGGAAGTTAAACTCAATGTTGGCGTGGTACAACAATTAAGCGTTAAGCCGTTTTCTGCTGATGAAATCCAAAAAGATTGGATGGTGTAGTAAAGAAAGTATTATGATAGTATTACTTTTAGTATTATGAAAACAATTACCCTAAAAATCCAAGACGATTTTTTTGAGCAAATCAATCAAATGGCGTTGGATGCCCACCTAAACAATGCTAAAACTTTATATTTGTTTTGTAATGGTTCGTGTCTAAAAGTGCATTAATTCGTAAGGCTATTAAAGCTTATCAAAAGCAAATAAAAAACAGAGAAATGACCAAAAGAATGCAAGCAGATTCTTTGCGTTCTAGAGGCTTACATGACGAATTGATTAGAGATTTTGAAGCTATAGATGATGGATATCTGCTCTACCACCTTGGGAAGGAAAATGAATGTGGTTAGAGGTAGTATTTACCTAGCAAACCTCAATCCCTAGTAGAGGTTCTGAGAGTGGTAAAATCCGCCCAGTTTTGGTTATTCAATCCAATAACTTAAACTTTAGCAACCATAAAACGGTTAATATTTTGCCTTTAAGCACAGCACTGATTGACGACTCTATACTACATTTTAGAATAAAAAACGCGATAGATTAAAATATAATTCAGATATTGTTTGTGATTATATTCGTGCGATTGATGTTAATAAATTTACCTCAGATGCACTCACCAAACTCACTAAAATTGAGAGGATGGCACCGATGGTCGTAATGGCGACCATTATGTTCGTTTGGTACGTTCCGAACAGTGATTTTTATTTTTTATTTTCCCCTAGCCTTTTGGTGAATGTGTGTTTTATTTTTTAAAGGAGAAGTTATGAAAAAGTTAATAATAAGTGTTGCGGTGTTTGTAACATTTGGATTGAGCGTTGTTTGTGCAACTCCACCAGAACCAAATGTAGTTCAACGATTTAGTAATACAATCGCGTATGGTATTTATAAAGCAGCATGGCCTACTGCAAGATATTCTGATGTTGAAGTAGAGAATTATGGTGAAAAATCCAATGGTGACTATTATTTAGAATTAAAACTTTCAGGCAATGGTCGTGTGTGTTTTATTGGTAAATGCCCTTTGTGGTCAAAGCTTTTAATTACTACAGATACGGGATTTAATATTAAAAATATGCGTGTGTTAAAACATAATGCAAAAATGGTCGAATAAAACTATAAAAAATGTACTCACTCAAACAAATTGAAAAGCAACAGGTTGGGCTTAAGCCTTCCTACTTATTTAGTCAAAGAAATGGATGAATTAACCAGTGATTATGATATTAATCGCTCAACCTTTATTGCTGAGGCAATCCAGAGTTTTATTAAAGAACAAAAGGAAAAAATCTTTTATGGAGGGTTAGAACAAGCAGTTAAAGAGATGAAGATGATGATGATGGATGGTAAATTGCCAAAAACAACATTGACAGACTTGATAATTGAGCTTAAAAATGAAAATCAGTAGTATTTCAACCTTTACAAAATCTGCAAAAAAACTTGCTAAAAAATACAAAAAACTAGCCCATGATTTAGAGGCTTTAGATGATGAACTACAAAATGGTGCTAAAACAGCAATAAATCTAGGTGATGATTTTTATAAAATTCGCTTAAAAAATAGCTCTATTCCCCAAGGTAAAAGTAGTGGCTTTAGAGTAGTTTATTTTTTCAAAACTAAAAATAATGAAATTTATTTACTAGATATTTATACCGAAAACATCATTGAAAATATTAACAAAGATAAGCTGTTAGAGCTGGTTCAAATTTATGATCTACTTTAGGGCTTAACCGCCACCAACAGCCTTAATAATCTCACAAATATCGCCTTCGTTTAGGGCAAACTTAGTATGTTGGGATTTAGGAATAATGACTTCATTGACTTCTAGTGCAATGCGTTGATTTTCATAACCCAGTTGAACAATCAAATCATGTGTGTTTAAGTTCTCAGCTACCTTTAGCGACTCGCCATTTAAGGTGAGTGTCATGTATCCATTCTGCCAATGGCACAAAAAACAAAGGATTTTTCTTTGGCTTTGGCAGAATTAAACCCATGTACTGAATCAATTTCAGGATAGCCAAGATTGAGTAGAACTTTGACAACTTCGGCTTTTTTAGCATCGTCTACGTCAAGATTTATAATGCCTTGTTCAATGTTGATATCGATATTTTCGGTATCGAAAGTTGAGGTTAATTTCTTAGTAATGGTGCCTGCACAGCCACCACATTTGATATTATCAACGGTTATCTTCATAACGCTTCTTGTTTGGTTTTTAAAACGTTATTATATCACTTTGATTTGTGCATTTGGATGTCAGAGTAGTGTGATGATATGGTAAAATTATTGAAGTTTTTCATTCGGGAGTATTTGGTGTCACAAGTTGCCTTACTAGCATTAGAAGATGGGAAGATTTTTCATGGAAAATCTATTGGCGCTAATGGTGAAACTTTAGGCGAAGTGGTGTTTAATACTTCAATGACGGGTTATCAAGAAATTTTAACCGACCCATCGTATGCGCAACAAATCGTTGCACTAACTTATCCACATATTGGTAATACAGGCACCAATCCAGTTGACGAAGAATCAGATAAGATTCATGCAGCAGGTTTAATTATCCGTGATTTGCCTTTAGCGGTAAGTAACTGGCGCTCAAATATGTCTTTAGGTGCGTATTTAAAACTAAATCATATTGTTGCCATTAGTGATATTGATACACGCGCACTAACACGCCACTTACGTAAACAAGGCTCACTTAGAGGCTGTATTGTTGTGGGCGATGATATTGACCAAGACGCAGCCATTGCCAAAGCTCAATCGTTTGCTGGTCTTAAAAATATGGATTTGGCAAAAGTGGTTTCAACCACTCAGTCGTATGAGTTTAATCAGGGTTCTTATTCGTTAGAAAATACCAAATTTAATGAGCTAAATGCTAAATTTAAAGTCGTGGTTTATGACTTTGGGGTGAAGAAAAATATCTTAAGAATGTTGGTAGATAGAGGATGTGCATTGACTATTGTTAATGCACAAACACCAGTGGCTGAGGTATTGGCAAGCAATCCTGATGGTGTATTTTTATCTAATGGGCCGGGCGACCCTGAGCCGTGCGATTACGCCATTAAAAATATTCAGGTTTTGTTAGAAAAAGATGTGGCGTTGTTTGGTATTTGCTTAGGGCACCAATTATTATCTTTGGCAGTTGGTGCAACAACGCAAAAGATGAAATTTGGTCATCATGGTGCTAACCATCCTGTGCAAGATTTACACACCAAGCAAGTGATGATTACTTCTCAAAACCATGGATTTTCAGTATCAGAGGACAATATACCCAATGATTTAGAAGTGACACATCGCTCGTTGTTTGACAATTCTATCCAAGGTATTAGTGTTGTTAATAAAAAAGCATTTGGCTTTCAAGGGCATCCTGAAGCCTCGCCAGGACCGCATGATATGAGTGGTTTATTTGATACATTTATTAAGGAGATGAGCGAATGAAAAAATTATTAATGAGTTTTTTGTTGTTGGTATTTGGTGCAACTACTATGGCTGAAGATGTTGATCCATTTGAGGCGTCAAATAGAGCAGTTTTTGAGTTTAATCAAACCTTAGATGAAAATGTTTTTGAGCCTGCAGCTAGAACTTATAAAGAATCTGTACCTGAAACAGCGCAAAACCGAGTCAGTGATTTTTCCTCTAATTTAGATGATATTACCACACTGGGTAATGAAATTTTGCAGTTTGAATTATTTGACAGTGTGAGTACGTTTGGTAGGATTTTAGTGAATAGCACCATAGGATTGGCTGGCTTGTTTGATGTTGCTAGTGATATTGGGCTAGAAAAAACCGATGAAGATTTTGGTCAAACAATGGCAGTGTGGGGCGTGCCAAGTGGCCCTTATGTGGTTTTGCCAGTTTTAGGTCCATCAACCATGCGTGATTCAGTGGGTATTTATGTTGATATTACTGAAAATGTTGATGTAACCAAGGGATTAAATACCACTGAAGAAACAGCATTATTACTCACCAGAGCCGTTGATACTAGAGTCAAATTATTGCCAGCAACGGATTTACTTAAAAATTCAGACGATGTTTACATTGCAACACGCTCTTCTTATTTACAAAAGAGACAATTTGATATTCTTGATGGCAATCCGCCTATTGAAGATGATGATTTCTGACCTAATTTAAAGCGCAACACTAATGCCAAAAAGACAAGACCTTAAAAGTATTTTAATTATCGGCGCTGGACCTATTGTGATTGGTCAAGCTTGCGAGTTTGATTATTCTGGTGCGCAAGCCTGCACGGCACTGCGTGAAGAGGGATATCGTGTTATTTTGGTTAATTCCAACCCAGCCACCATCATGACTGACCCGAAAATGGCGGATGCGACTTATATTGAGCCAATTGAGTGGCGTACGGTTGAAAAAATTATTGAAACAGAAAAGCCCGATGCGTTATTACCGACCATGGGCGGGCAAACCGCACTTAATTGCGCACTAGATTTAGAGCGTCATGGTGTGCTTAAAAAACATAATGTGGAAATGATTGGTGCTACAAAAGAAGCCATTGATAAAGCCGAGGATCGTGATTTATTCCGTGAGGCGATGTTAAAAATTGGTCTTGATATGCCTAAAGCCGCTGTGGCTCATAATATGGAGCAAGCACACGCTGTACAAGAAACAGTCGGCTTTCCAACTGTTATCCGCCCTTCATTTACCATGGGTGGTAGTGGTGGTGGCATTGCTTATAATAAAGAAGAATTTGTTGAAATTTGCGAACGAGGTTTAGACCTCTCACCGACTAATGAGCTTTTAATTGAAGAGTCTATTCTTGGTTGGAAAGAGTTTGAGATGGAAGTGGTGCGTGACAGTAAAGATAATTGTATTATTATTTGCTCAATTGAAAATCTTGACCCTATGGGCATTCACACGGGCGACTCGATTACTGTTGCACCTGCACAAACACTAACTGATAAAGAATACCAAGTGATGCGTGATGCTTCATTAGCAGTACTTCGTGAAATTGGGGTTGATACAGGTGGCTCAAACGTGCAATTTGCGCTTAATCCAGAAGATGGTCGTTTAACCATTATTGAGATGAACCCACGTGTGTCTCGCTCATCAGCATTGGCATCAAAAGCAACAGGCTTTCCTATTGCTAGAGTGGCTGCAAAACTAGCCATAGGTTACACTTTAGACGAACTTGATAATGAAATTACGAATGGTAAAACACCCGCTTCTTTTGAGCCAAGTATTGATTATGTAGTCACTAAAATTCCAAGATTTGCCTTTGAAAAATTTCCCAAAGCGGATGACCGTTTAACCACGCAAATGAAGTCTGTGGGCGAAGTAATGGCTATTGGCTCAACCTTCCAAGAATCTTTACAAAAAGCATTAAGAGGGCTAGAGACCGATAAGGTCGGATTAGACCCTATTGTTGATTTGAACGCTGATGATGCGCGCAATAAAATACGTTCTGAGTGCATTTCAGCTCGAGGCGAACGCATTTTCTATTTGGCTGATGCCTTTAGATTGGGCATGAGTGTTGAAGAGGTGTTTGATTTGTCTAAAGTTGATCCTTGGTTTCTAACGCAAATACAAGATATTGTTTCAACTGAGTTGCAAATTAATGGCACAAATATCACTGATATTGATGCTGACAAAATGTTTACCTTGAAGCGTAAAGGTTTTTCTGATGCGCGTTTGGCACAATTATTCTGTTGTAGCGAGTCCTCAGTACGTGAGCGTCGTCGTGCACTTAATATTAAACCTGTGTTTAAGCGAGTGGACAGTTGCGCGACAGAATTTGACACCCAGACTGCTTATTTATATTCAACTTATCAACTTGAGTGCGAAGCCAATCCAACGGATAAGAAAAAAATTATGATTTTGGGTGGCGGGCCTAATCGTATTGGGCAAGGCATTGAGTTTGATTATTGCTGTGTGCATGCGTCATTAGCGTTACGTGAAGATGGGTTTGAAACGATTATGGTAAATTGCAACCCTGAAACAGTCTCAACTGACTATGATATTTCAGACCGCTTGTATTTTGAGCCCTTGACTTTAGAGGATGTTTTGGCTATTGTTGATATTGAAAACCCAGATGGCATTATTGTGCATTATGGTGGTCAAACGCCACTTAAATTGGCTGATGCATTAGAAAAAAATGGTGCTAAAATTATTGGCACAACGCCAGATGCTATTGATTTGGCTGAAGATAGAGAGCGTTTTTCTAAAATGTTGCAAGAGTTAGAACTTAAGCAGCCACTAAATGGTACAGCGCGTTCATTAGAACAAGCACAAGATATTGCAGATGCAATTGGTTTTCCATTAGTAGTTAGACCTTCTTATGTACTTGGTGGTCGGGCGATGGAAATTGTTTATGACAAAGACAGTCTTGAGCGTTACATGCACACAACAGTTCAAGTATCAAACGATTCCCCTATTTTGTTAGATTCGTTTTTAGACCATGCCATTGAAGTTGATATTGATGCAATTTGTGACGGTGAAGATGTGGTGATTGGTGGTATTATGCAACATATTGAGCAAGCAGGCATTCATTCAGGCGATTCTGCTTGTTCACTACCCCCTTATTCGCTAGCCAGTGACGTATTGGATGAAATGCGTACTCAGGTTGTTGCTATGGCTAAAAAAATAAACGTGGTTGGTTTGATGAATACTCAACTCGCCTATCAAGATGGTGAGATTTATATTATTGAGGTTAATCCACGCGCTTCACGCACAGTGCCTTTTGTGTCTAAAGCAATTGGCATACCACTGGCTAATATTGCTGCACGTGTGATGTCAGGTGTGTCGCTTAAAGCTCAGAATTTTACCAAAGAGATTATTCCCAAGCACTTTAGTGTCAAAGAGGCGGTATTCCCATTTAATAAATTTTTAGGCGTGGACCCAATTTTAGGCCCTGAAATGCGTTCAACAGGCGAAGTAATGGGCATCGGCAAGGATTTTGCCTCAGCTTTTGATAAGGCTCAATTAGCAACAGGCAGTCGTGCACCAGAAAGTGGCAAAGTATTTGTTAGCTTGCGCAGGCTTGACCGTAACGAGTTGATTGCTTTGGGTAAAAAATTATTAGCACAAGGCTTTAATTTGGTTTCAACGCGTAGTAATAGAGACATGCTAAATGAAGCTGGACTTGAGTGTGAAGTGGTCAATAAAGTATCAGAAGGATCGCCTCATATTGTTGATATGATTAAAAATGATGATATCGATTTGATTATTAACTCAACTGAAGACACCCAAGGCGTGGAAGATGCTACAGCAATTTGTTGCCAAGCATTGGTGCATAAAGTGCCATTTACTACCACAGTGGCAGCTGCATTTGCCATGCTAGATGGTCTAAAAGTCAACAATAAACTCACCATAACCAAACTTCAATCACTACACTCATAATGGAAAATATACCAATGACCGTTTTTGGTGCCAAAGCACTAGAAGCGGAATTACTTAAACTTAAAGATGTTAGTCGCCCCCGCGTTATTGAAGATATTGCCACAGCGCGCGCTCATGGTGATCTTAAAGAAAATGCTGAATATCATGCCGCTAAAGAAGAGCAAAGCTTTATTGAAGGTCGAATCAAAGAGGTCGAATCAAAACTTTCTCGTATGCAAGTGATTGATGTTGCTAAACTTAACCAAGATGGCCGCTGTGTTTTTGGTACTACTATTACTCTAATGAACATTGAAGATGATAGTGAAACCACGTATCAAATTGTGGGCGAAGATGAGGCTGATATTGCACTTGGTAAGATTTCGTGTCATTCACCAATCGCCAGTGCATTAATGGGCAACGAAGAGGGTGATGAGGTCACAGTGAAAGCGCCCAAAGGTGATATTATTTATGAAATACTAAGTGTTGAATATATTTAAGATTTTTTAAATTGTGCTACAATAATCACAGATAGGAAAAATATTATGAAAGACAACCAACGAATTACAACTGTTGTTTTATTAGCTGCTGGCACAGGGGCTCGCTTGCGACCACTGACTTTTGGATGCACCAAAATGTCTTACTATTATTAATAGACAAACCTATTTTACAACACTTAATTAGACACATTTCGTATTCAAGGTGTTAAAAAAATAATTATAGCAACGGGCTATTTAGAGCACCGCACTCGTGAATATTTAGAGCAACATGCTGGCGATATAAAAATAGAATATATTTTTAATGCTGATTACCAAATAACCAATAATATTTATTCTTTGTGGCTGACTAGGCAAGCCATTCAAGAGGATTTTATATTAGTGGAAAGTGATTTGGTATTTGATGCTAGTCTTTTGGATAAAAAAGATGTATCCAAATCGGATTTGCATCATCAAATATTTTACCATGGATGAATGGTACAACAGTGTCGTTAAATGATGATAATAAAGTGAATATATTTCACATGTCTGCTAATATTTCAAACAACTCACATTGTAAAACCGTCAATATTTGTAGTTTATCTTTAGATAGTTGGTACAAGGTGCTAGATAGATTGGATAATTATATTTCTGCAAAAAATCTCAACACTTATTATGAGGCTGTTTTTACAGACTTGGTAGCAAAAAAGACCCTATCCTTTGAAGCTATTATGTTTGATGAGAAAAAATGGTATAAAATTGATACCATTGAAGATTTAGAGGTAGCAGAAGAGCTTTTTAGTCACTAATGAGATATTTTTGTTTAAAAATATAGCCAATGTTGTTTCAATCTTAGGTGTTCTACCTTTGACTTCATTGTATCTAGATGGTGGGTATCAGTATTTACTTCCACTGATTCTTGACCCTGTAAACCAGATTGTGTAAAGCCCTCGTTAAAAATCAGACATAATCCTTTAATCTATCCTCATGCAGGATTATAAACTAATTCACTGCTTGTGACCAATTTCTAATTGGCATCGTCCATTTCTTACTGGCTGCTTCAATGGCCAAAAAGACAACTTTAAAAGCAGAATCATCGTGATTAAAAATCTTTCTATTCTTGATAGATTTACGAATCACTGAGTTTAAGGATTCAATGGCATTGGTGGTATAGACTGCCTTTCTAATGGCTTCAGGATAAGCAAATATTGTTGCTACATTATCCCAATGACGTCGCCATGATTTGGCAATGCTTGGGAACTGTTTACCCCACTGGTGTTCAAACTCATCTAATGCGAGTAAAGCCTCATCTTCACTGATGGACTGGTAAATTTGTTTAAGACTACTGGCAACCTGCTTTCTGTCTTTGTAACCCACATATTTAAGGGAGTTTCTAACCATATGCACAATACACCGTTGAACATTCTGTTCAATACCCCCTTGAGGGGGGAACACTAGATTATGCCAAACTCATGGTGCATGAGAATTACACCAATAAAAAAAATCATGATAATATCAGGAGCTTGCTCCTCAGCAGTTAGCAGATGGAGAAAACAATACCTAGCAGAGCTTGGTGGACAAACACCAGAGTCAGGCAAAGCGCTGACTTCTGAACAACAAACAATACAACTGCTTGAGAAACAACTTTGGCGCGCACAAAGGGACAATGAAATCTGAAGCATGCCCTTGGCTTTATGCTTGGTTTCTTGCAATTCTTGTTTGGCAATAGAGTCAAACACAATGCCTGCCCCTGCCCTTAAAGTTAATAGATTATCTTGTTTACTAATGGTACGAATAAGAATGTTAAAATCCATTTTTCCGTTACTACTAATATAACCCAGCGATCCTGTATAGGCTTGGCGCGGCATCTGTTCAAGTTCTTGAATAATTTGCATACAACGAATTTTAGGGCAGCCAGTGATGGTGCCGCCTGGAAATAATGCACTGATTAGGTGCATTCTAGTTCTTGTCCTCATTAAGCATTTTTTTAGATTGGTGCGTGGAAAATCATTGTCCATTATGCCAATCAACTGATTAAAAATACTATTTTAAGAACCAAGATTCAGGCTATTTTATTTACGCTCAATGTGAGTTAGTTTTTGCACCTGTTGAATATCATTTAAGTGGTATTCAAGAAAAATCTAGGTACGATTTACATCAAAACAACCCCTAAGATTTACATTATCGACAGTTTCTATCCAAAGTTTTCAATCCAGTATTAAAACACATTCCAGCAAATGCTATTGGGCTTGATTTTGGCTCTGGTCCAGGTCTACACTCTCTGTTATGTTTTCAGAGCAAGGACATCATGTGGATTTGTTTGATAAGTTCTATGCAAACAATCCCTTAATTTTTAATAATCACTATGATTTTATTACCTTAACTGAAGTAGTGGAGCATTTTGACAAGCCTGGATTTGAGTTAGATAGACTTTTTGCTATGTTGAATGATGATGGTGTCTTATCCATTATGACCAATATGCTAAATAGCGACACCAATTTTGAACACTGGCATCATAAGAATGATCCAACGCATATCTGCTTTTTTAGCCAAACGACTATGAATTACCTTACCAATAAATGGAGCGCAAAGGTTAGATTTTATGGTGATGATGTTGTTTTGTTCTTTAAATAAAATTCAAGTAGCCAGCTTATTTAATTTAAGCGTATAGTTATAAAATATTTTATATAAATAAGAAAAAAACTGATGAAAAAAATTTGGATATTTATAGCATTAAGTGGCGCTTTAGCAGTGACAATAGGCGCAATGTCAACGCATATTTTAAAGGATATTATGCAAGCAGAAGATATTACACGCATACAAACAGCGGCAACTTACCAAATGTACCATACTTTAATGATTGCAGCATTAGTTGTGTGTTCGCAGCGTATTTCATTTAAGTCTATTGATCAAAGCATTTGGCTTTTTATAGCAGGTATTGTACTATTTTCAGGTAGTTTGTATTTATACACTTTGACCAAACTACATGGCTTTGTTTTTGTTACACCGGTAGGTGGTGTGCTATTGATACTTGGTTGGTTAAGCGTGGCAAGGCTTGCTTTTGTTTGTGCCAAACTAAAATAACACCCGCCTGTTTTAATCTTTATCTCTGTAAAAAAGATAATTCCAGTATATTGGATTCTTACCTGTCATAATTGTTGAATATTTTTTACCCAAGGATGGAATGATGCATCGTTATTTTTTAGCAATTAGCTGTATTTTTATACTGATTAACACTCATGCTGATATTGGCATTATTAGTGGTAATCAAATGCTAGAATCAGTTAATAAGCAAATTATCAATACTAACACAGATGAATTAAAAACCATTCTTGATACTGACCTAAATGTGGTTTTGATAGATGTACGTACACCTTTTGAATTGGCTAAATTAGGTACAATTAAGCGTGGTTAAAATATAAATATTGCCAGAGGCTGGCTAGAGTTTCGAGTGGGTGATTATGTTAAGTCGAAGGACACACCAATTATTGTTTACTGTGGAAAAAACCTACGCTCACCATTAGCCAAAAGACCTTATAGAATATGGGTTATACCAATGTTAAAAATTATGCTGATGGCTATTTTGCATGGAAAAAAGCGTCTTATCCCGTCAAAATTAGTGATTATGAAACAAATAATATTTTATATAGAAAGCCCATTCAAATTGCTAAAAATCTTTATTCTGCTATTGGCGCCACTCAGCCGCCTACTTATGAAAATTCAAATCATAATAACAATTTATCATTCATTGTAACAGCAGATGGCGTTTTGGTGTTTAATGCAGGTGGCAGCTATATGCATGAACAGATTAAAAAAATTACGCCTCAACCTGTCAAATACGTAGTGCTGGAAAACTCACAAGGGCACGCTATTTTGGGCTCAAATTATTGGAAAGAACAAGGGCGACTTTAATCGCATATACTAAAGCTTACAAAGAAATACAGCACAGATCTGAAGACATTTATGTTCGTGCATTAAGAACGCAAAAAGATAAAATGATTGGCACAAAGGTTATTCTTCCTGACCAAACTTTTGAAGATAAAATGATTTTAAATATGGGTAATACCACCATTGAATTATTGCGCCTTGGTGCTTCTCATTCGCCTGATGATATTCAGCTTTGGCCCCCCCAAGTAAAAATTGTTAATTAGTGGCGATATGGCATTTAATGAACGTATGTTGCCAGTGTTTGTTCATACTAATACGACTACTTGGATTAAAGCTTGAAGCCTTGCAGCCTAAAATTATTGTCTCAGGACATGGCGCACCAACAGACTTAGCAGGCGTTACTAAATTTACTAAAGATTACTTGGTTTATATGCGCACTCAAGTTAGCAAAGTATTAGATGATGATGGCAGTTTGCTTGATGCTTATCATACTTGACCAATCTGCTTATCAAGATTGGGGTACCTATAACGAATTGCATAAACAGAATGCTGAGCGTATTTTCAAGCAAATGGAATTTGAATAATAATCTTGTTTTATGATGAAACTAGCGCCAAGTAAGATTGGTAGCGCTTCTGGTGAATTTTGCCTGATTTGACTGCTGATTTAATTGCGCATTTTGGCTCAAAAATATGAGCGCAGTTTCTGAATTTACAAGTATTAATAAGCGGTTTAAATTCTTTAAACCCGTTTAAAATTTCTTGATTGGTAAGTTCATCTAATTGAAATTCACGAATGCCTGGAGAGTCAATTAAATCACCACCTGAAGGGATGTGATAAAGTGTGGTGTTAGTTGTCGTATGCTTACCAAGTTTGCTTTTGGCAGATATTTCGTTAACACGTAAATTTAAATTAGGTATTAACTCATTGATTAGTGAAGATTTTCCCACGCCAGATTGGCCTAAAAAAATATGGGCCTTGTTGTTAAGTTGAGTTTTAAGTTGATTAATGTTGATTTGTTTTTTAACACTTAAATAACTTACCGAATAGCCAATATTTTCATACATAGAAAAATCAAATTTAATTTTTTTCATATCACTTGCCAGCTCAATCTTATTGACGACTATATTAATAGGCAATTTTGCATTTTCAGCCACCACTAAATAGCGATCAATTAATTCAAACTGATAATGCGGTTCAATGGCAATTACTAACCACAGTTGGTCGATATTGGCAGCAATGAGTTTGTGTGCACGATGAAGTTGATTATGACGCTCAAGCAGGGCGGTGACAATGCCTTGATTGGACTGCGTTATCTGAAAGATGACTTGATCGCCAGCAACAGATAAGTCAATATTACGCCTAGCAGTGCATTGATATAACTCGCCTGATTTTGATTTGACTAATAAACGTTGTCCATAGCGAGTGATGACCAAGCCTATTTGTGCTTTATCAGAATTAAGGGGTAATTCTTCAAAATTTTCTGAGGCTTTGTTTGCCCTAGCAATACGCTCAGCTTGAATTTTTTCAAGTCGCCACTTTTGACGGCGTGTTAGAGACAAAGCTGTGTGCTATTTTTTGAACTTATAATATTCATTATTTAAATGATCCACAACTGATTTTTCCTCATCAGGAAACCAATCAATGCTAAATGCACTGACACAATTACTCACTTGGCGACGTAACTCAAAATGATTGTGTAAACGCGAATTGTCCCGTGTGTAAAAAGCATCATCATGTTCAATAATATGGCAAGCAATACAAGATTCATTGTGTAATTCTTTGCCTTCTTCATTGGCAAATGAAACACTTGATGCGATTAACATTGTGCTTAGCAATAATTGATTCATAAACTTCTCCTCTAGTTGGTTTTTAAGTATACCGTTTATTACTTATAAGTCTTAAGCTGATTAATCCGAATTGACGCACTTGGATGAGAGTCATGAAAAGCAGAGTATAAATAATCTGGTGTGAGGGTTGCGGCATTATCTTTATATAACTTCACTAGCGAAGATACTAAATCATCTGCATTAGCATGTTTAGCGGCAAAGGCATCGGCTTCAAACTCATGCTTTCGTGATAGATAATTATTAACAGGTGCAATGAAAAAACTAAATACTGGCATGGTTAGTGTAAACAAAATAAGAGCTATATGATTTGATGGATGGCTAATACCAAGCCCATGAAAAAACCAATCTTGATTAATCAAATAACCAAGCAATGCTAAACCAAGCAAGGAAATTGTAAATGAACTAATCATGTGCTTTTTGATATGTTTATGATGAAAATGCCCCAGTTCATGAGCAAGAATTGCTTGAACTTCATCATCATTCATGCCTTTAAGTAGCGTATCAAAAAACACAATGCGCTTATTTTTACCAATGCCTGTAAAGTAGGCATTGCCATACGATGACCTTTTAGACCCGTCCATTACAAACACGCCATCACTTTGAAACCCTGTGCGTTTGAGTAAGTTGTCAATTTTAGTTTTTAACTCAACATTACCTAGTGGCTTGAATTGATTAAAAATGGGCGCAATATAAGTGGGATAAAGCCAAAACATCAATAGCGAAAATCCGGTGAGAACCAGCCAAACATAAATCCATCAGTATTCACCCATAGCGCCCATTAAATAAAGAATGGTACAAATCAGTGGTAAGCCAACAATACAATACTAAAGAATTATGAGCATTACTCAAACTTCCTCGCAGTAGTTATTACTATCAAGTCAAAGATAAGCGAGTAAACAACAACACCAACGCTATGATTAAATTAATCAAACAAACTGCTATTGAAGTTGGATACACCTATGGCAAACGCAGAATGCGAGTAGTTTTGAATAACCAAGGTTATAACATTGGTATTTACCAAACTGCAACGCTAATGAAAAAAGCCAATGTAGTTGCCATACGCCCAAGAAAGCGTCATTATTACCCTAATACTAGATTGATGTTTAAAAAGGCAAAAAACCTATTAAATCGTGTGTTTGAGCAGCAATCAATTAATACGCATTGGGTTGGTGATATTACCTATATCAAAACCTATCAAGGTGGGAGTTATTTAGCCAGTGTGTTGGATTTAGGCTCAAGACAAGTTGTTGGTTGGGCATTGTCAAAACAGCCTAATGCTCAGTTGGCAAAGGATGCGCTTAGTAATGCTGTGTCTAGACACCAGCCCAATACAAATAAACACATGTTCCACTCTGATCAAGGGACTCAATACTCTTCTAAAGTTTTTATTGATTATTGCAACAAGAACAACATTACTCAAAGCATGAGCAGGCGAGGTAATTGTTGGGATAATGCGGTCATGGAGCGTTTCTTTAGAAGTCTGAAGACTGAGAGATTAAATTATCAAAGTTTTGCAAATCATAGTGAAGTCGTGCAAAATGTAGAGGGTTATATCTACTTGTATAATTACAAAAGGATTCATTCAGCGATTGGGTATTTAACACCTGCTCAAAAGATGGCTGAATTGAAAAAAGCGGCTTGAAATGTGTCCAAGTAGGTTAGAGCATTGCAACCATCATGGATACTAGAAGAGAAAGTCTATTATCCGAATACTTACAAAGGCGACAATTGGCTTTTAACAGATGCGACTAATTGTGCCACGCCCAAGTGATTATAATAACCTTTGTGGCGTTCATATCAATAGTAGCGTGGCAAATAAAATGTTTTATTTGTTATCTGTGGGCGGTGTTCATAATGGTGTTGATGTTACTGGTATTGGCATTAGCAATGCAATCAAAATTGCTTTAAATGCTAATAAAAACCACTGGCCACGAAATAGTACTTTTCATGCCGTCAAGGTGGGCATGATTAGTACTGCTTCTGGTTATGGCGATACTGAAAGATGGGGTTGATATGCAAGAACAGGTTAGACTGGCTTGGGAGGCAGTTGGTGTGACTGATGATAATCAATAAAATTATTTATTTTTAAGTGCTAGGCGAATAATATCTTCGGTGGAAAGTGTTTTGTCATTGATGACAGCCAACATCCTTTCAGACTCTTTGGCTTTAAATCCAAGTGCTTGTAAAGCGGCTGATGCTTGCTTAATATTGGAGTTTGTATTAGGATTTGTTTTAATATTTTGATGATTTTGACTGCTCAATTCTAGTTTTTCTAAACGGTCTTTAAGCTCTACAATGAGTTTTTTTGCTGTTTTTTTACCAATACCTGGCGTTTTGGCCAGTAATACATCATCTTCATCAGCAACAGCATTCATTAATGAGATAATATCAAGGTGAGATAAAATAGCCAGCGCTACTTTGGGGCCAACACCATTGACTCTAATCAGTTCTCTAAATAAGGTTTTTTCATCTTTGAAGATAAAGCCATACAAGGTATGTGCATCTTCTTTAATTGATAAGTGAGTGTATAACGAAAGCTGTTTTTCATCACCCATTGCATAAAAACTGGACATTGGACATAGAATTTCATAGCCAATACCACTCACCTCAAGCAAGATCTCAGGCGGGTTTTTTTCTAAAACGATACCTGTGAGTTTACCAATCATAACCAGTTGTATTTATTAAAATAGTCTTTCTCAAAGGTTTTAATATCATCTGCATATTGCAAGGTTAAGTCAATATCATCAAGACCATTGATTAAGCGTCTTTTTCGTTCTGTGTCTATTTCAAAAAGATAAGTTTTATTATTCACATAGATACTTTGAGCATCAAGATTAATCGTTATTTCATCAGTTGAGGCAAACAATTCATCCATAGCATTGTTATCTTGCACAATAGGCAAAATACCGTTTTTAAAACAATTGTTATAAAAAATATCTGCAAAACTAGGCGCAATAATTGCCTTAAAGCCATAATCTTCTAACGCCCAAGGCGCATGTTCACGACTTGAACCACAACCAAAATTCTCTCGTGCTAGTAGTATTTTTGCACCTTGGTATTTTTCTTGATTCAACACAAAATCCATATTAAGCGGACGTTTAGAGTTATCCGTACCAACTTCACCATGGTCTAGGTAACGCCACTCATCAAATAAATTAACACCAAAGCCAGAGCGTTTAATAGATTTTAAAAACTGTTTGGGAATAATTGAATCGGTATCAATATTGGCACGCTCAAGTGGTGTGGCAATTGAAGTAAATGTGCTAAATTTTTGCATTATTCAACCTCTGAAAAATGACCAGAAATGGCACTTGCAGCTGCAATGGCAGGGCTGACTAAGTGAGTAAACGAGCCATAACCTTGACGACCTTCAAAGTTACGATTTGAGGTGCTTGCGCATCTCTCTCCTACTTCTAGTTTGTCAGCATTCATGGCTAAGCACATTGAACAGCCTGCTTCACGCCATTCAAAGCCACTGTTTATAAAAATCTTATCCAGCCCTTCTTCTTCAGCTTGTTTTTTAATCAGTCCTGAGCCAGGCACAACCAAGGCAAGTTTGATATTATTGGCAATTTTTTTATCTTTTAAAATACTGGCTGCAATACGCAAGTCCTCAATTCGTGAGTTGGTGCATGAGCCAATAAAGACTTTGTCAATTTTAATGTCTGATATTTTTGTATCAGCAGCGAGGTGAATGTAATTAAGTGCATTTTCCCAGCTAACTTTTTCAGTCTGATTTTTGGCGTTAGCAGGGTTGGGCACATACTCATCAATTGCTACTACCATTTCTGGAGATGTGCCCCAAGTAACTTGAGGTTTAATGTCTTTTGTATTAAAACGTACGACTTTGTCAAAGTGTGCATCTTTGTCAGAATGTAGTGTGTGCCAATATTCGACTGCTTTGTTCCATCTAGCACCTGAAGGTGCTAGTGGGCGACCTTTGACATAGTCAATGGTTTTATCATCAACGGCAACTATGCCTACACGTGCACCTGCTTCAATTGCCATGTTGCATAAGGTCATACGACCTTCAATGGATAAATCTTGAATGGTGCTGCCACTAAATTCAATTGCGTAGCCTGTGCCACCCGCAGTGCCAATTTGACCAATAATGTAAAGTGCAATGTCTTTTGCACTGACGTGCTTATTGAGCTTGCCACTGACTTCAATATTAAGGTTTTTAGATTTAGATTGCCACAAACAACCTGTGGCTAAAACATGTTCAACCTCGCTGGTACCAATGCCAAATGCTAATGCGCCAAGTGCACCATGGGTTGAGGTGTGTGAATCACCGCAGACAATGCTCATGCCTGGCAGGGTAGCGCCTTGTTCAGGGCCAATGACATGTACGATGCCTTGGCGAATATCGTTCATGGATATTTCATTAATGCCAAAAGTTTTGCAGTTCTTGTCTAGGGTTTCAATTTGCAATTTTGAGATAGGGTCGCTAATGCCACTAACGCCTGATGAGCGATTGGTTGTGGGTACATTATGATCAGGCACTGCTAAGTTGGCACTTATGCGCCAAGGTTTTCTGCTTGCCATTGCTAAACCTTCAAATGCTTGAGGTGAGGTTACTTCATGAATAAGTTGCCTGTCAATATAAATAAGTGCTGTTGAGTCATCTTTACGTACGACGTGTGCATCTATCAGTTTGTCATAGAGTGTTTGAGCCATTACTGATACACAATACTTGATAAAATATCCCATTTTACATTTTTATTAAACTTTATGTGCGGACTTTGTGGGCAGTTAAGATTTGACACTCAAGTAGTGAGTGGCGATGGACTTAAGGCAATGATGCAAAAAATTGCGCGTCGTGGTCCTGATTCTAGTGGTCTTTGGGTTGATGGTCATATTGGTTTTGGGCATCAAAGACTTGCTATTATTGACTTATCTGATCACGCTCATCAACCAATGATTGATAAAAATCTTGGTTTGGTTTTGGTTTTCAATGGCACGATTTATAATTATCAAGCTTTACGTCAAGATTTAACCAAGCAGGGTTATCAATTTTTCTCACATTCTGATACTGAAGTGATTATCAAGGCTTATCATCACTGGGGTGAAGATTGTGTCACGCATTTAGATGGCATGTTTGCTTTTTGTATTTGGGATAAGGCTCAAAACCAGTTGTTTGTTGCTCGTGATCGAATGGGGATTAAGCCGCTTTATTTTAATCTAACAAACCAAGCATTTAGTTTTGCTTCTAACATGCAGGCGTTAGTAACGCAAGGTGTAGATAAAAGTATTAATCCTATCGCCCTGCAGCAGCAACTTTCATTGCATGGTGTTGTGCCAGCGCCTAATACGATTATTAATGGCGTGAATAAAATTAAACCAGCAACCACGTTAACCATTAGCGTTAAGGGTAAAGTTGTTGAAAGAACCTATTGGCAGCCAAAGGCCATGCGCCCAAAAGAGGCATTGACAGATGAGCAGTTTATTCAGCGCACGCATGAACTTTTAACAGACAGTGTTTTAAAACGTATGAA
Organism: Isorropodon fossajaponicum endosymbiont JTNG4; assembly: GCF_016592615.1. Taxonomy (NCBI): domain Bacteria; kingdom Pseudomonadati; phylum Pseudomonadota; class Gammaproteobacteria; species Isorropodon fossajaponicum symbiont. Next base: position 682,070 of record NZ_AP013043.1, read on the forward strand.
TGCTGCAGATGTGCCAATTGGCGTGTTACTTTCTGGTGGGTTAGATTCATCACTTTTAGTCGCATTACTTAGAGAAGCAGGGCATGAAGATGTGCGCACATTTTCAATTGGTTTTGAAGATATTGATGATGAGGCTGGGTCTGAATTTGAATATTCTGACCAAATTGTTGCCCAGTTTAAAACCCAGCATGAAAAATATGTCATTAGTAACTCACAAATACTGCTACGCCTTGGTGAGGCGGTTGCAAATATGAGCGAGCCAATGGTGGCTCAAGATGCAGTGGCATTTTATTTATTATCTGAACAAGTATCTAAGCATATTAAAGTGGTGCTTTCTGGTCAAGGTGCAGACGAAGCTTTTGCAGGTTATTTTTGGTATGAGCGCATGCAAGCGCAGACAGGATCTGAGATTGAGCGCTTTACCAAGCATTATGTGGATAGACCACATGAAGAGTATTTGCAAACGGTTAATCAGCAATATCACAGCGGCAATCACACTGAAACTTGGTTTCATCATGAATTTACTAAGGCAGGTGCAGATACGTTTATGGACAAAGTTTTCCGCACTGATATTACTCGTTTAGTGGTCGATGACCCTGTGAAAAGAGTAGATAACATGACCATGGCTTGGGGCTTGGAGGCGCGCGTACCATTTATGGATTATAAACTGGTAGAGCACGCTTTGAGTATGCCACCGAGTTTGAAAATGCTTAATAAAGGTAAGCACCCTCTTAAACAAATTGCCAGAGGCTTGCTACCTAATAGTGTAATTGAGCGTAAAAAGGGTTATTTCCCAATGCCAGCACTTAAATATGTGCGTGGTGAATTTTTAGACTTTATGTCAGACATATTAACTTCAAGCAAATGCATCAATCGTGGTGTGTTTAATCAGGCATTTATTGCCAAAGTAATCAATAAACCACAAGATTACATGACCGCACTTAATGGTTCACGTTTATGGCATTTAGCATTATTGGAATATTGGCTACAAATAAATATTGATGAATAAAATAATCATTTATACAGATGGCGGTTGCCGTGGTAATTCTGGCATTGGTGGCTGGGGCGTGTGGCTTAGATATGGCGATCATGATAAAAAACTTCAAGGTGCGCAACAAGATACCACTAACAATCGAATGGAGTTGACTGCAGCTATTAAAGCACTGGAGGCAATTAAATCTAGCGACATTGCCATTGATTTATTTACCGATTCTAAATATGTAATGACAGGTATTAGTGAATGGATTAAAAACTGGAAAGCCAAGGGTTGGAAAACTGCCAATAGAAAACCAGTTAAAAATATAGACTTATGGCAGCGCTTAGATGTGCTTAATAATCAGCACAATGTTGTTTGGCATTGGGTCAAGGGCCATAGTGGCGATAAGGGTAATGACATGGCGGATGCATTGGCTAATTTAGCCATGGATAAAATCAGTAATTGAGTTGAAATGTTTAATTAACAGTTGCTGATTTGAGTGATTAATAATTAGAATATTTAAATAGTCTTAAAAAAACTTGCAATCAAAAATAGTGATGGTATAACGGTAATTCTTGACTATTCAAATAGGAGATTGAGTGTGAGGAAATTAGTTATATTGTTCGGATTTTTTTTAAGCTTTAACGCTTTTGCCGATGCAAAAGACGGGGTGAAACCACTAAGTGCCAATCCTACAGAAGCACAAAGACAAGTCATTCGTGATGCTGCAAAAGATTCTTGTGATGGTCAAGAAGACGACCAACGTGAAGAGTGTGTCATGGACTATTTCGCAAATCACAATTTGGAAGAAGAACCTAGTTGCGATTAATCAATAAGAATTTTTAGTTTTCGCCATTTGGAAGACTATCAATAAAAAACTCGATAAAGAGTTATTTTTTATAATAAAGAGGAGAGGAGTATGAAACTTCAAACATTAGTAATTAGCGTTGCATCAGTAGCATTTTTAGCATCAACAGCAGTCACTGCCAAACAACCACAGTTGGTATTGTAAAAAATTGCAGGCATTTCACGTAATCAAGACAAAACGAGGCACCATTGTCCTGCGTTTGCAAAAACGTCTCGTCCTTGCCCGCCGTTTTGTATTCAGCCAGCGCATCCGTTTGCGCCAGCTGTCGTTGAAACGGTAACAGAGTTAGATGTTATTCACGCTGTACGTGATATTGCTAATGGTGGCGATAAGAGTGTCTTAGTGATTGATGCGCGTACACCAGGTTGTGGGTTAAGAAAGGTACAATTCCATTGGTTATGATTAATTCGCTTCAAGGTCGCAATGAAGATGCTTTTAGTTGGATGTTACGTGCCGCTCAGGAAAATCATACTACTGTCCAGAATAATATTGGATTGAGTTATCTACATGGGCTTGGTGTTAAAAAAGACAATGCCAAGGCATTTATTTGGTTTAAGCGATCTGCTGAACAAGGATTGCCTTATGCTCAAAGTAAGCTTGCCATGCTTTATTATCAAGGCAGGGGCGTTAAGAAAAATATACAAAAGGCATATGATTGGTGGTTAATTGCAGCCAAACAAGAAGATGAGTATGCGCAATTTAACCTTGCCTCGTTATTGTTAGAAAAAAATAAGGTCAAACAAGCGTATTATTGGTTTAATCAAGCAGCTAAGAACAATCATCCTGGCACTCAAGAGGCGTTGAAAAAATTAGGAGAGGTGTATGTTAAGTAAATATTTATTGGTTTTGATTGTGTTATTTTCTCAGATGAGTATTGCGTTTATTCCAAATATACCGCAATTACCAGAATTACCAATATTTGGTGATTTTAACCCGAACCAGCTTAGAAGAAATTTCAATGAATTTGTAGGTTCTGAGCCTGATTATGCGCGTGAAACACGCATAGTTTCTCAAATTGAAGACGCTGTTTTAGATGGGGAAGTTGAATACTTAAGTTTAAAAAATAAGCGTCAATTTTTTAGTATTTACATGCAAAGTGAGTTAGATAAATCCAAAGGCGGGGTGATTATTTTGCACAATCGTGGACAACACGCGAATTGGGGTGATTTGATTAAGCCACTTAGAGTTGGACTCGCAGAAAAAGGCTGGGATACTTTATCAGTACAAATGCCAGTATTGGATAAACAGGCAAAATATTACGATTATGTTCCTATTTTTCCATATGCTCATGAGCGTATAGAGGCAGCGATTAACTTTTACAAACGGCTCGGCATTGATAATATTATTTTAATAGGGCACGGTTGTGGCGCACATATGTCAATGAGTTATATTGATAAGTTTGGTGATGATAAATTTTCAGCTTATGTTGGTATTGGCATGGGTGCTACTGATTATAAGCAAAAAATAGTTAGGCCATTTCCATTGGATAAAATGCACATCCCAGTATTAGATGCATTTGCTGAAAATGATTTTGCTGGTGTTATTCGTCTTGCAAAATCCAGGAAAGCTTTAGTGGAGGCTGCTGGTAATACGCACAGTACACAATTAGTTATTAAAAATGCAGGCCACTATTATCAAGAACAAGGCGCGGTTAAAAATCTAACCAATCAAGTGGGTATTTGGCTTGATACGCTATAAATTTTTATACCTAAAGCCTTACAATAAACAAGCTTCATCTCATTTTAAAACAAGGTGAAGCTTGTCTAGGATTGCAAATAATCTAATTCTTGCTGAGAAAAATTAGCAAGCTTCCTGGTTTCAATATTAAAAGGGCCTCTAAGTTGATTGCCAATGTGTTTTTAACTAATTGGTCAAAGGTTTGTATTGGGTCTAAAAAGCGTTGTTGGCAGAGGACGTGAAACCAATAATTGCCAATTTTTACATGAGTTAATCTCATCAGCAAAAATAGTGTCTAAAATTTTTACCATGGCTTTAAAGTTTGAGTGTTTGAATTTTTTTTGAATATTTGGTGTGACATCCAACCCTCTAGCCTCAAGCACTCTGGGTACCAATGCCATTCTTGCTAATACGTCATAGTCGGTATCTTTTGTCATTTTCCACAAGCCATTGTGTGCCTGAAAATCACCATATTGATAGCCAATTTTAATTAAATAGTGATTAATCAAGCTAAAGTGCTGAGATTCTTCAAAAGCGACTTGTATCCAGTCTTGATAGAATTTACCTGACATATCTTTGAATCGATAAACCGCATCAAGGGCTAAATTAATGGCATTAAATTCAATATGGCAAATGGCGTGAATGGTTTTAATAAACCCCATGTCTGATTTATCTCGCTTAGGCACAGATTGAAATCTGACTAAAATGGGCTTTTCTGGCTTGCCAGGCGTGGGTATGGATTGTTGATGAAAACTTGATTGATAATCCAAAACTTGGTTGTTTTTAAAACCATTTAGTTGATTGACCAAATTGATTTTTTCATCAATTTCTGTACTCATTAATGCCTGATAAGCCAGTTCAAAGACGTTCATAAGCCCCCGGTTTTATATCGCCCAATTGCCAATTTGAGATCTAATTAGTCGCAGAGTTGGCAAGCCAACATGGGCTGTCATACGCCTAATTTGACGATTTTTGCCTTCGGTAATGGTTAGCTCAATCCAAAAAAAAAGAGGTGGGGATGTTCTTACGTATGCGTATGGGTGGTGTGCGATTCCACAGCTAATCTAGCTGATTGATAATTTTGGCTTTCGCAGGTTTGGTTTTACCGTCTTTTGATACGATGCCAAGCGTCAAGCTATTGATAGTAGTATTAGTAATATTGCCATCAACTTGTACAATATAGGTTTTTTCCTTGTCAAATTTTGGATTAGAAATTTTATGTTGTAATTTGCCGTCATCAGTTAATATAACCAAACCTTCTGAGTCCTTATCTAGCCGTCCAGTAGGGTAGATATCTTTAATGGCAATATAATCAGACAAGGTATTACCCCCACTAAATTGGCATAAAACGCCAAATGGCTTGTTAAATAGATAGGCTTTAGCCATAGACTTGTTTGGCCCTTGCTATGAATGCATCCAGTTGAGAGTTGGCAATTGAGGTAAAAATAGGCGATATGGCAATGCCTACCAGTTTTGATGAAAAGCCAAATTCTAAGTTGAGTTCAATTTTGCAGACACTATTACTTAGTTTTGTGAATATCCAAGCACCACTTAGATGTTTAAAGGGTCCTTCCTTCAGTTGCATATCAATTTTTTGATGGGGGGTTAACGTATTGATTGTTGTGAAAGTTTGATTAAAACTCCCTTTATTAATCTTAACCGAGGCTATGATTTGACCGTCAGATTGCTTTAAAATAGAAGCATCTGAACACCAATTAAGAAATTCAGGGTATTGATTAACCTGATTAACCAATTGATACAATTGTTCACAAGAATAGGCAACAATGGCATTTTTAGAAATATGATGCATGGCTAAAAATAATAATGGCTAAAAAAAATAAAAAAATAAAAACAAGTTCAAACACCATTGCACTTAATAAAAAGGCAAGACATGACTATTTTATCGAACAAACCTTAGAAGCTGGTTTAAGTTTAGAGGGTTGGGAGGTAAAAAGTTTGCGAGATTCTAAAGTCCAAATCAAAGAAAGCTATGTTATTTTAAAAAATAACGAGCTGTTTTTGTTTGGCGCACATGTTTCGCCACTTAAGAGCGCGTCAACACATGTTAATGCCGACCCTACTCGTACTCGAAAATTATTACTTAATCGTTTAGAGATTAATCGTATTAAGGACAAAATTAACCAAAAAGGTGCTACCGTTGTACCACTTAAGCTTTATTGGGGTAGGGGCAAGGTGAAATTAGAAATTGGCGTGGCTAAGGGTAAAAAATCTCATGACAAGCGTCAAGACATTAAGTCAAGAGATTGGCAAAGAGAAAAGCAAAGAGCGTTAAAAGAGACAAACAAATAAAGATTTTAGTCTTGATTGGTGATTATTTTTTTGTAAATTTGTAATTTATTAAGAAGAATACCTTTATAATCGAAAGGGCTAAATGCTGGATGGTTGGCACATAGATAGTTTTTATTTGCTTTTCATTCTCTACCTCCTTTTAATGGTCGACCTTTAGCATTTAGTACTTTTACAAATTAATTTTTCGAGGAGAAAAAAATGAACAAATCAGAATTGATCGATGCGATTGCATCAGCAGCAAACTTATCTAAAGCAGATACCTCTCGTGCATTAAATGCAACAACAGAGGCTATTACTGGCGCTATGGCCAGTGGTGACGGTGTACAACTTACTGGCTTTGGTAGTTTTGTTGTTAGAGATCGTGCAGCGCGCACAGGTCGCAATCCACAAACAGGTGCAACGATTCAAATCAAAGCATTAAAAGTGGCTGCTTTTAAAGCAGGCAAAGTATTAAAAGAGGCAGTTAATAAGTAAACTTATTAATTAATCTAAAAAAAGCACCTTTAGGTGCTTTTTTTATGTCTGAAATTTGGTAAAATACTCGCTTTATTTACGATTAGTGGAGATTTTTATGGAACGTACTTTATCAATTATCAAGCCAGATGCAGTTGCAAAAAACGTAATTGGTCAAATCTATTCTCGTTTTGAAGAAGCTGGTTTTAAAATTATTGCCAGCAAAATGATTCATCTTGATAATGATTTGGCAGGTGGTTTTTATGCAGTGCATAAGGATCGTCTGTTTTATGGTGAGCTGGTTGAGTTTATGACATCTGGCCCAGTAATGGTTCAAGTTTTAGAAGGTGAAAATGCTGTTGCTAAGCATCGTGAAATTATGGGCGCTACCAATCCCAAAGATGCTGAAGCTGGCACTATTCGTGCTGATTTTGCCAAGTCTTTAGATGAAAATGCAGTACACGGCTCTGATTCTTTAGAAAATGCCGCTATTGAAATCGAGTATTTTTTTGGCAAAGATGGTGTGTGTCCAAGAACTCGTTAGAGTTAGCACTTTCGTCCTTACGTTAAGCAAGGATTAATGCAAAAAAATGTATGAATAAACAAAACCTTTTAAGTCTTAATCAAAATGCACTGAATAATTTTTTCGTGGGTTTGGGTGAAAAACCTTATCGCACCAAGCAAATCATGAAGTGGGTTTATAAAGCTCATGAATTTGATTTTGATGAAATGCTTAATTTTAGCAAACCCTTAAGAGAGGAGCTAGGTAGGGTAGCTTGTATTGAGTTTCCTAAAGTTATTAAACAAAATTTTGCTCTAGATGGGGTCATTAAATGGGTATTGGCATTGGGTGGAGACAACCATATTGAGATGGTTTATATCTCTGAGAAAGACCGTGGCACGCTTTGTATTTCTTCCCAAGTGGGTTGCGCTTTGGCTTGTACTTTTTGCTCAACTGGTATGCAGGGGTTTAATAAAAATCTCACAACAGCTGAGATTATTGCCCAAGTATTGATTGCTAATCAGTATCTCAATCCTAAAGCTAAGCGCATTTCTAATGTTGTGTTTATGGGTATGGGTGAGCCTTTGTTAAATGAACATGCAGTGTATAACGCTTGTGATTTATTACTTGATGATTTGGCATTTGGTTTATCTAGGCGCAAGGTCACCATTTCTACCTCTGGCGTGGTACCAGCAATGAAGCGTATGAGCGAGCGAACTCCTGTGAGCCTAGCTGTTTCCTTGCATGCACCTGATGATCACTTGCGAGATGAACTAGTGCCTATTAATCAAAAATACTCAATTGAAGAATTGCTAAAGGCTTGCAAAGTGTATTTGCATGCTGGCACTCAGGAACGTCACATTTTGTTTGAATATGTTATGCTTAAGGGTGTGAATGATTCTACTGAACACGCTAATAAATTAGCAAAATTATTAAAAGGTATTTCAGCTAAAATCAACCTAATTCCCTTTAACCAATTTGAGAAAACTCAATATCAAACATCAAGTGCGCAGACCATTGAAAAGTTTCAAAATATTTTATATAAACAAGGTATTCGCACAATGGTACGCCGTACCCGTGGTGAAGATATTGATGGCGCTTGTGGTCAATTGGCCGGAAAGGTGTTAGATAAAACTAAAAGAGCTCATGCTAGAAAGCATTGATTACTACCCCAAAAAAAGCAAGAAAAAGCTTAAATTAAAATGGTGGATACCACTTCTTTTGGCTTTTATTGCAGGTATTTTTTGGTATTTAAATCAAAAAGACAATACTAAAAAAGTAAAAGAAGCCCCTATTTTGATTGTCATTAGCAAGGGTGAAAAAGAACAAAAAGAGATTGTGAGTACCGTTATAATTGATAATCATCCACTGCTTGATTCTGATTCTAATAAAAACATTATTAACCCAAAAGCACTAGATGAAGCAATCCATAACTACACCAATAAGCATCAATGAAGCCAATACATACAATTCAAAGAAGAAAATCTAGGCAAATATTTGTTGGTGATGTTGCAATCGGTGGTGATGCACCCATTTCAGTACAAAGTATGACCAATACTGAAACGACTAATGTCAAGGCAACAGTTGCACAAATACAAGCCATTCAAAATGCAGGCGCTGATTTAGTACGTGTTTCTGTGCCGACAATGGATGCAGCAGAAGCTTTTAAAGCCATAAAGAAACAAGTCAATATTCCACTGATTACCGATATTCATTTTGATTACAAAATTGCACTAAAGGTGGCAGAATATGGCGCCGATTGTCTGCGTATCAACCCAGGCAATATTGGGCGAGAAGACAGAATAAGAGAAGTAGTGGCGTCAGCTATAGATCATAATATTCCAATTCGTATTGGTGTGAATGCAGGTTCTTTGGAAAAGGATTTACAAAAAAAATACACCGAATCAACACCTGAAGCAATGGTTGAATCTGCCTTTAGGCATATTGATATTTTAGATAAATTAAATTTTGATAATTTTAAGATTTCACTTAAGGCCAGTGAGATTTTTATGACTGTATTTGCTTATCAACAACTAGCCTCTCAAATTGATAATCCTCTACATTTAGGCATTACTGAGGCAGGCTCGCTGCGTTCTGGCACAGTTAAGTCTTCGATTGGTTTGGGTTTGTTATTATCAGAAGGTATTGGCGATACAATTAGAGTTTCTTTAGCCTCTGATCCAGTTGATGAAGTGCGTGTTGGTTTTGATATTTTAAAATCTTTAAATTTACGCCAAAAAGGCGTTAATTTAATTGCTTGTCCGTCGTGTTCTAGGCAGAAGTTTGATGTGATTAAAGTAGTTAATGAGTTGGAATCTCGCCTTGAAGATATTACCGAACCAATTGATGTAGCGGTGATTGGTTGTGTGGTTAATGGACCTGGTGAAGCAAAAGCAGTGTCAGTTGGCCTAACAGGTGGTGAACCTAATCTTTTGTATCTTGATGGTAAAACCCATTCTAAAATAACCAATGAAAACTTAGTAGATGAGCTTGAAGCTCAAGTGCGAAATCAATTAAAAAATAAAACTCAAATAGCCTAAAGAAGTTACCAATAACTTTTTTGTATACCGTGGCATGCTAATAAGCGCTTCAAAGACCCTGTAAACCAGATTGTGTAAACCCTCATATTTTATAATCCCCGAAAAGGAGAAAAAACATGAGTAACACAATACCAAGAAACAAAAAAAAGCAACTTAACAACACAGGCATCAACCAGAAAAAGCTCCGTGCTTTTGCTGATGAACTTGCCAAAGACATCCACACCCAAGATGATTTAGCAGATCTAGCTGCTTCACTGGTTAAAATGACCATTGAAGCAGCATTAGGTGCTGAGATGGAACATCATCTTGGTTATCCAAAATATGGGCAAAATAGCAGCGAGCTTAATACAGACAGCAATGCTCGTAATGGCTATTACCCTAAAACCGTCAAAGGCAATCATGGTGAAGTTGAACTTGCTATCCCAAGAGACCGCAGAGGTAGCTTTGAACCTTTAATTATTGAAAAAGGTCAAACGCCGATTGGGTGCTTTTGATAGTCAGATATTAAGCCTATATGCCAAAGGCATAGGTACCCGTGATTGCAATAGTCTAATTTTATTGGACACAAAGATAGCCTTATAATACAAACCATAAGGAGGTCAGTAATGACACAATATAAATCAAGAAAACAACGAGTGACTTTTACCGTTGAACATTCTGTTCAATACCCCCTTGAGGGGGGAACACTAGATTATGCCAAACTCATGGTGCATGAGAATTACACCAATAAAAAAATCATGATAATATCAGGAGCTTGCTCCTCAGCAGTTAGCAGATGGAGAAAACAATACCTAGCAGAGCTTGGTGGACAAACACCAGAGTCAGGCAAAGCGCTGACTTCTGAACAACAAACAATACAACTGCTTGAGAAACAACTTTGGCGCGCACAAAGGGACAATGAAATCTTAAAAAAGGCAACAGCCTTGTTCGCTGTGGACAATCACCAAGTGATATGATTATCAAGATAAACAAGGCTTGCCAACAATACAATACTAAAGAATTATGAGCATTACTCAAACTTCCTCGCAGTAGTTATTACTATCAAGTCAAAGATAAGCGAGTAAACAACAACACCAATGCTATGATTAAATTAATCAAACAAACTGCTATTGAAGTTGGATACACCTATGGCAAACGCAGAATGCGGGTAGTTTTGAATAACCAAGGTTATAACATTGGTATTTACCAAACCGCAACGCTAATGAAAAAAGCCAATGTAGTTGCCATACGCCCAAGAAAGCGTCATTATTACCCTAATACTAGATTGATGTTTAAAAAGGCAAAAAACCTATTAAATCGTGTGTTTGAGCAGCAATCAATTAATACGCATTGGGTTGGTGATATTACCTATATCAAAACCTATCAAGGTGGGAGTTATTTAGCCAGTGTGTTGGATTTAGGCTCAAGACAAGTTGTTGGTTGGGCATTGTCAAAACAGCCTAATGCTCAGTTGGCAAAGGATGCGCTTAGTAATGCTGTGTCTAGACACCAGCCCAATACAAATAAACACATGTTCCACTCTGATCAAGGGACTCAATACTCTTCTAAAGTTTTTATTGATTATTGCAACAAGAACAACATTACTCAAAGCATGAGCAGGCGAGGTAATTGTTGGGATAATGCGGTCATGGAGCGTTTCTTTAGAAGTCTGAAGACTGAGAGATTAAATTATCAAAGTTTTGCAAATCATAGTGAAGTCGTGCAAAATGTAGAGGGTTATATCTACTTGTATAATTACAAAAGGATTCATTCAGCGATTGGGTATTTAACACCTGCTCAAAAGATGGCTGAATTGAAAAAAGCGGCTTGAAATGTGTCCAAGTAGGTTAGAGCATTGCACACTCACCGAAACCCTACATTTCCCTAAATCATGCCTTCATTGTGAAGATCCGCCACTGAATCAAACGTTCTAATGATTGAATAACTCGTCTTGCTGGCATGGACAAGTCCACATCAATATTCAAGCCTTCCCGATTGTAATCATCGACAAAAATCTAATACCCAGCGCTGTTGTTACTGCTAAATAAATAAGCCCTGACATGCCAGCCAAATAAGGCAACAAACTAACCAACAACAACAACACTGTGTATAACAAAATCTGTGTTCTGGTATAGGCCAGTCCGTGTGTGACTGGCAACATTGGCACGTCGACTTTTTTATACTCCTCAACCCGATGAATGGCCAATGCCCAAAAGTGTGGTGGCGTCCAGATAAAAACAATTAAAAACAACAAACAAGCATACTCAATACCTTGAATGCCAGACACTGCTGTCCAACCTAGCACTGGAGGTGCTGCACCTGCTGCACCGCCGATAACAATATTTTGTGGTGTTGCGCGTTTAAGATACAAGGTATAAATGATGGCGTAGCCAATCAGTGAAACGAACGTAAGCACCATAGTAATAGTATTAACAAACAATTGTAAAACGCCAAGACCAACAAGCCCCAAAAATACACCCCATACTAATGCTTGGTTTCGGCTTACTTTCCCTTGTGGCAAAGGGCGCTTGTTAGTACGAGACATTTGAGCGTCAATCTGTTCATCAACCACATGATTAAACACTGAAGCTGAAGCGGCTGCCATACTAATGCCAATTGAAGCACTCAGCACCAACAACCCGTTAGGTAAATACGGCGCAGGTACAGCTAAAAACATGCCCACCACTGCTGTTAGCAATATCAGTGCCACTACTTTAAGTTTACACAAAGCTAGTAAGTCACTGATTGAAGGCATTGTCATCTCCTGTTTAGCCAATGCGTGAATATTTAAATAAGCGTTTTAAATCTTTAATAACACGCTTAATCTCTAAATTTTTAGAATTGTAACGCAACATCACATTGCCAAGCGGGTCAATCAAAAATAAACTATTTTCTGGAAACTGATTCAGTTGTCGATTAAGCGCTTTACTAGCATGTCCAACTAATACATCTGCTTGTTGCGCTTTGGCTTTGTTTGTTATTAACAGCAAATTTTGAATACGGCGCATGTCTTCATTCATCAAAATACGAACAGTCTTCATATCTTGCAATGCCTTTATACAAGTATTACCACATTGCTTAGTTGTGTAGGTCAATGTCCACAAACCTTGCAAGCTACTTTGGGTGTCAATAAAAGTAATGTCTTGTTTTGTAGTGGTAATGATAGGGTTAACAAACTCACCATAATTAACCGTATGCTGAGTAAAAGAAGCAGGACTTAAGTAAAAGAAAGCCGTTCCAAAAGCAATTGGCAATACAAAGGATGCCAACAATATCCACAATTCTTTCTTAGAGTCCATAAAAATCTTATGCTTATAAAGCGCCTAATAATACACTTAAAAACACCAAGAAATTAAAAAACCAAGTATTATAGTCTGACTTCTATGCCGTTTTCTTGCATGGCTTGTTTGGCTTGTTGTATCGTATAGTCACCAAAATGAAAAATACTAGCTGCCAGCACTGCATCAGCACCACCTTGTAACACACCTTCAGACAAATGCTCTAAATTACCCACACCACCAGAGGCAATCACAGGCACATCCACCGCATCAGAAACTGCCTTAGTGAGTAACAAATCAAAGCCTGTCTTAACGCCATCACAATCCATTGAGGTAAGCAGCACCTCACCAGCACCATTATCACCTTGAGTCATGTTAACTGCCCACTCAATAGCGTCAATACCCGTTGGTTTGCGTCCGCCGTGAGTAAAAATTTCCCATTTCAATGGGCTCTCGGTCACTCTTTTAGCATCAATTGCAATCACAATACATTGCGAGCCAAATTCTTCACTTAACTGGTTAATTAGATTAGGATTAAAAATGGCAGCAGAATTAACAGCAACTTTATCCGCGCCTGCATTTAACATCGCGCGCACATCAGCCGACTTACGAATGCCGCCACCCACAGTCAGTGGAATAAATACTTGTTCAGCAATTGCCTCCACCATATGTACCATAGTGTCCCTACCCTCAATTGATGCAGTAATGTCTAAAAAAGTAATCTCATCAGCGCCCTCAAGATCATAACGCTTAGCCGCCTCAACTGGGTCGCCTGCATCCTTGATATCAACAAACTTAGTGCCTTTAACCACACGACCATCACGCACATCAAGACAAGGAATGATTCTTTTTGCTAAACTCATAAGCATGAATTTTACCGCACACACCAACTCTATATTAACTGTGTTTACTGATTGCTTGCAATGCTATGGGTATAATCCGACTTTGTTATGGGTACGCTTAAACACATCGCAATTATCATGGACGGCAATGGTCGTTGGGCATCAAAACGCTCTTTACCCCGCATTCTGGGACACCAACAAGGGATTAAAGCGGTGTGTGGTGTTGTTAAAGCTTGTGCAATACGCGGTATTAAAACACTGACCTTGTTTGCTTTTAGTAGCGAGAATAAAAACCGTTCGACTGAAGAAGTCTTTTTGTTATTTAAACTATTTCTTGGTGTGCTTAAACAAGGGGTTAAAAAACTCAATGAGCACAATATCAAACTAAAAATAATTGGGGATATGTCTTTATTTCCTGCCAAAATCCAACAAACAGCACTTGATGCACAGGCACTACTCGCTAGCAATACTGGTCTAACGCTAGTGATTGCAGCCAATTATGGTGGTCAATGGGACATTGCTCAAGCAGCAGCCAAGATCGCACAAGCAGCTATTGCTGGCAACATAAAAGCCAATAATATTAATGTGGATAGCTTCTCACAATATCTGTCATTAGCCAATGAGCCAACTGTTGATTTGTTAATTCGTACTAGTGGTGAACTTAGGATTAGTAATTTTTTACTGTGGGATATTGCTTATAGTGAGTTTTATTTCACAGAAACACTGTGGCCAGATTTTAGCGAGTCTGAATTAAACAAAGCCATCACCAACTTTAATAATTGTAATCGGCGTTTTGGCACAAGACTTAAAGAAAAACCATGCTAAGACAAAGAATCATCACCGCGCTCATTTTGGCACCATTATTTATTTGGGCAATATTCGCCATGCCCAGTCATTACTTCGCACAATTACTTTTGGTTTTTGTTGCACTTGGTGCATGGGAATTCTCACGTTTAATTAAATTTAAGCACTTAGTTGCTAGACTGTTATTGATGGTTGGTATTGTTGCCTGCGCACTCATCATTCAGAACAATGCCCAAATTATTGCGTTTGTGCTTTACTTGTCCATTTTATGGTGGATGGTTAATGTATATTGGGTACTAAGTTATCCCAATAAAACCAATCTGTGGTTTAATCCACTTATTGTTCGTATCATAAGTGGCGTATTGTTATTAGTGCCTATGTGGGTTGCATTAATTACTTTACAACAACAATACGGCGCTGATTATTTCTTACTACTCATGCTGATTATTTGGGGTGCTGATTCTGGTGCTTATTTTACTGGCAAGGCAATTGGCAAAAGAAAATTAGCACCAAAAGTAAGCCCAGGAAAATCAATCGAGGGTGTGATTGGTGGCATTGGCGCTGCCTTAATAGTGATGGTTGTGTTTTTACAATATCAAAATATAGCGACCAATCAATATTTGAGTTATTTACTATTAGCCATTGTTGTCGCTAGCGTATCAGTATTGGGCGATTTGCTTGAAAGCTTATTTAAACGCACCTCAAACATTAAAGACAGTGGACAAATTCTGCCTGGACATGGTGGCATTCTAGACCGAATTGATTCTCTCACAGCAGCAGCACCATTCTTTCTACTAGGGCTTGGCTTAATATGAAAAATATAACCCTGCTCGGTGCGACTGGCTCTATCGGTAAAAGCACTTTGTCGGTAGTAGATTTACACCCTGATCAATTTAACATTTTTGCTCTAAGTGCCAATACCAACTGGCAACAAATGCTTGAGTTGTGTAACAAATACCAGCCCAATTATGCAGTCATGGTAGACGAGCAGTCTGCTGAAAAATTATCAAATGCCATCACCACTGACACCCAAGTACTTAGTGGCACTCAAGCGCTAGATAAGGTTGCTGCCCATCAAGACACCGACTTTGTTATGGCTGCTATTGTAGGCGCTGCTGGCATGTCCTCAGCCCTTTGTGCCACCAAAGCAGGCAAGCGCATTATGCTTGCAAATAAAGAATCACTGGTATTGGCAGGTGATATTTTTATGCAGGCAGTGGCAGAATTTAATGCCGAACTGATTCCTGTTGATTCAGAGCACAGCGCAATTTTCCAGTGCCTACAAAGTGGCAGATCAGGCTTAAACAAAATCCAGTTAACTGCCAGTGGTGGCCCGTTTTTGTTTGTGCCATTCAAAATAAACAGGTATTAGATGTTATCATCAATGTTTTGTATTGAGTATTTCTCATTATATTTATTTAGTTCCATTCGTTTAAAAGGGTGATGCTATATTTTTAAAAACCATATTTCTAAGCAGAAAACAAAAAAAATATTATTTAACACAAAAGGGTAAGCATGAAAAATAAAGAAATTTATTCCACTGAAGAATTAGAAATATTTGCAGCAGTGGAATCAGGTAATTACACAGCTATGCCTACAGAAGAGTTGGAAAAAAGCTTATGCTAAAGTCGCTAAAAATACGATTGATAAAATGACTAAAAAGAAAGGCTATCATTTGAAATTAATAGAACATGACGTGGAGAATATTAAGATTTTGGCTTTGCAGAAAGGTCTACCTTATCAAACCCATCATTCACCAAGTAGCAACCAAACAAATTAAAGTTTAGAAGGAGTTTTCTAGATTTCTTTATTTAATAAGTGTGATAAATAATGGATTTTTCAATAACTGAACTCATTTTGGTGGGTTTGATTTTTATGTGGGCAGGGTTTGTGCGCACGGGGCTTGGGTTTGGTGGGGCTGCACTTGGGTTGCCGCTGATGTTGCTGGTGGGTGCGTCACCTGTTTATTGGTTGCCTATAATTGGGCTGCATTTGTTGTTTTTCTCTTCATTGACTTTGTTTAAGTCTATTAGGCAAGTGGATTGGTGTTATCTTAGGCGATCACTCTTATGGATTATTCCGCCGACTTTGGTTGGGGTATTCGGGCTGTTGTCATTACCTGATAAGGTGATGATTGTGTTTGTGTATTCAATCACGATTTTTTATTCAATTATTTGGATTTTTAACCAAAAGATTACCTCGCACCAACCGTGGGTGGACAAATTATTACTCATATTGGGTGGCTATGTGGCAGGCACTTCGCTCACTGGCGCACCTTTGATTGTGACTGTGTATATGCGCCATGTGGCGAAGGAATATCTGCGTAATACTTTGTTTGTATTGTGGTTTATTTTGGTGGGTATTAAGATGAGCACTTTTGTGGCATTTGGCGTGATGATTGATTGGCAATTGTCTTTGAGCTTAATTCCTATTGCAGTAATTGGACATGTTATCGGGCTTAAATTGCACCAAAGAATTATAGAGAATGACGATTTATTTAAACGCTGGGTGGGTGGTGCGTTATTGTTGGTTAGTTCGTTTGGTGTTTTAAAGGTTGTTATGTAGTATTGGTAATTTTTAGTCTTGGTTGTGGGCTAGCCATCTAAAGTATTAGCCATGATTGGAATCTCGCTAGTTTGTTTCATTTTTTCAAGTACAAAATTAGACGTTACTTTAAGAAACGAAACTTTACCAATCAGCTTTTTATAAAACAAATCATAGCTTTCAATATCCTTAATAATGACCTTTAATAGATAATCAATCGTGCCACTCATGCGGTGGCATTCTACAATTTCTGGCATTCTTTCAACAACTCTGGAGAACAAGGCTAGTTTTTTTGGTCGTGGTTTTCCATGGTAACAAACACAAAAGCCGTTGTGTTCAGATGCGCTTTTTTAGGATCAAGTATTGCGACAGTTTTTTGAATAAATCCATTAGATATGTCCTGAATGGTTAAATCTGCATTTTTTTGTAATAAATCTAAAATAGCGCTGTCTAGTTTATCCAAAATATTTTTCTATAAATTATATATTTATTAGAATAAATATTCTAATAAATATATAATTTAGTTAGTATTTTACTAAATATACCTATTTTTATAGATTTTTTTATATAAAGTACTGTCTTAACTTAATAAGACGTAAACAATATGTACCAATATGACACTAACGATGCCCAGTTTTAGACCAAAGAGTGGGGTAATTTTCAAAGTAAGTGAGTAGATATTTAGAAGATGAACTTGATGATGACCAGTTTAGAAGCCTTCGTTTAAGAAATGGTTTATATCAAGAGTTGCATGCTTACATGTTGCGTGTTGTCATTCCTTATGGCACATTAAATGTTAAGCAACTTCAACAGTTGGTCTATATTGCTGATAAATATGATAAAGGCTATGGTCATTTCACCACCAGACAAAATATTCAGTTTAACTGGATACAATTAACTCAGATGGGTGAAATATTGAAAGATTTGGCCAAGGCTAATTTACATGCAATACAAACCAGTGGTAAGGTTGTGCGTAATATCACCGCTGATCCTTTATCTGGTATTAGGGTGGATGAAGTTGCAGATGCGCGTCCTTATTGTGAGCTTATTAGGCAGTGGTTTACTTTGCATTCAGAGTTTTCATGGCTACCAGGGAAATTTAAAATTGCCATTAATGGTGCTAAGTTAGATGAGATTGGTTTGGAGTTTCATGATTTAGGATTGCAATTAACACTGAATGACAAAAATCAATTAGGCTTTAGTGTTTATGTGGGTGGTGGCTTAGGGGCGGCACCTATGTTGGTGGCAAAAATAAAATCGTTTGTTGCAGAGCAAGATATTTTGAGTAAGAGAAAGTTTATAAAAAAACGAATATTTTCTTAATTTGTCTCGTATAACAAACAAATATACTGACATAATATCTATGATTCTTTCTTGCTTATTCCAACAAAAAAATTAGCCGTTGTTTTTACGGTCTTTATTATCTTACTAGGATTGTCATCATTGCAATCAATTCAAAGAGATAAATTTCCCAATGTTGATTTGGAGAAGATGACAATTAATACCGCTTATCCTGGTGCTTCTCCTGAAGATGTTGAACTTAATGTCACCAATAAAATTGAAGAAGAATTAAAGGGTATTATAGGTATAAAAAAATACGTCTAATGCGTTGACTAGCGTAGCTTGGGAACTGTTTACCCCACTGGTATTCAAACTGCAATGCTCTAACCTACTTGGACACATTTCAAGCCGCTTTTTTCAATTCAGCCATCTTTTGAGCAGGTGTTAAATACCCAATCGCTGAATGAATCCTTTTGTAATTATACAAGTAGATATAACCCTCTACATTTTGCACGACTTCACTATGATTTGCAAAACTTTGATAATTTAATCTCTCAGTCTTCAGACTTCTAAAGAAACGCTCCATGACCGCATTATCCCAACAATTACCTCGCCTGCTCATGCTTTGAGTAATGTTGTTCTTGTTGCAATAATCAATAAAAACTTTAGAAGAGTATTGAGTCCCTTGATCAGAGTGGAACATGTGTTTATTTGTATTGGGCTGGTGTCTAGACACAGCATTACTAAGCGCATCCTTTGCCAACTGAGCATTAGGCTGTTTTGACAATGCCCAACCAACAACTTGTCTTGAGCCTAAATCCAACACACTGGCTAAATAACTCCCACCTTGATAGGTTTTGATATAGGTAATATCACCAACCCAATGCGTATTAATTGATTGCTGCTCAAACACACGATTTAATAGGTTTTTTGCCTTTTTAAACATCAATCTAGTATTAGGGTAATAATGACGCTTTCTTGGGCGTATGGCAACTACATTGGCTTTTTTCATTAGCGTTGCAGTTTGGTAAATACCAATGTTATAACCTTGGTTATTCAAAACTACTCGCATTCTGCGTTTGCCATAGGTGTATCCAACTTCAATAGCAGTTTGTTTGATTAATTTAATCATAGCGTTGGTGTTGTTGTTTACTCGCTTATCTTTGACTTGATAGTAATAACTACTGCGAGGAAGTTTGAGTAATGCTCATAATTCTTTAGTATTGTATTGTTGGCAAGCCTTGTTTATCTTGATAATCATATCACTTGGTGATTGTCCACAGCGAACAAGGCTGTTGCCTTTTTTAAGATTTCATTGTCCCTTTGTGCGCGCCAAAGTTGTTTCTCAAGCAGTTGTATTGTTTGTTGTTCAGAAGTCAGCGCTTTGCCTGACTCTGGTGTTTGTCCACCAAGCTCTGCTAGGTATTGTTTTCTCCATCTGCTAACTGCTGAGGAGCAAGCTCCTGATATTATCATGATTTTTTTTATTGGTGTAATTCTCATGCACCATGAGTTTGGCATAATCTAGTGTTCCCCCCTCAAGGGGGTATTGAACAGAATGTTCAACGGTAAAAGTCACTCGTTGTTTTCTTGATTTATATTGTGTCATTACTGACCTCCTTATGGTTTGTATTATAAGGCTATCTTTGTGTCCAATAAAATTAGACTATTGCACCGGTAACTTTATCACAATAACCGCACAATTCATGACCATTGGCTAGTTTGATTTTTTTATTATCTAGAATGATGCCATCCTTTTTCAGTTCTGCCAGCGTTCTTGAAAAGGACTCTGGTTTCATGCCTAAATAAGCAGCAGTTAAGGATTTTGAATAAGGCAATTCAAATGTGTTGTTAATTTTGCTGATGATGGCGAATACTCTATTGAGGTTGACCCTAGAGGAGTTGGTAAAGACACAATTAAGGCATTAGCACGAGCCAGATTTAATCGCATTAGTTTAGGTGTGCAAGATTTTAATGTTGATGTTCAGAAAGCGGTTAATCGCATTCAGAGCTTTGAACAAACCAAAGCAGTGATGGATTTATCTAGGTCGCACAGGTTTGAGTCCATCAGTATTGATTTGATTTATGGGCTGCCTAAGCAATTTGAAACAACGCTTAATCAAGTTGCGCAGTTGCGTCCTGAGCGTATTTCATTATTTAACTATGCTCATTTGCCAGAACTATTTAAACCACAACATCGTATTGATGTTTTGATGTTGCCATCGGCTGATGAAAAGCTGGCCATTTTTAAATATTCGATGGATTTTTTATTAAGCCAAAGCTATGTGTATATTGGCATGGACCATTTTTCTTTGCTAGAAGACCCGCTGGCAATTGCACAAAGCAAGGGGCAACCGTATCGAAATTTCCAAGGTTATTCTACTCATGCACAGTGTGATATTATTGGCTTGGGGCTTAGTGCAATTGGGCAAGTGGGTGGGAGTTTTTCTCAGAATAAAAAAACAAGGTCAAATTATTAATCAAGATGATAAGATTAGGCGTTTGGTGATTATGGATTTGATTTTTAATTTTGAGTTAAGTTTTACCAAAATCGAACAAACTTTTAATATTGTATTTGCAGATAGCTTGTCTGAGTTGAATGAAATGGCTGAGGATGGCTTGCTTGAAATAACAAACCGTTCAATTAAGGTAATGGACAAAGGTCAATTATTGATTCGTAACATTTGCATGGTGTTTGATGCATATCTTGCTTTGAGCAAAACTCAGTTTTCAAAAACTATCTAAGTACGTCAAATTCTGGCGCAAGGTTTAGCTCAAAAGCGCTTGTTTTAATGTTTGGATTGATGGCAACTGAATTAAAAGTAACTAAAATTGTTTGATCCAGTTCATTATTAAGCGTAATGGCTTGTAGTGTGTTATCTTTAAAACCAAAACTCAATTGGTTGGCTTGCTGAGTGCTGTACCAATTAATCTTATCTTTTGTATGTATATATTGTGGCGTATGGCTGATATTGCTAGGTCGATTAATAAGCCAATATAGTGGCGTTTGTGTTAAGTCAGTTGTTTGCATTAAACTGGCTTGTTCTAATTCAATATCAACCAGCCACAACTCAGTATTATTTAACAGTAGTATTTGCTCATTTGGTATTAGCGTATGCCAAATGAGTTGTTGTGGACGTTTAAATAATAAAGTACCAGAAGAGTTGGCTAACAGTGTGCCTGTATTGTTATAGGTGCTTTGTGTAAAGTTGGCACTTAAACGTTCAAATGAGTTAAAAAAATTAGAAAACTCATGGTTACTATTAGCAAAGCTAAAACTAGAAAATATAAGTATTAGAGTGCTTAAAAACTTAGTCATTAGTATTAATGGGTTCAGGTGCTAACACTTGGCGATTACCAGCGCTGTTCATACTACTTACTACGCCACTGGCTTCCATGTCTTCAATAATACGTGCTGCGCGGTTATAGCCAATACGCATGCGACGTTGTAGGCTAGAGATTGAAGCGCGACGTGATGAGGTTACAATTTGCACGGCTTCATCATACAAGGCATCAAGTTCACCTGAGGCGTTTGAAGTGCTGTTTGAATCTTGTGAATCATCTGACTCACTATGGGTATTAAGAATGCCGTCTAGGTAGTTGGTTTCGGAGTTTTCTTTTAAGAAATTAACCACGCGCTCAATCTCTCCATCATCAACAAAAGCACCATGCACACGAGTAAGATGTGACATGCCTGGTGTCATATAGAGCATATCGCCCATACCGAGTAATTGTTCAGCGCCACCTTGGTCAAGAATGGTGCGCGAATCAACTTTTGAAGAAACTTTAAAAGCAATACGTGTGGGTATGTTAGATTTAATCAGACCAGTAATGACATCCACACTTGGGCGCTGCGTGGCAATGATAATGTGAATGCCTGCAGCTCGAGCTTTTTGTGCTAAGCGCACAATGAGCGCCTCAACACGTTTAGCTTTGGCACGGTCCTCTTGGGCGAGTGCACCAAGCATATCGGCGTATTCATCAATCACCAGCATAATCAGTGGTAGTGCTTCTAACTCAGGCGCTGTTTCATCTTCATCGGCAGTATTTGGATTAAATGACGGGTCAAGCAGGGGCTCGCCTTTGTCCTTAGATTTTTTGAGTTTCTCATTAAAGCCTTCAATATTACGTACGCCAAACTTGGCTAATAATGAATAACGACGCTCCATTTCATTAACACACCACCACAAGGCAGAAGTAGCCTGGTTCATATCTGTTACAACAGGTGTAAGCAAGTGTGGAATATCAGCATAACAGGCCAGTTCAACAATCTTAGGGTCAATCATAATAATGCGCACTTCTTCTGGCTTGGCTTTGAAAAGCACACTTAAAATCATGGCATTTAGCCCGACTGATTTACCCATGCCAGTTGCACCAGCAACAAGCAAGTGCGGCATTTTTGCTAGATTGGCAATAATGGGAATACCATTAATATCTTTACCCAAGCCCATGGTTAAGGCGGAGCTAGATTTGATAAAATTTTCAGAAGCAAGGATTTCTTTAAGGCTAATCATTTCACGCTGTGCATTCGGAATTTCCAAGCCAATAACAGGCTTGCCAGGGATAACATCAACAATACGCACACCCTCAACCAACAGAGCGCGAGCTAAGTCTTTGTTAAGATTCATAATCTGACTGACCTTAACACCAGGCGCAAGTGATATTTCAAATTGAGTAACCACAGGACCAGGAGTAACCGTAGTAACTGACACATCAAAGCCAAAATCTTTAAGCTTGATTTCAACTTGGCGTGACATGTCTTCCAACGCTTGTTTAGAATAACCTGTGGTATGTTCAGTTGGCTCATCAAGCAAATCTAGGCTTGGCAAGCCAGTAATAGTTGTTGTGTTGAATAGATTAGAAGAGGCGGCTTTTTTAATGTTCTTATTTGACCCTTCCTTGCCTTTTTTTATTTTAGTAAGCACGCTGGGTTTGGCATTTGATTGTTTGGAGGTGGTAGAAATCTTTATAGCCCTTTTGGTTTTGGACCGCGTTCTCATGTCACGCATTTTTGTAAAAAGACGATTCAGCATGCCGCCAGTAGAAGAGAGAATATTAATCCATGAAGTACTACTGGCAATGCTAAGACTAATCATCATAATGCCGAGATAAATAATGAGTGCTGCAGAGCCAAATAAAACACCAAAATAACGATGCATGGTAATACCAATATAGCCACCAGAAACGCCTGTATCTGCGAAATTTTGAGTTAAAAATGCTGCACTAAAAGCAATCAATGCGATAAGTGCAATAAAACGAAGGGTAGCTACTGAGTATTTTGGCCTTTCTTGATTAACATGTTTGTGGATATTCCAGCCTAGCCACATTAATGAAATCGGTATTAAATAGGCGCTATAACCTAAAATAGATAAAGAAATATCACTTAAATAAGCACCAAACACACCTGCAAGATTAGCAACTGGTGCAATCAGAGCAACATCACCCGACCAAGGATTTTCGTTAGTAGAGTGGGTTAATAAGGCGGATAAAAAAATAAAACCCACGGTACTCAGAAAAATAAACAGTATTTCACTGGTTATTTTGGTACGAGGTTTTTGTGGGTATCTTTTTGTGCTTATTTTGTTATTCTTTTTCAAGGTGGTTTATAATGTTTCGAATGTATCCACAAAGTATAAAGTATTCATATGAGCGAAAATAAACATTGTAAAGTATTGATTGTTGGTTCAGGTCCTGCAGGCTATTCTGCTGCGGTCTATGCGGCTAGAGCCAATCTTAGCCCCGTTATTGTCAGTGGCATGGAGCAAGGTGGTCAGTTGATGAGTACCACAGATGTGGACAATTGGCCTGGAGATGATACCGGTGTTCAGGGTCCAGATTTAATGGCGCGCATGAGAAAACATGCCGAACGTTTTGATACGCAAGTCCTTAACGATACCATTACATCAGTTGATTTTGCCAAACGTCCTTTTGTTTTAAAAGGTGAGGCAACCACTTACATAGCAGATGCAGTGATTATTGCAACGGGCGCAAGTGCGCGTTATTTAGGTTTAGAGTCAGAAGAGAAATTTAAAGGTAAGGGCGTCTCTGCTTGTGCAACATGCGATGGATTTTTCTACCGCGGGCAAAAGGTAGCAGTGATTGGCGGTGGTAATACAGCAGTTGAAGAGGCATTGTTTTTGTCAAATATTGCCGATCACGTTACCATTATTCATCGCAAGGATAAATTTTCTTCTGAAAAGATTTTATCTGACCAGTTAATTGAAAAGGCAAAAACAGGCAATATTACCATTGAATATAATCACAATCTTGACGAGGTGTTGGGTGATGCCATGGGTGTAACAGGGCTTCGTTTAAAAGATAATGATGGCAAGATAAAAGACATTGATGTGCATGGCGTGTTTATTGCCATTGGTCATACGCCTAATACAGCTATTTTTGAAGGGCATTTAGAAATGTCTCATGGTTATATTAAAGTACAAAGTGGCACACAAGGCAATGCAACGCAAACCAGTGTAGAGGGTGTATTTGCAGCAGGTGATGTGTCAGACCATATTTATCGTCAGGCGATTACCTCAGCTGGGTCGGGTTGTATGTCAGCACTAGATGCTGAGCGATTTTTAGGCGAATAAACTTTTTTTAAAGGTATAATTCTCATTTTTTGTCCAATAAAAAGGGCATAAAGGCCACATAGCTCAGTTGGTAGAGCAAGGGACTGAAAATCCCTGTGTCCCTAGTTCAATTCTAGGTGTGGCCACCATATTTAATTAAGCGCACTTAGGTGCGTTTTTTGTTAAAGTCAGTAGCCATTATTTTATTGTTTATGCAACTTAAAGGCATTGGTCGTTATGCGCAAGACACAAGCTTAAAAAGTAGCAGGCAATGATGTTTAGTATACTTGCTAATAAATATTATAGTTTTATTATATAATAAGTTTGCAATATTATTATTTAATGATATAATACTCACATGTTGCCACTACCCCAAGAATTACCCTCTCCTCAAGAGATGAGGTGGCAACATACTCAAACAAAACCAATCAGGCATATCTGTGGCTGATCTATGCCGTGAATACGCAATGTCTCAAGCCACATTTTACAAATGGAGATCTAAATACGGTGATACAGATTTTGTCTCTATGGTTAAACGCTTAAAAGAGCTAGAATCAGAAAATGCTCAATTCAAGCGTATGTATGCTGAGAGTGAGTTGAAACTGCAAATTACAAAGGATGCCTTAGCAAAAAAGTTCTAAAGCCATCCCAGTGGCGTGAGGATGGCTTTAAACATCAATGAACAAAATAAGAACACAAGTATCAAACTTATTTACGAAGTTTGTAGCATTAGTAAAAGCACTTATTATTATCAACCAAAACTCAGTGATGACAATGCTTTAATTGCCGATTGTCTACTGCGCTTAACCGCAACGCACAAGCGTTGGGGTTTTAAACTGTGCTATTTATATCTACGTAATGTTAAAGACTACAAATTTAACCATAAACGAGTGTATCGCATTTACCAAGAACTGGAGCTCAATCTAAGAATCAAGCCAAGAAGAAGAATCAAAAGAGATAAACCCGAAGCACTGAGTGTGCCAACAACTATTAACCAAACTTGGTCAATGGATTTTATGTCAGACTCACTCACTGATGGCAGGCACATTAGAACTTTTAATGTTGTCGATTACCCCCCCGCACCTCAGTTGGCTAAAAAAGGCGACCCATGGTCAAAGGTTAAGACTTGCGTTACTGGCAATAGTGTTAATGAATGCGTGTGTAAAGATGATGTACAGACGGTCTGTAATATGCCAACCATGTAGGTAACCGTTTCTTTCCGTGATGCAATTAAATTATCCTTTGCCAAAGTTTCTCAGGTTAAAAATAGTGCATTTGCTAATTCAGGTGCTGATTTTTCACCATGTTTGGTGCGTAAACATGGTGGAAAGCTTCCATTCCAGTTGAGTTCAGTAAACAGTACGCATTGGCAATATTATATTGAAAACAATATTTACTATAAAAAATTCACTGTTAGTTTAGAGACGAAGCTTGATTTCTGAAAAATGGGTCATGTTATCAAAGGTGTCAAACCTTCTTCAGTGCATAAACCTGAATTATCCCTGAAATCAACACCTGCAGAAGGAAGTTATCTGGTTGAGATTGCAACTAAGGATAAGGCAGACTTTGCAGGTTGGTTAGCTGGAGACATTGTTTCTGCAGTAGCAGGTTGTGCTGCTGGATTTGCAATTGCAGTAGTTGCAGAACAGGACCCAGTGCTCTGGTGTCATGGTTTCTCAGACCTAACAGAAGCGGTTGAAACAGCTTTCCAAGGCTTGGATAAGAAGCCGGCTATGCTGTTTGAAGCAGATGGGAATGTAACCTTTATTTAGATATGGTATGTGTTTATGTAAAAATTCGATAAATAATAAATTTGATATAAGACAAAAAAAGTGGCATAAGACTTAAAAATGAAATTTAGCGTAGAGTTACTAGCTCCTCAGCACTACTGGGGTGTATAGCGATTGTGTCGTCAAACTGCTTCTTAGTCGCCCCCATTTTGATGGCTACTGCAAATCCTTGCAATATTTCATCAGCACCGTGTCCCATGATATGACAGCCGACGACTTTTTCATCATCACCTGCACATACTAATTTAAGTGCTGTGGTGGTTTTGTGGTTAAGTAAAGCATCTGCCATTGGGGTAAAACTTGAAGTGTAAATTTTGACTTTATCAAATTTTTTATTGGCCTCAATCTCCGTGAGTCCAATAGTGCCAATCGGTGGGTGTGAGAAAACCACAGTGGAAATATTACTGTAATCTAAATGCCTATCGGTCATATTGTTATATAGCCTATCAGATAATCTTCTACCCGCTGCAATCGCTACAGGTGTGAGCGGTGTTCTGCCTGTGGCATCGCCGAGTGCAAAAATATTATCTACATTGGTCACTTGAAACTTATCTGTTGGAATAAATCCGCGTTGGTCGCATTCAACACCTGCATTTTCCAAACCAAGATGTTGCGTCATTGGGTCCCTACCAACCGCCCAAATGATTTGGTCAAAACCACTAAACTCACCATGATTAGTAAATATCGTTTTATCGGCTGAAACTTTATCAATCGCAGTGCCATGATGAAGGGTAATACCGTGAGCGGTATAGTCTTTATCCAAGGCTTCTTGAATCATGGTATCAAAACCACGCAATAAGGTATCAGCTCTGCCGAAAATCTCAACTTTACTGCCCAGTGCATTCAAAACACCTGCAAGTTCCACGCCAATATAACCGCCGCCAATAACCGCTACTTTTTTGGGTAATGTTTCTAATTTAAAAAAACCATCTGAGGTGATACCATACTGTGCACCTTCAATATTCGGAATAGATGGCTCGCCACCGGGTGATAATACAATATGGTTTGCTGTGTAAGTTTTACCATTCACAGATACCATATTTTTATCGACTAATTTGCCAAAGCCATGAATATAATCAATACCTAATTTCTCTAAATAGCCGTCATACCAGTTGGTAATACCTTTGATATAGTTATCGCGACCTTGTTTGAGTTTTTTCCATGAGAAGTTTTTAACCTCAATATCAAAACCAAAGCCTTGTGCATTGTTAATCTGTGTGGCAGTATTGGCGGCAAACCACATCACTTTTTTAGGTACGCAACCCACATTCACACAAGTGCCACCAATGGTTTTTACCTCAATGACTAAGCATTTTTTGCCGTATTCACTGGCGCGTTCAACGGCTGAAAGTCCACCAGAGCCTGCACCAATTGCAATCATATCATAATGTTTTATCATTTTTTTCTCCAATAAATAAAAAGGGGCTCACGCCCCTTAACCTCTAACTTGTTGGGTTTAGTGTGTAAACGGTTTGTCAGTAAAAAGATAGTCTTTGAGCTCTTTGTCAAAAACCTTATCCTTGCGTCTAATCCACTCTAACACCATTGCCGCGTGTTCTTTTTCTTCATCACGATTATGTGCCAAAATCGCTGATAATTCGCTGTCTTGACACGCATCAATGCGCTGATGATACCAATCAATTGCCTCTAATTCCTCCATCAAAGACACAATCGCCTTGTGCATGTCCTTGGTTTCTTGTGTTAAATTTTCTTCTGCTTCGTGGTAGCCTTTATTTGCCATGATTTTTTCTTATAAATTCTTCATTATAATTTTAATTCTATGTGCATAATCACTATCTGCCTTATTAAATTGTTCAAGCATTTTTTGTTGCACTCCTGTTATTGCTTACGATAGACCTTCAGCAATTGTAGTAGCGAGTTGACTTTTTTGTGACTCATTCATCAATCTAAATAAATCACCTGCTTGCTGGTAATAATCCTGCGTTTCTACAGTATCAAAGCGATTTATCCAAGCATTTTCTTCAACAGGAATTGGTGGTTCTGCAAGTGTTGATTTTGGCACTGGTGCGCCATCGTTAATTTGACTATTGGGATAAAAGCTAACTTTATTGGTTTGAATTTGAGCACCACCTGCTGGACAAATTCCTGCCATTTTTCCATCCCGCTGATAATGATTAACAGGGTATTTCGCTGCATTGACAGGAATTTGGTTGGCATTGACACCCACACGGTAACGATGTGTATCTGGATAGGTCAATAATCTTGCTTGTAACATTTTATCAGGTGATGCGCCAATTCCTGGTATTAAGTTGCCAGGGAAAAAGCAAGCTTGCTCAGTTTCGGCAAAATAATTTTCAACATTACGATTTAATTCTAGTTACCCTACTTCTATCAATGGAAAATCAGCATGTGGCCAAGCTTTGGTTAAATCAAATGGATTGATATGATAATTTTTCACTTCATTCTCGCTCATTATTTGCACTTTAGCTGTCCAACTAGGGTAATTGCCTTTATCAATCGCATTGATTAAATCTTCTTGCGCACCGAATGGACATGCTTTTGCTGCTTCAGCATTGGTTAGATTTTTAATACCTTGATTGGTTTTGAAATGCCATTTAAACCAAACTCGCTCGCCTTTATCGTTCCAAAAACTAAAGGTATGAGAACTAAAGCCATGTATATTTTGATAACTAGCAGGAATACCCCTATCTGACATTAAAATGGTTATTTGGTGTAATGATTGAGGGTGGTTTGCCCAAAATTCATACATTGCTACTGGGTCTGGCATGTTGGTGCGTGGGTTTTTCTTTTGTGAATGGATAAAGTCAGGGAAGTTAATACCATCTCTTAAAAAGAAAACAGGCGTATTGTTGCCCACCATATCGTAGATGCCTTCGTTTGTATAAAATTTTAAAGCAAACCCTCTAGGGTCTCTAGCATAATCACTGGAGTCTTGTCCACCACCCACGGTGGAAAAGTGTGCAAATACTTCTGTTTTTTGTCCAATTTTTTGTAAAAAATTGGCAATGGTTTTATCTTTTAAAGATTTTGTAACCGTAAATGTGTCATAAGCACCTGTACCTCTAGCATGCACCACCCGCTCTGGAATGCGCTCACGATTAAAATGTGCTAACTTTTCAAAAACATAATGATTATCAAAAGTCAAAGCACCTCTCTCACCTACAGTGATACTGTTGTCACCATCCACTATCTGGCTCAATAAACATTTTTTCAATCACACCATTTTTAACTAACATGACGTAGCGCCACGACCTATCACCAAATCCCAAGGTGGTTTTACTGACCAGCATGCCCATCATATTTGTAAATTCACCATTGCCATCAGGCATTATGGTGATATTTTCGGCTTCTTGGTCTTTTTTCCATTCGTTCATTACAAAGGTGTCATTGACTGAAATACAAATAATTTCATCAACACCATTATCTTTAAAAACAGGGGCTAATTCATTAAACCGTGGTAAGTGAGAAGATGAACAAGTGGGTATGTAAGCGCCTGGCAATGCAAAAACAATCACGATTTTATTGTTAAAAATATTGTGCGTATTGACATCTTGCCACTGATGATTGTTTTGGATTTTAAAAGTCATTGACGGGATATTTTTCCCAGTTCTATTTACCAACATAGGCTGTTCTTTGATTAAAAAGTTACCATCTTACGTAACATTAATCATTAAGTAAAACGAATAATATTGATTATAATAATCGATAAAAACGATTATTAATATAATGACGCCTTCTATTAAGAACTTAAACTATTTATTAGCACTTAAACAATATTTGCATTTTTCAAAAGCAGCAAAGGCGTGCTTTGTTAGCCAATCCACTTTAAGTGCAGGCATTAATAAACTAGAACAGGATTTAAATATTAAGTTGGTTGAGAGGGATAGCAAGTCTGTTTTATTTACCCCATTGGGGAAAAAAGTTGTGAAATACAGTGAAAAAGTTATATTTTCAATGCAAGATTTGGTTGCTGTTGCTAATTTAAATTTTTTTGAATCAACCATTACGATTGGTGTAATTCCAACTATTTCAGCTTATTTATTGCCAAAATTTGTCTCTAAAATCAAAGAAAAATATCCCAAACTTAAGATTGTAGTTATTGAAGATGCCAGTCAAAATCTTTTGTTAAAAGTTGAACAATTAAAATTAGATTTTGCAATCTTTGCCTTTCCTTTTGAAGAAAAAACAAATATTATCCAAGTCACTATTTTTAAAGATGATTTGGTTTTGGTTAAACACAAAAACACTCAAAATAATGATTTATTGTTATTGGAGCAGAGGCACTGTTTAAGAAGCCATATTTTAGATAATAGTAATATTGATAAAACCAAAGTATCACAATATGCTTGTGCCAGTTTAGAAACTTTAGTAACCATGGTCAATATGGAAATTGGCGTGAGTTTTTTACCAAAAATTGCCATAGATAGTGGTATTTTAGATAAATATCCAGCACTGGTTGTTGATAAAAAACAAAAAAAATTATCTCGTCATATAGGTATTATTTATCGTAAAAACAACCCAAATCAAGAAAATATTTTAGCATTAAGTTTATTTTTACAATCAAATTCTAAAGATATTTATCAAGATGTTTAATGTAGTCTTTTTCAATCCAATTGGTATCACCTGCAATCATATTATCTGCATGAAAAGTCGGGACTTGGTTGCGAATGCTTAAATAATGGTTAGTCATTATTAGTGGTTGTAATAAGTCATCAATATGCGGAGCATTTTTTAGTACAAAGCCTTTACCCAAATCACTACTTTTCATACTAGAAGTAGTTACAATCATAAATTTATCAGCTGGAACTTGACCGCCTTCGCCATATTCATCTGTGATAATAAATGTTTTTTAATATAAAAGAACTTCACTCAGCCATTTGATCATAGGTGTTGGCATATTAAACCACATAATTGGCGTAATATAAATAATCCAATCTGCCCACAAAAGCTTATCAACTTCTCTATCTACATTTCAAGTGTCTTTAGTTACATCTGAAACTTTAACTTTATGGCCTTTTTTGCTAAGATGGTTATCAGTTAAATAACTTAAAAAACCATTTAGTTGCCTTTTGGCATCAAAAATTGAATAGCCTGCTGTTACTAGTAATATTTTCATTTTCTCTCCTATAAATTAGATAATAAAATCAATTTCAACCGTTATATTTTTTGGATCTTTTAAAAATACTTGTTTGGTATTTGAAGCAGGTATTAAATTTTCATTAAAGTCAATTTTTAGTTTGTTGATATGTTTGATGAAAATTAACCTTAACACCGTCAATAATAGCGTCTTGATCTAAAAAACTAAAGCTGAATATGCCCAATGCTTTAGGATTGGCAACCAATTTTGCAACAATAAGATTGTCATTTTCTCCTGCTTCAATATAGGCACCACTTGAATTCAACTTGCAAATGCAACACATTCCATGGGGAATGTGGCTATGAACAACTACCAACACCTAAGCCCTGAAGAACGGGCATTCATTATGATTGAGTACAACCAAGGAAGGTCTATCCGTTATATCAGCTATTTACTCAATCGTTCACCCTCAACCATATCTAGAGAGATAAAACGTAATCTATCTAATACAATAAACAATTATTGTGCCACCACTGCAGCCAAACGTTATCAAGACAAGCGTCAACTCTGTATAAAGCCACAAAAACTAACACCAGACACTTTAATTGTATAATCAAATCAAAGAGTGGCTGGTTCACAAACAATGGTCACCTGAACAAATATCTGGTGCATTAAAGCACTACTATCCAAGTCAAAAAGATATGCAAATTAGTCATGAAACAATTTACGGATACATTTACACTCTCCCCAAAGGTGAGCTTAAAAAAACTCATGATTCATTCATTACGACGAAGTAAATCTAAACGAGGCGTACGAGGTTCAAAGAGTGGCAGCTACAGTACTATAAAGCCAAAAGAGGATCAACTTATTTGCCACCGACCCAAAGACATTAATGAAAGAATGATTGCAGGACATTGGGAAGGTGATTTAATTACAGGCTCTCAAAACAAACCTTGTGTCGGCACCTTGGTTGAAAGAAAAACTGGTTATTTAATACTGAATAAAATGAAAAGTAAGTCAGCTTTTGATGTACGTCAAGGGTTTGAACAAAAAATGAAAGCGATACCTGAATTCTTACGCCTGTCTATGACCTATGACAGAGGCTCTGAAATGGCACAACACTCTATCTTATCTGATAATTTAAAGATTGATGTTTACTTTGCTGATCCACATGCACCATGGCAAAAAGGGGGTCTAATGAGAATACTAACGGTTTAATCCGTCAATACTTGCCAAAGGGAGTAGATTTATCTCCTTGTAGCCAGAAAGATTTGGATGAAATTGCTTGGTTGCTCAACACTAGACCTAGAAAAAGATTTGACTTTAAAACACCACAGGATATGATGCATAGAGTTTTAACTGAAAAATACTAACTAGTGTTGCATTTGCAAGTTGAATTCAAGAAGTAAGTCATTACTATTATTAGTTTTTAGTGAGAACTCGTTAAACTTAGCCTCTTGCTTGTTCTTTGGTGAATATAGCCAATAACCTGGAAAGGCAAAGGGAGGTTTAAAGCCTTTTTAAGACCAATAACTTCTGTAAAAAACAGCAATAGTATTAATATTTTCACATTTTAGAGCGATGTGGTTAAACCTTATATTCATTTTTTGCTCTCTATTTCTAATAATAAAACCATGTTAGAATTAAAGTATATTATTGCCAAATAGGCACATAATTGGTATATAGTATCATTTAATATACTAAAGGAGATTAAGCCAAATATTACACAAAGAATACTTACCAAGCAATTAAGAGAACTTGAAAGTGATGGCTTAATTCATCGAAAAGTATACAAAGTGGTATCACCTAAAGTCGAGTATAGTCTTACCGGAACAGGGTGAATCACTTAAGGACGCTATTTTTTCGTTAGAAAAATGGGGTAAGAATTACCAAAAACAAAAAAAGCTATAACCCAGCTTTTAAACTCGCTTCAATAAATTGATCTAAATTACCATCTAAAACATCGCCCGTATTGGTGCTTCAACACCGGTGCGTAAATCTTTAATCCTTGATTGGTCAAGCACATAGGATCGAATTTGGTGTCCCCAGCCGATGTCAGATTTGGTGTCTTCTAGGCTTTGTTTTTCAGCATTACGTTTTTGCATTTCTAACTCATAAAGCCTGGATTTTAATTGTTTCATGGCCTGGTCTTTGTTGGCATGTTGTGAGCGACCATTTTGGCATTGCACAACGGTATTGGTGGGTAGGTGGGTGATGCGTACGGCTGATTCGGTTTTATTGACGTGCTGGCCACCGGCACCACTGGCGCGATAAGTGTCAATACGTAAGTCTGATGGGTTGATGTCAATGTCAATATCATCATCCACTTCGGGGGAGATAAACACAGAGCAAAATGAAGTATGGCGTTTGCCATTGGCATTAAAAGGGGATTTTCTAACCAAGCGATGGATGCCAATTTCTGTGCGTAACCAGCCAAATGCGTATTCACCATCAAAGTGAATAGTTGCAGATTTAATGCCAGCCACTTCTCCTGCTGAAGCTTCCATAAGTTTAACTTTAAAATTGTGTTTTTCACCCCAGCGTAAGTACATACGTAGCACCATTTCTGCCCAATCTTGGGCTTCTGTGCCACCTGAGCCAGATTGGATGTCTAAATAAGCAGAGTTGGCATCTAAATCACCACTAAACATACGCTCAAATTCAAGTTTTTCAATAGCAGATTGGGTGGTGTTTAAATCATCAATGACACCACTTGCTGTATCTTCATCATTTTCTGTTTGAGCCATGTTTAACAACTCTTGTGCATCTTCTAAAACAGCATTCACTTGCTCAAAGGTTTGGCAAATTGATGTTAGTTTTGATTTTTCTTGTCCCAAGGCTTGTGCTTGGTCAGGGTTTGCCCAGATGTTTGGGTTCTCCATTTCCAATAAAACCTCTTCTAGGCGAGCTTGTTTTTCTTCTAAACTAATGTGTGTTGATAGAGCAATTGTGCGTTGCTTTAAATCTTGGATTTTTTGATAAGTTGGCGAGAGTTCCATAGCGTTATTTTAGGTAAAAAAAAAGCCCAAAATGGGGCTTTTATAAAAATGATTTAACTTATTTTCTAAGCCCTAGACGAGTAATCAAGTCTGAATAGGCGGTTGTATTAGTGCCTTTAAGATAGGTTAGTAATTTTTTGCGCTGAGAGACTAAATGTAGAAGACCTCTTCTTGAGTGGTGGTCTTTTTTATGAGTTTTAAAATGCTCAGTTAGGTGTTTGATGCGAGCTGTTAATAAGGCAACTTGTACATTGGTTGAACCAGTATCACCAGTTTTGCTCTGATATTCTTTAATAATTGCTTGGGTATCAATCGACATAATAAATCTATAATCAAAAATAATAAAAAGGATGAATTATACGCTAATTGCTTTATTGTTCTTAAAAAAGTTAATAAAAAGATGGCTCATTATTTGGTCTAGTTTTAAAGCGTCTGTGAATCCATAAATATTGTTCTGGTGCTTTTAAAATTTGCTGTTGTAATATTTGGTTGGTTAGTCGTGTATTTTGTTGGGACTTGTCATTAGGATAATCTACCAAAGCAGGAGAAAATTCTAGTGTGTAAGTTGTGTGTTGACGGGTAAAGGACAAGGGGATAACGACCGTATTATCAATGCGAGCTAGTTTTTCTGTGGCTTTTATGGTGGCAGTTTGTATGTTAAAAAAAGGTGAAAACGTGCTGATTTTTGCACCTAAATCTTGGTCGTGTGTGTACCAAATAGGTAGGCCTGATTTTAGGGTTCGGATTAAGGTTCTGGTGTCTTTCGCTTTAATCATAAAACTGCCATATTGGGTGAATATTTTTTGCATTTGATTATCAAATAAGGCGTTATTTTGTGGGCGATAAACATCAGCAAAATCAAAGTTTTGTAGTAGCATTCTACCAGCAAGCATCATGGTTGTAAAATGCCCAACAAGTAAAATGATGTTTTGTTGCTTGTCTAAGGCACTTTGTAAAATCTCAGCACCTTCAATATGGTAGTGTTGCTTGAGTTTTTTGTCGCTTAAATAAAAGCAATTTGCTATTTCAAACAGCCCAATGCCTAGCGCTTCAAAATGTTGTTTAACTAAACGAGTTACTTGGACTTTATTTTTATTAGGAAAGCATTTAGAGATATTCACAAAAGCAATTTTTCTAAATCCACTTAATAGTGGATATAGTATATTGCCGATTGTTTTACCCGTCATTAACTGGGTTTTAAGCGGTAATTTAGAGCCTAGTTTCATCAAGCCCATTAAAGCCCAAGTGGGTATAAATTTAGGATGATAGAACTTTGTTTTTGTCATTAAAATATAATTTTAAATATCTTAAATATTGATTACAGAAAATGCCGTTCGTTAATACAGATTTTAAAGATGATTTGCCTAATCGTGTAGATATTGTTGACATAATTAATCGGCGCGTGCCACTTAAAAAGGCAGGCAAAGATTACAAAGCATGTTGTCCATTTCATCATGAAAAAACCCCATCGTTTAGCGTTTCAGCTGAAAAGCAAATGTATAAATGCTTTGGTTGTGACGAGGGTGGCGGTGTGATTAACTTTGTTATGAAGTTTGATAACCTAGGCTTGGTTGAGGCGATAGAGACCATTGCTGGTGAATCAGGCATCAGCGTGGTATATGATGAAAATGCCAAACCTGTAGATTTAAGATTAGCTCGCTATCGAGACTTAATGCAGCGAGTGGGACAGTTCTATATTCAGCAATTAAAACAATCTCCTGCGAAAGACAAAGCGGTTAATTATGCTAAAAACAGAGGCATTAGTGGCGAAATTGCCAAGCGTTTTGAGCTGGGTTTTGCACCACCTAGTAGTAATTTGCTATCTGAATTTGAACAAAGTGAGCAAAATATTGCTGATTTAAAAGCAATGGGGTTGCTAGGTGATGATCAATACCGCTCAGGACAATATTACGATTTTTTTAAAGATCGTCTTATGTTCCCCATTCATAATGCTAAAGGTAATATTATTGCTTTTGGTGGTCGGGCGTTTGATAACAATGCCAAGGCAAAATATTTAAATTCACCTGAAACGCCTATTTTTTCAAAATCAAAAGAGCTTTATGGCTTGTATCATGCGCGTAAATATTCACGCTCGATTGATTATATACTGGTGGTAGAAGGCTATATGGATGTGGTTGCCCTTCATCAGGCAGGCATATCACAGGTGGTTGCTGCTTTGGGTACAGCAACTACGATAGAACATTTAAATATTTTATCGCGCACAACAAGCACCATTATTTTTTGTTTTGATGGTGATAAGGCAGGAAAAAAAGCCGCTTGGCGGGCGTTAAATATCACTTTGTCAGTGATTAAGGCTGGCATGATTGTTAAATTTTTATTTTTGCCAGATGGTGAAGACCCAGACACTTTGGTTAAAAAAGAATCAAGCAAAGTGTTTGTAAAGCGTATTGAAAATGCACAGTCCCTGAGTCAATTTTTATTTAACCATATTAAGGCAGAGGTAGATTTTTGTACAATTGAAGGCAAAACCTTATTTTTAGAAAAAGTATCAACATTACTAGGAAAAATAAACTATGAAACTTACCAACAGCAGTTGTTAGAAGGGCTGGCAAATGAGGTTAATCAAAGTGTTGAACAGGTTAAATCTATATTAGAGCGACAAGATACACTCGCTCAAACCAATACATTTGATATACCGCAAAATTATGAAGAGCCGCCTATGCCTGATTTCTATGATGGTGATGATAATTATCAAGCATTAATACCAGCACCTACTAAAAGTAGTAATTCATTAATTGATCAAATGATTGGCTTGTTGCTGAATCATCCTTCTATGGTTGATGAAACAGTAGAACTCAGGGTAAGAAAAATTAATGATGCAGATGTGTTGCAAGAGTTGACTAATTCGGCCTTATTGCAAGAAGATATTACTTTGGAATATATGATAAAACCATTCCCTCAGAAAAAACAACAATTGCTTGATTTATACAATAAGAAAAAAGTATTAAAAAATTACGACTATAAAGGTGAGTTTTTGGATGCTTTGTTAAAAATTGAAGAAAAACAAAAAGAGAAAAATGCTTTATTAATCACAAATGAAGCAGAATATACAAAAAGCTTACAGGCAAGAAAAGGTCAACTTAAAAGTTAGTTTTCCATGCTTAATTTGATTGAGGCGTCATTGCTTAAAATATGTCCCATTGCCTCTTTAAATACCATTGCTGCCGAGTTCGACCCTTCACATTTGCTGCGAAGATTAGGATTCCAAGAGGTGTAACATTTTTTAGGATAATCAAGCCTCACTGCCATAATATATTTAGGTTTTTTAACAGGTACAAAGCCGGTAAAGAAAGTACGCTTAGCGCCTTTTTTATTATACGAGCCATTAACCACCATCTCCGCTGTTCCTGTTTTGCCAGCCACATTGTAGCCCTTGATTTGCGCTCGATATCCCGATCCTTGATTTGAGGTGACTGCGCTTAATAACCGGGCAATTTTTATAATAGATTGCTTGTTAAATACTTGGATTGTGTCCTCATAAGTACTGGTGTTTTTAACCAGTTTTAATGGCGGTATTGCCCCTTCATTGGCAAATACCAAATAAGCCCTGGCTAATTGTGCCAGATTAGTCTCCATTGGGCCATGACCAAATGATAAGGTGCGCTTATCACTTAATGCCCATGAGCTAAAGTGTCTCAATGAGCCAGAATTTTCAATGCTTGGTATAAGGCCTAGTTGATGGCCAAATCCTAGCTTGTTCCAAGTGTTGTACATGGCTTCTGGCTTAAGCCTTTCGGAGACATTAACAGTGCCAAGATTATGAGATTTTTGCAATATTTTTTTAATCGTCATTTGCTTATATTTGCCATCTGGTTTGATATGCCCAATGCGTTTTGAAACATCAATT
Source organism: Isorropodon fossajaponicum endosymbiont JTNG4 (assembly GCF_016592615.1). NCBI lineage: Bacteria > Pseudomonadati > Pseudomonadota > Gammaproteobacteria > Isorropodon fossajaponicum symbiont. The sequence continues at coordinate 720,409 of NZ_AP013043.1, forward strand.
AGTTCATCTTCAGTGGCTGTTATTTGGTTTTTATCTAATGCCAAAAGCATGGTGAATGGTTTCATGGTTGAGCCTGGTTCTACTTTATCAGACAGTACTCTATTGCGATAATGTTCAGCATTGTAAGTGCTATTATCATTTGGATTGTCAGCAGGGTAGTTCACCATGGCCAGTACTTCGCCATTTGGTGCAAGAATAATAGCTGAGCCTGAATCTGCTTCATGCTTTCGAACTGATTTTTTAATGGTTTCGTAAGCATGATACTGAATATCGGCATCAATGGTTAGTACTATATTCTGCCCTTGTTGTCGTTGGGTGATTGTTTTGGAATTGAAATATGCCTCATTAATATTGACTTTAAAATTAGTTAGTGATTGACCATCATGCCCAGCAAGACTGTTTTCAAATTCTCCTTCAATGCCAGAAGTGCCTTTTTTATTGGCATTAACTCGACCTAGTAGTGGTGCTAGCGAGGCAGATTTTGGATAGTATCTTTTTGTATCTTGTTGTAATGCCACACCAGCAATTCTTGCTTTTTTGCATTGCTTAATAAGGGCGTAGGTTGTTTTTGTCTTCTGTAGGTTTAAGGTGTTTAAGGTGCGCTCAATGAAGCTTAATTTATTAGCCATCTTTTTGCGTGTACAGACTGAAATTCTCATTAATTTTAATTGCTTTAATTTGTTAATAATAGGGTCAGTGAGTGTGATATTTTTTTTAATAATTAAATATCTTGAGCCAATTTTTCGTTTTGATGCGAGCAACTTACTAAGCGTTTGGACTTTCATATCTAGCACACGTGCCAATTTGGGAATAAATTCAACCTGAATCAGTGTTGGGTCTAAATTAAGGCGTTTTAACAGCAAATTGCTGGCAAGAATATGTCCATTCCTATCTAGGATATCGCCTCGTTGGGCGATTTTTGTCTCTAAACTAGTGGCTTGATGATAAGCCCTGTCTTGTATTGATAAACCTATGACATTAGATTGTGATATGGAAGTGGTTTGATAAGAAAAAATACCAAAAAGAAATACAAAAAAATACTTAACCGCACCTTGTCTGCGCCAATAATTTTGCACCCGTCCGGGTATCAATACTTTTGAGATGGTTGATATTTTTCCATTCATAATAACAATTCTCTTTGTCTTTTAGGTGCTTGCATTTTTAATATTTTTAGAGCTTTGGCTTTAATTTCACTACCACTGATTGCCTGTGATTGTTTGATTAATAATTGCTTGTGTAGAGCGACTAATTGGTGATTTTGCGTTTCTATACGTTTTGACTGAGTATACAAGAGATACATTTGATGATGCCAAGAGATGGTTAGAATACTCAACACAACCACACCCAGTATTAGCGCAATATTAAGCTTGGTTTTGTTGATATTTAAACGCATTTTAATTTTTGCTTGCCACTCGTAAAATTGCACTACGAGCACGTTTGTTGCTACTAATTTCTGCCTTATTAGCAAAGTGCTTGCCTAAATCTTTCAGGCAAGTTTTTTCAATTTTATAGTCAATAATAGGCAAGCCTTTTGGCAGGGGTTTTTGTCGTGAATTTTTTTGAATAAAACGTTTAACAATACGATCTTCAATCGAATGAAAACTAATAATGGACAGCCTGCCATCCTTGCTTAAAATATCTTTGGATTGTTCCAGTGCATCTTCAAGCTGTTTAAGTTCTTGATTGATAAAGATGCGTATGGCTTGAAAAGTTCGTGTGGCAGGGTGTTTATTTTTTTGCCCCTTTACCACTTCACTAACAATATTGGCAAGTGCTAGAGTGGTTTCTAATGTGTGGTTTTGTTGGTATTTTTTGATTCTAGTAGCAATATGTCGTGATTTTTTTTCATCACTAAATCGATAAATAACATTGGCAATTTCTTTCTCATTGGCTGAGTTTAGCCATTGCGTGGCACTCATGCCTGTGGTTTGGTTCATGCGCATATCTAGTGGGCCATTAGCTTTAAAACTAAAACCACGTTGTGCATTGTCCAGTTGAGGTGATGAGACGCCGAGATCCATCAAAATACCATCAATCTTATCTATTAATCCTTGCTCAGTTATGATACTTAGCATATTGGAAAATGCACTATGGATAAGGGTTAAACGATTATCAGTAAAATTTTTATGGGCGTATTCAATCGCACTGATATCTTGATCAAAGGCAATCAATTTTCCTTGCTCGCCCAATTTATTCAGTATGCCTTGGGCATGACCACCACGACCAAAAGTCGCATCAATATAAATACCATCAGTTTTTATATTAAGCGCCTCAATTGACTCATTAAACATCACAGATTGGTGATGATTAGACATCATAGCGATAATTGGGCAATTTCTATTGGGATTTGGGTTTGTTTGCTGAGTGAGTCAAGATTGTCAAGTTGTTTATGCCAAATATCCTCATCCCATAATTCAAAATTATGCCCCTGGCCACTCATGATAATTTTTTTATCTATATGGGCATAATGTTTAAGTGTTGAAGGAATTAGAATACGCGCTGCCTTGTCCAATTCACAATCAGTGGCATGACCAATGAGTTTGCGTTTTAATCGCTTTGTGTGAATATTTAATGAAGGCAAAACACTAATTTTTTCTTCCAATATTTGCCAATCTTTTAAGGGATATAACAATAAGCATTCATCATCTGGATGAATGCTTAGCACCATCTTGCCTGAACAAATTTCATCAATTTGTGCTTGGTGGCGCGTTGGTATTTTTACCCTTCCCTTAGTATCAACACTTAAATTGTGCACCCCTCTAAACATTAGCGATGTTGCTGATATTTTTGCATATAGGCTATTACACCCAATATTAAAGCCACAATGGTGATAATTAAAAACGGTTTGGCATTGTTTATTTGGCTTTGTTGTGTGCCCATCAGGGCTAAAACACTCAGAGAAAATACAGATAGGAAAACACTAAGCATAAACTTCAATTTAATTTTTTTCATACAAGCACTCCTTTGAATTTAGTTTTAAGGAAAATTTTATACCACTTTTAGACACTTTAGTCCATTTTTATTTAAAACAATTTAAAAATCTAGCTCATAGTGAAAAGTTGTTAGTGATGGTTTTGGTTTGGAATTTTTTGTCTAAGTAAAAAAGTTTAGAAATTTATCCCTTCTTGCAGTGCAATGCTCTAACCTACTTGGACACAAAGATAGCCTTATAATACAAACCATAAGGAGGTCAGTAATGACACAATATAAATCAAGAAAACAACGAGTGACTTTTACCGTTGAACATTCTGTTCAATACCCCCTTGAGGGGGGAACACTAGATTATGCCAAACTCATGGTGCATGAGAATTACACCAATAAAAAAAATCATGATAATATCAGGAGCTTGCTCCTCAGCAGTTAGCAGATGGAGAAAACAATACCTAGCAGAGCTTGGTGGACAAACACCAGAGTCAGGCAAAGCGCTGACTTCTGAACAACAAACAATACAACTGCTTGAGAAACAACTTTGGCGCGCACAAAGGGACAATGAAATCTTAAAAAAGGCAACAGCCTTGTTCGCTGTGGACAATCACCAAGTGATATGATTATCAAGATAAACAAGGCTTGCCAACAATACAATACTAAAG